>SCVW01000046.1 GCA_007244375.1 Smithella sp. | reverse complement strand
GGCTTAATGTGAATGGATTTATGGTGTAAGCATATTTTATGCGGGCAGACGGAGCATAGCTGTTGGCGAAAACGGTCCCAGTGCTGCCATCATTCATAATACCGACATCAAAAGTTCCTATTGGCGATACATAATTAATGTAGACCCAGTCAACTGCGATGTTTTCATTTTCGGAGCGGCTTTGTGCCGAATCTGCAGCTAATTCCGGTGGTTCAGACTCTGTATTTCTGACACCACCCCAGATTCTTTCCATGGCATCAAAACGGGTAACCAGTTTTAAACCCGGAGAGACGATAAAGTCCGTTCCCACACGCAATCTCTGATAAAAGAACGCTGTGCTCAGATTGGCGATAGCATCGCATTCATCAAAGTTATTTACGTTGGTCTTGTTTAAGTACAATCCGGCGGCGTAGTATTCTCCGCTTACCTTAACATCAACCGCGAAAGCTGACACGCTGAAGGCCATGATCAACCCCAGTGACAACAAAAACAACCAAAATTTCTTCATTTCTTCCTCCTAAATTGAATTTTCCCTAGTGGGATATTTAGGGGCACATTTAAACTTTTTATGTTACACAATGATGACGAATAGGTTAAGATACAGATAATTTTACCGGCAAACAATCATACGAAAGGATTTTGAAATTATTGGTTTTATCAAGTGAAGTTATTTATTATCAGATAAAAGGCTTTGCCAGGCGTGACGCTCCATAAATGAGCCAGCAACGTTTTGTTCCATTTCTTCAAAAAACGCGTAAGGAACAGTAAAAGTCATAAAATTAGGATTGCCCAATTGTTTGCGAACATAAACGCGGGCGGAAAGATCGGTAAGACCGACAACCGCACGAGGCTTTATTGATTGATCTTCGCGATAAGGATAAATGCCGATGGTCTGGCATCCGGCAGCATAAGGAATAATTACATTTTCATTATCGCCGCGCCCATAATTGACCAAAACCGTCAGTGCGGAAAGCTGATCGGGATTAACGAAGAAAATCACAGACTGTGGTTTCTCTTTAGATATATCAACATCAGATAAAGGCTTAAAAACTACGTAGGTCAAGGGTATTTCCATTAAAGGCAGCTGTCGGATAAATTTCTCAACAAGGTCAGGACTTTTTATATAACGTTCACCGTGCAGGAAATTATCGTAGCTTTCTTTGGTCATGAAGGGTTTGATTTTTTCGGCAATCTCCATTCCACCTTGACGTTTGGCATTACCATTGGAAAGAAAGTGGCAAAAACCTTCTTCTCCGCCGGGGAAATTCTTGTACTGGTTGCCAAAGCCCAATCCCACGCCTCCGCCAAAGCAACCGAATGTTTTCTTATCGGCAACCGCAGGCTTGCCCTTGGCAGCATGGACAACAAGCCACATTACGCAACCCCACTTACCTTCGGCAAACTGCATGGCATTCGCCGGTTTTTCAGCAGACCACAAAAGTGCCACCGGCTGGCATTTCAACTTTATCGCTTTAGCAATAACACTTTCCATATCGTTATTAAGTCATCCTGGTCTTTGTAATTTATAACAATATAGTTCTTTATTACCAGCGCTCCAGAATTTCCTTGGTGAGTTCCGAACGGATGGCCTGATCCAGATGCACGCTCCCGAAGAGACGGCTGCCCGTCATCTTCGCGTTGAGTACGGAAAGACCGTTGGAGCGCTCGTCGAGCCAGGGAACATCAATCTGGTCGTAAGAAAAATCACCGGTGAAAACCATTTTCGTTCCCTCGCCACTGCGCGTCGCAATAGCTTTGACATGTGATGGCGGAAGATTCTGAATTTCATCGACGATCACATAACATTTTTGAATGGAGCGGCCGCGAATCTTGTCCAGATCCAGCATTTCGATTTTTCCGTTAGCCAGCCAGTCGCTGATCTTATCTTTCGTCCTATCGTCAACAAGTCCTTTGATGGCATTGATATTGTCGAAAATCGGATGCATCCAGGGCTTCATTTTTGCGTCGATGTCTCCCGGCGAATAGCCCAGACGATCCTTGTTTCCCAACTGGATTGTGGCACGGCTAACCAGAATCTGCCGGTAATGCGACGCCTGTTCAAAAGCGGCAAGCAGCGCAAGAAAGGTTTTGGCTGTTCCCGCCTTGCCGGTGAGAGCAACCAGAGGTATAGATTCGTCGCGCAGCAAATCCATGGCAATAAACTGGGCCCAGTTGATGTCACCGTTATTGGAACGCGGTCTTATCCCCAGCAGATTAATGTCCTTATCGATAATACGGAAATAATCGCCTTTACGTACAGCGGCAAAGGCCGGTCCCCAAACACCATCGACATCGCAGTAACAAACAACGCCTTCATTAAACCGAACCTGTTCCAGCTGGGCAGCCAGTTTGGCTTCGGGAAGTTTCAATGGAAAGGTTTTATCGGAAATCCAGTCCCTTTGAATATTGACGGTTGTACGGGTGGTGTGGTGCTGTTTAATTTCCGTTTGATGCATTTTGACGGACTGAACATCGAGTCCGAAATTCAAGGCAAGAGTTTCAAGAGCGGCGTCCTGTGTAACAAGAATAACTTTTGCCTTGCTCAGTTTCTTTTTAGCGTTGATCGCAGTGGCAATGATGCAATGGTCGTTTTTATCAATCTTGAGATCGGCATCTTTCACCAGATTGAAATCATATTGAAAAAACCGCACGGAATGATCTTTTGCCCGGAATAAATTACGGATGTTGCGAATGACGTTACGGGCGATGTCCGCCTTGAAATCGTTTCCAGTTTTATGACTATCCAGTTCTTCCCACGTCGCATAAGGAATCAGCACACAATTACGGCCACCCTGACGTAGCTTTTCAAATACATCCATTCCATATTCCAGAGCACTCGTGTCCACCACAAAATATTTCTCCGGAGCTTTTTTTACTGATTCGACCATCTCCATTGCAATAGTTCGCACTTTAGCTTTTTTAGCATTCGTCATCAAATCGCTCCTGGGGATGATGAATTGTTATCTCTAAAGAGTAGAAGTTTTGCGGGCACACCTCCTGATCCGATATAGTCAGTTTCGTTACCAAGTTGATAAAAACTTTCTTGCCGTTAAAATAATTATAAGAAACGTCTTCTGGTGTGTCAAGAGCATTTTAAGAGGAAGTTATAGATTTTTATTCTACCGCGAATCATGTTAACATATCAATATAAAAAATTATCTGATACTTAATAATCTAAACTAATCTCTTAGATATTTTTCAAATAATTCCTTGCTCCAATTCAATTGCGTGCCTGCAGCTTGCAAAGACGCCAAAAGCAAAGCTTCTGAAATTTCCTCTTTCGTAGCTCCGGCATCAAGCGCATCTTTAATATGATGTTCCGTGCAATGACTACATCTGAAAACGGATGCGACGGATAATCTAATCAGTTCTTTCGTTTTTGCATCCAAAACAGTTTTTTGCCGGGCAACGTTAGAAAAATGCTGATAGGCATTGCCCAAAGGTGATTTCTTCAAATACCAAGGCGTTTCGTTGCTCATAATATTTCTCCTCATATTTCAAACAAATTGTCTCAATTGAATCATTATGCTTTTACAGAGGGAAAAAATAAAGAAACTTTTGTGCCTCTTCCCAACTGGCTTTGAATTTCCATTCTGCCGGCATGTGCGATCATCAGGTGCTTAACGATAGACAAACCAAGACCGGTGCCACCCAGATCACGTGAACGGGATTTATCGACGCGATAAAAACGCTCGCCTAGGCGTTGTACTTCATCGCTTGGCACACCACTTCCCGTATCGGTTACAGATACGATGGCGTAAAATTCAGATTTTTCCGCTTCAATGACAACTTTTCCGCCGTCCGGCGTGAATTTAACGGCGTTATCCAGTATGTTGACTAGTATTTGCGTGAGCTTGTCTCTGTCGGCTTTTATCGGAATAAAATTATCGGGCACGTTGTTATGAAGGACTATCTTTTTTTGATTGGCCTTCGACTGAATCAGGGAAATCACATTGTTTACCGCTGCCCTCAGAGAAACGCTTTCAAAGTTAAGAACGGTCTCTTTCATTTCGATATTTGATATAGTCAGTAAATCTTCGACAAGGCGGTTTAGTCTTTCGGCCTGCCTCAGACTCACGTCTATAAATTTTTTTGTCTCCTCGATATTATTTATATCACCGGTTTTGATTGTTTCCAGATAGCCGATAATCGCCGTCAACGGCGTCCTGATTTCATGAGTGACATTGGCCACAAAATCCATCCGAATCTGCTCGAGTTTTTTGAGCCTCGTAACATCGTGAAAGACAATCATCGCCTTTTCTTCATCGGGTAATCCGTAAACAGCGGAAATGCTGACGTTTAGAATGACAGGATCCATTCCTCCGAGAACAATTTCTCGCGATACATTCACGCGTTTTTCTTTAAATTCCGAGAAGACCTTCTGCAAATCCACACTGCGGAAAGCCTCCATAAGCGTCTTGCCTTGAACATCGCCGTATTGCACCGCAAGCATATTGCTTAAAACGGGGCTGATAAATTCTATCAAATCCTGAGAATTAACAATCAGGACACCCTCGGTCATGCTGGTAAAGGCCGCCATCAATTTGCCTTTTTCTTCATTGGCAACTTTTATTTTATCCCTTAATTCCTCCACAAGGTAATTAATATTATCAGCCAGCGTTCTTGTTTCATCGGAAGTCCCTATAATGATTGAACCAACCGGTTCTCCCCGTCGTAACTTTTCGGTAAATTGCTTCATGGTGTTGATTGGCTCATACAAACGATAGGAAAAGAATAACGCTATTCCGAGTGCAATAATCGCGACGACGAATATTGTCAGGAGAATATATTGGTATACTTTGTCGATAACGTTCTGCACGTCATTCAGAGGACGTGCCATTCTGATGTACCCTTGAATACCCTGACCATCTTTAACGGCAACAGCAACGTAGAGCATATCTATGCCGATGGACTCACTGAATCGAACAGACTTACCCATACCACGAAGCCGGGCTTCCTGTATTTCAGGACGATTAAAATGATTTTCCAGCAAGGCTACATCTTTTTCCGAATCAGCGAATACCTTACCTCGCGTATCTATCAGTGTTACTCTGGAATCAGATATCTCTGCAATTTTCTTGACTTGTCCGGAAGTTTTTCCCGAAAAAGTCAGGTCAATAAGATTGGCGTAAGAAATTAATTCATTTTCAATCCGCGAAGTAAGGACTTTTCTGACCTCATCGCGCATGAATATATCTAAAAGGAAAAAAGATATGCAAATGATGACCAGATAGCTGAAAAATATTTTATAAAAAAGGCTCTTTTTCACGCGATTTTCCTCAATTTGGTTCTTTGGAAAGATGACGAACGTTTTCACCGGTTATCATGTACGTTACCATATCCGCAATGCCCTGGGCGTGATCGGCGATGCGTTCCAGATTCTTCGATACGTGCATAATCAATAGAGCCCGGTGTATAGATTTGGAATCCTCCATCATAAACGTCAAAAGCTCGCGGAAAATCTGTTCATTGAGATCATCAACCACTTGTTCTATCTCTCTAACTTCATCAGCTATCTGCAAATCGCTTTTAATCAGTGCATCCAGGGACTTTGCAACCATCTTTTCTACAATGGAAGACATATTGGGCAAATCGATATACGGCTTGAGCTTTGGTTCCTGATTGAGCTGAACGGCTTTTTCCGCGATGTTCACAGCCATATCGCCGATTCTTTCCAAATGCCCGGTGATCTTAATTGCTGTCGTAATAAACCTCAAATCAATCGCGGTCGGCTGGCGCAATGCCAGCATTTTGATACATTTCTCCTCTATTTCTTTATCCATTTTATCAATTTCATAATCATTGGCAATAACATTATTGGCCATTTCTGTATTTCTATCGGTTAGCGATTGCATGGCCATGCGAATGGCTTTTTCCGTCAACGCGCCAAGATAAATAAGGTTGTTTTTTATCTCCTGCAACTCCATCTCATAATGTAAACTGGTGTGTTTTCTTTCTTCCATAAAAAATCCTCCAGTTAATCCTTAGCCGAATCTTCCTGTAATATAATCTTCCGTCTGTTTTACATCCGGATTGGTGAATATTTTTTCAGTTTTATTATATTCGACAAGATTACCCAAATAAAAAAAAGCTGTTTCATCGGAAATCCTGGCCGCCTGCTGCATGTTATGGGTAACGATAATAATAGTATAATCTTTTTTCAGCTCTTCAATCAACTCCTCAATTTTGGCAGTGGAAATCGGATCGAGCGCGGACGTAGGCTCATCCATCAATAAAACATCCGGTTTCATCGCCAGTGCGCGGGCAATGCAGAGCCTTTGCTGTTGTCCGCCGGAGAGATTCATGGCCGACTTATTCAGAATATCCTTGACCTCATCCCATAAAACCGCCTGTCTTAAGCTTTGCTCCACCAGCGAATCCATATCTGCAACCGTCACACCGGTCAGTTTCGGTCCGTAAGAAATATTATTGTAAATGGTCTTGGGGAAAGGATTGGGTTTTTGAAAAACCATTCCGACTTTCCGGCGGATTTCCACCGGATCAATATTCGGCGCATAAATGTTTCTGCCTTCAAAAAGAATCTCTCCCTCGACTTTCGTCCCGTCAATCAAATCATTCATGCGATTCAAAAGCCGCAGTAGTGTGGATTTACCGCATCCCGACGGTCCGATAAGAGCTGTAACTCTGTTCTGGCCGAAATTCATCGATATATCCGTCAACGCCTGTGTCTGGCCGTAATAAAAATTTACCTTATGGAGTTTGATGATATGTGAATCCATTTCTACCACCTTTTTTTTCTTCTCATATAACCACGGATGATAATCGCGATCAGATCGATACCAAGAACAACGCCCACCAAAACAAGCACTGTTCCGAACTGAATTGGACGAGTCGCTTCGATATTGGTTCCGGCCGTCGCCAGCACGTAAATATGATAAGGCAGCGCCATCACTTCATCAAAAATTGAAGAAGGCAACTTAGCCGTAAAAAACGCAGCGGCTGTAAACATGATGGGTGCTGTTTCACCGGCTGCGCGACCAATACCCAAAATGGATCCGGTTAAAATCCCCGGCAATGCATTAGGCAAAACAATTCGATAGATGGTTTGCCATTTGGATACGCCCAGCGACAACGATGCCTCCCGGAACGTCTGAGGAACGGATTTAAGTGCTTCTTCCGAAGCGCCGATAATTGTCGGCAAAATCAGAAAACCCAGCGTCAGTGAACCAGCCAATATGCTCGACCCGAATTTAAGAAATATGACAAAAAATCCCAAACCGAAAAGCCCGAAAACAACGGAAGGCACTCCAGCCAGACAATTGATGCCTATTTTAATGATACGCACTATTTTCCCCTGTCGGGCGTATTCCGTCAGGTAAATAGCCGACGCAATGCCAAAGGGTAGGCCAATCGCAATCGCGCCAACCGTAAGATATATCGTCCCGATGATCGCCGGCATAATGCCGCCTTTGGTCATCGAATCCGTCGGGGGCTTGGTGATAAAATCAAGACTGATTACGGAATAGCCGTTGGTGATGATATAAAAAATAATGCCGCCCAACACCAGCGTAATTATCAGGGCGGAGGCACTTACCAGCCCAAAGAAAACACTTTGTTTCAAATATCTCCATCTCATGGAATGCGTAGTCATTTCATTCATATCATGTTAATCACAGCGTTGCGGATCCGGTCTGGCGGAATTTGTGAGAAGCGTAATCCGCGATTAAATTAAACATTAAGGTTAGGAAGAAAAGTACCATACCAATGGCAAAAAGAGCGTGATAGTGAGGACTGCCGTAAGGAGTTTCTCCCATTTCCGCGGCTATGCTGGCGGGCATTGGACGCACGGAATCAAAAATACTCTCCGGAATAGCCGCTGCACCTCCTGCGACCATTAAAACGACCATCGTTTCCCCGATGGCTCTGGCCATACCCAACATCACCGCTGTGGAAATACCGGACAGGGCAGCCGGTAAAATAATCTTTGTGATCGTCTCATATTTGGTTGCACCAAGCGCATAGGAAGCCTCCTTGAATTCGTTAGGCACAGCGTAAAGCGCATCTTCGGAGATGCTGGATATGGTCGGAATCGCCATGATGGCAAGAATCACTGAGGCATTGATGATGTTCAATCCCGTGGGCAGGTCGAACGTTTCCTGAAGCCAGGGCGCGACAATCACCATACCGAAAAACCCGAGAACAACCGAAGGCAACCCGGCCAGCAGCTCAATAACGGACTTCAGGCTTTCTTTGATTGCCTGCGGCGCAATTTCGGAAATATAAATTGCAGCCAGCACTCCCAAAGGCACGGCAATGACTGTTGCAAAAACCGTTACGATGAAAGATCCGAAAATCAGGGGAAAGATGCCGAATGACGGAGGATCATAAGTTGGATACCACTCCATCCCGAAGATAAAGTCTTTCAAGGAAACACTTTTAAAGACCGGCAAGCCCTCACGAAACAGCGAAGAAACAATCAGTCCCAGCACGATGACCGATACCAACGCGAAAAGAAAGAAAATGTATTTAATGATGATTTCTTTGATACGTCGAGTCATTTTATTCCAATTTTTATCCTTAATGCTTCTAGAAATGAAATTTTTCCAATTTCAATAAATGGCCAACCGGAACTTAGAAGAATGAATCCCCGGCAATTTATTTCTAAACGGTTGATATTTTTATTTTCTGCCGGATTTTTTCAAATCCATTAAAGGCACAAATCCTTCCTTGGCAACGATTTTCTGGCCTTCGATCGATTTAACAAACGCAATGTATTTGGCCACATCCCCCTGAGGTCCACCATCCGTATACATATACAGTTCGCGGGAAAGTGGATATGCTTTGGAAAGTGCCGTTTGTGCCGAACCGGTTATTCCATTAACCTGTAATGGTTTTACACTTTTGTTGATATAACCGATTCCGAGGTACCCAAGGGCGTAGCGATTCTTGGCAATCGCCGTGACAATAGCACCGTTGGATGCCAGCATCTGAGCCTTCGGTGTTACTTTTGCTTTTTTCATAACAAAATGATCCCATGATTCAAACGTTCCGGATGATGAATCGCGGGAAATCACGACAATCTTCAAATCATCGCCGCCGACTTCCTTCCAGTTGGTGATCTTACCCTGGTAAATCTGACTAAGCTGATCAATGGATAAATTGGTTACTTTGTTTTTCGGATGCACAACTGGAATGATTGCGTCATGCGCCACAACGTGAGCTACCGGCTTGACCTTTTTACTTTGAGCCAATGTTATTTCTTCCTTTTTGATCTCACGTGATGATGTAGCAATGTCGGTTGTCTTGTCAATTAGAGCTTTGATTCCCTCACCGGAGCCGCCACCCGACAAAGACATTTGTATGGCAGGATTTTTTTTCATAAAAGCTTCGATAGTCCCCTGAGCAACAGGTAAAACGGTGGTTGATCCCTTGATGACAATTGACGAACCGGCATAAGCAGAACCGTTGAGTAGCAACAAAACTGTTACAGCCATGATTGTTTTTGTGAAAATGTTTTGCATTAAAAATTCCTCCTGATTTTTTGAATAAATGTACCCGATGAATGTTACAATATGATGACAGGAATGTTAAAATTGAAAAACGGTTTTACCTGGTTGAATGAACTCAAAGGCAGCGGGAAGATCACCTTATGTCAGCGAATTTATAACCGAATCCCCGTACCGTTAAAATATAACGCGGATTCTCCAAATCTTTTTCGATTTGAGAGCGCAACCTTCTGATATGAACATCTACCGCGCGGTCGGTAATGAAAGTTTCATCCCCCCAAACGTGATCGATAATCTGGTTTCTGGAATAAACTCGACCGGGATGACGTGTCAAGAAGAAAAGAAGTTTGAGTTCGGTTGGACTCAGTGTTATTTCCTTGCCGTTAACTGAAACAAGACATGAGACATAATTTATTTTGAGACCTTCATAAGCGAACTGTTCCTTAGCAATAAACTTTTCCGTTTCCTTGAGACGACGAAAAATACTGCGCACTCTGGCCGTTAGTTCTTTTACACTGAAAGGTTTGGTCACATAATCATCAGCTCCGACTTCCAGCCCGGTTACCTTATCCACTTCATCACTTTTGGCCGTCAGCATGATTATTGGTAGACCAGCCGTTTCAGGACTACGACGGATAGCCCTGCAGACATCAAGCCCGCTTAATTTAGGCAACATAAGATCAAGTATCATTAAATCCGGTTTTTGCGTTTTGATTATCTGTAATGAAGACTCGCCATCATAGGCCTTTATCGTGGAGAACCCATCTTTTTCCAGATTGTAAGAAATCAGATCAACTATATCTTTTTCATCATCAACAATCAGAATTTTAGACATAATAACTTAAACCTTCGGAAACATGACTGAAGAGGCATGCTGAATACCTCTTCAGCAAAACAAAGCACAGTATCTGGGAGAAATGAGTTAATCCGGTACTACTTTAAATACTTCATCGCCGGGACGAACGCGGTCGGAAACTTTAATGCCGATAAAATCTCCGGCGACCGCTTTGGGCACGGATTTATTATCCACCTCCATCGATTGAATCACATCGGTAAAATCAGTAGTATGCCCAGAAAATTTGATGCTGTCCCCAACAGCTATTTCTCCATCCATAATCTTTACGGCAGCCACAGAAGGTTTTGAAAAATACTTCATTACTTCGCCAATTTTCTTTTCTGCCATAACAATGCCCTCCTTTTTGTTTCCCTTGGGGTTAAGCTATTGACCGAACAAAATTTCTTATTATTGTAGTATAAAAAATTTGATATTGTATGTCAATTAAATTACGGGACTTAAATTACGGGACTTCTAAAGCCAAATACCGTTCCCCTTCTCCATCTATTAATCAAATCTTTCACTTAATGTCATCAAATCGAAACATTGGAATGCTATCTTACCGGCTAATCAAAGATTGCAACTTAAAAAAGGCATAAAGATGAGCAAGACAAACAACAGGATTGTTCAATATCCGGTAATAACAGATATAAAATTAAATAAAGAACTTTGGGATACATTAGGTATTCAACGTAAGCGACCGGGTAGGGAAATAAATGTTACCTCCTTGCCTTTTGCACCCGAAGACATTACCACGGGCAGCGAATCAGAAATGCAGACGGTTGTAATAGGAGAACGATCAAATGTGGATTTACCCATCTTCATTGAGCAATCAAATTACTTAAGCAACATCCGCAGGCGTGCCAAATCCGGAGATACATCAGAAAAAATTATGACGGATCTGGAAGCGTATTTAAATTCAAACCCTGAAGGTATCTGGGAAAACAGCTGGGTGCGTTTTTCTCTAAACAAGTTGGGAACGCTGGCAAACCAGATATTAAGGTATGATCTTCTGGCCGATAAAAAATCCCCGGAAAAGGGTAACCGTAATGATACAGACATTTTCTTTTATCAAGAAAACTCTGAGGATTTTATTCGCGTACCCATAAGTTACCTTTTGAAATTGTCACTTGCTCAGGCAATAGAGCCACTTCGTTTTGCCAATCATCTAATTTTTAAAACCGGTTTAAAGATGATGGACAAGTTTCTAAATGACAATACCTCGCCGGAGACATCATCATTTTATGTTGTTTCTGCGGAATCAGGAAACAGCATCGGAGAAACTGCCGCAAAAGAAATGGCCATTCGCTATTTGCTGGGACAGGTTTTGCTAATGTACGCCAATCGGAAATTTTGTCTTCAGGAAAACGGACAGGAAGCATTAATGTTTTTTTCGCCTCATCCTCCTGTAAGGCAAAAATTTTTAAGTAACTGTATCTCTGATTCATTCTATCGCGAAATTTTCATGAATCCATGTCTGTCAGGATGGGATGAAGGAGAAAAGAAATACGAATATATGCATTTATGCCACCGCGTTTTAAGCCGCAGTCAGTTTAACGCTGTTTTAAAACTACGCGAAGCAGGAATCATCACCAACAATCTGGTATCTCTTCCCAATTTGTCCAACATCAGTCTGGCCAACAATGGAACTCATGTAAGCATGGGCAGCCGAAAGCTGAGTTTGTTACTCAGCGACACATCTTCCGGCTATACACGCCATCACGAAAAATATCTGGGTGATCTGGTTGTAAAGATAGTGGAGCATTTTTTGCCCCTGTTTGTAGGAACTTATACTGCTGCACCCTACAGAATGGGATTTGAAGATTTTCATCCTGAAAAAGCCCTCGGTTTTTTACCTCATGAATTGGACTACACGCATCTGCGCATGCTTTGGCGTCGCTGGCAGAAAAAGGCCAACCTCAATGTACTGGGATATCCTCTGACGCCATTCGGTCCGCATGTTATTGATCAGGCAATCAGTTCCCTGTTTATGCTAAAAGGCGACTTCATGCACGATTTTCGGTTAATCGATTATCTTGTTTGCATTCTAAGCACCGATAAAAGCCCGGCGCTCAACGGTGAACTCAATAACTGTCATTATTTAAAAAAGGATCTTGCCGACCTGGGAGTTTTTGACACCAAAATGTCTCTTTACCTGTTCGACAAATTAAGAGAATACGACAATATGGGATTTTCCGGGTTCGAAGGCCGTCACTACAGCCTGTTTGAAAGTTTCATTGCGGATATGGCGCAGGCAATCAATTTGCAAAACTTAATCTACCTGCTGGCATTCAAGTATATTGTTACCGGACAAATTTCTCATAAAGATATCCCGGACAATCCTTTTGTGGAAAGCGAAAGAAGACAAATTATTTTCGGCAGCGCTATCGGAATTCCAACCTTTTTTGTCCACCGCGAAACAACCAATTCTTTTTTAAAACGAATTCTTGAAAAAACAAAGGGATTGCGTTCAAGCCGGCGGTACTCCGGATATACCAGAGTCTATAACATCGAACACAGAAATGCCCTGCTGGAAATTATTCGAAATGACGCGGCAGATTTAATTGAAATGCTTGGATTGGAAGAAACTATTTCAGATTTGGAACGCCGCATTAATGAACCGGATAAATTTGCCGCATCCGGAAAACTTACCAGCGGCATACTTAAACAGATTAATGCCCGTTCACCAATATCCATTACCTCCGACACTTTCAACCAGGCCGCGGAAAAATACTATCGCACGGAACTGCGTCAAAAACATATTAAAGAATCTTTTGATTTGATTAATAAAGATCTCTCAAATATGGACAGGGAAGATAGCTTTCTCTCTTACGAAATGAAACAAATATTCCACCTCATTCTCAAAGATTCAGCATTAAATTCTTTCATGGAAAATGCTCAGTCGGAAATTACCAATGGGCACACTTCAACCGCACTCTTGGAAAAACTGATTTGTCTTATTTTGGCATATGTTCATTACCAGAATAATCATTATTATAAAATTCAAGGATCTAATGAAGAAGAAACAAATTATGCAGAAGCATCAGTACATTGAACGCTCTTCAAGGAAAAT
Source organism: Smithella sp. (assembly GCA_007244375.1). Taxonomy (GTDB): domain Bacteria; phylum Desulfobacterota; class Syntrophia; order Syntrophales; family Smithellaceae; genus Smithella. The sequence continues at coordinate 174,996 of SCVW01000046.1, read as the reverse complement.
TTACGACGAGCAATTCTACGGCCACAAAGCCGTTAAATTACTTTACTCCAACATTAGGGAGCAATCACCATGGCTTTTTCGCCAACTGACCGGTCCCAGAATATCCCGTTTCCTAGCATATCATAACTACGACGGTTTTCTATCCGGTAAAATGAGAGACCATTTAAACCTGCAGAAGGTAATGAAACTTAGCACACAGGAACTTCTTGAACCTCCGGAAAAAATGGACTCATTAAAAAAAATATTCGAAAGAAAAATCCGTTACTGGCAATACCGTCCTATACCCAATGATCCATTATCAATTGTAGCACCTGCTGATTCCCGCATGCTTTTTGGCTCTTTTTCCGAAACTTCAAGTTTGTTCATTAAGGGAAAATTTTTCGAATATGAAGAGATACTCGGTCAGCATAAAGAGACATGGATTAAAGCTTTTCATGATGGAGACTTCGCTATATTCCGCCTGACACCGGATAAGTATCATTACAATCATACCCCGGTAGCCGGTAAAGTAATCGATTTTTACCCTATTTCCGGTGACTACCATGCCTGCAATCCTAATGCCGTTATTTCGGTGGTAACACCCTATTCCAAAAACAAACGTGTGGTAACAATTATAGATACCGATGTTGAAGGAGGCACACAGGCGGGAATTGTAGCCATGATTGAGGTTGTCGCGTTGATGATAGGAGATATTGTTCAGTGCTACAGTGAAAAAGAATACGAAAATCCAGTCCCCGTAGGCACGGGTATGTTCATGAAAAAAGGCATGCCCAAAAGCCTGTTTCGTCCGGGCAGCAGCACTATAGTGCTCATATTTCAAAAAAACATGGTACGATTCGCTGATGATATTGCGGCCAATATGTTTTGTCCGGACGCTCAAAGCATTTTTTCGAATGGTTTTGGCAAATCACTGGTAGAAACGGAAGTCAAAGTTAGATCGTACATAGGAAGCGCTAATATACGCAGAAATTAGACTGATTTTAAAATATCAACAAGGAGTTTTCAATGAATAAGAATAAAATATCCTGTATTCGAAATATTTTAGTAAAAAGAATGACTGAGTTGATTGAATCATCAGACAATGCAATCAAAAAGCTTAAGATAACCGATGAAAAGTTTGCCGATCCTTTTGACCAAGCGGCATTTGAAACAAGTAAAAATGTCGATCTAAACTGCCGCATCAAGAAGTGGAATTTGCTGCTCGACATCAAAGAAACTATCCTGCGTATCGATCATGGTCTTTTTGGCATTTGCGACCACTGCGGTCGTCAAATATCGCAAAAAAGGCTGCGCGTTGAGCCGATGAGCAAGTTATGCATTGAGTGTCAGGAAAAAATGGAAATACGTCAAAACGCAATAAGGCACAGAAACAAAACCACAAGAAGAGTTTTATATAATCATGTTTGATGAAATTTTTATATTGATTATTTTTCTAGCTCTTTTTTTTACTTTGCGATGGGCATTCAGGACATTACCGGAGGAAAAATGGCAAATAATCGGCTGTTTTCCGTACCGGAAATTACCAAATGACTACTGGAAGGGTTGGAATCTTACCTGGTATGGTTTTTTTAACGCTATAGCCACGCTATTCGCGGTTTTAATGCTAATAATATTGCTGGGCGCAACGTCAACGTCACTTGTTGCCGGTTTGTTGATATTAACTCTGTTTCTTTTGATATGCATGCCTGCGGCAAGAATCCTGGCTTGGAAAATCGAAAATAAGCAGAACACTTCTACTGTCGGCGGCGCATCTTTCATCGGTATCCTTATAGCGCCATTGATCGTTTTCATAACAAAACTTATCGGAGATAATTGGTTTAGTTTCCATATCTCTGTCATAACCGTATTGTCAACGATGTCCATTGCCTATACACTTGGCGAAGGGATCGGCAGATTAGCCTGCATAAGTTTCGGCTGCTGCTACGGAAAGCCACTGAAAGAATTATCGCCTTTTGTCCAAAAAATATTTTTTAGGCATAATTTTATATTCACAGGAAAAACGAAAAAAATTGCCTATGCTCATGCACTGGATGGACAGCAAGTTATTCCCGTACAAGCATTAACAGCTTCACTTTACAGCATCACGGGTCTTATCGGATATTACCTTTTCTTAAAAGGATTTGCCTCCATAGCCTTTGTGCTGACATTAACAATCACTCAACTCTGGCGGTTTTTATCCGAATTTCTACGCGCTGATTACAGGGGGGAAGGTAAAGTATCTATTTATCAGAAAATGGCTTTGATTTCCTGCCTGTATGGATTAGCTGTCACTTTTATTTTTTATGAACCACAGCTGAATAAACCGGATTTGATATCGGGCATTGCGGTACTTTGGAACCCAGCTTTATTATTGTTTCTGATGGCACTGTGGGTAATTGTTTTCTTCTATACGGGAAAAAGCAAAGTCACTGCAGCACTAATAAATATTCGATTGAACAAAACTGAAATTTAATTTTTATTTTAATATAAATACAGCCAATAAAAAAGGCAGGATAAATATCCTGCCTTTTTTAATATCTTTAACCCGAATAATCAGGCTGCTTTTTCTTTTGCTTTGGTTTTAGGTTTTGCTTTTTCCTTTTTTTTCTCATCGGAAATAAATTCCAGAATGGAAACAGGCGCATTGTCACCAAACCGATATCCGGCTTTGACAATTCTCGTGTATCCGCCTGCACGGTTACGGTAACGTTCGGCCAGTTCACCGAAAAGTTTACCGACCATATCTTTATCCCGTACAACAGCCAAAGCCTGACGCCGCGCGTGCAAGCTGCCTTTTTTGCCCAAGGTAATCATTTTTTCCGCTACTTTTCTTAATTCTTTTGCTTTCGAATCTGTAGTACGAATCCGTTCATGTTTGATAACGGAAGTTACCATATTACGAAGCATGGCTTCCTTATGGCTAGAAGACCTCCCTAGCTTACTACCCGTCTTACCATGATGCATCGCTAATATCTTCCTTTCTTAATTTTTTAACTATTCTTACTTTGCCGAATCCAAATCCATTCCGAAACTGAGGCCGTATTCACTCAGAATATCTTTGATCTCGCTCAAGGATTTACGTCCAAAATTCTTTGTTTTGAGCATTTCCGCTTCCGTCTTCTTTACCAATTCTCCTATGGTGTTAATTCCCGCATTCTTTAAACAATTAGCCGAACGCACTGAAAGTTCCAAATCTTCTACTGAACGCGACAAAACCTTACTTACACCTTCCTGCTCGTCTTCTTTTTCCGGTATGACTTCTTCCTCGACTTCCTCAAAATTAATGAATACATCTAATTGTTGTTTCATGATTTTTGCCGCATAAGCAATGGCGTCGTCGGGCTTTACGCTGCCATCCGTCCAAACTTCAAGCGTAAGTTTGTCATAATCGGCAATTTGACCGACACGAGCATGAGAAACAACATAATTTACTTTTTTGATCGGCGAAAAAATAGCGTCGATATTAATCGTTCCTTTTGGTTGATCAGGTTCAAGTTCTTTTTTTGCCGGCACGTAACCCTTGCCTACTTTTACAATAAGCTGTGCTTTGAAAGATCCACCGGATATGGTGGCAATATGATGATCGGGATTCAAAACCTCAATTGTTCCGTCAGTAATAATATCGGCGGATGTAACAGCTCCCGCACGAGCAACATTGATATTCACTTCTTTCAAGTCCGCCGGACCTGATAATTTAAAGCGCACACCTTTTAAATTCAAAATAATATCCGTTATGTCTTCTTTGACCCCGGGTAGAGTTGAAAATTCATGCAATACGCCCTCGATCTTTGCCGAGACAATAGCCGCTCCCTGAATAGAAGAAAGCAAAATTCTTCTTAACGAATTGCCTAAAGTTATACCAAAGCCACGTTCCAATGGCTGAATGGTAAACTCTCCATAGCTACGTGTATGTGTAGCTTCATCAACTTCAATACGCTTGGGACGAATCAAACGTGACCAGTTCCTTTGCATAATTAAACCATCCTTTAGCCGGTTTATGAAAATAATTATTTATTTCGAATAAAGCTCTACGACAAGCTGTTCCTGCACCGGCATCGTTAAATCTTCCCGCACCGGCAGCATTTTAACGGAGGCCTTGAAGTTATCTTTATCCAATTCCAGCCAATGAGGCACACCGCGTCTTGCCACAGTTTCAATTGCTGATAATATTTTAGCAACTTTGCGGCTGCCTTCTTTAACGGTAATTCCATCACCCGCTTTAAGCAGGTACGACGGTATATTGACCGGTTTACCATTAACTAAAAAGTGATTATGACTAATTAATTGCCTTGCTTCAATTCTGGAACTTGCAAATCCCATACGGAAAACCATATTGTCCATTCTTCTTTCCAGAAGCAGAAGTAAATTTTCTCCTGTAATGCCCTTTTGCTTATCGGCCTTTTCGAAATAGCTTCTGAACTGTTTTTCCAAAAGCCCGTACATTCTTTTTAGCTTTTGTTTCTCCCGCAATTGGACACCATAGTCAGAACGCTGCTTCTTATGTAACTGACCATGATCTCCCGGAACGTATTCTCTTCTTTCGAAGGAACATTTTTCCAAATAGCACCTGTCGCCTTTCAAAAAAAGTTTCAACCCCTCACGGCGACACAATCTACATGATGAATCCGTATATCTTGCCAAAAAAGCCTCCCTTGTCGTCTATTTGTTATTTATCCATTGTTACTTTTATACTCTGCGGCGCTTCGGCGGTCTGCATCCGTTATGCGGAACAGGCGTTACATCGCGAATCATAGTGATAACCAGTCCCGCAAGCTGTAAAGATCGTAATGCCGACTCTCTGCCGGCCCCGGGACCTTTTATATAAACCTGCACCTTGCGCATTCCCTGATCTTTTGCTTTACGAACAACATCTTCCGCAGCCATTTGCGCGGCAAAGGGGGTACTTTTACGTGAGCCCTTAAAACCCTGCAGGCCAGCTGACGACCAGGCGATTACATTACCGCTTAAATCAGTTATCGTTACAATTGTATTGTTAAAAGTGGACTGAATATGTGCAATCCCTTCTGTAATATTTTTCTTTTCTTTTTTCTTGCCGGTCTTTCTTACTGCTTTAGCCATTTCTCCTCCAACTTAAGGACACAGTTACTTTTTCTTGCCTGCGATAGCCCGTCGCGGACCCTTTCTTGTGCGACCATTCGTATGAGTTCTCTGCCCTCTGACAGGAAGCCCTTTACGATGTCTTAAACCACGGTAGGAACCGATATCCATCAAGCGTTTAACAGACATGGAAACTTCTCTGCGCAGGTCGCCTTCAACTCTATGATCCTTATCAATGATATTTCTAATGGCTGATATTTCCGAGTCGGCCAGGTCGTCCGTTCTTGTATCCGGACTGACTCCCGCATTTCTAAGGATTTGCCTTGATTTAGCCGGTCCAATGCCGTAAATATAAGTCAAAGCAACTTCCATTCTTTTATTTTTCGGTAAATCAACACCTGAAATTCGTGCCACCTAAAACCTCCTGAATAATAAACTAACCCTGACGTTGTTTATGCTTGGGATTTTCACAAATTACCCGTAAAACTCCCTTGCGTTTGACAATTTTACACTTATCACATATTTTTTTTACAGACGATCTTACTTTCACAATTTCGACTCCTTATTCCCGTTAAAAAAACTTATTTCGTTCTGTAAGTTATTCGGCCTCGTGTTAAATCATAAGGTGAAAGTTCTACTGTCACTTTATCACCCGGAAGTATTTTAATGAAGTGCATGCGCATTTTTCCTGAAATATGAGCTAAAACCTTATGCCCATTTTCCAGTTCTACGCGAAACATAGCATTGGGTAGAGGTTCAAGAACCCTACCTTCAACTTCTATTGCTTCCTCTTTGGCCATAATTTATTTTATCTACGTTCCTTTTTAAACAACTATCAACCGACTCAATTTAACATCAATTTAATTTACTTAAAATCTCCGGTCCGTTATCAGTAATTGCTATCGAATGCTCAAAATGAGACGATAAGCTTCCATCTTTTGTAACCACCGTCCAGCCATCCGGCAATATTTGTACTTTATAGTCTCCTTCATTGACCATCGGCTCAATAGCCAAAAGCATTCCGCTCTTTAATTCGATTCCCCGTCCTTTTTTACCAAAATTGGGAATCTGCGGTTCTTCATGCAGATTCTTACCGATTCCATGGCCAACAAAATCACGCACCACTGAATAGCTTGCGGCTTCTACCGTATCCTGCACAGCGGCTGATATATCGCCTAATCTGTTACCGACTTTGGCTTGAGCGATGCCCGCGTACAAACTCTCTTCGGTCACTCTCATCAGCCTTAAAGCTTTATCGGTTACCTTACCCAACGGCAATGTTATTGCCGCATCGCCAAAAAACCCCTGATAATAAACTCCGAAATCCAAGCCTATTATATCGCCTTCTTCAAGTATTCTTTCTGAAGGCATACCGTGCACGACAACTTCGTTTATCGACACACAAAGAGCGTAGGGATAACCGTTGTAACCCTTAAAAGCCGGCTGCGCCCCTCTTTTCTCCGCAACCTCTACGGCAAGTCTGTCCAGTTCCTTCGTCCTCACACCAGGCTTTACTTTATCTCTAAGCCTGTTTAAAACCTCGGCAACGATACGATTACTTTTTCTCGCTCTTTCAATCTCTTCCGGAAGCCTCAGAATTACCATGATAATCTTCCGTTATCTCCTGCGAGCTATATGTCCTTTTTTCATGAATCCTTCGTATTGCCTTGTAAGCAGATGCGATTCAATCTGACTCGCCGTATCCATAGCGACACCGACAACAATCAAAAGCGCCGTACCGCCGAAGTAAAAAGGAACATTCAATTGAGAAATTAATACACTGGGCAAAACACAAATTATCGAAACGTAAATAGCTCCACTGAAAGTCAGTTTTTCCAGTACGTTTTCAATATATTCAGCCGTTTTCTTACCCGGTCTTATACCAGGAACATAACCACCGAATTTTTTCATATTCTCGGCAACATCATCCGGTTTAAAAGTAACTGCCGTATAAAAAAAGCAAAAGAAAAAAATAAATGCCACATAAAGAATTTCATAACCAAGCCGCCCCGGTACCAAATAAGAAGCAATATCTTTTATCCATCCTTGAGGTGCAAAATTGGCAATGGTTGCCGGAAACATTATAACTGAAGAAGCAAAGATCGGGGGAATAACTCCCGAAGTATTGATCTTCAGCGGTAAATGCGTGGTTTGACCACCATACATTTTACGCCCTACTATTCTTTTAGCATACTGCACCGGAATGCGGCGTTGTCCTGCTTCCACAAAAACAATCGCTCCGACAACGGCTACCATCAGCGCGGTAATCAACAGGATAACCAGTACCCCAAGCTCACCGGCAGTCGCCAATCTGTAAGTATTGCCGATCGCAGCAGGAATACGACAAACAATACCGGCAAAAATTATCAAAGATATCCCGTTACCAATTCCTTTTTCAGTAATCGTTTCACCAAGCCACATGATGAAAGCAGTACCTGATGTTAAGGTAATAACGGTCATAATTATAAAAGACCAGCCCGGTTGCAAAACAATTGGAGCTCCTGAAGGACCAGCCATTTGCTGCAAACCGTAAGCAATGCCAAACCCCTGAATCATACTTAAAAGAACTGTTCCATAACGGGTGTACTGCGTAATTTTGCGTCTGCCTGTTTCACCTTCTTTAGAGAGCCTCTCCAAATGAGGAACGGCAATAGTTAATAACTGCAGAATAATTGAAGCGCTAATGTAAGGCATAATGCCCAGAGCAAAAATAGAAAAATTACTAAAAGCGCCACCGGCAAACATGTCCATCAAGCCAAACAATGAACCTTTGGCATGTTCAAAATAAGCCAGTAAAGCCACATTATCGATTCCGGGGGTAGGGATGTAAACACCTATACGGTAAACACCCAAAAGAAGGAACGTGAATAAAATCCTTCTCTGTAATTCCGGAACTTTGGATACACTGCCCAACCCTTCTAACAAGTTATATTACCTCTTCTACTGAACCGCCGGCGGCGGTAATTTTATCTTTTGCGGCTTTGCTAATTCTGGTTATCTTTAGAGTTACGGGAAAATCAATCTCACCTCTGGCCAAAATCTTAACTTTGTCGTTTTTTTTCTTTACAATACCACTGTTCAAAAGAGCTGTGTCATCAATGACTGCGCCTTTGTCAAATTTCCTGCACAAATCGGCAATATTTACTGCAACAAACTTTTCACGAAAAGGATTACGGAACCCGCGCTTCGGTAATCTACGTGACATAGGCATTTGACCGCCTTCGAATCCGGCTCTTACTTTTCCGCCGGAACGGGCTTTCTGTCCCTTATTACCTTTTCCAGATGTTCCACCCTGGCCGGAAGCATCACCACGACCAACTCGTTTTCTCTTTTTTGTCGCTCCGGCCGGAGCCCTAAGCGTACTCAAATCCATATCTACTCCCCTGATTCTTCAAAAGAAACTAGATGAATAACTTTATTTATCATGCCGCGAACTTGCGGAGTATCAACTAAAGTTACGGTGCTGTTCAATTTATTCAGACCCATTCCTTTTAAAATCTTTCTTTGTTTTTCAGGACGGCCGATTTCACTTTTTATTTTTTTTATTTTTAACATTTTAGCCACGTTTAGTTACCTCATCGAACAATTGACTATTTACCTCTCTGCGCAGCAATCTCCGCCGGATCTTTCAACCGGCAAAGGCCATCAAGAGTTGCTTTGACCAGATTGTGAGGATTATGAGATCCGAGACACTTCGTCAGAATATTATGGACGCCGGCTACTTCCAGTACGGCTCTCACAGCACCTCCGGCAATCAAACCGGTCCCTTCGGATGCCGGTTTTAATAAAACTTTCCCGGCACCGGCACGACCTATGACCTCATAAGGAATAGTCTTGGCTAAAACGGCAACCTTCACCATATTTTTCTTAGCCATATCCATTCCTTTACGGATAGCTTCCGGCACTTCATGAGCTTTACCCAATCCCGCCCCGATCATTCCATTGCCATCGCCAACAACCACAATTGCGCTAAAACGGAATCTTCGGCCGCCTTTGACTACTTTTGCCGTCCTGTTAATGGCAACAACTCTGTCCAGGAGTTCTACTTCTTTAATTTCTTTCTTATCCAAAGATTTCTTCCTTTATTATCTTTTTTATTTAATAAAAATTAAAATTTAAGACCATTTTCTCTGGCAGCATCAGCCAACGCCTTGACGCGACCATGATAAAGGAACCTTCCCCTATCAAAAATCACTTTATCAATTCCCTGAGCTTTTAATCGTTCGGCAATCAACTTACCTACTTCCCTTGCCACCTCTACTTTCTTTTTACTTTTAATCTTCGAGGCTAATTCTTTACACAAAGTAGATGCAGTTGCCAAAGTACCTGCCTTTATGTCATCAATGGCTTGAACATAAATATGCTTTTCACTCCGGAATACGGAAAGACGGGGCTTTTCCTGTGTTCCGGTAATTTTGCTTCTTATTCTTTTTTCTCTTTTCTTTCTAACTCTTAATGTCTTTTTGGAAGCCAATGTTCCACCTCATTTATGGCAATATAATTTTTTACTTGATTAAGCGCGTTCAGCCGATTTCCCTGCTTTACGTTTAATGTGCTCATCGGCATATTTAATGCCTTTACCTTTGTAAGGCTCCGGCTTTTTTAATGCTCTTATTTCTGCAGCAACCCGGCCAACCAATTCTTTATCAATTCCGGAAACAAGAATATTCACCTGCTTATCTAATTTAACCTCTATTCCCTTCGGAATACCGTATTCAATCGGAGTGGAAAAACCTAGGATAAATTTTAGGTTGCTACCACTAAGTTCAGCACGATATCCGACTCCTGATATTTCCAGTTTTTTTTCAAAACCGGTGCTGACGCCTTGAACCATATTTCCGATTAAGGTTCTGGCTAATCCGTGGTAAGCCCGTGCACTTATTTCATCAGATTTTCTTTCCACTATGATATTTCCTTCTCCTATTGTCAGAGCAATCCCTTCCGGCATTTTAGAAGAAAGAGTTCCTTTGGGGCCTTCCACCTTAACTATATCAGCATCCTGGCTGATTTTAACATTTTTGGGAAATGTTATTGGTTTCTTACCTATTCTCGACATGAAAAAACGCTCCTGATTAATACCATTATTACCAAACGTTACAAAGAACTTCTCCACCAACCCTCAATTCTCTGGCTTCCGCATCAGTAATAACACCGTTTGAAGTTGAGAGAATAGAAATTCCATAACCATTTAAAACTTTAGGGATACTGTCAGAAGCAACATAAACTCTCCGCCCCGGCTTACTGACTCTTTTAATGTTTGTGATTACAGTACGCTTGGCATCAGGATATTTAAGAACTATTTCCAGCAGCTGTTGTCCCTTCTCATTTTTTACCTTGTCGTAGTTACTGATGTATCCCGACTTCTTTAACACCTTTGCAATATTAACATTCATCTGGGACATGTGAACATTGACCGTTTTAAAACGAGCTTTATTTGCATTTCTGATTCTAGTTAACATATCGGCAATAGGATCCGTCATTCCCATTCATTTTTCTCCTTAAACTATTGTTACCAACTCGATTTTATTACTCCGGGAAGCTCTCCATGCAATGAAAGCTTTCGTAAACAAATCCTGCACATATCAAATTTTCTATAATATCCCCGCGGTCGGCCGCAAAGCGGACAACGGTTATATTCTCTGACCGAAAACTTCATCTTTCTTTTTGCTTTTGCAATTAATGAATTTTTTGCCACACTAAATTCCTCCGGAACTTCCTTTGTTTAACGCTTAAAAGGCACACCCATCAGCTCCAGCAAAAGCCTGGCTTCTTCATCTGTTTTTGCTGTAGTCACGATAGTGATGTTCATCCCTTTTACTTTTTCCACTTTATCATACTCAATTTCAGGGAAAATAGTTTGCTCCTGCAAACCAATGGAAAAATTCCCCCTGCCATCAAAAGCATTTGATGATATGCCACGGAAATCTCTTACCTTCGGCAGAGCTGCATTAACCAGACGATCAAAAAATTCGTACATGTGGTTTTTCCTTAAAGTAACTGAACAACCAACAGGCATGCCCTGTCTCAACTTAAACGTGGCAATGGATTTTTTTGCTTTGTTTATCACCGGTTTCTGACCGGTAATAGCTGCCAACTCCTGCACAGCACCATCAATAATTTTAATATTTTGAATGGCTTCGCCAAGACCCATATTGATGACTATTTTCTCCATCTTGGGCACTTGCATCGGATTTTTGTAATTAAATTTTTTGATAAGAGCAGGAACTACTGTTTTTAAATAATAATCCTTTAATCTTGCCATTGTCCTCTAACCCACATTGATTACATCATTACATTTGCTGCAGACGCGTACCTTTTTACCATCTTCAAGGATCTTACTTTTTATCCTAACAGCCTTATTGCATTTGCTGCATATTAAGCCGACATTAGATATGTGAATTGATCCCTCTTTTTCTACGATGCCACCTTTACCTTTTTGATCAGGTCTTTTATGCTTCTTAATCAAATTAACTTTTTCTATTACTACTCTGTCTTTCTCTGGAATAATCGTCAAAACTTTACCGGTCTTGCCTTTATCTTTACCGGCAAGAACTTTAACAGTATCCCCTTTTTTCAATTTGCTTAAGCTCATTTTATTCCTCTGCAAAACATTTTTACAAAACTTCCGGAGCCAGCGATATAATTTTCATGAACTGCTTTGCCCTCAATTCACGAGCAACAGGTCCAAAAATTCTTGTTCCAATAGGTTCCATCTGGTTGCTGATTAAAACCGCCGAATTGTCATCAAACTTCAAATAAGAACCGTCCGGCCTTCTCACTTCTTTGACAGTACGTACGATAACTGCTTTCATAACGTCGCCTTTTTTAACTTTTGAATTCGGAATTGCTTCTTTTACCGAAACCACAATAACATCACCAAGGCTTGCATAACGCCGCTTCGACCCACCAAGCACTTTAATGCAAGCAACCTTCTTGGCGCCGGAATTGTCCGCAACATTTAGTACCGTCTGCATCTGAATCATAAAAAAACCCCATCAAACAACTCACCCCAGGCAAGTCGATTTTTCTATTTTGCTTTCTCCAAAATTTCAAGCATCCGCCAGCGTTTTTCTTTGCTCAGTGGTCTTGTTTCAATAATCATAACAGTATCGCCCACTTTACACTGGTTTTTCTCATCATGGGCTTTGTATTTAACATGTTTACGCACATACTTATGGAAAACAGGATGTTTTACTAAATGCTCTGTTTTAACCACAACTGTTTTATCCATCTTATTACTTATAACTACGCCCTTAATTGTGCGTTTATTTCCTCTCCCAGCCATGTTAATTGCCCCCCTCCTTTTCCTTCAGAACCGTCTTGATACGGGCAATATCTTTACGTATACGACCCAGCATTGCCGTTGATTCCAACTGACCGGACTCATGCCTGATATTCAAGCGAAAAAGCTCTTCCTTTAACTCAGCAGTCTTTTGTTTGAGCTCGTTGACACCGAGAGCTCTGATTTCTTTAATTCTCATCAGATATCTCCCTAGATAAAAACTTTGTCGCAATGGATAATTTGTGTGATGCAAGACGAAATGCCTCTTTGGCCACTTCTTTGGTTACACCTTCCATTTCATAAAGAACCGAACCGGGTTTAACCACCGCTACCCATCCCTCAGGCGCACCTTTTCCCTTACCCATACGGGTTTCAGCCGGTTTTTTCGTTACTGATTTATGAGGGAAAACTCTGATCCAGATTTTACCACCACGTTTAACATAACGAGTCATGGCAACACGCGCAGCTTCTATCTGTCTTGACGTAATCCAGCCGCATTCCGCTGCCTGCAATCCGTATTCACCAAAAGCTATAGAGCTTCCTCTTATTGCTTTGCCCCCCATTCGGCCTTTTTGCAACTTTCTATATTTTACCCTTTTCGGCATTAACATAAGCTAAAACTCCCGTTGTTCCCCATTACATAATTCCTTTTTCCGCAGGCAGGAAAGGATTTATTTTTCACCTTTCGCAGCTAAAATTTCTCCATGAAAAATAAAAACCTTAATACCTATCAATCCGTAAGCCGTATGTGCTTCAGCAAATCCGTAATCAATGTCCGCACGCAAGGTATGTAACGGCACACGACCTTCCCTGTACCATTCCGACCGCGACATTTCCGCACCGCCCAACCTTCCAGAACAGGCTATCTTTATTCCCTTGGCACCAAATTTTAAAGCATAACCGACGCACTTTTTCATAGCACGACGAAACGCAACTCTTTTTTCTAATTGCATGGCAACATTCTCTGCAACAAGTTGGGCATCTACTTCCGGTTTACGTACTTCCAGAATATTTATGATAATTTCAGCTTGTGAAAACTTTTCAATTTCAGATTTCAATTTTTCTATTTCAGAACCTTTCTTACCGATGATTACACCGGGCCTGGCTGAATAAATATTTACTTTTGCCTTGTTAGCGGCTCTTTCAATCTCAATTTTGGAAATTCCCGCATGATACAGCTTCTTCTTGAGATGTTTTCTGATCAGCAAATCCTCATGCAACATTTCGCTGTATTTCTTATTGGCAAACCATACCGATTGCCACTTTTTAATATGGCCTAATCTCAGGCCTACCGGATTAACCTTCTGACCCAACGTAATCCTCCTTACCTTTCGTCCAAAATAACTGTAATATGAGAACTTCTCTTTCTAATTCCTGCCGCTCTTCCTTGCGCGGCCGCACGCCAACGCTTCAAAGCCGGTCCCTGATCCACGAATATTTCTTTCACATAAAGAATATTTTCATCAATATTAGGATTCTGGGCCGCATTGGCAACAGCTGATTTCAAAACATGGGCAATTGCACCTGCCGCGTACTTTCTTGTATAAAGAAGAATATTACGTGCTTCCTGCACCTTTTTCCCTCTTATCAGATCCGCCACCAGTCTTATTTTCTGCGGCGACATTCTTATATATTTTGCAACTGCTTTTGCTTCCATGTTTATCAACTCCAAACATATTGGCTTAAATAATTAAGCGCGGACTTTAGTTTTCCGATCACCCGAATGCGAATAAAAAATCCTTGTCGGCGCAAACTCGCCTAATTTATGTCCCACCATATTCTCCGTCACATAGACCGGAATGAATTTTTTCCCGTTATGCACGGCAAAAGTATAACCAACCAGCTCCGGAGTTATAGTTGAACGACGCGACCATGTCTTGATTACATTCTTGTTGCCCTCTGCTTCCATTTTCCTGACTCTGGTCAACAACCTTTCTTCGATGTACGGACCTTTTTTGATCGAACGTGCCACGCTTTCTAACCCCTTCTCTTAACAATGTATTTATCAGTTTTTTTATTTTTTCGTGTTTTATGACCTTTTGTCGGTACACCCCATGGTGTGCAGGGATGTCTGCCACCGGAGGATTTACCTTCACCACCGCCCATCGGATGATCAACAGGATTCATTACGACACCTCGAACATGAGGTTTTTTACCTAACCAACGCTTCCGTCCGGCTTTTCCTATGCTGATATTTTCATGTTCATTGTTTCCTATCTGGCCGATGGTCGCCATGCACTCAATAAATATTTTGCGCACTTCACCTGATGGAAGTCGAACTTGCGCATAATTTCCTTCTTTGGCCATTAATTGACCATAAGTTCCGGCGGATCTGATTAATTGTCCGCCACGACCGACTTTTAATTCCACATTATGAATTAAAGAACCCAAAGGTATGTATTTTAAAGGAACCGCGTTTCCCGGTTTGATATCAGCCTTATCGCCGCTGATAAGAACATCTCCAACACTTACCTGCGCCGGTGCCACAATATATCTTTTTTCACCATCACGGTAATTGAGCAAGGCAATTCTTGCCGATCTGTTTGGATCATATTCAATTGCGGCAACCTTGGCCGGAATATCAGCCTTATTACGGCAAAAATCCACCACACGATACTTACGTTTATGACCACCGCCAATATGCCGGGATGTAATCCTGCCGTAGCAATTGCGACCACCTGTCCTTTTTAAAGGTTTCAACAACCCTTTCACTGGTTCAACAGAAGTAATTTCCGCAAAATCGGAAACACTCTGAAATCTTCTGCCCGGTGATGTTGGTTTATACTTAATAATTCCCATTAGCTTAATCCTTACACTAGTTCTTATACGCCTTCAGCCACTTCAATACGATTGCCGGCAGCCAGAGTTACGATCGCTTTTTTCCATGATCTCTTTTGCCCCACAGTCCGGCCGACTCTTTTCTTTTTCCCTAGAACGTTGATAACACGAACATCAGCAACCGTGACTTTAAATAACTTTTCCACTGCTTTGCCGATTTCAATTTTATTTGCTCTGCGATCAACTTCGAAGAAATACTTATTCGATTCGTCCCGCGCTATAGTGCTTTTTTCCGTAATCAGTATTTTCTTAATAACTTGATGTACTTCCATTATGCCAACAATGCTCCCTCAATTTTTTTCACAGAGGGTTCAAGAAGGATCAAATGCTCATAATTTAATATATCATAAACATTAATACCCTCCGATCTGATCATTTTAATATTTTTAATATTCCTGGATGATTTTAGTAAAATTTCATTATTTTCATCTATTACAAACAGCGCTTTCTTCAGGCTAAACAGATCAACCACATTCTTAAATATACGCGTGCTTATTTTTTCCATTGGAAAATCTTTCAATATCAACATTTGGTTATCCTTGAATTTCATACTCAAGGCAGAAATTAATGCTTTTTTGCGCACTTTTTTGGGTACACTGTAAGAGTAGTCACGGGGATGCGGACCGAACACAATTCCACCGCTTCTCCACAGAGGTGATCTTGAGCTTCCTGATCTTGCCCTACCGGTTCCTTTCTGTCGCCATGGTTTTTTCCCTCCGCCGCTGACGTCACTCCTGGTTTTGGTAGACGCAGTACCCGAACGACGCGATGCTAACTGCATTTTAACCACATCATATATAATAGCCTCATTGACTTCAGCACCAAATACAGCATCATTCAAATCAACCTCGGCAACTTTTTTCTTTTCAATATTAAAAACATCCGCTACGGCCATGTTCATAACTCCAGTTGTAACTTAAGTACTTTTTTTCTTGGCTTTCTTAATTAATACTATTCCATTCCTACTACCGGGAACCGAGCCTTTCAGTAACAGCAAATTTCTATCGGAACGAACCTGCCATATTTGTAAATTCTGAATGGTCTTACGAACATTACCCATTTGGCCACCCATTTTGGTGCCTTTGAAAACACGCGATGGATCAGCGCTGGCGCCAATTGAACCGGGAGCGCGGTGAAACATTGAACCATGAGTAGCTCTGCCTCCGCGAAAACCATGCCTTTTAACAACGCCTTGAAATCCTTTTCCTTTTGATGTTCCGACAACATCCACAAAATCACCGGTCTGAAAAATATCCGCGGTTACTTCCTGACCAACTTCATATTTATCCGGTTGAGCCTGAAATTCTTTTAAACTACGAAAGAAGCCTTTATTAGCTTTATTAAAATGACCCTGTATTGGTTTGGTTACGTTTTTCTGCTTAACCCTGCCGTAACCAAGTTGAACGGCATCGTATCCATCCTTTTCTTTTGTCTTTATTTGCACAATAACAGACGGTTCCACCTCAATCGCAGTCACACCAACCGTTGATCCGTCATCAGCAAATACTTGAGTCATTCCTAATTTTTTTCCAATTATTCCCTTGCTCATCTAACTTTCCAATTTTTTAATAAATATTAATCCCATTGTCTTCATTTTGAAGAATGGCAATGATTCGATACCATCTTCCCACACTGGAAAAACTGCCTACGCTTTTATTTCTACATCAACTCCGGCTGAGAGATCCAGTTTCATCAAAGCGTCAACTGTGGCTTGGGTAGGTCCGACTATATCTATTAATCTTTTATGTGTTCTGATTTCAAACTGTTCGCGAGATTTTTTGTCCACATGAGGGGAACGATTTACGCAATACTTATTGATTTCGGTAGGAATAGGGATGGGACCGGCGACACGAGCACCGGTCCTTTTTGCCGTTTCCACTATTTCTTCTACAGAACGATCTAAAAGTTTATAATCGTAAGCTTTGAGACGAATTCTAATTTTTTGTTCTTTCATTGATCGGATAACCTATTCCATTTTTTATTCAATAACTTTGCTTACGACTCCAGCGCCTACAGTTCTTCCACCCTCGCGAATAGCGAATCTTAATTGTTCTTCCATTGCAATGGGCGTAATTAACTCAATGGTCATTTTAACATTATCACCGGGCATAACCATTTCTACGCCTTCAGGAAGATTTGCCACACCAGTCACGTCTGTTGTACGGAAATAAAACTGTGGTCTGTAGCCTGTAAAAAACGGCGTATGACGACCACCTTCTTCCTTGGTCAGAACATAAACTGCAGCTTCAAACTTTGTATGAGGAGTAATAGAACCGGGTTTAGCCACAACCTGTCCTCTTTCCACTTCCTCACGTTTAATACCGCGAATTAACAAACCGACATCATCACCGGCACGGCCTTCATCAAGGGTTTTTCGGAACATTTCCACTCCCGTGACAACCGTTTTAATCGTCGGCCTTATTCCTATAATTTCAACTTCCTCGCCAACCTTGATAATACCTCTGTCTACTCTGCCTGTAACAACCGTTCCGCGGCCGGAAATCGTAAAGACGTCACCAACCGGCATCAGGAAAGGTTTATCGGTGTCACGTTTGGGCTCTGGAACATAGTTGTCCACAGCATCCATCAGTTCCCATATGGATTTGACATCAGGTGAATTGGAATCATCGGATTCCAATGCTTTAAGCGCAGAACCACGAATGATGGGAATATCGTCACCGGGGAATTCATACTGGGTAAGGAGTTCTCTAAGTTCAAGTTCAACAAGATCCAGAAGTTCAGGATCATCAACCAGATCAACTTTATTCAGATAAACGACAACGTAAGGAACCTGTACCTGACGGGCAAGGAGGATGTGCTCGCGTGTCTGCGGCATCGGACCATCAGAAGCAGCCACAACAAGAATAGTTCCGTCCATATGGGCGGCACCGGAAATCATGTTTTTAATATAATCGGCATGACCGGGGCAATCGACGTGTGCATAATGTCTTTTATCCGTTTCATACTCCACATGGGAGATATTAATCGTAACACCACGTTCTTTTTCTTCCGGAGCATTATCAATAGAATCGAAAGGTCTGAATTCCGCAAGACCTTTCTTGGCCAGATGCTTGGTAATTGCGGCCGTCAATGTCGTCTTGCCATGATCGACGTGACCGATTGTTCCGATATTTAAATGCGGCTTAGTCCTTTCAAATTTTTTCTTTGCCATTTCGTATTTCCTCCTTAACTTTGAATGGTCGGTGTCCGTACCGAATAAATTATTTATTAAAATTTATAATGGGCAAAAGCTTTGTTTGCTTCCGCCATCTTATGTACAGCTTCTTTTTTCTTGATCGCACCGCCACGGTTATTAGCGGCATCTATCAACTCAGCGGCCAGTTTCTCACGCATGGTTTTTTCCGTACGTTCCTGAGCATTGGATATCAACCAGCGAATTGCCAGTGCAGTACGTCTGGCCGGAACAACTTCTGTCGGCACCTGATAAGTGGAACCTCCGACACGTCGTGACTTCA
This sequence comes from Smithella sp., assembly GCA_007244375.1. Classification (GTDB taxonomy): domain Bacteria; phylum Desulfobacterota; class Syntrophia; order Syntrophales; family Smithellaceae; genus Smithella. The sequence continues at coordinate 156,363 of SCVW01000046.1, read as the reverse complement.
CTTCAATTACCGGTTTTACATTATTAACAGCCTTTTCGAAAAGTTCTACCGGCTGTTCTTTTAGTCTCTTTTCGATAATGTCAAAAGACCCGTAAAGAATACTTTCCGCAACGCTCTTTTTGCCTCTTTTCAATAAAGAATTAACAAATTTTGCTACAAGTTTGTTATTAAACTTGGGATCGGGCAAAATATCTCTTTTTTCAATTTCCCGTCTTCTCGGCATTTAATTATCTCCGTTTAGCTTGGCTTTTTCGCACCGTACTTTGATCTACCCTGTTTGCGATCCTGCACTCCCACGGTATCAAGCGTACCTCTGATTACATGATATCTCACACCCGGCAAGTCCTTAACTCTGCCTCCGCGTACCAGAACAACGGAATGCTCCTGAAGGTTGTGGCCGATACCCGGGATATAAGAAGTAACTTCATATCCGCTGGTAAGACGAACTCTGGCCACTTTACGTAAAGCTGAATTCGGCTTTTTGGGTGTCGTAGTATACACTCTGACACAAACACCGCGTCTTTGAGGCGAACCTGCCAGAGCCGGTGTGTTTGTTTTCTTTTGTATTTTGATTCGGCCTTTTCGAATCAATTGACTTATCGTCGGCATTTTCCTCCTAAACTAAATCTCCTCATTCATTTTGCCAGTAGCAGCAAATCAGCGGTGTCTATCAATTAAGATAATAGATGTCAAGCCTTTTCTGACTTTTATTGAATTTATTCTACCACCGCTTCAGGATTATCATTTATAACCTTAATACCCAACTTCCTGTACATCACCAAACCAGTGCCTGCCGTGATTAACCTGCCCATAATAACGTTTTCCTTAAGTCCTCTTAAATAGTCGACTTTACCTGAAAGCGAGGCTTCCGTAAGCACTTTGGTGGTTTCCTGGAATGACGCCGCAGAAATAAAACTCTGAGTACTTAGCGATGCTTTGGTAATACCGAGAAGCATTGGCTCTCCTATGGCAGGGCGGCCACCCTGAGCGACAATCCTTTCGTTTTCTTTCTGGAAACGATAACGTTCAACTTTTTCATCGGCAATAAATGCAGTATCGCCCGGCTCAGTTACCTTGACTCTGCGAAGCATCTGACGGACAATGACTTCCATGTGTTTATCATTAATTTTAACGCCCTGCAGACGGTAGACTTCCTGTACTTCATCAACAAGATATCTGGCCAATTCCTTCTCTCCCTTAATCGCCAGAAGGTCATGGGGATTGTTCACACCGGACATCAAGGCGTCTCCCGGCACAACGTGTTCTCCTTCCTGTACACTGATATGCTTACCCTTGGGGATAAGGTATTCTTTTTCCTCTCCGATTTCCGGTGTGACAATAATTTTACGCTTACCCTTGGCATCTTTGCCATAAGAAACAACACCCTTAATTTCACTGATAACAGCAAAATCTTTAGGTTTACGAGCCTCAAATAGCTCTGCAACACGAGGCAGACCACCTGTGATATCTTTGGTTTTCGTTGTCTCACGCGGAATTTTGGCAATAATATCTCCTGCCTTGACCTGGTCTCCTTCGGAAACAACCAGATTAACTCCTACGGCCAGGAAATAACGGGCATCGGAATTCGTATCGGCGAGCTTGATAGTTTTTCCCTTGCTATCCTTGATGGAAACTCGCGGTCTTAAATCTCCACCTTTAAATTCGATAATGATTTTACGGGAAAGACCGGTAACTTCATCCACCTGTTCCTGCATCGTTTTCCCTTCAATAATATCGCCATACTTAATTGTTCCGTCGACTTCCGCCAAAATAGGTATAGAGAAGGGATCCCATTCGGCAATTAACTGACCACGTTTGACGGCACTGTTTTCCGTAACTTTTAAGTGGGCACCATAAGGCAGAATGTACTTCCCGCGGCTGCGGTTTTGTTCATCCAAAACATGGACTTCACCATGACGCCTCATTACAACGAATTCATTTTCTTTCGTTTTTACTGTACTTAAATTGACAAACTTAATCACGCCGTCATGTCGCGCTTCCAGTGTGGAATGTTCATCAAATTTGGCCGTACCACCGATATGAAATGTTCTCATGGTCAACTGAGTTCCCGGTTCACCAATGGATTGGGCGGCAACGATGCCGACCGCTTCACCAATGTTGACCAGGTGGCCGTGAGCTAAGTCACGTCCGTAACACATTGCACAAACTCCGTGTTTGGAGCGGCAGGTCAAAACAGACCGGATATTTACTTTTTCAATGCCGGCATTATCTATCTTTTCAGCGAGCGTTTCGTCGATCATTTCATTGGCTTTAACGATAACTTCACCGGTAAAGGGATCAGTAACGTCCTGCAGGGCTACTCGACCAAGCACGCGCTCACCGGCAGTTTCAATAATTTCACCGCCCTCCATCAATGCGGAAACATACACACCATCAACCGTTTCGCAATCATGTTCCGTAATAATGCAGTCCTGAGCAACATCAACCAGTCTTCTGGTCAGGTAACCGGAATTGGCCGTCTTTAAGGCGGTATCCGCCAAACCTTTGCGGGCGCCATGCGTGGAAATAAAATACTGAAGAACTGTCAACCCTTCCCGGAAATTAGCAGTAATCGGCGTTTCAATAATCTCACCGGATGGTTTGGCCATCAATCCGCGCATACCGGCCAACTGTCTTAACTGCTGTCCGGAACCACGTGCACCGGAATCGGCCATCATATAAATAGGATTGAAACTTTCAATTTTTCGTTTTTTCCCATCGGAAGAAGCGACCTCTTCAGTACTAATACCTTTCAACATTTCAGAAGCTATTTTTTCTGTAGCCTGAGCCCAAATATCCACGACCTTGTTGTAACGTTCACCGTCGGTAATCAAGCCGTCCATGTACTGTCTTTGTATCTTGAAAACATCTTTATCAGCCTGAAGAACAATCTTCTTCTTTTGTTCAGGAATAATCATGTTGCCCACAGCAAATGAAAGCCCGGAAATAGTTGCATATTTAAAGCCCAAATCTTTAAGTTTATCGGCCAAGATAATCGTTGTCTTGTCTCCGCATAAACGATAACAATGATCAATCAGATTGGTCAGTTCCTTTTTGTTCATTAGTTTGTTGATCATATCAAAATTGATTTTTTCGGGAACTATTTCCGAGAGTATGATTCTACCCGCAGTAGTTTCTTTCATCTCTGAATTAATACGTACTTTAATGCGCGCATGCAGATCAATTACACCGGCATCAATTGCTGACCGAACTTCATCCGGACTCGCAAAAACCATCCCCTCGCCTTTTACTCCGGTCTTCGCTCTGGTAAGGTAATAAATACCCAGAACGATATCCTGGCTGGGAATTATTATCGGACTTCCGTTAGCCGGAGAAAGAATGTTGTTGGTAGACATCATCAGCACCCGGGCTTCTGTCTGAGCTTCAATGGAAAGAGGAACATGTACAGCCATTTGATCGCCGTCAAAGTCAGCATTGAAAGCCGTGCAAACCAGAGGATGAAGCTGAATGGCCTTGCCTTCAATCAAAACTGGCTCAAATGCCTGCATACCCAAACGATGCAGAGTTGGTGCACGATTGAGAATAACCGGATATTCACGCACAACCTCATCCAATGCGTCCCATACTTCGGCGGTCTCTTTTTCAACCATTTTCTTGGCACTTTTTACAGTGGTTACATAACCTTTTTCCAACAGGCGATTGTAAATAAACGGTTTAAAAAGTTCGATGGCCATTTTCTTGGGCAACCCGCACTGATGAAGCCTTAAATCAGGACCAACCGTAACAACAGAACGACCTGAGTAGTCAACACGTTTACCCAGCAGGTTTTGCCGGAAACGACCCTGCTTACCCTTCAGCATATCCGACAAGGAACGAAGAGGTCTCTTATTGGTACCGGTGATCGCTCTGCCACGACGGCCGTTATCAAACAATACGTCGACTGCTTCCTGAAGCATCCGTTTTTCATTCCGGATAATTATTTCCGGTGCATTCAATTCCTGCAGGCGTTTCAAACGGTTATTTCTGTTGATAACCCGTCTATATAAATCGTTAAGATCGGATGTAGCAAAACGGCCGCCATCCAGAGGAACCAACGGCCGTAAATCAGGCGGGATAACCGGCAGTACTGTTAATATCATCCACTCCGGTTTATTCCCAGATTTGCGTAATGCTTCTATTACTTTTAATCTTTTAATAAGTTTCTTTTTCTTGGTATCGGAAAAGGAAGTAATGATTTCCGTTCGCAATTCTTCGTAGAGCTTATCCAGATCAATTTCTTCCAAAAGTTGCCTTATCGCTTCGGCACCAATTCCGGCAACAAAACCATTCTGGCCGTATTGCTCTCTGGCTTCCTCATACTCTTCATCCGTCAGCAATTCTTTTTTCTTCAAAGGCGTATCTTTGGGATCGAGAACAATCCAGGATTCGAAATAAAGAACCTTTTCCAGATCCTTCAAGAGCAAATCAACCGCATTACCGATTCGGCTCGGAAGACTCTTTAGAAACCAGATATGAGCCACCGGGGTCGCCAAAGTAATGTGCCCCATACGTTCGCGACGAACCTTGGATTGAATTACTTCCACGCCGCATTTCTCACATACTACTCCGCGATGTTTCATTCGTTTATAACGCCCGCAAAGGCATTCGTAATCTTTCACCGGCCCGAAAATCTTTGCGCAAAAAAGTCCATCTTTTTCCGGTTTAAATGTCCGGTAATTGATTGTTTCCGGTTTCTTTACTTCGCCACGCGACCAGGAAAGTATCTTTTCCGGCGAAGCGATGGAAATTTTCATCGCATTAAATTTGATCTGATTTTTCGGTTTTTCAAAATAACTGAAAACGTCTTCCACTGATTTTCTCCTGTACTATTAAATAGTCATTTGAAATTAATATTAGTACCTCCAACCAACTGACTTTATCAGTTCAGCTCGTCGGTTTCTTCAACCAATTCCACGTCTAATCCAAGTCCCTGAAGTTCTTTGACAAGTACGTTAAAAGATTCCGGGAGACCCGATTCAAAAGTATGCTCACCTTTTACGATAGATTCATAAATCCTTGTTCGTCCTGCCACATCATCGGATTTGACTGTCAAAAACTCCTGCAGTGCGTAGGCTGCTCCGTAAGCCTCCATTGCCCATACTTCCATTTCACCCAATCTCTGACCGCCGAATTGTGCCTTACCACCTAACGGCTGCTGGGTTACGAGTGAATAAGGACCAATGGAGCGTGCATGAATTTTATTATCAACAAGATGATGCAGTTTCATCATGTAAATAATTCCCACTGTTACTTCCTGATCAAACGGTTCACCGGTTCTTCCGTCGAAAAGAATGGATTGGCCTGATTCCGGCAGATTGGCTTTTCTTAACATTTCCCTAATTTGTTCTTCTGAACATCCGTCAAAAACAGGACTGGCCACAAGCATTCCTTTTTTCAAACGACCGACAAATCTTCTGATATCTTCGGAAGATGCCTGATCAATAAACTTGTCAAATTCCGGAGATGAATAGACTTTTTTCAACTCGTTTTTAATATTATTTAAATTGGAATTCTTCTTCCACAGTTCATTCAGACTTTCGCCTATTGATCTTGCCGCCCATCCCAGATGAGTTTCCAGAATCTGCCCGACATTCATTCGCGAGGGAACGCCCAAGGGATTTAATACAATATCCACCGGAGTTCCATCAGCAAAATAAGGCATATCTTCTTCCGGCAAAATCCGCGACAGAACACCTTTGTTTCCGTGACGGCCAGCCATTTTGTCGCCTACGGAAAGTTTTCTCTTGATGGCAACATAAACTTTGACCATTTTGATAACACCGGTAGGAAGCTCATCACTGGCTTTAATCTTCTCCAGTTTCTCCGCAAAATGAGCATGAACAAAATCGATTTTTCTTTCCAGAGATGCAATCATATTATTGATTTTTTCTTCCGAACCATCGTTTTCAGCAATGGTGATTTCTTTCCAACTAGAGAAAGGTAACTCTGCCCAGATTTCTTTAGTTATCTTATCGCCTTTTTTCAAAATCACTTTCTTTTTGGTATCTGTTATTTTAGAAGCCGCTGTTTTTCCGATAACAAGCTTTGTAATATCTTTCTTGACCGTTTCCGTCAGAATACGGATTTCATCATCCCTGTCTTTAGTAATTTGCTCGATAGCATCTGCTTCAATAGCCTCCGACCGTGAATCACTCTCCGCACCCTTTCTTGTAAATACTTTGGCATCAATTACCGTTCCCTCAACGCCGGGAGGAACGCGCAAAGACGTGTCTCTCACATCGCTTGCCTTCTCGCCGAAAATCGCCCGCAGAAGTTTTTCTTCAGCAGATAACTGGGTTTCTCCTTTAGGAGTAATTTTACCGACAAGAATATCGCCTGACTTCACGGAAACGCCAATACAGACAATGCCGCTTTCATCCAGATTTTTCAAAACCTCTTCACCAACGTTGGGAATGTCCCGCGTAATTTCTTCCTTGCCGAGTTTGGTGTCACGGGACATGGTTTCAAATTCTTCAATGTGAATTGAAGTAAAAATATCTTCTTTGACTATTCTTTCACTGACGAGGATGGAATCTTCATAGTTGTAACCGCCCCAGGACATGAAAGCGACCATGACATTCCGCCCAAGCGCCAACTCTCCATTATCGATTGCCGGCCCATCAGCCAATATATCTTTTTTATGCAGGCGATCACCTGCATTGACTATAGGTTTTTGATTAAAACATGTGTCCTGATTGGAACGTTGATATTTGGCCAGATTGTAAATATCAACACCACTGTCAATACCGTCCTCTTCCGGATGATCAGCCCGGATAATGATTTTCGATGCATCAATACTCTCAACAATACCCGAGCGTTTGGCAACAATAACAGCTCCGGAATCACGTGCAACAACCGATTCTACGCCTGTACCAACCACCGGTATCTCCGGGGTCATTAAGGGAACAGACTGCCTCTGCATGTTCGACCCCATCAGCGCGCGATTAGCGTCATCATGTTCAAGAAAAGGAATCAACGCCGCTGCCACACTAACGAGCTGGGTTGGCGAAACGTCCATCATCTTTATTTCTTCAGGCATAACCGAAATAAAATCGCCACCCTTTCTAACTGATATCAACTCTTCAACAAATTTGTCGTGTTTATCCAAAGGACGGTCTGCCGAAGCGACAATCTGGTTTTCTTCTTCGATTGCCGTCATAAAACGGACTTCATCCGATACACGGCCATTTCCTGCCATTCTATAGGGTGTTTCAATAAAACCAAATTCATTAACTCTCGCATACGTGCTGAGAGATACGATCAACCCGATATTAGGTCCTTCCGGCGTTTCTATCGGGCAGATACGCCCGTAATGAGTGGGATGAACGTCCCGAACTTCAAATCCAGCTCTTTCCCGTGTCAAGCCGCCCGGACCCAGTGCAGATAATCTTCTCTTGTGCGTAATCTCGGAAAGCGGATTTGTCTGATCCATAAACTGAGAAAGCTGGCTGGAGTTAAAAAACTCATTGACCACTGCAGAAACAGGCTTCGCGTTAATCAGATCGTGCGGCATCATTGTTTCGATATCCTGCAAACTCATTTTTTCCTTTATTGCCCGCTCCATACGCACCAAACCAATACGGTATTGATTCTCAATAAGTTCACCAACAGACCTTACGCGGCGATTTCCCAAATGGTCAATATCGTCGACACTGCAATCCGCAACAGCATTCTTCAAATCAATCAGATATTTCACAGCGGATAAAATATCTTCGTTACGTAATGTCGTAATGTCCGTCGGTACATTCATACGTAATTTGTAATTCATCTTCGCACGACCGACATTAGACAAGTCGTAAGTTTCAGATTCGAAGAAAAGACTTTGGAAAAATTTCTCGGCAGTTTCCGGAGTCGGAGGATTACTGGGACGTAACCGGCGATATATTTCCATGATAGCGTCTTCAGTACTATCAATGCGATCAACCAATAAAGTATCCCTGATGGACGCGTTATCCATATCTTCATCGATATGGATAAGATTCAGTTCTTTAATTCCCTTTTCACGAGCTATTTCCAACCAGTTCAAGGGCAACTCCTCATTACAACGGAAAACAATATCTCCTGCTTTAGGATCACGAATGTCCGAAGAAGGAATCTTACCGGTAAGTTCCGTATCACTTATTGCAACACGTTTGATACCCGCATCCATTATCCTTTTCAAAAGAGGCCTATTAAGTTTACGCCCCTTCTTAACGATTATTTCAGCACTCTTGGGATCTTTGATATCTTCAGGTGCTTTCTGACCGACAAGAGATTCATCAACAGAGAAATAAATCTTTTTATCTTCGATGATAACTTTATCAATGTTGTAAAAATAATTTAAAATAAATTCAGCCGAGTTACCCAGTGCCTTAAGCAATATAGTTACAGGCATTTTTCTGCGGCGGTCTATCCTCACATAGAGAATGTCCTTGGAATCAAATTCCAGATCCAACCAGGAACCACGTATGGGAATAACCCGCGCTGAATAAATTAGTTTGCCGCTGGCAACAGTTTTGCCCTTATCATGATCAAAAAAGATACCGGGTGAACGATGAAGTTGGCTGACGATGACCCGTTCCGTTCCGTTAATGATAAAAGTACCATTTTCAGTCATCAGAGGAATTTCACCAAAGTAAATTTCCTGCTCTTTAATGTCACGGATCTGTTTTGTTTCAGCTGTTTCCTTACCGCTTTTTCCTTCTAAAGGACGATCTACATCAAAAACAACCAGTCTGACGACAATCTTTAAAGGCGCGGCATAGGTCATGCCTTTCTGGATACATTCCTTCACATTGTACCGGACATCACCGATTCTATAACTGACAAATTCCAGTGAACATTTCCCGCTAAAGTCCGAAAAGGGAAAAACACTCTTAAACGCACCCTGCAAACCAAAATTACCTCTTTTTGCCGGCGCTATATCCTTTTGGAGGAATTTTTCATAAGACTTAGTCTGGATTTCAATTAAATTAGGTATATCCAGTATCTTCCTTACCTGACCAAAATTTTTTCTAAAGTCACCCATAGCATCCTTAAATAAAATAATGTATTAGAGATTATGTTATTTTATCTCAACTGTCCCGCCGACTTCTTCAATTTTCTTCTTAATGTCTGCGGCTTCATCCTTGGAAACGCCTTCTTTAATAGGCTTGGGCACTCCTTCCACTAAATCTTTCGCTTCTTTCAATCCTAAGTTGGTGATGGCACGAACAACTTTGATTACCTGAATTTTTTCTGCACCGAAACCTGTTAATACAACATCAAACTCGGTTTTTTCTTCAGCCGGAGCAGCGGAACCAGCACCGGCACCGGGGGCGGCCACAGCAGCCATAACGGGAGCAGCAGCGGAAACGCCGAATTTTTCTTCCAATTCTTTCACCAGAGCAGAAAGCTCCAATACTGTCATTCCTTCAATAAATTTGACTACATCGTCTTTAGTAATTTCTGCCATTTTTTCTATTCCTCTCTGTATGTTTTATTAATTTAAAGTTTTTTTCTTATCACAATAGGCATTGAGCACTTGCACAAAGCTTCTCGGAACACCGCTTAAAACGGTTACGAACGATGTCGGAACCGCCGCCAATACGGAAACTAATTTGCCTAAGAGCACTTCTTTACTTGGTAATTCCGCCAAAACATTGAGATCATTCTTAGTCAGGGGCTTGTTATCCAGTAATCCGACTTTTATTTCCAATTCCGGATTTTTCTTGGCAAAATCAATCAGAATTTTAGTCGGTTCCACCGGATCTTTATAGCCCAAAACAACCGCGACAGGCCATTTGAAATGATCCGCAAGAATACTGAAATCGGTTTCTTTTGATGCAATTCTCAAAAGAGTATTTTTCACAACCTTCCATTCAGCATCGGACTTGCGCAATGCATTTCTCAGAGCTTCCATCTTTTCGACATTCATGCCGTTAAAACTGGTTAGAACACCTAATTTGGCTTCTTTAAGTTTCTTATGCAATTCAGCTACAATTTGCTCTTTTGTTCCCCGATCCAAATTTATTCGCCTCCTTTCAAAATTATTTTCTCGAGGCCGGAGAATCTAGCCACATACAGAACAAAAAAACGGTAACCTTGCCCAAATTCCGATTCCCGTTTTTACAAAATTGTTTACCTTGAAAAAATTTCATTAAACGAGTCTCGGCAGGCCTTTTTTTGTTTAAACTTCTGTACCTGCTGTCTTCGACCTTGTTATTATAATTTATAATAAGTTAATTTATCCCATTAAACTGCAGTTTTTATATCGAGAGGGTCAATTTTTACACCGACGCCCATCGTGCTCGAAATAGAAACACTTTTAATGTAAGTTCCTTTGCTGGACGCTGGTTTTAATTTAATAATAGTCTCCAGTAAAGCACTGATATTATCTTTTAATTTTTCGGCACCAAAAGATACCTTACCTACAGGAGAATGAACTATCCCTGCTTTTTCCACACGAAATTCTACCTTGCCCGCCTTCAGATCCTTCACTGCGTTTGCCACTTCAAATGTTACAGTACCCACTTTCGGATTAGGCATCAATCCGCGCGGACCTAAAATTTTACCGATCTTTCCCACGGAACCCATCATATCCGGAGTGGCAATAACACGATCAAATTCCATCCAGCCGCCTTTAATCTTTTCAATAATATCGTCGTTACCGACTAAGTCCGCACCGGCTTCCAGCGCTTCCTTCTCTTTTTCTCCTTTGGCAAAAACCAGAACCTTCACTGTTTTTCCCAAGCCATGTGGCAGGACTACGCTTCCCCGTACCATCTGGTCGGCATGAGCAGGATTAACACCTAATCGGACGGCTGCATCCACAGTTTCATCAAATTTGGCACCGGCCGTCGATACAACTATTTCCGCAGCCTCTTTAAGCGAGTATCGCTTGACCGGTTCAACCTTCGCTTTCGCTGCCAATATACGTTTGCCTCTTTTTAACATGATATAACCTCGTATTTATTAACCTGTAATTTCAATTCCCATAGACCTTGCGGTACCAGCAATTGTCTTGATCGCGCCGTCAATATCCACAGCATTCAAATCTTTAAACTTTAATTCGGCAATTTCTTTCACTTGCCCGGCCGTAACTGAGCCAACTTTTTCCCTCTTCGGATCACTGGCTCCTTTAGCAATTTTTGCCGCCTGCTTAAGTAACACGGACACCGGAGGTGTTTTTGTTATAAATGTAAAAGACCTGTCCGCATAAACGGTAATCACCACAGGAATAATCATTCCTTCCTGATTTTGCGTCATGGCATTATACGCCTTGCAAAATTCCATAATATTGACGCCGTGCTGTCCCAATGCCGGACCGATGGGAGGTGAAGGAGTTGCCTTACCCGCCTTTATTTGCAATTTTATATTTGCAATAATTTTCTTTGCCATTTTAAATCACCCTGATTTGAATATTTTTTACACTTATCTTTTTTTATTTATTGACATTACCCCTGAGTTACCTGGATAAAATCCAATTCCACCGGCGTAGGCCGGCCGAAAATACTCACAATAACCCTTAACTTGCTTTTCTCAGGTTTCAGTTCATCAATAACCCCGTCAAAATTGGTAAAGGGGCCATCAATGATTTTCACATGATCACCAACATCGAATTTGAATTTAGGTTTGGGCTTTAGAGTTCCTTCGTCAATTCTGAATTTTAAATTCTCAACATCCTTGTCCGGAATAGGTGAAGGCTTATCTTTCGTACCGATAAAACCGGTAACTTTAGGAGTATCTTTCACAATATGCCAGGTATCATCGGTCATTTCCATGCGAACAAGAATATATCCCGGAAAAAACTTACGCTTGGAACTTTTCTTTTCTCCTGAAATCAATTCCACAACGTCTTCTTCAGGAATGAGAATATCGGAAAAGAAAGCCTGAGTGCCTGTCTTTTCAATTCTTTCCTGAAGACTCATCTTGACTTTGTTCTCATACCCGGAATAGGTATGAACCACATACCATTTAAAAGCCATTTTTTAACCTAAAATAAATTTAACTGTTTTAGCGAGTGCAAAATCTATTATTCCTAAAATAACCGCAACGATAAAAACTAAAATTATAACGACTGCTGTAGAAGCCAAGGCCTGTTTAGGAGTCGGCCAGGTGACTTTTTTGAGCTCTAATTTAGCATCTTGTACAAATTGCACTATCTTTTGTGTTACTTCTTTTACTTTTTCCATAACTCAGATTTCCTAATACCGGGGGAAATGGCAGGCCAGGAGGGACTTGAACCCCCAGCATCCGGATTTGGAGTCCGGCGCTCTATCCATTAGAGCTACTGGCCTATTCCAACACAATCTACTTGGTCTCCCTGTGCAATTTATGGCCCCGGCAGAACTTGCAGTATTTTTTTATTTCCAAACGGTTTTGCATAGTCCGCTTGTTTTTTGTCGTTGTATAATTTCTCTGCTTGCATTCCGTGCAAGCCAAAATAATATTATTTCTCATAACACTCCTTAGCTGGAGCCCACGACCAGGATTGAACTGGTGACCTCATCCTTACCAAGGATGTGCTCTACCGACTGAGCTACGTGGGCAAAATTTATTATTATTTTTGCCCTTTTTTTCTGGAGCGGGAAACGGGATTCGAACCCGCGACCCTCAGCTTGGAAGGCTGACGCTCTAGCCACTGAGCTACTCCCGCCTGCTTAAATCTCAAATAATCACTGGTGGTGGGGGGAGGATTTGAACCTCCGTAGGCTTCGCCGGCAGATTTACAGTCTGCTCCCTTTGGCCGCTCGGGAACCCCACCAACTCATATTTAAATTAAACTGGAGCTGGTGATGGGACTTGAACCCGCAACCTGCTGATTACAAATCAGCTGCTCTGCCGATTGAGCTACACCAGCAAACCTTTTCGCAATTACTTTATAATATCAAGTTGTTACGCTTGCCAAGCATAAACACACACAACTACACCCCTAACCGAATTGTTGAATTTAATTTTAATAGATGTTTTTGTCAAGTAAATTTTTAAAAAAATCTTACGGATATATAGGAATTTTTAACTGATCGTATTGATGTATTTTTCTTGTTAATTTAATCTTTAATTATACAAAAATTCTGTCTAATTAGTAAATACGGTAGTTTTCTGATATCACGACAAACAAATACAAATAAAATTATTTGTGATAATATTTACAATTTTTCTATAGATTCAGTTATTTTTTTTTACTCTGCTCTCGACAAGATAGACGCCTTTATCTCTGACAGCAAGGTAATGAAATCTATCCAACGAGTCAAAAACTATTCTGCCCATTGTTAGATTCAGAATATTATCATAGAAATTTTGTTTTTCTGTGCCAACGACAACGAAATGTTTATTTTCTGACTGAGCCATATAAGTTAAATATTTACTGTCTGGACTAAAAACAAGCGATTTATTTCCTACATCATCATATTTTTTTTCTTCTTTTCCATTTATGACCACAAAACGTTTATTGTCAGCTTGAGCACAATATGCAACATTATTACTGTCCGGGCTGAAAAAAATTGATCCATTACCAATGGCGTCAAATTGTTTCCCTTCTTTTCCGTCAATAACTACCGAATGCTTATTGTCTTTTTGAGCTACATAAGCGAAATGTCTGCTATCAGGACTGAAGACAATAGTTGCTCCGATACCTTCACGATACTCTTCCTCCTTCCCATCAATAACAGCGAAACGTTTATTTCCCAATTGGGCTGCATAAATTATTCGTTTGCTGTCCGGGCTAAAAACTACAGTGTTTCCGATAGCGTCGTAATGTTTCCCTTCTTGTCCATCAACAACTAAAAAATATTTGTTTCCTTTTTGAGCTACAAAAGCCATCCTTTTACTGTCCGGACTAAAAACTATAGTATTCCCGATAGCATCATAATTTTTACCTTCTTGTCCATCAACGACCGGAAAACGCTTGCTTCCCGATTGTGCCCAATATGCCAGATGTTTGCTATCCGGACTGAAAAAAATACCGGAACCTATGGAATCATACCTTTTCCCTTCTGTCCCGTCTAAAACAACAAAATAATCATTACCCGATTTTACGCCATAAGCTATGTGTTTACTGTTCGGACTAAAAACAAGCGATTTCCCGATTCCATCATATTTTTTACCTTCTACCCCATTAAGGATTACAAAACCCTTATTATCTGATCTGGCACTGTAAAATATACGTTTGCTATCCGGACTAAAAATTATAGTCGATCCGATAGAGTCGTAGCTTTTTCCTTCTATATCATTTAAGACAACAAAAATTTTGTTGTCTTTTTGTGCTCCATAAGCAACATGTTTACTATCCGGACTGAAAATAAGAGTAATTACGATATTATCATAGTCTTTGCCTTTGTTCCCGTCTACTATTACAAATTGCTTCCCGTCTTTTTCACCTACATACGCAATGTGTTTACTGTCCGGACTGGCTAAAAAAAACAACGGAGAAAACTCAACTTCAGCAATAAGCTTTTCAGAAATCTCTATTTCAGAATTTTTTTCTACAGCAAATGACACCAGTCCGCTAAAAATAAAGAAAATCGCTATAAATACAAATATACATTTCTTAAACATTTAATATAATTTCCTCCTCTTATAAGGAAATAAGTGTTTATCTCACACGTTTAAGTTCAAGTTAAATATAAAATTTTCTATGGTAAAGTCTCTCACGCAAATACAACTTAGTAAATTTCTACATTCACGTCAATAACTTCGATTTTTTCACAAACAATTTTATAAACATAATTTCTGGACAGACATTATGTTCCTTATATTGCTCTTTACATTTTATGAAGTAAATAATTTTTTTACTCTAAAAAATTATTCTTTTATTCTTTTTAGTCAAAAAAATATTTTGACAATAATTTTTTTTTGCACTATAATGTTAAAAATTATTTCTTTTGAAGGCTATAAAAACGATGTGGAACAAAGCTAGAAATCAGAATTTGGCAATTAGTATTCTACCTTTGCTTCTGAGGCTTGCTCTGTTGCGCCTTTTACTTAAGGCCTCCTGCCCATCGTTTTTAGGTCGTCACTAGCACTATAATAACCGATTACCTAAAAGGCCGTGGGCGATAAACTCACGGCCTTTTTTATTACCAGATTTTTAAAAACCTTTAACAAGGAGACATTTACATGAAGAAGGATAAAAATCGCGTTTATATTTTTGATACAACATTGAGAGACGGCGAACAATCTCCGGGCTATAGTATGAACACTGAAGAAAAATTAATTCTTGCCCGGCAGCTGGAACGGTTGGGTGTCGATATAATCGAAGCGGGATTTCCCATTGCTTCCGAGGGAGATTTCGACGCAGTAAAGCAGATAGCCAAAGAGATAAAAAAGTCTCAAGTAGCAGGACTTGCGCGCGCCAACAAGATTGATATTGATCGTGCCTGGCAGGCAATAAAGGGTGCAGCTAATCCACGTATTCATACTTTTATTTCATCTTCCGATATTCATTTAAAGTATCAGTTGAAAAAAAGTCGTGAACAGGTGCTCAAAGAAGCTGTGGCTGCCGTAAAACTGGCGCGTTCCTATACGGAAAATGTCGAATTTTCGCCGATGGACGCCACGCGTTCAGACAAAGATTATCTGGTAGAAATGGTTTCGGCAGTCATCGATGCCGGAGCCTGTACCATCAACATACCGGATACGGTCGGTTACACTATTCCTGAAGAATTCGGCAATCTGATCGCCTATCTCTTTGCCAACGTAAAAAACATGGGCGATACAATTATATCCACCCATTGCCATAATGATTTAGGTTTGGCGGTAGCCAATTCACTGGCCGCAATAAGAAACGGTGCACGCCAGGTGGAATGCACAATTAACGGCATAGGTGAACGTGCGGGCAATACGGCTATGGAAGAAGTTGTAATGGCATTGCAAACCCGTAAAGATCTTTACGGGCTTCATACAAAAATCAATACCGATCAGATTTACAAAACATCACGCTTGTTGACACAGATTACAGGTATACCGGTACAGCCCAATAAAGCTATCGTGGGAGCCAATGCGTTCGCGCATGAATCAGGAATCCATCAGGACGGCCTGATCAAGGAAAAAATCACATATGAAATTATGACACCACAATCCGTCGGTATTAGCGATACTCATATTGTTTTGGGCAAACATTCAGGACGTAATGCCATTGCACACCATTTAAAAAGAATGGGATATGTACTGGATGATGAACAGCTGAATAAGGTCACTACACGGATAAAGGAACTGGCGGATGTCAAAAAAGATATTTATGATGAAGACTTGGAAGTGATTCTTTCCGAAGAAATTTACCGGGGAGAAGATAAATACCACCTGATTTATTTAAATGTAGTAAGTGGCAATGTGGCCATTCCCACAGCAACCATGGAAATGCAGGTGGACAAAGATGTTTTACGGGAAGCAGGATTCGGTAATGGCCCGGTAGATGCGACTTTTTCAGCCATTCGAAATATTACAAAAACAAATCATCCGTTAATGAAATACGTTGTTAATGCGATAACCGGCGGATCGGATGCACAGGGCGAAGTTACCGTTCAACTGAAATATAACAATCATTCTGTTGTGGGACGCGGTGCTCATCCCGATGTTATTGTAGCTTCCGCCAAGGCCTATATCAATGCTTTGAATCGTCTGGAAATTCTAAAGAGCAAAGGTAAAAACTGTTGAATGAACCCCTGAAATAAGATAAAAGCGTTTCACTTTTCACAAGGAGAATAAGTTGTGGGCAATACTATTACTGAAAAAATTTTAATGGCTCATACGAACTTGAAAAATATTTCTGCCGGTCAGTTGATTAATGCCAGGGTGGATATATCTTTAGGGAATGATGTTACCGCCCCCATAGCAATCAAAGAATTTTATAAAGCCGGTGGCAAAAAAGTATTTAACAAGAATAAAATAGCGTTAGTGCTTGATCACTTCACACCGAATAAAGACATTAATTCCGCCCAGCAATGCAAGGCAGTACGGGAATTTGCACAAAAACATAAAATAACTCATTTCTACGAAGGCGGATCTGTGGGAATTGAACACGCGTTGCTTCCCGAACAGGGTATTGTTGTACCGGGAGATTTGGTTATCGGCGCGGACAGTCATACCTGTACTTATGGCGCATTGGGAGCTTTTGCCACCGGAGTTGGCAGTACCGATCTGGCGGCAGCAATACTCACAGGTGAGTTATGGTTCAAAGTACCCTCATCAATTAAATTCGTAATCTACGAAAAGCTACAAAAATGGGTTTCCGGCAAGGATTTGATTCTATATATTATAGGCCGAATCGGTGTTGACGGAGCTCTGTATCAGGCAATGGAATTTACCGGAGAAACAATCGGCAAATTGTCAATGGCCGACAGGTTTTCGATGGCCAATATGGCTATTGAAGCGGGTGCGAAAAACGGAATTTTCGCTCCCGATAAAATTACTTCGGAATACGTAAAGAAAAGAGCCATGCGTAATTATAACTTTTACTATTCCGATAATGATGCTGTCTATTCCGATACGATTGAAATAAACGCAGCAAAAATTGAACCGCAGGTTGCTTTTCCCCATCTGCCTTCCAATGTTAAAGGGATAAGTAAATCGGGCAGGGTGAAAATTGACCAATCACTCATCGGCTCCTGCACCAATGGCCGGATTGAAGATTTAAGAGTGGCTGCAAAAATTCTAAAAAACCGAAGAGCATCATCAAACGTAAGATTAATTATTGTTCCGGCAACTCCGGAAATTTACAGGCAGGCTCTCAAGGAAGGTTTGATTGACACTTTCATGAAAGCTAATGCTATAATCAGCCCACCTTCATGCGGTGCTTGCCTGGGAGGACATCTGGGAATTCTGGCGGAAGGTGAACGAGCTGTTGCTACCACAAACCGCAATTTTGTCGGTCGGATGGGCCATGTTAGGAGTGAGGTTTACCTGGCCGGTCCCGCAGTGGCAGCGGCTTCTGCCGTGTTGGGGAGAATAGCATCTCCTGAAGAACTTTAGAATTAAGAAAGGTTTTTTTACTATGATATTCAAAGGAAAAGTTTGGAAATTCGGAGATAATATAGATACCGACGCAATCATACCGGCACGATATTTAACGACATCCGATCCTCAACAGCTTGCCGCTCATTGCATGGAAGATGCCGATCCCGATTTTATAACAAAGATGAAGACCGGTGATATCATTCTCGGAGGAAAAAATTTCGGATGCGGTTCATCGCGCGAACACGCCCCTATCTCGATAAAAGCAGCCGGCATTTCCTGTGTTATTGCAAAAAGCTTCGCCCGTATTTTTTACCGCAATTCTTTCAACATGGGACTACCAATTTTTGAATCCAGGGAGCTTGTAGACGCAATCAAAGAAGGAGAAGAAATAACCGTAGACAGTGTCCGCGGAACTATAACTTTAACCGGCGCCGATAAAACTTTTGAGATTAATTCTATTCCACCTTTCATGGAAGAACTTATCAATGATGGTGGCTTGATGAAACATATTGCCAAAAAAAGAGATAATAATGAAAAAAAATATATTTAAAATCGCCGTATTTGCCGGTGACGGTATAGGGCCGGAAATAATGAAAGAAACCCTGAAGATTTTAAAAATTATATCCGATGCAAAAAAAATTCAATTTCAACTCACCGAAGGATATGTCGGTGGCATTGCCTACGATCATTTCGGAACACCACTGCCGGATTCAAGCCTGGAACTTGCCCTCCGAAGCGACGCGGTTTTACTTGGAGCCGTTGGCGGCCCCCAATGGGAGAGTTTGGATTATAGTATCAGACCGGAAAGAGCGCTGCTTGGCTTACGAGGCAATCTGGGTATTTACGCCAATCTCCGACCGATTGTCGCTTTTGATGAACTTTTGGACGCATCACCTCTTAAAAAGAATATTATACAGGGAATTGATATCATGATTGTCCGCGAATTGACCGGTGATGTTTATTTCGGCAAACCGCGCGGAGTTAAAAAAGGTAAAAACGGAAAACGCAAAGGTTTTAATACGATGGTTTACACGGAAGATGAAATCCGTCGCATCGCCATTCGTGCCTTTGAAATCGCCCGAACGCGAAAAAAAAATCTTCTTTCCGTAGATAAAGCCAACATTCTCGAATCCACTGAACTCTGGCGTGATGTTGTTACCGAAATCGGGCAAAGCTATCCCGACATCACTCTTAAACATATGTATGTTGATAACTGCGCGCTGCAGCTCATTCGAAATCCGGCCCAATTTGATGTAATTGTTACGACCAATCTATTCGGAGATATATTAAGCGACGAAGCCGCCATGTTGACCGGTTCCATCGGCATGCTCCCTTCCGCAAGCCTCGGTAAAAAAACCGCTTTATATGAACCTATTCACGGTTCCGCACCGGATATAGCCGGTAAAGACATCGCTAATCCGCTAGCCGCAATTTTATCAGTAGCGTTGATGCTCCGTTACTCATTATCCATGCCTGAAGAAGCCATTCTGATAGAAAGAGCAGTTAATGAAACATTAAAGGAAGGATTTCGCACACAAGACATTCAGCAAACAGCAAAGAAACTTGTTGGTACCGAAGAAATGGGTAACAATGTAGCTAAGAACCTACATAAGTTTTTAAATTAACGAGAACCATTAGAGGTCGGCAGCACGCAATTCTTATAAGGATATAAAAGATGAATTCCGTTATTTTTCTGGAAAAGATATCCATTGATCCCCCCCGTGAAAAAATATATCAGCGTCTCGGTTACAGGAAAAAAACAACCTCGATATCGGCCAACCAGTTTAAGGAAACCGAGCTTTTTATAAATGAGGCGTCTTCTTTTATTTCCCTTAAGGGAACGTTCTTACGTCTTAAAATTAACCAGAACGACGGCAAAAAAATTTTTTTGTCCGGAAATTTAACTTTCCACAGCAATAAATTGTCCTTTTTTCTGCGTGATTGTAAAGAAACTGTGCTTATGGGAGCAACAGCGGGCAATACAATCATGGAGGAGATTAAGAAAAAAACTCTTCAGGATGATTTAGCAGCCGCAGTTGTTTATGACGCCACAGCCAGTGAAATGACAGATGCTGCACTCGACTGGCTTATGGAATATATCAATAGAATTCTTCGCCGCGAAGGAAAATATCTTTTGCCGCGACGCTTTTCCGCAGGCTATGCCGATTTCGATTTGGAAAATCAGAAAACAATTTATGAAACGCTGCAAATGGAAAAAATCGGCGTAACAATTACGCCCAGTTTCATCCTTATCCCGGAAAAATCAGTTACTGCTATCAGCGGTATCAGCTAATAATACAAAAGATTTACTGTTTTTTTTCAAACCGTTGCCACCCCTGTTTCATGCCAAAATTAAAATATTTATAGTTCAGGCAAAAATAAGCAATACGTAATCAAAAGAAGAAACCTATTGAAATTATTTTTTATTATAATATTTTTATCAAGAATTTTGTATCCTTCCAGATCTCATATGGCGAAGGAACTATTTTTTTCTTGACAATAAAAACCATCTATTTTATTAGAACGAACGCTCGTTATAAAATAACAAGACTTATGGTTTATTACGCAGTCTTAAAAGAATTTAAAATGCAAGAATAGTTACCTGGAGGTTGACTGCCATGCCCAAGATAGTTGATCATGACAAATGCAGAGAAGAATTGCTTTCAAAATGCTTCAAACTTTTCAGCCAAAAAGGATATAATAATGTCACGATAAAAGAAATCATTGAAGAATTAAATATCTCCACAGGCATGCTCTATCATTATTTCCCCTCAAAGAAGGACCTGTTTGAATCTTTGTTTAAATATAAACGCATACAAGACATAGAAGAATTGTCACATGAAATGGGTAACGCTGACCAAGATAAAATTATCGAAATGTTCATGGATCGTTGGGTTCAAAACAAAAAAACATATCAAGATCTTCAGATGCTTGCCATAGATTTCTTCAGAAGTAACAAGTGCAGACCCGACCAAGATGTTTTTGTCCAGTTTTCCAACTTTTATAGCAGTACCATCAGTTCCTACTTCGGGATTCCGCCCCAGATAGGACAGTTTATCTTGATTTATCTTCTGGGGCTTTATTATCACACTTTACTGGCGCCTGGTCCGGTCAATTTCGGGAAGCAACTGTCGCTACTGAAAAAACTGGTTATTGACAGCAACACTAAACCGCAGAAAAGAGCAAAAGAAAAATAAGACGAGGCATTGTTTAATATCTTTTAAACGATATTGTGTTTAAAATTCCTTAATGGAAAGGAGATATCAAATTGAACATTTCCAAAATAATTAAGCCCCTGACAAAAGGATACCTGCCCCCCCTCGGAGAATTCCCCGATTATCTTTTGGACTTTGCCGCTAATTTATCTAAATTTCGCGGCCGTTTTCAGAAGTTGACTTCCGTAGAACGCGTATTAACTGCAATACGCCACAAGGAACCAGATCGGGTTCCTGTAGCCACAATAGTATGCGCCGGCGGAAGACAGGTATCTGGCATTACCTTCCCTGAATATTCTTTAAATGCTGAAAAAGCGGCACAGGCATTCGTGGACGGTCTCGATTTCGCCGGAGGAGACGTTGTTGTTCTTTTACTTGATCTATCGGTGGAAGCCGCGGATCTTGGACAAAAAATGGAATATCCGGAAAATTCTACCCCAAGACCGGACTTTAATAATCATATAATAAGGGATGTATCCGATTATGAACGCATTAAGGTCGTAGATATAAAAGATGCTCCCCGCATGAGTGAATATGTTCGCTTGTGTCACAAGGTTGTCCGAAAAATTGGTTTTCGAAGCATTGTATCAGGCTTTATTTTTGGACCATTGGGTGTTTTGGCCATGATGCGCGGAGCCGAAAATATGTTCAAAGATTGCTTGCTGCATCCGGCGAAGGTCAAAAAAGCCTGCGAGCCCATTACTGAAGTATTAATCAATTTTGCCGATGCTCAATGCCAAACAGGGGTGTCGGCAATCGCCATTGATACTCTCTTTGCTTCAAGAAACGGATTGTCAAAAAAATTATGGGAAGAAATTGAAGGTCCATTCAGCCGCGAAATCACCAAAAAAATTAAGGAACACGGTTTGATTGTTGGAGTTCACAACTGCGGTCACGACATTTATTTTGACGCACAAATAAAATTTATGGAACCGGAATTTATCAGTTTTGCGCATCTTCCGGATGATTGCCATACTCAAAAGGAAATGAAACATCGATATGGAGATCAGACAACTCTTGTAGGATATGTGCCCACTCCCCTTCTTGTGCACGGCACACCAAAACAGGTAATGGAGGAATGCTGGCGTCAGATTGATGATCTCGCGCCGGGCGGAGGATATATTCTGGCACCAGGTTGCGAATATCCCCCCAACATTCCCTTAACCAATGCCATTGCTATGGTAAACGCGGCTAACAAATACGGCATATAAACAATTAAATAGACTGATGAGAAACAAAAGCAACCAATATGGAGGATATCATGAATAGCGATAACACTATTTTGCAAACATTAGAAGAAAGTGTCTTCTCAAAGGATATAGAAAGAGTTAGCCTGGTAGTTAGCCGGATTGATATACAGAGTTATTCGCCCACTGAAATTATAAATGCGCTTTCGCGAGGCATTGAAAAGGCCCGTGAATACTTTAAAAACGGAATCTTTTCAATTCCTGATTTGCTGGTTGCCATTGATGCCTATCGTCATGGCATAAACTATTTAAAAGAAATTGCACCGAAGTTAATGAACCAGAAAACAGAAGATGAGAAACCCCGGGTTGTTATCGGTGTAGTAGAAGGCGACGTTCACGATATGGGAAAAAATATCGTTGCGGCAGTTTTAGAAGCCAGCGGTTATCACGTATATGATTTAGGCCGCAACGTTCCTAATGAAACTTTTCTGGAAACGATTAGATCAACAAAAGCTGACATTCTGGCATTATCTACCATGATGTCAACACCGCTCGCCAATATGAGAATTTTGATTGAGATGACAAAAACAACATACCCACATACGGCTATTATCGTAGGCGGAGCTCCCTTTGATGCCGATCTGGCCCGCCGGATGGGAGCAGACGGTTATGCCGAGAACGCCATCACAGCACCGGATGAAACCAATAAACTTCTGATTTCTTTTGCATCTGACAAAAAATTAATTAAATAATTAACCGGAAGAGTTCCGCAATCATTTAAGGAATATTTCTTCATGAAAAACAAGACCGTAAGAATGGTTAATCCGGATAATTTCAGCAACCCGGAAACTTTACTGCCATTAATACTTAACCGAATCGGATATTCACCGGAAACGATTTCTAAACCTATACATGAAAAAATCAAAGAATTAATTACAATGGGATTGAAAACAATCCATATTGATTATGTTGAGCAGACAACTCAAATTACCAGTTGGGGAAAAAGCAGCATAACAGGCAAAGGAATTCGGATTGACAGCTATAAATGGTCAAATCTTCTCCATTACTTGGAAGTGCCCGAGCTATTGAATTGCTTTGTTGTCACGTTAGGCAAGCAGTTGGATCAACTTATTGAAGAAAAGAGAAAAGATTCTTTGTTTGATGCGTACGTGCTGGATGCGCTGGGCTCTTTGATGGCTGAAAAGGCAGCTGATCAGATGGAAACATCTATTTCTAACCGCTTAAGTTTTGAAAATTACGAGTGGTCGCACCGGTTCAGTCCGGGGTACTGCGACTGGAACCTTGTTACCGGTCAAGCGGCCATTTTTCAATTTCT
Organism: Smithella sp.; assembly: GCA_007244375.1. Classification (GTDB taxonomy): domain Bacteria; phylum Desulfobacterota; class Syntrophia; order Syntrophales; family Smithellaceae; genus Smithella. Next base: position 132,712 of record SCVW01000046.1, on the reverse strand, counting down.
GCATCCAGAAACGATAGAAGTAACAAGCATGACATCGGGAATGATAATTCCTGAAAAGTCGGTATCCGCCGTAATTATCGGGGCAAAAAAAATAACAACTAAATCCCCCTGCTTATTTTGTAAAGACCAGCATTGCAAATACAGGCGAACAAACTAACTTTTTTAAAAAAAGTACCTTTCTGAAATTAATATTTCTTTTGACATCCAGAGCCGAAATATTTATATTTAGACAATAAATATGCGCCCCTTATCAAAATAATATAGTCAGTAGAATAACCGGGAGATATTTAATCTCTTAAATATTTCTTCCGAGCTTTTTAAAAGGCTAAACTTATGGGGGAAAATTCTTCAATTAAAATTAACAATCCACAATCACTCCGCACATTAATAGTTGATGATTCAGAAAACGATGTACTGTTCATAATTCGTGAGCTCAAAAAAGGAGGATATAATCCCTCTTATGAACGGGTGGAAACCGCCGATGCAATGAAAAAAGCTTTAAAAGCTAACACATGGGATATCATACTTTGCGATTACAAAATGCCGAAATTCAATGCTCCTTCGGCTATTGCCCTTCTAAAGAAAACAAAAACAGATATTCCCTTTATTATTGTATCCGGGAGTATTGGTGAAGAAACAGCCGTAGAATGTATGCGTTTAGGTGCACAGGACTATATCATGAAATCCAAACTTTCACGTTTATGCCCAGCCATTGCCAGAGAATTGGAAGAAGTAAAAATCAGAAATAAACAAAAACAGGCGGAGGAAGAATTACGCCAGAGCGAGGAAAAATATCGCACCATTATTGAAAACATAAAAGAAGGTTATTTTGAAATTGATCTTGCCGGCAATTTCACTTTTTTCAACGATTCAACATGCCGATGCCTTGGCTATTCTAGAAAAGAATTGATAGGCATAAATTACAAAAAATACACAGACAAAGAAAATGCGAAAAAACTGTTTAAAGCTTATAATAAAACCTATAAAACAGGAACAACCAGTCGTTTACTTGAATACGAAATTATTAAAAAAGATGGTACGAAAAGACAGCTGGAAGGCTTCGTATCATTACAAAAGGATTCTTCAGGATCACCTCTATTATTCAGAGGAACTATACGTGACATTACTGAACGCAAACAGGCAGAGAAAAAATTAAAGGAAAGCGAAGAACGGTACAGGGCGCTTTTCGACCGTTCGTTGGATATAATTTACACTATTGATTTCAACGGTAACTTTATAGATGCCAATGCTACAGCATTGAAGCGATTTGGTTATACAAGGGAAGAACTTCCTTCAGTTAATGTTGCCTCGCTCATGGACGAAGATCAACTCCCTTATGCATTAAAAGTAATGCAGGAAATTAAAAAAAACGGGGTGCAAAAGGATTTGCTTGAAATCAAGTTGCGGCACAAAGACGGTACTCCCATATACATTGAAACTAAAGGATCCGCGGTTATCTCTAATGGAAAAGCCATCGCAATACAGTCAATCGCCAGGGATATTACCGAGCGAAAAGCTGCGGAACAGAAACTACTGCAAAGTGAAAAATACTTTAAAGAAATTACGGAAAACTCCTCAGACATTATCATCATTACGGATGAGAAAGGAGACATAAAATATTGCAGCCGCTCTATTGAACGTTTTTCCGGATATACACCGGAAGAACTGATAGGTAAAAGTGGATTTACATTCATTCATCCGGATGACCTTGAACGCGCTGTCAACGACTACAGCAAAGCTATTTTATCAAAGGATAGTGCGATTCCTAACGGATTTCGCATGATTCACAAAGATGGTTCGGAACGTTATCTGGAAGGATTGGGGAAAAATCTTTTAGATAATCCGGATGTCGCTGGTTTTATCATGAATGTTCGCGACGCAACCGAAAGCAAGAAGGCAGAGGAAAAGCTAAAAGAAAGTGAAAAAAAATACAGGATTATTACTGAAAAAATGACTGACATTGTGTGGCTTTTGGACATGAATTTGCGGACAATCTATGTCACACCTTCAATACAAACCGTGCTCGGATTCACACAAGAAGAACGAATGAGTCAGACCGTTGATCAGCAACTTACGTCCGATTCATTAAATATTGCTTTGGAAACCATGGCTAAAGAACTTGCTCTCGAAGAACAAGGGCAACGAAATGATCAAAGAAATGTGACCCTTGAATTAGAATATTATCATAAAGACGGATCAACCCGCTGGATTGAAACTATCATGAGCGGACTTCGGAATGATCAAGGTATTTTGGATAGAATACACGGCGTATCCAGAGATATCACCGCACGCCGGAAAGCGGAAGAGAAACTTCTACAAACTCTGGAAAGTCTCAGGAAAGCATTTGGCGTTACCATGCAAGTAATGGTATCCGCGGTAGAGATGAGAGACCCCTACACTGCAGGCCATCAAGTCAGGGCAGCGGATATTGCCAGAACCATTGCCACAGAAATGGGATTGCCCCCGGAAAAAATCGATGGAATACGGATGGCCGGTGCCATCCATGACATCGGTAAATTATCCATACCCGCTGAAATATTGTCCAAACCTACAAAATTAACAGATATCGAATTTTCTCTTATTAAAGAACATGCTCACAGTGGATACGAAATGTTGAAAGATGTGGAATCTCCTTGGCCGTTAGCGGAAATAATTTACCAGCATCATGAACGAATCAACGGCACAGGTTATCCAAGAAATCTGAAAGGGGATGAAATTCTCATAGAAGCCCGTATTTTGGCTGTTGCAGATGTTGTAGAAGCCATGGCATCGCATCGTCCCTATCGCGCGTCATTAGGAATCGAAGCCGCACTTGAAGAAATTGAGAAAAACAAAGGGATTCTCTATGATGTTGATGTAGTCGATGCCTGCCTGAAGTTATTCCGGGAAAATAAATATCAGCTTTCCTGAACCGGAAACTTTGAAATAATCGATAGTGTAGTTTAAAAATTTAACATACATATATTTTATAATATTTGATTATATAAAAGCACTCAAAATCAGGCCACCCTTAATTTTGACTTTTTGTCCCAAAAAAAATCACACTTCTTTCTTTAAAAGTGATATAAGAATTACAACAATAACAATCATTGGTTAAGGGAGAATTTTGTGGCTAAAGCTGTTAATATTAAAAATCTTTTGACAAAAAAGATTATCATTCTGGATGGCGCCATGGGTACTGAATTGCAAAAGAAAGGAATGTCCGGCGGCATCTGCCCGGAATACTGGTGCCTGAGCAATTCTCAAATTACGGGAAGGATACATGAATCTTATCAAAAAGCAGGCGCGCAAATAGTTTACACCTGCACTTTTGGTGCTAATCGTTTTAAACTGAAGCAATACGGTATAAAAGAAAATTCCTACAAAATAAACTATGAACTTGCACGCTTAGCCAAACAGGCCTGTAACAAAAATACTTTGGTTGCCGGAGATGTCGGTCCTACAGGTTTGTTTGTTGAACCTTTTGGTCCACTGGCCTTTGAAGAAGCAGTAGATACATTTAAAAAGCAGGCACAAGGCTTGATTGACGGTGGCTGCGATCTGATTGTTATCGAAACCATGATCGATATTCAGGAAGCACGCGCAGCGCTAATTGCCGTAAAAGAAATTAAAAATATTTTTACCATCGTTTCCATGACCTACGAAAAAGATGGTTATACGCTGGGCGGTACCGATCCGGTGACAGCGCTTATCACCCTGCAAAGTCTTGGCGCTGACGCGGTTGGCTGCAATTGCTCCACTGGTCCTGAAAAAATGGTTGATTTTATTACAGCCATGAAACCATACGCTATCGTCCCGCTTTTAGCCAAACCAAATGCCGGAATGCCGCGCCTTGAAGCCGGAAAAACCATTTTTGAAATGGATGCGAAAACGTTCGCGTCTCACGGGCGAAACCTTGTCAAGGCCGGAGCAAATCTACTCGGCGGCTGCTGCGGCACAACACCGGAACACATCCGGGAACTGGCCAAAACAATCGCAAAAATAAAACCATGCCTGCCGCAAAGAAAATCAATCAGCGCTTTGAGTTCAGCACGCGGTTTCGTGCATTTGGCTGAAAATCAGCCCCTTGTCATAGTTGGCGAAAGAATAAATCCCACCGGAAAGAAAGCCCTTCAGCAGGAACTTATCGAAGGAAAAACATCAATTATCCGCCACATGGCCTTGGATCAGGAAAATCAGGGCGCGAATTTGCTGGATGTAAATATAGGTCAGCCCGGTATTGATGAAGTAAAAACAATTAAAGAAATAATTTCTCTTTTGTCCACAACAACAAAATTACCGCTGGTTATCGACTCCTCCAATGTAAAAACAATTGAAGCAGCGCTCAGGATCTATCCCGGCCGAATACTGATTAACTCCATATCCGGCGAGAAAGAAAAAATAACCACACTTCTGCCTTTGGCCGCTAAATACGGGGCCATGTTCATTTTATTGCCCCTGACCGGCGGCGAAATACCGCAGACAGCGCAAAAACGGCAGACGATTATAAAAAATATCTTTCAAAAGGCAAAAATTTCCGGTTTCACCAAAGATGATATTATTGTCGATTGTCTGGTTATGGCTGTTGCCTCCAACCCTCTAGCCGCTTACGAAACACTCAAAACTTTGCATTGGTGTACAAATGTTTTTAAAATTAAGACAAATTTGGGACTTTCCAATGTTTCCTTCGGCATGCCCGGTCGTCCGTGGCTTAACGCCACTTTTCTGGCTATGGCGCAGTTCTGCGGCTTAACCATAGCTATTGCCAATCCCGCCAGTTCCGAAATTATGAATGTCAAAAAAGCCGGAGATGTTCTTATTGCCAGAGATAAAGATGCTTTACGTTTTATCGAACATTTCTCAGCACAAACTGCTGTTAGTCCCGCAACTATTACGAAAGCTCTTACATCAAGGGAAAAGATTACCGACGCAATAATTAACGGCAACAGAGATGATATCCTACCTCTGGTAGAAGCGGAACTTTCTGCCGGTAGTACAGCTCAGGAAATTGTGGATAATATAATGATTCCTTCCATTGTTCAGGTTGGTAACTTATACGAAAAAAAGCTTTTCTTTCTGCCGCAGTTGATGGCCGCCGCGGAAACAATGAAAAAAGCGCTTGGCTATCTGGAACCGAAATTAAAGAAAGATTCCGTCGAAAACAAGGGCAAAATATTACTTGCAACTGTAAAGGGCGATATTCATGATATCGGAAAAAATATAGTTGCTCTTCTTTTGAGAAATTACGGTTACCGTGTTATTGATCTTGGCAAAGACGTCTCCGCGGAAGATATCATAGAAACTACCAAAAAAGAAATGCCGGACATAATCGGTCTTTCAGCGTTAATGACTACGACAATGGTAAATATGAAAGATGTGATAACACTGGCGCGGGCAAATGGAATCCAAAAACCTTTTATGGTTGGCGGAGCTGTGCTTACCGAAAATTATGCGAAAGCCATTGGTGCACATTTCGCCAAAGATGGAGTTGCAGCTGTAAAAGTGGCAGAAAAATTGGTGAAGAAATAAAATATTATATAGATGAAGTTTATCAATCAGGCATACAAAATAAATAAAATCGTACCTGCTATATGTTTCTCCTTGCTTATTCATTTTGCTGCTGCAGTTTTTATGGTTATTGTTTTATCAAACGACGTGTCGGTGCAAAAATTAAAAGGATTAAACCTGGTCTGGATTTCTCTGGACAGCGGAAACAAGCTCATCAAATCTGAACTTAAAAACGATCATGCCGTTAAAATAACTCCTTCCGTAGAGAAAATGGCTGACGTAAAAACAAATACTGAAAAACGATCCATCTCAACGGAAACCATGCAAAGAACTGTAGCAATACCAACAAGAGAACCGGCCAACATAATTTCGCTGGCAAATTCAGGCATATCTTTGGTCGAAAAAGAAAGAAGTAATAATACGGACGGTTACAGCGTGAATAAAAACGCGGGGGAAACGTCTAATTTAGACACTACAACAGCCTATCCCTTATACAAAGAAAATATACCGCCTGTTTATCCGGCAATAGCGCGGATTCGCGGTTATGAAGGCATTGTCCTGATATCCGCGGAAGTCTTACCTGATGGCCGCGTAGGAAACATGAAGATAAGAAAATCTTCCGGCTATGCCATCCTGGATCAATCGGCAATCGAAGCGGTGAAACCATGGAAATTCGAACCTGCCAAAAAATATGGTAGTCCTTTTACAGTTTGGGTCGATCTACCCATAAAATTCATTTTGCATAATGAAAATTCTCACTCATAAATTCAGCTAAAGGAAGGAATAATGACCATTAACAAGATGAAAGAAAGACTGGGCGAAATAATTATCGAACGGTCTTTTAAATTCAGTGATAACGCGCCTTTTACCCTCGCATCCGGCAAGAAAAGCAACTATTATTTCAATTGTAAACCGACCACACTCGATCCCGAAGGCATGAATCTTATCGGCACCATAGTCTTCGACATTTTAAAGAACACGGATGTTACCGCAGCAGGCGGATTGACTCTTGGTGCCGACCCGATAGCCAACGCGCTTTCTGTCATATCGTATCAGAAAGGTAAAACAATTAAGTCCTTTATTGTCCGCAAAGACATTAAAGATCACGGAACTAAAAGCAAAATTGAAGGCAACGTCCGTCCGGGAGAAAAAGTTGCCATAATAGACGATGTAATTACGACGGGCGCCTCCACCATTACCGCGATAGAGCAGGCTCGTAAAGAAGGCCTGAATGTCGAACTTGTTATTGCACTTATCGACCGGGAAGAAGGCGGCAGAGAAAATATCCTTCAGTACGTTGATAACATAAAAATTATCCTGACCAGAACCGAAATAATGAATCTTCGCGCTAAACTAATTAACGGTAAGGTTGTTGAATGAAAATATTTCTTGTCTTCCTGCTGTTCATCAGTTTATCTTTTTTCTTCAGATGGGATTCTATAGCCGATATTTTAGTTCTTCCCGTAACCAATTTTAATCTGTCGGATATGACCAGCGAAGTACCTACCGGATGGAGCGTTGACAAGATAAAAGGCAAGCCCCTAATGAGAATGAAAAAAGAGGATAACCTGTTTTATCTCAATCTGATTTCTTCCGGTGATTCATCTTTCGGTGTACGCAAAGAATTCAAGGTAGATGTCAAAAAATTCCCCATATTATGCTGGTGTTGGAAAGTAAACAAACTACCCCAAGGTGGAGATATACGTAAATCATCCACTGATGATCAGGCCTTGCAACTTTACGTAGCGTTTAAAGCCATCGGCTTTCCGGCATTGACTAATACTCCGGTAATCGGTTATATTTGGGATTGCGAAGCTCCCAAGGGATGGAACGGTCGCAGTCCACAAATAGGTTGTGATAAATTAAGGTATATTGTTTTAAGAAACAGGACAGACAAAACCGGTCAGTGGTATACAGAACGGCGTAATTTGTACCAGGACTATAAAAAACTTTTCGGCGATATAAAAGGGGGAGAACCGCAGGGATTAACAACTGGCCTGCAGATTCACATCAATACACATAAAACAAAAACCTCAGCCGATAGTGAGATCGGCGGAATATATTTCAGCGCTGCTCCATCCGATATTGCCCTGGCCGAATCGATAAAAGAAATAAAACAGATTCAGAATGCAAAAATTTCTGCTGTTAAACCGCCGCCGCCTCCCAGAATCTTCTCTATTAAGAAACAGCCTTCAACTGATTGTCTCAATATAATCATCGAATTTAATTTCAATTCAGCTGATGTCGACGGTAGTTATACTAATGAAATGCAGAAAATCGTTGAATACATGATTAAAAATCCGGCAGCAAAGCTTAAAATAACCGGTCATACAGACAATACCGGTTCGGATCAATATAATCTTGTTTTGTCGGAAAAACGTGCTGATAGTGTAAAAAATTATCTGGTAAATCATTTTAACGTTGACCAACAACGCTTGATAACACGGGGAGTCGGGTCAGCGAATCCCGTAGCCGGCAACGATACTGAAGAAGGCTGCAAAAACAACAGATGCGTTACCATAGATGATTGTCCTTGACCGGTCATTGACATATTGTATTTCTTGTTTTATATTTCAAAATAATTAATCTTTAATCTATCAAAAAGACATGTTGGATTAATACATGAAATATAAAATCTCTTTTTTAATCTTTTTGACCTTACTTCTCCTGGCCGGTTGTAATGCCGCTATAAATATGAACGGAAAGATTATCGGTGTTCATTCTGGACAATTCCTTTATCAGGATGGCAACCTTATAAGCAATTACAACGCCAATATTGATTCTGTATGGAAGGCCTGTGAAAAATCAGTAGCCGAATTAAAAGCTGTGGATGTCCAAAAGGAACGTAAAATTTCCACAGGAATAATTAAAGCTATAATTCAAGATGAAAAAGTAACCATAAAAGTGGAATACCTGGAAAGAAATTTAACCTCCGTTTCCGTATTTGTGGGAATGGTTGGTAATAATATGGCTTCCCGTCTTATTCATGACAAAATAATCGGCAACATAACTAAACAATAATCCGCAATTTCATGGCCAAAAAATCAGCAGAAACCGATAAAAGATCCATTCGCGTTTTCGCACGACCTTCTTTTTTAAATGATATGGGGCAGGATATGATCTATCCTATCTGACCACTATTTGTAAATTCTGTCATGGTCGCGAACATGACCATGCTGGAATTAATAGACGGTTTGGAAGTGTTTCAAATGGCAGTCGGCAGTTGTGCTCTGATGGCTTCAATGATTGCCGGTTTTCTCCGGGATAAAGTCAATATGCGAATGCCTTTTTACTTATATCTTGCTCCGGCCCTTACGGCCTGCCTGATGCTTTTCTTTGTAAAAGAAAGTAATTGCCGGGAATGATAAAATATCTCTTTATTATTTTTTAGCCAGAAGCAATCCTTTAAGATAGCGACCTTCAGGATGTCCCAGCAAAACTGGGTGATCAGGCCCTGCTTCCAATCTGGCTAAAATCTCCAGGTCGACGCCGGCATCCCTCGCCGCTGCCAGAACAATTCTATAAAAAAGATCTTCATCAATAAAATTTGAGCATGAAAAAGTAGCTAAGATGCCGCCTGCTGTAAGATGTTTGAGCGCCTGCAAGTTGATTTCCTTATATCCCCTCGTCGCGGTTGCCACATCTTTCTTTTCTTTGGCAAATGCGGGGGGATCAAGAATGATTATGCTGAAATTTTCCTGCACATTACGCAAGTAAGTAAAAACATCAGCCTCGACTACCGGATGGTTCTCGGTGGAAAACCAGTTCAAATGTAAGTTTTTTCTGGCGGTCATACAGGCAGACTTGGATATGTCCAAAGAAACAACCCTTTTGGCTCCGCCTTCAGCGCAATAAACGGAAAAAGCCGCTGTATAAGCAAAACAATTCAAAACCTGGGCATCTTTGCTAAAAGAACCGATCTTTCCCCTGTTTATTCTCTGGTCGAGAAAGAATCCTGTTTTTTGACCGGCAGCAAAATCAACTTCAAATTTGAGACCATTTTCCATTATTTCCACTGCGCTGTTTTTATTTTCTCCGAACAGAATACCGTTTCTATTTCCCAAGCCTTCCAATTCGCGGGACCGGCTTTCACTTTTTTCATAGATTCGCGTAGGCTTAAGTTGGGAAATAAGAGCATTAATAATATGATTTCTCTGTTTCTCCATTCCGGCAGTCGCAATGGAAACAACCAGAGTCCCGTTATAAACATCAACAATGAGTCCGGGGAAACCATCGCCTTCGGCGTTAATCAGACGATAGGCATTTGTTTGCTCGTCAATAATTTTTTGCCGTAATTTGTATGCAGCATGTAAGCGAGCCTGCCAGAAATATTGAGAAATATTTTCTTCACATTTTCTTGTTAAAACACGAAAAGCGATATCTGTTAAAGGATTATAAAATCCTAAAGCTAACGGTTTGCCTGTTGAATCTTTAGCCAAGACAATATCACCGGTACCGGGATTTCCCTTTACTACCGCAATTGCGCCGGAAAAAATCCATGGATGGCCACGCAATAAAGCTGATTCCCGTCCTTTTTTCAAAGTTATTTCCGGACACACTATCGTTGACATGGTGTGTTAAATATCTTTTCCCGCTTGAAATTGCAAGACACTTTATATTATAAAACATCCGACATCAGCGCTCTAATTCCGTAAAACAAAAGGAGTTTAAAAATGTATGCAGTAATAATGGCCGGCGGAAGAGGCACAAGATTCTGGCCCCGCAGTAGAGGAAAAAAACCAAAGCACTTATTGGATATAACTAGTAAAAAAACTATTATTCAGGAAACTGTGGACCGGATCAAACCAATCATCAATCCTGACAATATTTTAATAGTGACGGGTAAAAAACATTCCGGCATTTTAATTAAACAGCTTCCGGAAATTCCGCTTCAAAATATAATAATCGAGCCCGAAGGAAAAAACACAGCGGCCTGCATCGGACTTGCTGCTTTGCATGTTCAAAAAAGAGCACTCGGTGAAATAATGGTCGTTTTGCCTTCCGATCACGCCATTGCCGATTCGCGCGAATTCAACTCTGTCATAGAAGCAGCGGCAAAAACTGCTGCGCAGGAAGAAGGACTGGTAACCATCGGTATCAAACCTTCCAGCGCTAACACAGGATTCGGCTATATCGAACAGGCGGATTTGTTAAAAAAAATTGACGGCAAAGAAATTTTTCACGTAAAATCCATCCGTGAGAAACCTGATTTCCAGCAGGCACAAGCCTTTATTCAAAACGGTAATTTTTTCTGGAACAGTGGTATGTTTATCTGGAAGATTTCAACCATCTTAAAAGAAATCAACCGCTGGCTACCGGATTTGTATGCCGGATTAATGAAAATCAATGAAGTACTCGGCTCACCTGATGAAAGTATCATCGTTCCCCGCGTTTATAAAAAGCTTAAATCCATTTCAATTGATTATGGTGTCATGGAAAAAGCAAATAACGTTTTCATGCTAAAAGGAGATTTCGGCTGGAGTGATGTTGGAAGTTGGGATGCGCTTTGGGAAATATCGGCAAAAGATAGAAAAGGAAATGTTGTAACGGGTGGAAGCAATGTTATTTTTGAAGATACTGAAGGTTCTCTGGTTTACTGTCCGCAAAAGCTGGTAGCCACGGTAGGAGTAAAAGATTTAATAATAGTCGAAACAAAAGACGCTTTGCTTATTTGTAAAAAAGGCAGTTCGCAAGATGTAAAGAAAATAGTCGAAGTGCTGGAAGAGAAAAAATTGAAAAAATACTTATAAAAAGATGCCAACAAAGCCAGTGTTTTGATATTATTTTAAGTATACCGGCTCGCCCGTAACAGAAAACTTTCCTTTTTTGAGCTCATTAATAATCATATTGATGTTAACCTTTTCATCATCAAAGGTAATTACTAATGTATCGGTATCGGTATTTTTATGTTTTTTCACGCCATCAATTTGTCTCAGGATAGAACCTATCCTGGCATTGGATTTTCAGCCGGCACAACCGGGAATGTTTAACTGAACAATTCTTTCCTTAGCGACAGCAACGCTTCCCCAAAACATCAATAAAATGAAAGTTAACGATATACCCAATATTTTTTTCATCTCGTACCTCTTACTTGTGCTATGTTTTTATATTAACTCCAAATAATTCCTCTAAGCAAATGGAATTTGCATTTGACAGACGAAAACAAATCTGTGATAGAAAGCATATTACAATATTAATTGTTAAATAACTATGTCAATTATTTCAAGTGCATTTCTTATTCTGGCATCCGCTTCGCCACGGAGACAGGAGCTGCTTAAGTCACTGGGACTGAAATTCAAAATAATTCCTGCCCACGTTGATGAAAATTACCTTGATGGAGAAAGTCCGCGACAGCATGTTAAAAGACTCTCTCGCTATAAAGCGACTTTTATCGCTCAAAAATATCCGGAGGCGTGGGTGCTTGGCGCCGATACGATTGTCGTAATTGACGGCTTCATTTTAGGAAAGCCTGAAAACAAAAAACAGGCATTGGAAATGCTTAGGAAACTAAGCGGACGTGAACATAAAGTATTGACCGGCTTTACAATTGCCCGCACAGCTACTAAAATTTACAAAAGTAAAGTTGTTCAATCCACCGTAAAGTTTAAAATAATCAGCGCCGAAGAAATGAACTGGTATGTTTCTTGTGATGAGCCCTACGATAAGGCCGGTGGATACGCTGTACAAGGGAAAGGTGCCTGTTTCATTCAATCAATCCGCGGTTCTTACACAAATGTAATCGGACTTCCTCTTTGTGAAGTTCTGGAGGCACTTATAAATTTTAAAGCAATCAATTTTTAGTCCCGATAGAAGGTCTTTGACCTTCTATCGGGACGACTCAAACGAACAATAACAAGTAAATTTTATGGAAGTAGACATCGCCTCTAATATAAACAAGATTAAGCAACGGATAGCCGCTGCGGCGGTGAGATCACGACGTGCCCCTGATTCCATCAAACTTTTAGCGGTAACAAAAACTGTATCACCTTTATACATCGGTAAAGCAATCGACGCAGGCATTTTCACGTTTGGAGAAAATTACGTCCAGGAAGCAAAAGAAAAAATTGCCGTTATAGAAAAAAAAGTCCAGTGGCATATGATCGGACACCTCCAGAGCAACAAAGCGAAATATGCCGTCAGACTATTCGACTATATTCATTCGGTCGACCGCATCGATCTGGCCAGGGAAGTGGATAAAAAAGCCGGCGTGATCGGTCGTAAGATAAATATTCTGATTGAAGTCAATATAAGCGGTGAAAAAACAAAAAACGGTATTCCGGCCGATGCCGCTATCAGCCTGATTAAGGACATCTCAAGGCTGGAAAATCTTTCCGTACGGGGACTCATGACAATGGCGCCGTATTCCACTAATCCGGAAGATGCCCGCCTATATTTTAAAGCTTTGAGAAATCTTCGCGACGCTATTATTAATGAAGGAATTACAAACATTAATATGGAAGAACTTTCCATGGGTATGACGGATGATTTTGAGATAGCTATCGAAGAAGGTGCAACAATTGTACGTATCGGCAGGGCAATCTTCGGGGAACGAAGATAACTAATAATCGTACTGTTTATCAGTTAATGGTAACTTGCTTGACTAAGTCTATCTTTAAAATTTCTTTTATGAACTTTCAGGAAGGCATCTACGACTACTGCATCATATGCTATACCTTTAAACCTGACTATTTCTTCAATAGCGGCAGCAACACCCAATGCTGGCCGGTAAGGACGATAGGAAGCCATGGCATCAATAACATCAGCAACGCCAATAATGCGCGCTTCAATTACAATGTCATCTCCCGTTAAACCCCGCGGATAACCTGAACCGTCCATTCTTTCATGATGCTGAAAAATAATTTCTCCAACCGGATAAGGGAACTCAATATTTACAAGAATATCTCTGGCAACTTTGCAGTGTGTTTTTATTATTTCTCTTTCCAGGTCAGTCAAAAGGCCTGGTTTCGTCAATATTTCCGTAGGTACGGATATTTTCCCGATATCATGAAGAGTAGCTGCAATATTAATAGCTGTAATCTGTTCTTCAGGCAATTCCATTTCTTTTGCAATATCACATGCAATTTTAGCTACCTGATCTTCATGTCCCGAAGTATAAGGATCTCTGGTTTCAACTATTTTAGATAATGTTTTAACTATGCCTTCCAGAATTATCTGCGATTTTTTGTAACTATCTTTGAGTTTCTCAGCCTGGGCAAACAAATCAGATGTTTTCTTTTTGGTTCTCTCCTCAAGAGTTCTGTTTAATTCAAGCAGTTCGGCATTTTTATGTTGAATCAATTCAATCAAGTGTTTATTTTCCGCCAATACTTCCACTTTGGAAATTGATTGTTTGATATGAAACAACAACTCTTCTTCATGCCATGGTTTGGTAAAGTAATAACTAACCTCACCTTTATTAATAGCATCAATCACAGTGCCGGTATCGGCGTAACCGGTTAAAAGTATACGGACGGCATCCGGAAAAATATTTTTGGCCTGGGTAAAAAATTGCACTCCGCTCATCTGCGGCATTCTTTGATCAGAAATAATGATGGAATAAGGTTTTTGAGCCGTTTTCAGCTTATTAAGCGCTTCTAATCCATTGCTCGCTGTATGAACTTCATAATCTTCATCGGCTAAAATACGATTGAAAGCATTAAGGATGGCATCTTCATCGTCGACTACTAATATGGAATGTTTATGTTTTAAAATTTTTGACAGTTCAGAACCCTCACTACTACACGATCCTGTAAAATACTTTAAGGACACTACTTTTTACTATATTCATAAATACAGTATTATTGTTTGAATTTAATATCATTTTATAATTATGTCAAGACATTATTCATTAAGAATTTATGAAAATTTTTATTTTGTTAATAAATGCAGAGTAAAATAAAAAGGCATTTATAGATTTATACTCGGGACAGTATTTGTTTGCAGATTTGTCTGATAAAAAATTTAAAATATTTTTCAGGCAGAAATAATATTTTTCAAAAAATGGCCTGTTGCTGATTTTTCCTCCTGTGCCACATTCTCGACTGAACCGGAAGCAATAATCCTGCCTCCACCGGTACCGCCTTCCGGACCAAGGTCAATAATATGATCCGCACATTTAATTACATCCAAATTATGCTCGATTACGACTATGGTGTTGCCCATGTCCACAAGACGCGTTAATACATCCAGTAATTTCTGAATATCTGCAAAATGCAATCCGATGGTAGGCTCGTCCAGAACATAAAGAGTATTGCTGTTAACTTTCTTGCCCAGTTCCCTTGCCAGTTTTATTCGTTGTGCTTCACCGCCGGAAAGAGTAGTCGCCGACTGCCCCAGATGAATATATCCCAGACCTACATCATTAAGTAATTGCAGGTGAGATCTGATTGAAAGAATATTCGAAAAAAAAGACAGCGCCTGATTAACCGTCATATCCAAGATATCGGCAATATTTTTATCCTTGTATCTTATATCAAGCGTATCCTGATTAAATCGTTTACCGTGACAAACATCGCAAGTCACATATACATCCGGCAGGAAATGCATTTCTATTTTAATCAGACCGTTGCCCTCACATGCTTCGCAGCGTCCGCCCTTCACGTTGAAGCTGAATCGGCCGGGCTTATAACCGCGCATTCGCGCTTCGGGAAGATTGGCAAAAAGATCGCGGATAAAAGAAAAAATCCCCGTGTAGGTAACCGGATTAGATCGCGGCGTGCGCCCTATGGGCTGTTGATTGATCAGGATGACCCGTTCAATATCACCCAAATCCACCACTCTCTTGATTCTTCCCATTGACCCATGATGCTGATTCAAACGGCGTGCCATTACTTTGTAAAGAGTTTCGATTAT
Organism: Smithella sp.; assembly: GCA_007244375.1. GTDB lineage: Bacteria > Desulfobacterota > Syntrophia > Syntrophales > Smithellaceae > Smithella. The sequence continues at coordinate 117,373 of SCVW01000046.1, read as the reverse complement.
CATTGTGCTTTTTCCGGAACCTGACACCCCGGTTACCGCTGTAAACACTCCTACCGGTATCTTAATATCAATATTTTTGAGATTGTTTTCAGTGGCTCCCTCCAAAATAATATATTTGCCCGTTAATGATCGTCTTGCTGACGGCAGCGCAATAGATTCCTTGCCCGATAGATATTTGCCGGTTAGCGATTCATTGCTCTGTAAAATCTCCCCGGGAGTTCCCTGAAAAACCACTTCCCCCCCCTGCGTTCCCGCACCAGGTCCCATATCTATAATATGATCACAATCACGGATCATATCGGCATCATGTTCCACAACTAAAACGGTATTACCCATATCGCGCAGTTTTTTCAGAGTATTAATCAGGCGCAAATTATCTCTCTGATGCAGCCCGACAGTCGGCTCGTCAAGTACATACAAAACTCCCATTAAACCCGAACCGATTTGCGTGGCAAGCCGGATGCGCTGGCTTTCTCCTCCCGATAACGACAGAGTTGATCTCTCCATGCTTAAATAATCCATACCGACATTGAGCAAGAACTGAAGGCGACTTTTAATCTCTTTTATTATTCTTTCGGTAATATTTTTTTCCTGAGGAGACAGTGTCAGCTGTTCGAAAAAATTATAACATTCACGGATGGACATCTGACAAAGTACATAAATGTTTTTTCCACCAACTGTAACGGCAAGTACTTCTTTTTTTAAACGTGCGCCATGACAAGTCTCGCACGCGCTGGAATCAATGTAACGAATCAAGTCGTTACGAACCGCCGTCGAAGTAGTTTCCTTCCAGCGGCGCTCTAATTGATTGATCGCTCCTTCAAAAGGCCTGTAAGAAAAATATCTTTTATTCGGACGATCGTGATAAAATTTGATGGTTTCTGTGCCTGATCCATAAAGAAGAACGTTTTGAATTTTCTCCGGTAATTTATTAAAAGGTGTGTCGATATCAAAACCGTAATGAGAGCTCAGCGCATCTAAAATATTATAGTAGTAAAGAGAGCTTCGGCCTGCCCACGGCGCAATTGCCCCCTCTCTCAAGGACAAACCGGCATCAGGTACAACCAGATAAGCCGAAAAGTGCATACGAGAACCGAGACCATTACAATCAGGACAGGCACCGTACGGGCTATTGAAAGAAAACATGCGGGGAGTAAGTGCAGGCATACTTATTCCACAATCAGGGCAGGCATATTTTTCACTGAAAAGCATTTCCTGACCACCGGTTGTAACTATGCGCACAAGCCCATTCGCCCGGTTTACCGCTATTTCCAGAGAATCACGCAATCTTTTTCTCAGACCTTCTTTCATTACCAGCCGGTCAACAATAAGATCGATATCATGGCGCTTATTTTTTTCCGGAATAATTTCTTCTGCCAGATCCCGAATTTCTCCATCGACACGTACGCGCGCGAATCCTTCTTTCTGAAATTTTTTCAGTTCTTTCTGGAACTCACCTTTTTTCCCCCGTACCAGCGGAGCCATAATGCTGAAACCGGTATTAGCCGGAAGAGAAAGGATACTTTCCAGAATACTGTCGATTGTCTGCGATTTTATCTCTCGTCCGCAACGATGACAATGACAAACACCGATACCGGCGTAAAGCAATCGCAGGTAATCATAAATTTCGGTGACTGTACCTACCGTCGAACGCGGATTATGACTGGCTGTGCGCTGCTCAATAGCTATAGCCGGCGATAAACCTTCAATGGATTCTACATCCGGTTTATCCATTTGTCCGATAAACTGACGAGCGTAAGTAGAAAGTGATTCCACATATCTCCTCTGACCTTCGGCATAAATTGTATCGAAAGCAAGCGATGATTTGCCGGAGCCACTAACACCGGTAATGACAACAAACTTGTCGCGAGGTATATCTAAACTGATATTTTTTAAGTTATGCTGGGACGCACCTTTGATTTTTATCGCATCCATACGGTTAATTTGCCATTTTTTATAATTTTATTTCAATATGCGATCTGGCCCGAACGGAAGCAATCCATTCATCATATTTCTTGTCCAGTTTTTCGTCTTCAATTTTCGTTTTTATTTCTTCCCGTACGTCAGTGATTGGTTTCAATCCGGCACCTTTCTTATCCACAACCTGAATAATATGAAATCCCACACTGGATTCTATTACGTTACTTATCCGCCTTAAAGGAAGACTGAATGCCACTTTCTCTACTTCCGGAATAATCGTACCTCTTCCGACATAACCGACATCGCCGCCCTGGGCTGCCGCCGGTCCCTGAGAATATTTTAAAATTAATGAATCAAAAGATTCGCCATCCATAATACGTTTATGCAATTGCATAGCCTCATTTTTCACTTTTACTATTGCAGTTTTATCGGCATTGGGAGGAATCAATAATAAAAGCTGTTTAATTCTTACAGTTTCCTTACCTTCGTAATCTTCACGGTGTTTATCGTAATACTCGCCTATTTCTTCATCAGTGACTATTACTTTGGATTTTATTTCCCTCCTCAACAAACGGGCACGCATCATTTGCATTCTTATTTCTTTCTTGACAGATTCAAGAGTATTTCCTTCCTTGGCAAGATTTTTTACAAAATCCTGCATGCTTATTTTTTGTTTAGCCAACATATCCCGGATGACGTCCATAACTTCCTCGTCTTTGACGATAATGCCTGCACCAGTTTTTTTCGCTTCCTGTTCAATAAGCATATTATCAATGAGACGCTGTAAGAAAGCGGCTCTTGTCTGTTTAATGAGCACCTCTTTATCATTGCCTTTATAACTATTTTCGATGTTTTTCAGGTAAGGTTCAAATGCGGTGTTAAATTCGTAAAGCGTTATTACCTCATCATTCACTACCGCAATAATTCTATCAATAACTTCAGCGCCGGTCGGTACACATAAAAATATTACACCCCATAAAATCAAAAATATTTTTTTATAAAAATTCACAGCGTTTCCTCCATTTTGAAATTTATTTACTCTTTCCACGATATATTCTTTTCTTTTTTAACAACAGCTTTTGTCTTTAACTCCTCAAGCCAGTTTACAAAAGCTGCTTCTTCTTTTTGCGACCAAATATCGGAGATAACTTTTTCCTTGATATCCTCGAAACTTCCATCCCCTGCAGGTTGAAGTTCCAAAACTTTTAAAATATGATAGCCGTAAGAACTCTGCACAATCGGACTTATTTTATTAACCGGCATGCTGAAAATAGTTTTATCCAAAGGATCCGGCATGGTTTGTCTGGTGATAAAACCCAGTTCTCCGCCACGTTTGGCTTCCGGTCCGATAGATACTTCAGCAGCGACAGCGGCAAAATCCTCACCTTTTTTCAATCGTGCCTCCACTTTTTTAGCCAAAGATAAATCACGAACAACTATCTGCGCAACTCTTACACGGGATTCGGTTTTATAATTATTGCGGTGTTCATTAAAATATTTTTCGGCTTCATCATCCGTTACTCTTATTTTTGCGTTTACATCTGCTTGAACAAGCTTTTGCAAAAGCATCTCTTTTCTGAAATCTTCTTTCCACTGCTCATACTTTATGTTTTCCTTGGCCAGCAAACCTGAAAAATTATCTCCGTAATCCTGTTTAAATTCTTTAATTTTCTCTTTCAGTTCTTTATCGGTTACGGAAATATTGAGTTCCTGCGCACGCAGAAACATTATTTTTTCTGTAATCATGCCGTCCAGAACTTCTTCTTCAAAACGTTTCCTGTATCCGGGTTGATTCAAAAAATCTCCGGGCATCATGCGTTTTCTCCGATCCAGTTGTAACTTATAATCTTCCAGATTGATTTTGGAACCATTGACCGTCGCAACATAAGGCTTATTGTTACACGCAATAATAGTGAAACAAAAAACAAAGCAACAAAGCAATAAAGTCACTTTGAATTTATTAACGGAAGAAGAAACATCGGGATACGGTTTTGTATTAACCATAATATTTCTTTATATCTTGATTGAGGCTATTGGGCAAGCATCTTTAATAATAAATCGGCTTGTTCTAGAATCTGTGACTCAGTTAAGTTCGGAAGCGGCACAAACAATTTACAATCGGGGGTAAAGCGTAAGTCTTTGATTTTCTTGTTGTAAAGAGAAATAATTTTTGCCGGATCAACCGGAGAATTATCCCGGAAACAAACATACATATACTTGCCGTCATAACCCATTTTTTTACCCTTTAGCGGCTTAAGAAAATTTCTTATACCTATTACCCAAAGCAAATTATTTACTGATTTCGGTGGATTACCGTAACAATCCTGTAATTCATTCCTGATCTGATTAACGTCTTCTTCGTTTTCCGCCAAAGATATTCTTTTATATAAAACCAGACGCTGGTGAACATCCTGTACATACTCTTCCGGAATAAAAGCTGAAATCCCCAATTGAATTTCAGGCAGCGATTCTTCTTCGACGATTTTTTCTCCTTTAATTTCCCGAACCGTCTTTTCCATTAACTCGGTATAAAGTTCATAACCGACAGATGAGATATGTCCTGATTGGGAAACACCTAGCAAATTTCCTCCGCCGCGGATCTCCAGATCGTTGTATGCTATTCTGAACCCCGAACCTGGCTCGGAAAATTCCTTGATTACTTCTAGTCTTTTCATTGCTTCGCGGGAAAGTAGCGCTCCCTTCGGCAATAACAGATAAGCAAATGCCTCCTGATTGGAACGTCCCACGCGACCGCGAATCTGATAAAGCTGAGCTAATCCGAATTTCTCGGCGCGGTTGATAATTATAGTATTGGCCGTAGGAATATCCAGACCGGAACCGATAATGGTGGTACAAACAAGAACATCACATTCCTGCCTTACAAATTTAGCCATTGCCTTTTCAATTTCCGCGGGTTTCATCTGACCGTGAACAACTCCGATTCTCGAAAGCGGTACAAGACGTTGAATAAGGCGGGCAATAGAATAAATTGACCTTACTCTGTCATGGACGAAAAACACCTGTCCCTGCCGGGCCAATTCTTTTTCAATCGCGTCTTTTATTGTGTCTTCATCGAATTCCAGAACATAAGTTTTTATGGATATTCGATCTTCCGGGGGCGTGTTGATAATAGACAAATCTCTAATCCCAATCAGCGATAAATGAAGCGTACGTGGAATCGGCGTCGCCGATAATGTCAGTACATCAACCAGTGTGCGCATCTTTTTCAGTTTTTCCTTGTGCGATACACCAAAACGCTGCTCCTCATCGATGATTACCAATCCTAAATCATTAAACTCAATATCCTTTTGCAGCAGACGATGAGTCCCCACAACAATATCCACCTTCTGACTTTTTAACTCTTGTACAATCTTTTTCTGCTCGGAAGCACTTTTAAAACGGTTCAACACTTCCACACGAACGGGAAAATCATTGAAACGGCGGGAAAAAGTCTGATAATGTTGTTCTGCCAGAATAGTAGTGGGCACTAAAACGGCTACCTGCTTGCCGTCCATGACAGCGCGAAAAGCAGAACGAATCGCTATCTCTGTTTTTCCGAAACCGGCATCACCACAAATCAGCCGATCCATTGGTTTACTGTCATCCATGTCTAAATGAATATCTTCGATTGCTTTGACTTGATCCGGCGTTTCTTCGAATTCAAAAGTAGAACAAAATTCCTCGTAAATTCTGTCCGGCGGAGCAAACGATTTTCTCTCCAGCGCTTCGCGTGCGGCATAAATGGAAACCAGTTCTTCGGCATAATCCCGCACCGATTTCTTAACTTTTTCCTTGACTGTTTCCCATGAAGTACCTCCCATTCTGTCTACTTTCGGAATGTATCCATCGGGGCCAAGATAACGCTGAATTCTTTCCAGAGAATTAACAGGAATATACAGTTTATCACCGTCCGCATATTCGATAACCAGAAAATCGTTTTCGATTTTTCTCACCGTAATTTTTTTCAATCCGCGATAAACGCCAATGCCAAAATCCGTATGAACAACAAAGTCGCCTTCTTTCAAATCTCCGAATGATTTTAAAAAATAACCTTCACGCGTCGGGCGTACCCGTCGACGCGGCGCCTTTCTGACAAATATTTCTTCCTCACTCAAACAAACAAGTTTCATTGCCGGAATAATAAAACTGGTCGAGATTTCTCCCTCTATTAAAATCAGTTGAGAATTCCCTTCCCATTGAGAAATAATCTCCAGAACCGATTTGGGTTGAGATAAAGTCTGCACCGGCATGTCATAGGATAAAAGCATATGCTTCATCCGATGCAAAGCTTCCCGATCCGAACAGAAAAACAAAATTATCATCCCTTCGGCCAGACATGATTTAATCTTTTCTACCGTCCAGCGTAAGAAAGCGTCTTCCTTAATCTCTCCGGCAAGAAGTTCTCCCTCGCACCGACACTGATACGTTTCAAAATCAACGGCAGCAATCATAATATCTTTCCCCTGATCCAGATTAAGGCTTTCCAAAGAAATCTGTCCGAGCGTTTCCACATTGGTTAAGATACTGTTCGGATCAATATAAGCGTTTTCTTTTTCCAGATAAAACTTGCTGCTGTTTTTAGTTTTAAATAATAACTTGTCGATACTTAGTTCAACATTTTGAATTGACTGATTTAAGGCAAGCGGATTGTCCAAAATCATCAAAGTATTTCTCGGCAAATAATCAAAAATGCCGGACAGTTTATTGTGCGAAAGTCCATTATCGTCATATGCTTCATAAAAAAGCGGTAGAAATATAGGATTGATGGCAGTTGTTAAATTGTTCTGTAGAGTATCTACCAGACTGTTACGAATCTCTCGTGAAAGGGAAAGATCGGCGGCACGTCGTCTAATATTGCGAACAGCCAACTCCAACGACTGCGGATTGATCAGAACTTCACCAGCCGGCGGCACAATAAAGGCCGATGCTTGCCACATAGAACGCTGAGAAGAAGGATTGAAAGTTCTGATAGATTCGATTTCGTCACCAAACATTTCCAGTCGCAGAGGATTTTTTTCAGTAGGAGGAAAGATGTCAATAATGTTCCCCCGGATACTGAACTCTCCTTTTTCCTCCACCAGACTCACTCTTTTATAATTTCCGTACATCAGATGTGAACAGAAATCACCTATATTAATTGTATCACCCACAGAAATTATTTGCAGATATTGATTGAACCGGGCAACGGGCATTACTTTCTGCATTAAGGCAGCCACGGAAGTAACTACAACGATTTTCGTTTTTATTCGCAGACCGGTTAGTGCTTCCAGGCGGGTTAATTCCTCTTCTTTCTGAAGGGCAAACATGTCAACTGTCAGAAAATCCAGCGGAGGATAATAAAATACAGTATCTTCACCCAGAAACAACACCAAATCGCGCGCAAAAGCTGCTGCTTCTTTTTCTTCCGGACAAACAACAAACAAAGGTTTATCCAAACGGGCAAAAAGAAGCGATACCATAAAAGGGCGAGCCGCGCCTTTTAGCCCGTTTACATCAATCTTCATTAATCCCTGTTCAATTTGCAGGAGTAGATTTCGTAAAGGTTCAATGTCTTTCTTATCTCTGTTTGTAATAATCTTCCGCACTAATTAAAACCTAATTTCTTTGATAATTAACCAACACCAAAACCCATTCTGAATCAAAAATAGATTTTCAATCCAGAATGGGTAAGTTTGTATATTTCTCTAATATTCTTTCCCGGATAATTCAATCGAAAAATTTTCCCCTCAAAAATCACCTTTAATAATTAATTTTCCGATACTTGTTGACAACCGTCCAGTCTTTGGTAAACTGTTCAATATAAATTTGTTGGAGATTAGACATGATTTCTGTGGAAAAGGCTTTAGAGACAATTCTTTCAAACTTCCGACCGTTGGGTCTGGAAAAAATAAACATACTGGCCGGGCGCGGTAGGGTAATCGGCGAAGATGTTTTTGCACCGCGCAATATTCCTTCCGCTGACAATTCAGCGATGGATGGCTATGCTGTGCGCTATATCGACACCAAGGGTGCAACTAAAGACAAACCTCTTTATCTTAAAATAATCGAAGACATACCCGCAGGCAAGGTTGCCTTAAAAAAAATAAAAAAGGGTGAAGCCGCCCGCATCATGACCGGTGCGGTAATTCCTGAAGGTGCCGATGCGGTTGTTCGTCAGGAAGACACCCTTAAAGAAGGTAAAACCGTCACCATATACACTTCAGCCAAAAAAGGAGAAAATATCCGTTTTGCCGGTGAAGATGTTCAAAAAGGTGAACTTGTTGTAAAAAAGGGAGGTGTTCTTAAACCAGCTGATATCGGAATGCTTGCCTCTCTGGGCAAGGCATTTGTCAGTGTTTATCAAAAACCGAGTGTGGCAATTATGTCCACCGGCGATGAACTTGTGGATATCGAAACAGATCCTCCCCCGGGAAAAATCGTCAACAGCAACAGCTACTCACTGGCGGCGCAGATACTGGAATGCGGCGCTAGACCGGTAATGCTGAGAATTTCCAAAGATAAAAAAATTGACCTGCAGGAAAATTTCAAAACCGCTCTGCATTCCGACGTAATTATTTCTTCAGGCGGTGTTTCCGTCGGCGATTTCGATTTTGTCAAAAGCGTCATGGGAGAAATCGGCAATGCCATGCACTTCTGGCAGGTGGCTATGCGTCCGGGGAAACCGCTTGCTTTCGGATCCATTGAAGGTGTTCCGTTATTCGGTCTGCCGGGCAATCCCGTATCCGTAATGGTTTCTTTCGAACAGTTTGTACGTCCCTCTCTCTTGAAAATGCAGGGACATACAAAAATATTTCGTCAGACTATAAAAGCAATCTGTGCAGAAGAATTTCAAAAACAGGCAGGCTTCAAACATTTTATACGTGCCATAGTTAAAAGAGAAAAAGACAAATACATTGCCACTACAACCGGTGATCAAGGTTCCGGCATTTTAAAATCAATGGTCACCGCCAATGGCCTTATTGTTACAAGAGAAAACGAAACCAGAATTAAGAAGGGCTCAGAAGTAACTGTTCAGTTACTGGACAACTCTTTATTTCAGTCCGATTCTCTTCAATTTTAATTAAGTCCAAAGCAGAAAAATAGCGCTGATATTTTTTTGCATGTTGACACATTGCGTTTTTGCAGATAAGTTCTTCAACGGAAGTGCCAAGGTCACTGGTGGGCCTCCCGGACTTCAAATCCGGTGTGGGGCGCTAAAACCGTCCCAGGTGGGTTCGATTCCCATGCACTTCCGCCATCTATTCCAGTAACACCCAACTATTAACTTTTCAGACAGCATACCGCTATATTGCCCCGAAGGACTCTTAAATGCGGCTATCCGATAGCCAAAAATAAGTCTATGCTAGAACTGCATAGATGGTTATGAGAATTCAGGTAATAATCGTCAGTCCGAAATGGACTTTTTTAAATTTATTTTTATCAGTGGCAAATTTCGAAAGATAAATTCCCGAAAACCATGTTACGATATACGATACAATAAATAATACGAAAACAGTTTTCATATTTCTCTCCTTATTTGTACAGGTTTCAAATAATTTGTCTTTTTCTTCCTAAAATATTTTTTATTTATCCTCCAAAATCAAATATTGTTGGTTCTATCCGGACTAGATAAAAAATATTTAAATTTCAGTAATATTTTATTGACGATTATTAATATCTTTGCAATATGTATTTAATAATCTATAAATTAAATGAAAACAATCTTCCATGGTCCACGGTACCTATAACCATGTTATAGAATTTTCAAATGAAGCCTGAAACACAGTAGAGAAATCTAAAAAAGGTCCGTTACATTTGATATCACATTAAGTCGAAACTCATACTATCACGGGAAACAGACATACTGAAAGGAGCAAAAAAAACATTTAATTTTGACAGCATGAAAAACTTTCCCAATATACAGATTATATTACAGCCCCTAAAACAAAATATATTCAAACCGTTATTGCAACTTTTAAGAATTATTCCTGAAAACACGAAGACTCTCCTCCAAACAATCATCTATGCTTTTGCGGCAGGTATGATGGCTATCGCTTTCATGCTTGCTTTGAATTTTGTCTATAATAATACTTTTGTCGCTTTTTCAAACCATTCAAAACTATTTTTTGTAGTAGCCAGCTTTATAACAATTGTTTGTTCATCTCTCCTTGTAGGATTTCTTCTATATAAGTTCAATCCGGATGCAGCGGGGAGCGGCATTCCGCAACTGAAGGCTGCCTACTGGAAGGATTTGGGATACGTTTCATGGCTTTCTGTGATTATTAAATTTATAGCAGGTATTCTCAGTATAGGCGGCGGTGCCAGTATGGGTAGGGAAGGCCCTACTGTTTATCTCGGTGGCGGTATAGCTTCAAATCTTGCAGGAGCATTGGGAAAACCCGCCAGACAAAGGAGAAGTTATGTTGTAATTGGAGCTTCCGCCGGCCTTGCTGCCGCATTTAATGCTCCTTTGGCAGCAATAACATTCATTCTTGAAGAATTCGTAAGTGATATCAACAATCGTTTTATCGGACGTGTTGTATTTTCTTCATTGATCGGAGCTTTTGTTGTTTACGCTTTCATAGGAAAACAACCCGCTTTCCAGCTTCCTGTATCCGAATACGTTACATGGGTACACTATCTTCTCGTTCCTTTTGTTGCTTTATTCGCATCGCTCGCTGGTGTTACATTTCAACGTTACACCATTTACTTCAGAAAACGTTTGAAGAAACAGAAGATCGTTGCTGCGTGGTTGCTTCCTTGCTGCGGTGGTATCATCACATGGATTATCGGAGTTTCTGTGTTTCTAACAGTCGGGAAAATAGGTATCTTCGGCCTTGGATATAATGATCTCTCCAGTGCATTGGACAACAAATTCATATGGTGGATCGCAGGCATTCTTGTAATCGCCAAATTAATTGCCACAATATTTTCTTACAGTTTCGGAGGTTGTGGCGGCATATTCTCGCCAATGTTATTCATAGGCGGCATGTGCGGTTATTTTATTGGCGGCATGTGCGGTCACTGGGTACCTCTGACACCATCCGACAGGATTGTTTTGTCTGCAGTCGGAATGAGCGCCTGCCTTGGAGCAGTCGTTAGAGCTCCTTTGACCTCGTTATTAATTGTTTTTGAGATGACCCATCAGTTCTCTCTTGTACCCGGGCTGATGATTGGAACATTCATCAGTGTTTTCGTGTCACGCATGGCCGGCAAGAATAATTTTTATGATGCTATATTGCTGCAAGACGGGCATGAACTTATCAAGATCAGACCGCCTCTCGATATCAAAAGCTGGCACAATCTTCCCATAATGACGATTGCCAATCCACAGCCGGTTATACTGGAAGATATTAATGAAAACCATGTGCAGGAAGTTCTCGACAATTATCCCTATAATTGTTTCCCCATCCGTTTGGAAAACAAAGAAATCGGCATAATAACCCGAAAGCAAATGGAAGATATTGTCAACAAGAAATCAATACCACAAATTTCCAACGCAGCATTCTGTTATTCGAATCATACCGTAAAAAATGCAAGTGAGAAAATTATTGAATCTCCAAATGGAGTGATTGTTGTTATTGATAAAAATAAAAAGAATATATCAGGAATAGTAACACTTCACGATCTTTTGCGCGCCCAGGCGTCAGTATTAGAATAACTTTTTATTTTAAGACATCAACGTAAAAAAAATGCCAAAAGAAAGGTTTTTGATAAATCAAGAATTTAAGTGACACAATTATAAGATTCTCAGCAAATGAGGTCTGAAATAATAAATATCAACTTGTCTGCATCCAGGAACATAACTATTGCCATAGCAATCATACCGTCGCCTTACCATGCAAAGCATTATCAGAAAGGTTACAGGAAAGTTCAATATGACTAATGTAATATTCAATTATTTGAGAGATTGAAACCAGCAATCCTTCCATGATGAAGGGGAAGAACCCTCTGACTTACACATGGCAAGGCAGTCTTGACTCTCCGCATAACAAAGTCTGGTATCAGCGGTATAATTGTAACATCCTGAAATCCTGTCGTTGCAACAATTAATGCAATTATTTATGCGTTTTACTTTTGCTTCGGATGTTTCTTTTTCAATAACATTATCTTTTTCTATAATAACATTCCTCTTTTCACCTGTTGTATTTTCCGGTGAAGGTTCTGTATAAGATTCCTTTAATACACAATTTGTCATTCCTTCTCGAGGGCTGTCTGTGAATACGGAATTGCCGTCACGATCAATACAAGAATATATTTCCCCCCCCTTAGCAGAAATTATCAAAGCAAGAAATATACACAATGTAAAAATTGTTCGTCTCATTGTTCACCTTCTTTAATCAAAGGAATAAATATTTTTTATGCATTAATTTATCATACTTAGCGATTGAAATCCACTACGGCAATAATTTCTTCAGAAAATGACTCCCAAGAAAAGATAAATATTTATTTTTAACCTTGACTGGCTTGTTCCTGCGAACTATGATGATATATTATTATATTCTTGATATATATTTTGGTCGATTTAATACATTTTTGTCAGTTATAAAGTTATTTATGCGAACAAGAATAGTTCTATTTAATTATGAATTTTTTTGAACATTTAGGAGCAAGAAGATGGATTTGATAGAAGCCATTCAGCAACGTAGAAGCATCCGGGCATTCAAAAACAAACCGGTACCCAAAGATACAATTATGGAAATTTTAAACATTGCCTGCAGGGCTCCATCGGCTATGAATACCCAGCCCTGGGAATTCGCCGTAATCAGCGGCAAGAAGCTCGACCGTCTAAGAGCGGTTATTGTTGAGGAACTAAAAAGCGGAGCCCCCATTGTGCCGGATCATCTGGTAGTCAGTTGGCCTAATGAGGGTGTTTACAAACAGCGTCAGATAACTCTTGCCAAGCAGTTATTCAAATCCATGGACATCCAGCGTGAAGATAAGGAAAAGCGAGCATGGTGGATGGAGCGCGGTTTTCGTTTCTTCGATGCTCCGGCAGCAATAATCATCATGTGTGATAAAGTACTGGGAGAAGCAGGACCACTGCTTGATCTGGGTGCAGTAATGCAAAATATATGTCTTGCGGCCATGCAGTTTGGTCTGGGAACATGCATCGAGGATCAGGGCGTTTTATATCCGGAAGTATTTCGTGAACATACCGGCATCCCAAAAACCAAGCGCTTAATGATTGCCATCGCCCTGGGCTATCCTGACCCGGATTTCCCGGCTAATGACGTTCGTTCGGAAAGGGAACAGGCGGATAATTTGACTACCTGGGTGGAATGAACACTGAATTAATTGTCTGAAATAAAATGATTTTAAATGCATTTTAAAAAATATTTCATTCACGTGCGGTGGTTCATCTGTTTCGTTCTAAGAAACATTTTTCGCATCAAACAAAATCTTTTTGAATAGACAATATAACCGTGTAATAATTATTGTTTAAACAACATTAGGTATTTGCTGTTTGTTTAAATTATATTATTGACAAAAAAATAAAAACAAGTTAATAGTTAACTTGTTAACTATTAACTTGTTAACTTAGTAAGGTAGACTATGAACACATTTAGAGATTTTCATTGTTTCCGGTTAGGGGTTCTTGCCCGGAAAATGCAGCGTTTCTACAACAATTCCCTGTCAAAATATGGTGTAACGATTGGTCAGGTATTTATCCTACTGGATTTACTGGAGAACGAATTCAGTAACGTCAAGGATCTTGCGGCCCGAATTCAGATAGAAAATCCCGCCGTTACCGGTTTTATCGATCGTCTGATCAAGGAAGAACTTGTGGAACGACGTGAAAATCATTCAGACCGCAGGAGTATTTGCATTCAGTTATCTCCGAAAGGACGAAAATTGGCGGTGAAAATACTACCGGTACTGCGTGAACTCAATAAGAGTATAGAGAACATTCTTGATAAAGATATGGTCGCGTTCGATCGTTCATTGGAAAAACTCGGACAAAAAATGATGGAGGGCTGATAATGGGACACTTGGTGGGAAAAGAAATTTACCAAAAGTTGGGACATAAAATCGACAGCTTGATGTTTCGGGCACCTCAGAATGAAAAGTTATACGCCGTCTTAAAGGAGCTATATTCAACGGAAGAAGCGGATGTTGTGATTAAAATGCCGTACAGCTTTTCTAATCTGAATCGCATTTCTAAGTCCACTGGATATGACAAACCAAAACTACAGAAAATTATTGATGGGTTGACTTCCAAGGGGTTGGTCTTGGATATCTGGGCAAACGACGCATATTATTACATGCCGTCTCCCATTGTGGTTGGAATATTCGAGTTTACCATGATGAGAACCGGCAATGATATTGATACCCCGAAGATGGCAAAGTTGCTACATGACTACATGCAGGGTGACAGCTCTTTTTATGAGGCGAACTTTGGAGACGAACAAAAACTTTCCGTCATGCGCGCAGTGCCTCACGACGAAGCCATCAGGCCTTCCGAATATATGGAAGTCCTCGATTACGAAAAAGCGGTTTCTCTTGTTGAGGAGACGAATAAATTCAGCGTCGGTATCTGTTCCTGTCGCCATAAAAAGCTTCATCTGGGGGAAAAGGAATGCAAAGTCCCCCTCGAAAGTTGCACTTCCTTTGGAATAGCGGCTGATTATGTCATCCGTCATAATTTCGGACGGGAAGTATCTAAAACGGAAATGCTGGAAAATCTGGCCCTGTCTAAAGAGCACAGACTCGTGCTGAATGCCGATAATGTCCAGCATAACATCCGGATGATCTGTCAATGCTGTAAATGCTGTTGCGCGACACTTCAGGGAATCAGCAAGTTCGGCTATCCCCATTCCATCGTCACATCGAGCCTCATCGCCGAAATTGACGAAGCAAAATGCATTGGCTGCGGGAAATGCGCCAAGACGTGTCCCATCGAAGCCATTGAAATGATAACTATTGAAAACCCAAAGACGAAGAAAAAGAAAAACCCGGTAGTGAATAAGGATATCTGTCTTGGGTGTGGCGTTTGTGCCCTGGATTGTAAAACTAAAGCCCTGCAATTGACAAAACGAAAGCAGAAGGTAATCCATCCGGCAACAACTTTTGAAAGGATCATCCTTCAATCTCTCGAAAGAGGAACAATACAAAATCAGTTGTTTGATTTTCCGGAAAGTATATCACATAAGACGATGCGCGGTATTCTGGGCGCATTTTTCAAACTTCCTCCCGTAAAAAAAGCCCTGATGAGTGATATCCTACGATCTTCATTTCTTGGGGCAATGAAGATGGGTGCCCATATGCAGGGAAGGGGTTGGCTCACAAAGCTATAATGAGGATTAGTTTTATCTCTTTACAATAAATTAACACATAAGGAGGTCACAATGTCTGCAAACATTAATGTAAGATGGTCTTGGTTGAAGCTTATGTACTGGTATACCATACTAGGTGCGGGGGGCTACGGATTATTAATAATTGTAGCTCCAGCTTTTGTTCAATCAACAACCCAATGTTTAATGCCTTTTCCCGCCCAGGATCCCTTAATTTTTGGATATATGGGCAGTGCGATGGCTGCTTTTGCCTTTTTATCAATTCTTGCTCTGCGGGCGCCGCTTCGTTTTGTTCCCGTTCTTATGCTGCAACTCGTTTATAAAATAATATGGATGCTCGGCGTCTATATTCCTCTGGTGATGAGCGGAAATAATTCATTATATGCTACTCTTTTAGCGGCTATTTTTATAACGTACATCATCGGCGATTTAATCGCGATCCCTTTTTCGTATTTGTTTGAAAAGGAAACGAATTAATAAGAAATATTGGATTTACTGATCAAGTATTAGAGGAAGCAATTATGAAGGACTCCCCGTATATTGCGATTGCCGCGAATATTAACAAAACAGCGTGGCGGGCGCCGAAATCACAATCCGGCGATGGTTTCTCGAAAGCGTTTTTAGAATATCTTATGCTACTCTACACACCGGACGAGGCGGAAGTAGCCAGACATCTCAAAGTTATAAACGATATTTTTTCTACCACAATCGAGCCCGCAAGTTTCATGACTGCAACCCAACTGGCCATAATTTCCGGCCAACCGCTACAGGAAGTTAATAAAGTACTGAAGCAGATGTCCGATAAAAATATCGTGGTAAACATGCGTAAAATCATCAAGGCTTCAAGCATAACATGGCCTATAAAGACAGTCGCTGTCTTGTGGAATACTTACCGGGGGGAGGGACTAAAAGAAGTTGCCAGGATCTTAATAAGTTTTATCAGAAACTCTCTGGAGAACATGAACGAATATGGATTGAAGTCAGGTTTCGAATTTATTTCCATGAGATTATATGCATTCCCTCATATATCATTATTGAAAAACATCCAGAATCTTCATGATCAAGTCAGCCCTGAAGTATTGAAAGGCGCTGAGTTGTATAAAAAATTCTTTATTGAAGATAAGTTCTATAAATTTTATGAAACAGGCGCAAAAGGAACACCTTTATACCGGACAATTCCTGTTGCCAAGACCATAGATCCCGAACAGAAAATTCTGGATACCGAAGAAGCACACAAAATCATAGACGCCGCAGCTTCTGCCACGCTTGTGCCCTGCCCCTGCCGGGAACGCACTGAAAAACTCGGCATCCGCGAATGCAAAGAAAGAAACCCTATCGGTTCGTGTATCATGCTTGGCCTAATGGGCCAGGCCATGGAAGGAATGGGTCTTGGCCGACCGGCAACCAAGAAGCAGGCCAAAGATTACCTTGACGCAATGATGGAGATGGGGCTTGTGGCAACAACGGAAAACTCCGAAGAAAACACCAGCAGAGTGATCTGCATGTGCTGCGAGTGCTGTTGTTCAGAAGTACGCGGACGTACGCGCTGGGACAATCCCACTGCGGTTGCTCCTTCCAACTATCTTCCCAAATCGAATAGGACAATTTGTACCTTCTGCGGAAGATGTGCTGATCGATGTTTATTTCACGCGATAACCGTTGATAAAAACGACAAAAAGTGGAAATTAAAGCCAGAGTTATGCATAGGTTGCGGTGTATGTGCCGTTGGATGCGAGCAGAGCGCAGTCAAACTTCATCGAGTTGAAAGGCACCAGCCGTTTAAGACACCGCAGGATCTTTACAAACATATCAACATGGAAAATCGATAAAAATCACGGCCATGTGTTTTTATTAACTCGTTCAGTGACTTTATATACCGTTCTGTCGAAAATTTTTAAATCAAAATCGTTGATGCAATTTCCTCCATAATTATGATAGAAACATGAAACTGTTGACGGAGGCATTATGCGCAAAATTATAGTTTCCATATTGTTTGTTCTAACATTTCTTTGTACCCCAGCCATGAGTGAAACGGCAACCGACTGGTTCAATAAGGCAATTTCTTTATCGGATGGTAAAAAATTTACCGACCCACATAAAGCCATTGTATATTTGAGCAATGCCATTAAGCTTCAGCCTGATGATGCCGAATCTTACTACAACAGGGGGATTGCTTACGAAAACCTTGGTCAGTATCAGCCCGCCATCAAGGATTATAATCAGGCAATCAACCTGAATCCGGCTTATTCCGAAGCGTTTTACAACAAGGGAATCATATATAGTGAAATCGGCCAGCATCAGCAAGCAATTGAGGATTTTAATCAAGCCATTAATTTGCAACCTGATGACGCCGAAGCCTATCATGGCCGGGGACTTGCTTATGATAAACTTGGCCAGTACCAGCGCGCCCTTGAAGATTACAACAAGGCCATCAACCTGCAACCAAATTATGCCAGCGCTTACATTAACAGAGGTATTTATTTTTTATCACATGGCAACAAAACTATTGGCTGTTCGGACGCGCAAAAAGCTTGCGCATTGGGAAACTGCAAGTTATTGGAAACAGCTAAAAACAAAGGCTTCTGCCCTTGATGAAAACAATCCGATAAATATGAAAAACTTCAAATCAAGTTTTGAACAGTTACTAGCCAACTTTAACAGAAAGATTTATAAATTTTAAAATTGATGTCTGGAACTTATCGAAATACTCTTTGGCCTTGTTGGCTTTGGACGAAGGCAACTCTAATGTCAATGTAAAAATATTCCTTTCGTGACCGGCATAATTACCTAAGGAACCGGGGAAAAACCCGAATTTCCTCAAAGGATGATTCGATTCTTTGCTTATTTTCTCCAACCAGTGTTCAAATGAATCCAAATCAGAGGAAGGTCCGTCAAAGTCGAAGAAATTAAGCGGTGAGTGAACAGAGAGTATTTTTTGCGGATTAAATCTCTTTATCAGGGCAATCTGAAACATGGTTTCCTGTTCCGATGCGGGCTTTTGTCCGGGATAATAACGCCTGTTTTTATGCTGCTTTAATCTCCACTTTTTCAAAGCTTCAGGATACCAGTCTTTTGTAGGAAAGTTTCTGTTGAGATCAATTCCGTTGGCATTAACGCGAGCTGGAATTCTTAAAAGAAAGCCGTCGGGGTTAACAAGCGGAGCAATAACAATGCATTTATCTTTGAAAATCTGCGGATTGTCTCTAACATAGTGAGCAAGCTTGAGCATGAGATAGACAGTCGGCAGCTCATCACCGTGAACAGCACCCAGAAAAAGAACACAATTTTTCCCGGAATTGCCAAAATTAACAAAGATAAGCGGGTGCTTTTTCTTTGTTGTACGATAATATTCCCATGGTATTTCTCTAGGCTTGATATCGGTCCAACCATACTTTACACACTGTTTTTCCAGTGTTCCAATGTAACTTGCTAACTCTTTAGAAAGAGGAATATTCGCAGCCGATAATGGTAAGGGCAGTAAAAAAAATATTAACAAACAAAAATAAATCACTTTTATGAACTTTATAAATTTTTTTGTTCTTATTTCCTCACTACCCGATATGTTCCAATTCATTACTTAAGTATGCGCCTTTCTTGACATCTCAATGAGCTGTACATTTGCTTCTTAGTTATAATTAAATTGCAAGTATTAAAAATGCCCGCGCGATAGTCGTATTAACGATAAAAGTCGTCACCATATATATGATTTTTTATTAATGGCAAATTACTTCATACATTTTTTGAACAAGGTATACAGACCTGCCGCCCGTCTTTTAATTTTATCATTTTTGATGCCATTGTCATCTCACCGCATAATTCACAAGGCTCAGACGGTGCAAGTTGTGCGTATTTTGGCTCAACAAAAGGCATTTTTGTGGTTGTAAATATTTCCTCAAAGGGACGAGTCAGGAGATCATTGATTTTAAGTCGTTTTAGATTGAGATGATCGTCTTCCGACGCTTTTCCGGCGGCAACAGCCGCCTCCAACCTGTCAAACTCACTTTTGTCCCTGCCTTTGTAATCATAACGTGTATTTCGAGAAAATCTATAAGCCTGACGCTTGGAACGGCTCAATATTGTATAGGCATTCTTCCCGAAATTATTTATTATAAGGTTGCCTTTCCCCATTAAAGTACCCAGCAAAACCTGAAGAGCATCTACTGCACAGGAATCGTTTTCACAAATAGCAACAACTTCCTCATCAATGGATCGCGCTATATTCATCAGTTTCATCGCCTCTTTGGCCACCAGGTAACCATAAATCAAACCTGGACAAATATGTCCATGAAATTCCACACATTTTTTCAGATCATTCGGTATATTATTTCCACTATTTATATTTAGCATAACAATTTTCCTAAAAATCTTTATTTGAACGTAATTTAAAAAATCGCAGCGATTTAATCACGGGTACGAACCCCAAAGCAAACTGCGGAGTATTATATCCATGCTTAGGCAGTATAATTCGACCCGCAAGCTTCAATATACCCTGTTTCTGAAGCTTGGGTCTCACTACCCTCTGCTGTGTCCCGACAAAGTCGGGATTCGACTTACAAAGTCTAATGTACCTATAAGTGATCTTTAGGTTATTCGTTCTTAAAATTTGAGACTCACAATAAATCATAAAATTACTTATTTCAATATGAAAAGATCATTAGCATAAATGGAATACATTCTTTTAATTTCACGCACACATCTGCAATTTTCCCGGGATTTCATCAGCAAATTAAAAACAGAATTTAACGAACAGGAAATCATGATTCTGGCAAGCACTACCGTCCAGGTTAATTACCGGGCCAGACTTTTGCAGACGATGGGTGTTCCACCAGTTGGTTTTCTAGATCATTGCGAACTCAAGCCATCAATATCAGGGCATTATATTATTCAGAACATAATGTTCCAAAAGCGGCTTCTTTAATTTTAGTAATGCTGCTTCTGTTTTACATTTTTTGCTGTATTCCGAAAAAACACTTTTAAAAATCGTTTACCATCTCAAGTGTGGCCGCTGTTTTGTTTTTTCCTCAATTGACTGTTCCCGCCCTCGCACTTTTTCCTGTTTCTGCTCTTGTTCTTGTTCCTGCTTTTGCTCCGATTTTTTATAACGTTCTTTTACTTTTTTCTGCTTCTCTTGCGCACGTTTTTGTTTTTCTTTCTGATAGACCTGTTTTGTCTGTTGAGGTTGCTGACGCAATGATCCTTGCTGAGGCTGCTGCTTTCCCCGTTGAGGTTTTTGTTCTGTCTGTTGAGAAGGTTTCTGTTCCCACTGCGGACGTTTCTCTGTTTGCTGTGCCCCCTGCTCACCCCACTGAGGTTTCTTTTCTAACTGTGGAGTCCCTTTCTGTTCCCACTGAGGATGCTGTTCCCACTGAGGTCGTTTCTCTACTTGTGGAGGTTGTTTTTGTTCCCATTGTGGTCTTTGCTCTCCCGGTTTTGGTCTTTGTTGATCCGGATTTTTAGGATGCTTCAACCCATAATAATTGTCGGGATGAGAAATATTATGTTTCTTTTTCAACATTTCACGATGTTTAAAGAATTCAGGACCGCGAATTCTATGATGTGGATTTGCCCTTATGTCATCCGGTCTGATTCTTCTTCCATGATCGTACCACGGTTCATGATGGTAACGGTGTCCACCCCGCCAGAAAACAATATCTACATACCCACCGACCATTTCATATGTAAAATAATCGAAGACAAATGTTACAGTTACCGGAGGTGTATAGTACAGGGGTTCTCCGTAAACTATCGGAACATCAACATACTCGTCGTCGTAACCATAGCCATATTGATCGTCGTACCCATAACTATAGCCATACTGTTCATAACCCGGTGACGGCGTACCTACAGGAACAGGTACGGGAATACAAGAAGCGACTGCAAAAACAAAATTAAACAGCAAAAACATTTGCGTGATTCTTTTCATTAAATAATCCTCCTTTAACTAAAACCGGAAAATTGAGAATATTACTTATTTTTTTAGTATTTATACATTTCTTTTCAATTAAAATCATTTAATTTTTTTTGCAGCGGTTTTCGTGTTTGCGCGCTTTTTGAAGCAACGATTATAGTGCTACCGTAAAATCAGGAAATAATTGTATTCAATTTTGTAATGCCCGCATAGGCAAAATATCCGGCAAACACAATAAGAAAGACAGCGCAAGCCATAATCATTCCCCTGTAAAGTCTATCAGTCAGAAAACTTCTGCCTCCGGCAACCGCCGCTGATATAAGAGAATACCAGCCCAGATCGGCAAGAATATGTCCGGTAAAGAAAAAAACGATGCCCCAGAACCCAAACTGCCATGAATAAAGGATATAACCCAATCCTATTGTAGCCCACCAGATTACCCAGTAAGGATTAGCCACGCTCATCAATATACCGCTGATTATCGGGTGGTTTCTTCTCGTGTTGTTTACTTCCAGTGAAAAGTGCATAGAAGGCAAAGAACGAAACATTCCGAAAGCCATCCAGAAGAGAATCAAAGCACCTGCGAGAGCGCTTATGACAAAAACAGTGGGCATCTGAAAAAAGGGCGCCAACCCCATAAGAAGGGCAGCAACAAGTATAAGTTCCAGAATTGCGTGACCGGCAATCAACAACGGTCCCGCAATAAAACCGCGTTGCGAGCTTTCACTTATCGTAACAGTTAAGAGCGGTCCCGGCATCAGCGCACCGGAAAGCGCAATTATAAAAGATGAAACAAAAATAGTTAAAAAAGTTGCCAACACTGTCTTATAAAATGTTATTTTTTTATTGCCACGGCAATATGTTTAGCCCTGTTAAATTCCGCAGTGTTCATTATCACTTTTCTTGCCGAACTGTAAAGACTACACTAAAGAACCCATTTCATACCAAACATTATCTGGTAACTGAGAGTAGAACCGAATTCCGTATCACCCGGCCCCGCATTCACTATACCCGAAGAAAAAAGTTCCCAGTGTTCCCCGACGGAATAGGACAAAAGACCCAAAAATTGACCGGAGCCATCATCGATATTTTGCGTCCATCGAAATGTAATACCTAATTTATTTCTGATGTTTGTCTGATTATATTGCAGCATCACATAATTTCTTCGTAAGAATCTCAGGCCGGGATTAGCTGTCTGGTATAAGACAGTTTGTCCCAGTAAACTTGCAGCACCGCCTGCTTCAAAAGCATTGGCTGCGTTTTTTCTTAAGAAATAGTAAAGGTCAGCTTCCTGATTATTATAGCCGAGATCGTTATACAAGTATTCCAGAGATAATGTGCCGCTGTTGGCAAAAGTATAAGACGTACCGGCCAGAAGAATCGGATTGATTTCCGAATCATCATTATAGATTTTCTGCATGGAAGCTCCCAAAAGAGATGCATCCTTTACAGGATACAAAGCACGACTTCCTTGTGTTACACTGCCTTCGCCGTAAAGCAGTATGGCATCGGAAATAGTCCAACCTCCGAAAAATCCTGTTGTAAATTTGGAGTCTCTATCTGAAAAAATTATAGACGCGTAATTCTTTCTTCCTGTAAAATCTATTTTTGCGGCAACAGATGTTTTAAAAGGATCCGTTCCAAGAAGCGTGTTGCGTCCTTCATCTGTGTTAACGATAAAAGAAATCGTCCATATACTGTGAGGTATGACTATCAGCCTTACGAAATCCATACCCGGAACTTCCATAAATGGATTACTTCGTCCGTTATCACTGAAGAAAGGATTGGAAGGCGAATAAATAAATGAAGGGCCCCATTGCAAGTTCTCTCTGCCGTAGGACGCAAAAATTTTTTCCAATACTTTTAATCTAACCAGCCATTCGTTTACATACCACTCATCGTCTGATTTAGTTTCGTATTTCAGCGCTCCTTCCCGCCATGATTTGAAGTCGAATTTTGCCCGCGGCTTGAAAGCAAGTTCCAGAAACTTCGAATCAAAACGCAAATCAGGCCTTATTTCCGCGACGACTATATACTGAGGATACTGCATTAAATTATTGTCGGGATTCTGACTTGTTTCAGCCGGTTCCTGAACAATACCGTACGTAAGAATTCGTAAATCAGCCGAAAAATAATTTTTAATCTTCTGGAATTGAGTTTGATTTTCACTTTCCGGTCCTGTAAATTCGTCATCAGGGTTACTTTCCGGTAGATTTTTTTTAATCTGATCGCCGACGGTTTCCTTTTGAGGAATCTTACCAATTTGTTCACCGGAAGTTCTTTCCGGAGTTGTCTTTTCCATCTGAGCACTGTCTGCATTTTCCGAAGCATTTTTTTCCAGGGGAGTCTGCTCCGCGAAGGTTATAGCCGGCATCCAAAAGAGACAATATATAAAAAGAAGAATAATTGCGTAAATAATTCCAGGGTTCTTATCTTTTTTCATAAAACAGTTCCTATTTTGTAAGAAGGTTAAGATTAAACACAGCATCAGGGACTTTTTTCAGTACAGGTTTACTATATTTAATAACCGTAACATCATCTTTTATTATCGCGCTGTTGATTGTCATCTTGGAAATAAAACCACGCGGCTTTCCATTTATAGTAACGCTGTTTTTGTATTCAAACGTTGCAGTTTTAAACATTTTGCCGGAAACGGTGTAGAATTCGGCTTTAACGCCAACAATACGTTCTTTCGATACCCAGTATCTTATCCGGTCATAAGTTGCTCTGCTATCAATAGCCTGTAAATCCATTACCACGCATACTTCATTGTTATACTGACCGTCTTCAGTGTTCACAATTTTATAGTCACCCGCATAATTAGTAGAAGCAATATCTCCATTTGCGGCGGTACCCATAAGTTTTTGCCGCGGCG
The DNA here is from genome assembly GCA_007244375.1 of Smithella sp. GTDB lineage: Bacteria > Desulfobacterota > Syntrophia > Syntrophales > Smithellaceae > Smithella. The sequence goes on along the minus strand of SCVW01000046.1, from coordinate 93,396 downwards.
ATATCGGAACCGCTTTGGAAAGTTCCGGTTTGGCAAACCACATATTACGGTCATGCATTAAAAGTTTCTGTCCTTTTACATTAGCCGGTGCCAATGTATCGGCAAGAGAATTATAACCTCTGGCGGCTACCTGCAATCTTCTATATTGTTGTCGTCCGTTTTCAACGGAATCCATATAAATATACCATTGGATTCCTTCTGCGTTGCCACGGGCCTCATCAGCCTTGTGCAACATTTCTTTGGAACTCATCTGTGCCTGAGCTGTTGACACAAAACAACTAAGAAAGGAACTTAAAATAAAACCAAACACGATAAAAGATAGCTTCTCAAATTTTTTATTCATCATTTTTCCCATGAAAAATATTTTATTAAGTTAGCCTAGTACAGCTAAATGGTATCAAACATGTCCCAGCGCATCTACAATATTTTGTCTTGCCGCACGTCTTGCTGGAATTATCGCTGCAATCATGGATAGCAAAACCATACTCAATAATAAAACAACCAGCATTAGCGGCACCATATCCACGAACATTCTCACCGGCGATGAAAATCCCGGAGGAATATATCGGGGCGGATAAACTTTTATAATGGTCCACGCAATAGTATGCAACACAATGCCCGTTAGACTGCCGAAAAATCCCAGAATAGCTCCTTCCAGAGCAAAAAGAACGGAAATGCCTCTGCGTTTTAAACCTAAAGCCCGCAGAGTGCCAATTTCTCTGGTTCTTTCCAGGATAGCCATGCCCATCGTATTAACCGTAGTCATCAACACTATCACCAGAACAATGGAGAAAAGAAACATAAACATCGTATCCAGGAAAGCCTTTTGTTTGGAAAAAGACAGGGAAAGCTCTTTCCATGTCCTGATTTCGCAATTTATACCTGCCGCCTTTAATTTTTTAAGAAGCAGCGTCCGCATACTTTCGGTTTCCTCCCAATCTTTAAGCAAAACTACAATTCTTTCCGCCGATTGAGTATCCAACAAAGACTGAGCATAGTAATAATTAAACCGCATAAACTTGTCGTTGGAAAAATCATTACCGGTATCATAAACCCCGTTAATTTGTACATCCAGAGCATTCATTTGGCCGCTTATTGTCGGCGCCATGACAACTCCGTCCTTGCCTGCCGTCAAATCAAGATATTTACTTAGATCTTTGGCTATTTCTACTCCGTAGCGTTTTTCATCGCTAAGAGGTTGACCAACAACCGGTAAATATTCAATCCATCTCCCTTTAATAATTTTGTCATCTTTTGGCACAACACCCTGGGCGATAAAAACAGTAGATACCCTGCCATTGGTTACTATACCGGTAACCTGAATTTGCGGAGTAGCCAATATAACATCTTTTTCTTCTGTGACAAGTTTGATAATTTTTTGAGTATCTTCACCGGAAAACATATATTTTTCCGGTTCAAGCTTTCCTTTTTCCTGCCAGCCGGCCATGTTGATTCTTAAATTCCCCAGACCTTCACCTCTAACCGCTATAATTCTGAGGCCGTTATATACATTATGAATATATCCGTAATACAGACTAATGGCAGCAAAACCCACACCCACGGCAATGATCGTAACAAAAGAACGGCGTCTGTTTCTCAAAATATTCCGGAATGCCAGTTTCGTCCATTTCATCATACCTTTACAGCTCCATCAACTATCATTCCGTCTTCCAGACGCACTAATCGTTTGACCTTATCCAGAAGTCTCTGATCGTGGGTGGAAAAAATAAAGGTTATTTCGTCTTTTTCGTTCAGCTCGCGCATGATTTCAATTATCATTCGGGCGGTTTCGGAATCGAGGTTGGCTGTGGGCTCATCGGCAATGACTACAGAAGGATTATTAACCAATGCTCTGGCTATGGAAACTCTCTGTTGCTGACCTCCCGACATTTTCGCCGGACGATTATGGATAAGTTCGCTCAAACCGACTTCTTCCAGACGCGCCAGTGCCAGCTTTTTGGCCTCTTTCACCGTTGCACCTTTGATCTGCATGGGCAGCATCACATTTTCCAGCGCGGTGAGAACAGGAACCAGATTAAATCCCTGGAAGATAAATCCGATTGTTTGATTGCGATGTTCGCTTTTCTCATCATCAGTTAACAGCTGCACATCTTTACCGGCTATTCTCAATTTCCCCAAAGTAGGCTCATCAATGGCGCTGATCAGATTCAGAAGAGTTGTTTTCCCGGAGCCTGACGGCCCCCATATAGCCACAAACTCTTTTTTATCTATTTGCAGGTCGATTCCTCTCAACGCGTGGACTACCGTCTCACCGAGATGATAGTCCTTGGTTATATTTTTCATTTCGATTAAGGTCATGATCTTTACCTATGAAAGAAAATACGAAAATTTTTTCATTTGTTTTTATACAGTGTTTTGCAAATAATATCACCAAATTTCACATATAGTAACGATTAAGCATTTGATATTAAACGGGAAGCTTAAAAAATGAGCCTAGATAAGAATCAAACGATTGAGGATCAAGTCTTGCTAATCCGCCAAGAGGATAAAAAGTCATTTCACCGAAGTATATCCTGTTGTTAACGCAAATAAAATCCACCCGGACAAAAGGAAATCCGCTGGATAATATGGCGGCATATTCAATCATTCGCTCAAACTGCGGTGGTTTTTTAACCGGTCGAGGTAAGGGAGGCTCACTATATTTATTTTCTAAAAGATTCAAATCGAGGTCGAACATATTCACTCTTTTTAATCCGGGAGTGTACTCATTTATTTCTACAACACGCGCAACGCCGTCATAGCAATAAAAGCCGTATTCATAAAGAGTTTCACCATTTTTTGTCAGATGTTCCTCACAGATAACACGGGGGGCAACATTTTTGTATCCCCATTCTCTGAATGCAAAGTAATGATTGGTTTTAAGATATTTTTTAAGAAGATTTCGGGAGTAATTCCAGTCCAGTTCCGATTTTTTTTTGCAGAATATATTTTGACCGCTGCCGTGATTGATTTTTAATACAAAAGCCTCCGGAAAAGCATCGATATCAATGTCCTCCACCTTTTCATAAACACCATATAACTTTTTCAATAACTCCGGTCCGATTTTGTCTTCGACAAATTTTCGCACTTCGTATTTATCCGAACATTGCGTCATAATGTCAAACCGATAATTTAATTTGAGCCACTGAATTTTTTCGGTAAAGGTGCGGGGGGGGCGTAAGTCAAGGCGTTTGCCCATTTTTCTTTTGTATAATAATGAAAGATATACCTTATCAGGTAAATTTCGGACTAAAAAACTTCCGGCGAGAATAAAGAACAATTTATTTCTTTGCATACAAATGTTTAACTGCATTAATCAGTTTGATCAGTAAATTTTATAAAGACCTCTTCCGATAAATTCCCATGATTTCAAATAATCAAGCCGGTCTTTTTGAATCATCATCTCATCTATGTCGGCTTTTGTTTTTAATTCATAATCCCGATAGAATCTGTTAAAAACATCACCGTTATTCATTTTTTTAATAAACAATTCTTGAAAACTTTTTATGACCACAGGATTTGTTATTTTCGTTTCATGCACAAATTTTCTTTCAATAAAAACATTCCGGCGGGAATTTAATGCGATTATTTTGCTGTTTTCATTTTCATCACCACCAACTGATCTCAACTGCGGCGCAAAATAAGTTACAATCAAGTCGTGATTATTAACATCAATATACTTGAGAAGCGAATGATGGATAAACAATTCTGAACTGTTGTTATTTACTGACCATAACCTATCATCGCATTTATTACATTTAAATATCTCCACAAGTTTTTTTATTTTTACCGGTTTGTCCTCAATAGCCAGCCTTCTGATGAATTCCGATTCCGTCGATACTTCGTATTGCTCTTTAATAAAAGACCCGAATCTTTTCCTGTATCCTTTCTGCTGAAATCTGTGTTTATAAATCGAGCAACAATAATTAATAGGCAAGCCGATGTTCTTATCGACGGCATATTTGATAATCCGTAACGCGGTCATTTCCGATTCCAGAACCGGTATATTGGGCTGATGCAAAAATGTATACCGGCGATCAATATATTGCTTATAGCAGTATTGATTGGCAAATAATTGATGCAAATTTAAATGCGCAACGCCTATCGCTTTCATTCGTGGCAGACTTTTTTTCAGCATTTCATAATCTTCCGGAATAGCGGGAATCTCAACCGTAACTGTATCAATAACACCTATAGCCATTTTTACGGCTTTTAAGTCATAATTTCTGGCAGCAATGTCAAAACGTATCTCATTAAGACCGGCTTCCTTCAAGGCTTTTAATTTTTCTTTATTAACCAAGTCACCGTTTGTATACAACCATATATAAAATTCTTCTCCGAATCTTTCTCTGATTTTTCTGGTATAAGTCAGCACTTTTTCATACTTTAAAAGCGGTTCTCCCCCGGAAAAACTGGCTCCTTTAAATTTGAACTTTTCCAGATAATCAACATAGTCGTCCGGATTGTCAAAAGTAAGCCCTGATTCATTTGGCAGCATGTCTTTTTTATTTTTTCTATCCTGAGGACAGTAAAAGCAATTGGCTGTACACAAGCAATTAATAAAAATACAAGACCATGTTCCCCCTCCACAATTCATACAACCGGGCGATAATTCCCCGGGCCCTATTTTGTTTCCCAGAAAATTACTTTTTGCCCTGCCGGCTATAGATTGCAAAAGTTCATCTCTTTTTTGGTTTGCTTCCCTGGCCTGGTCTTCTGTCAGCCATTTCATCTCGTAATAAGACCAGCCGGTAATTTCGCGGGTATCCTTAATATCAACTTGCTTATTTATCATATTGGTAACTTAGGTAATTAAGTTTTTGAAACCTTAACGAGCATATTTTTTATCAGAAGGTTTTCCACAAACCCGACAACGTCTTTTTCAATAACTTTTACAGGTGTCTTAAATTCAGCAGCAATATTTTTCACGATATCCTTCAGTTTTTTTCGTCTATTCAATCGCTGCCAGATTACTTTTCCAGTCGCATTGAGGAAATACGGTTCGTTTTCAGTATCGTCAACACCGAACGAAAAAGGGATAATGATCATCTCGCCTTCCACTTCACGTACCACTACATTACTAGACGCCATATATACGGCATCCATGTTGATTTTTGTTTTCATAAAAAATCTCTGGAATAAATAAGTATTAGCTTCGGCCTAAATATCATTACCGATTACCATCGGATCGGACAAAACAAACCCCACCTGCACGCTATATCGCTCTATAGCGTATATACAAATATAAAATTTATTCTTTTAAATCCGATTCCTTGAATCTTCTATTATGATTCCGGATAATAAATAGGAGGTACCGGAGGTGTTGGTCCGATTCCGGTACTATAGCGTACTTGTCCCTTAAGTGATGATGCAATAACTTTATTTGTATTTCTTTGCTTCATTACACGGACATCCGGTTTCTGCCACTGTTTATCTTTTTTCATTTCATTCCTCCCACACCTTATTAGGAAATATCTTATTACTTAATACCTTATTTGATTTTAAATGTATAAAAGTCCTCTTTATAAGTCAATTGTTATTTTACCAAATATTATCATGGAGATATCCTTGTATTTTTCAGCCGATATTTGCCGTTTTCCCGAACAACAATGCCCTGTTCCACGTCTGCAAACGACGTGTTTTCATAATATTGACTAACAGCATTGTCATAGGCTTTGCGTTGCCGGGCAGATGGTTCTTCCCACTCGCCTCTGAGTCTCAAAAAACGTAAAATTCTTCCGATTTCACCTCTTACATTCATATAGAGATCGTGCCAGCCCCATTGCTCACTCAACCATTCCGGCCAGGGAGAATTTTTAAGAAAATCCCTGTAAAGGTGATAGGCCTTCAGGTCGGGAAACAGCAACGGTTTGCCCTGAACAAATCTACGCCAGGGTTTTTGATCGCCCATATGGTGAATGATTACCGCATTATTATAACCGGTTTTAACTTTTCGCCATCGCGGGCAAGGAGCTGTATTCCACAATGATGTTAATTCCGCGATGTTTCCATCCAGAATCGCGTTGAGCGAATGCTCATCAGGAAGGGAACAGAGATCTGGATTTTGCCGTATAAATTCCAAAGTCCGTTCTCCTAACTTCTCATTGTTCCATCTCTCAACATCAATGTAAAGGACACCGGTGTTGAAAAAGCGATAAGGCTTGCTCATACCCAGGCTTTGACAGTGCTCTTCGAATCCTTTGCGTTGTTTCTCACTTAAATCCACCAAAATACGTCCGGAAGGAACAGCCGCCAGTGCAAAAGGTGCCGGATCCAAAGAAAATATTGCACCTACATCGTCATGAATGGTCAGATCACAATCGAGATAAAGAATTTTGTCGTATCGTCCGTCAAGATGTTCGGCAAGAAACAGTTTCATCAGAGTTGCAGGACTAAGCCTTTTCATAAACTTACCCACACCTCGCTGACATGAAATGTCCATGTCTTCACACAGCGGAACACCTCGTTGTTTCATCCATCGCCTGTGGACATCGGTAACTTCCGAAGGTTGGGCAAAAATAAGAATGTCAAAATTGTTTCCCGAAGACTTGGAATGGGATTTCACCCCATCGGCAACGAATAAAGCAGGAATCAGCATTTTGCGGTCGGTGCAAAGACAAACGGCATTGCGCGTAACCTGCCGCCCGGCAATTGGAGAAAAGTTTTTCGAAGTACCGTTCACTAAGTATTTGTTCATGATAAATTTCTTAACTTTCTTTGCAGTTTATAGATTTGCGGATAATTATTTTTCAGAAAAACACCCAGAAAAAATCTTAATTTATTGTACCTGTAAAAAAAATGTATTTTATAACGGTAAACCTTATAAAGATTATTTTTGTGCAACTTCTTTAAATAAAAATCGTATTGTGCCTCTTCCTGTTTACTCAATATTTTTTGGGGCAGTTGCGGTTTCGCAATGTCAATCAGGTCTGCTTTATCCAGATTTGCTTTCCATTCAAGATTCAAAGGACTTGCCGGAGACCAGGGTTTGCCTCCCGGAAAGTTAGAATATGTATGCAAAACAATTCCTTTCAAGTTTTCAGGACTGCACTCCGAATGATAAATCTCATAACTTGGACAAACATTATAAACTTGAGGAAGCTCCTGCCATTTGTCGTAAAAATAGATATTCAAAACAGTTTCTTCCGAAATATAAAGTATTTTCTGATAATAAAAAAATAATTTTTTAAGATTTTGAAAATCACTTTCCGATATTATATCCGTATTGAATGCCATTACACCGGAATTAAACGCAGGCTGGCTCAAATCATGTTTACTTTCAAGTTCTTTAAACAAATGATTATTTTTTCTGTCGCGATTATTAAACTGCCCTTTCAGCGATGTACGCAACATATTGAGAATTCTCACAGCCGAAAACCCTTTTGTTTGAACAAGTGTATCCAGAGAACCTCTGACAACAATATCGCCATCCAGAAAGACAATGTTTTTCCATTTCTTGAATTCAGGCGTAAACAAATAAAATTTAGAAAGAGTAGTCAACGGAGCATGGCCGATTCGGATTTCGGATTCGGTTAATATCGGTTCGCATTCTCTGACCAGAATTCCCTTGTCTTGAAACCATCGCAATTCTTTTTCAGGAATGTCATATGCCAGTAGCATGTAATCGCCTTGCCAGCCGGCATTCCAATACACGCTGGAAAAAAGCTGCTTTGCCTGCTTAATGTAATTGCCATCCGCCAGAGTGACCAGCAAATCCTTTTTCATTTTCTTACCAAAACATTCTATTAAAAAACAAAATCCGATACTGGAAAAGCAAGGCAATAAATACCTGTTCGCCTACAGACGGACAAAATCAACACCTGCTTTGTTCTTGGCGTGATTGACCGAAGAATACAAAATATTAAGCAGACAGATTAGACCTTTGTTGTTATTCTTGCCTCGGATTTTTTTAGCATCGGCAGGAAAGATGTACGTTTGTTCTCCACCAATTCAACAACTGAGCGAACGCACTGATGTACGCATTGACCGCAACCTATGCACTTCCTGCTATCCAACTCCACTTTTTTCTCCACGACTTTTATCGCAGCTGTCGGGCAGAATTTCTCACATAAACCGCATCCATTGCATTTTGATACGTCTGTAATATTTGCCATGTAAAAACAGCTGTAACGCAAAGGAACTGCTCCCATGTTGTAGGAACGCAATATTCCGCAGCAATCCCAGCAGCAATTGCACAAGGCAATTTGAGGAAGATTTGTATCATCTTTTTCGTGAAAAACTGTATGGATTGCGCCGCAATCTCTTGCCTTTTGAATAATATCAAAAGCTTCTTCCTTGCTGATTTGCCTCATATATCCGTACTGCATATAAGTTTTAATTTGATCGCCAAAACCAATACACGCTATATCGTCAGGCATCTTAAAGCGGCAGTGATCATCAACATTGCGAGTAACCTGCCGGCACATGCAGGCTTTGAACTGACCGATGATGCTTTTAGTTCCGTATTCCATAATCATATCGTTAACAGAACTTGTCGGGTAAATCATAGAATCCGGTGGAATTATTTTCTCATCAATGATGATTTTGGATTTCCCCTTTTCATTTTTTGATTCACGAACCATACCGACACTCTGATTGGACACAGGAGCATACTTTCCCATGAGATCCATGACCTTTCTGATGGGAAAGAAATTACGATTTCGCAGCGAATTGAAGAAATCCATATATCTGCGTGCAAACTCCTTTTCTTCGGATTTGCCAATCAAATAAGTAACAATGCCTTCAAACCAACCGACTATAAAAGGATTGAGTGTATATTGTTCTTCACCTGTTTCAGAATATTTTGTTCTTATGAATGCCTTTTGTTTGAGGACTTCAAACACAGATTTAAATTTATCATTACTCATGCCGCTGAGTGCTAAAGCCTGTTCATACGAGTACAAATTCGTACCCATCTTCAGAAGCAGAGCTAGCTCTTCCGGCGTTGTAACCAAATCAATAGCCTGGAGTATCGGCTCAAACGGCGGCATAAATCTCTTATTTTGTTTATTCATCAAAATGACTAGTTTTCTGAGATCACCCTTCTTATTGTGCAGAACTACTTTATTATCTTTTGTCATAAATCTGCTCCTAAGGTTATATTTGATGAAAAGTTTCTCTATAAGGTAGAAAGATAAGAGAGTATTGGATGTGTGTCAATTGTTATTTATATGTGGATTCTGATTCAGCAAAGGGGAATCGAAATCCCCCTTTGCTGAAAGAACAATTTCATAGTTATTTCAATTTATTAAGCTACGGTCAGGCCTTTATTACGTAAATATGTTTTTACATCCTGAATCTTCAGCAGGCGGAAATGAAAAACCGAAGCAGCCAATAGAATAGTTGCACCACCTTCCACTACTGCCTCGTAAAAATCTTCCAGCTTGCCTGCGCCGCCGGAGGCTACAACCGGCAATGTAACAGCTTTGGAAATCGCTTTAGTGAAAGGAATATCATAACCGGCTTTGGTGCCGTCGCCATCCATGCTCGTGGGCAAAATCACACCTGCTCCCATTTCCTGACATATTTTCGCCCAAGCCACAGCATCTTTGGCTACGGGCAACGTGCCGCCGGATACAACTAGCTCAAAACCCGAAGGCATTTGAGCGTTTCTTTTAGCGTCAATCGCCACCGTTATTTTATCCTGACCGAATTTATCAGCCGCATCCCGAATAAGCCGGGGATTTTTTACTGCCGCGCTGTTCATCGAAACCTTGGAGGCTCCCGCCGATAAAATCATATCGATATCCTCCAGAGAAGAAATCCCGCCGCCTACAGTCAGAGGAATTTTTATTACCCTGGAAACGTTTTCTACCCATTCCAGACGCGTTTTGCGGTTTTCCAACGTGGCGGCAATATCCAGCATAGCCAGTTCATCAGCCCCTTCGGCCTGATAGAAGGCAGCGTTTTCCACCGGATCGCCCGCTTCTTTAATATCAACAAAATGAATCCCTTTGACAACTTTTCCGTTTTTCATATCCAGACAAGGCATTATTTTAATCGGCTGCATAATATATAATTCTCCCGAAAATTGTTTTTTTGTGTCCAATCTTTTAAACCGAACTGATTTAATTTACAACTTATTTAATTCTTGAAAAGCAAACAATTTTAATTTAGATAATCAACCATCTTATTTAACCGCAAAGGAGATGTCATGATTAAAATCAAAGAGATTAAAGCAGCAAACATAAACGTAAATAAATTTATCGAAGATAAAGTACGCGATATCCGGGAATCCGTCGGTGACGGGCTGGCCATCAATGCACTCTCCGGAGGAGTCGATTCCTCGGTGGTTACGGCACTGGGACACCGTGCGCTGGGCAAAAGGCTGAAAACTTATTTCATTGATAATGGCATCATGCGGGAAAACGAACCGGCCAAAGTGGCAGCAGCCTTTAAAAAACTGGGGATCAAGGTGGAAATAGTACCTGCTTCTAAAGCATTCTTTGCCGCACTCAAGGGCATTACCGATCCTGAAGAAAAAAGAGAAGCCATCACGCAGACCTTCTATAAAGATATATTCGGCAAACTGGTGGTTAAAAGCAAAGCAAAATATCTCCTGCAAGGAACCATTCTGACCGATGTGGATGAAACCGTAGCGGGAATCAAAAGACAACACAATGTTTTCGAACAACTGGGAATCGATCCGCAAAAAGCTTTCGGCTATAAAATTCTGGAACCGTTGATCGAACTGCGCAAGGACGGCGTGCGTAAAGTCGGCCGCGGGCTGGGCTTGCCCGAATCCATGTTTGATCGGATACCATTTCCGGGACCGGCACTGGCTGCCCGCGTAATCGGCGAAGTCACACCTGCCCGGGTTGCCCTGGTCAGAAAAGCAACGGCAATTACTGAAGAGACATTAAAAAAATATAAAGTATTTCAATATATGGCTATCTTGCACGAAGACCGCGTCACAGGCATGCGCAACAACAAAAGAGTTTTCGGCAATCAAATTGAAATACGTTGCTGGAATAGCGTAGACGCGCGGGTTGCTACTCCTACCCGTCTTCCTTTTGATGTACTGGAAGGCATCGCCGCCAAAATAACCAAGGCTCTTCCGGAAGTCGTCAGCGTGACCTACAACATCACTGGCAAACCGACTTCAACAATCGAAGCTGTCTAATGAAACTTCATAAATGAAGTACACTGAAAATTAATATGTCATTTTGGCGAAGGCCGGCTATGGTACCCCGATAGTGACCTTCAGGAGCGACCTTTAGGTTAGAGGGAAAGAGGGAGGGTTAAATTTTTTGTAAATCCCCCTCCCTTTAATTCCCACTCACCAAGGGCGGGAAGCCGTGGGACACTCTTCACCATTCACGTTTTCTTAACCCTTAAATCTGAAAACTTTCTTTTCACCATTCAACTAAGTTTCAGGTTGCAAAAAGTAAGACATGCTCAATGTAGTACCCTCACCCACGTCGAAGCCCGACATATCGGACGCTTGTTCCCGTCGTCTTTTTGAATATCCTATTTTCGCGAACAGAGTATTAACGAATGAAGCACAAGTAACAGGATTGAATGATATCGAATCAAATTCAGGAAGATCATCATGTTGCTGCTGGTATCGGGAATAACATGCAGCCGCCTGCATTACGGCTCTGATTATTTTGCCCTCGTCGTTCAAAGCTTCGTCGAGAAGCATAACCGGCATAGCCTTTTTCTCATAACTGAAATCAGGAGCATAAATATCAACGTATCGATCAGGATTTAAATGCTCGCGAACAGACATCACGTCGTCCTGCTGGTTAATAACACAGCGCATAGGTTGCCCCTGGCCTGCTCCGTGGGCAAACCATCCGATGGTAATAAAATATAAAGTATTACCGTCAAATGTTTCAGATTCCGGATTGCCGAGAATATAAATATCAGGATAGACTATGCTGCATATGCTTCTTGCCGCATCCTCATTGCGAAAAATGATGGTAATAAAATGATGGTTAACAATCGGCGAATCCGACATATCCCGGCAACTCCAGTAAACGGTGCCGACATATTCTCTCCGGTGATTCAAGCCGTTACGCAGGGAAAACCAATGATAAAAACCAAACGAATAAGAGGCATTGGTTTCCAGATTGGTTACTTTCACAGTTCTTAAATACCAGGCCGGCTGCCTGCCGGAATTATCTTTTGACACTTCAACGGCAGCGATGTCTCCCGTCAGTCCCTCGATATTTACAGTAAAACTTTCCGTATAATTTATCCAAAAAGCATGCTCGGGTCGGTTGGGAACCAGAGGAATACTGTCGGTTTCGTGTCCATGCCAGTCAAAAAGTTTAATGCTTACATTGGAACGGGTATCTCCGAAATACCTGTTCCCTGTTTCAACATCAATCCTGTATGCAGGCATAAGAATCTCCTTTCATGGCATTATCTTCCGGGCGGGAGAAGGCCATTTTTATTTTCTGGTTTTCATGTATTCGTGTTCGTTGCCAAGATGTCCGATGTATTCCTCAAACGTCCATGTCAGAGCGGTCTGAGTTACCACGGCAAAAATTATATTTTGCGGATCGGGCAAAACAGCCTTAAAACTCCTCATAATCTGCAACACCTGCTCGCATTCTGATGCAAGGACGATAACCACACGGTATTTATAGGGGCTCGGAGATAAAGTTATACCTTGCTGCCTTACGGCATCAGTCAGAACCAAATCGTCCGTCATGCTGTCTAATACGACACCTACTTTCGAGGAAAGCATAGTTTTGGTAATAGAGATGACTTCCATTGGCAGAGTTTCTTTATTCAATTCATAAAAAGAAGCTCTACCTTTTTCTATATCCTCTTCAGACAAACCCAAACTAAAACAAATTATTTTATCAGCAATCAAAGGTACGTCTCCTTTTTCCCCCTCCCTTTAATTCCCGCCCACCAGGGGCGGGAAGCCGTTGCTCACTCTTCACTTTTCACCCTTATTCAACAATTCCCAGCTTCTTCTGCAGTTCATCCAGAAAACCGACTTGCCCCTTTAATAACTTTTCCCTCGCCTGCGGAATTGTAAACCAACCGCCTCTATCCACTTCCGGAAATTCTTGCTCCTTCCCTGAATTCGGAGGCCATTCCATCGTAAACAGATTACTTTCTATTGATGCCGCATCGATGTTTCCTTCAACCGCCCAAACATAGACTATCTTTCCGCTGGGTTGCTTCAGCGGTTTTAATTCCATAAAGTCACCTTTAACATTAGAACCGGTTTCTTCCCAGAATTCACGCCTGGCTGCTTCCAAAGAATCTTCGCCCTCTTCAAATAATCCTTTGGGAACCGACCACGATCCTTCATCCTTTTTCTCCCAATAAGGTCCTCCGGGATGAACAAGAAAAACTTCCAGTTCACCTTCGACAATACGATATAAAAGAATTCCTGCACTCGTTTTTGGGGACATATTGCACACAACCCGCATTAAAAAGTCCGGTTCAAATTACATCGTACGGACTCATCCAGCGGTACATACCCGAAGCAATTATTACAGTTATTGCAAGTAATCTGCTTAATATCTCCACTATTCCAGTTTTTTACAATCATCGGCTGGCGTATAAACGGACGGCATAGAGAGATAAAATCTGCTTTCTGCTCGCGTATAATTTTTTCCATAGATTCGTAATTGCGCAAGCCTCCCACCAGAATTAGCGGAATATCGCCCATTAGAGGTTTTATCTTGTCGCATGCATCAAGATTGTAATTTTCGTAGAACGTATAATTTTTATCCGGCCATGCTATCTTTAAAGTAATTTCCGTAAAAGGCTGAATAGGTTTGATCATGGCCTTTGCCAGAGCCTTCACCGGAACATTACCCCGGCATTGTTTAAACAAAGAGAAAGAAACCGTGCCGCAGGTAATTTCAACCGCGTCAATGCCGAGGTCTACCAAACTTTTAATATGTCCGGCAGATTCTTCGATCGTTAAGCCGGGTTTAGGAGTATGGTCTTCAATATTCATTTTTGCAGTTATCGGATATGACGAACCCACGGCTTCTCTCATTGCTTCATACACTCTTTTTAGAAAATTGAATCTCTTTTCCGGAGTGCCGCCCCATTCATCGCTGCGCCGGTTAAAATATGGAGAGAGAAATTCGTTGACCAGATAGCCGTGAGCAGCATGAATCTGAACCCCGTCAAAGCCGGCTTTTTGTGCTCTTTTAGCTCCGGCAACAAGAGTTTTGATTGCGGACAATATTTCCTGATTCTTCATAGGACGGGGAATGACCCGAAAAGTCAGATCAAGCATACCGGCAGACGGTGCCGGCGGTCTAAGGCCAAGAATCATAGATTGCCTGCCGCCATGACATAATTGAGCAATAATTTTTGAACCGTTTTTATGAACCATTTCGTTCATAGCGGAAAATCCGGCAATCATTTCATCGGAATGGAGTCCGGCCTGACGATGATAACTTTTGCCGTCCTCGCTGGTGTGGATCATACCTGTAATGATAAGACCAACCTCTCCCTTTGAAAGTCTTTCGTAAATTTTGATATATTCTTCGCCGATGCTTCCATCTTTGTTGGCAGCATTTTCAAATGTTGCGGAGCGGACAAACCTGTTTTTTATTGTTACATTCCCTATCTGTTTAGGCGTAAACAATATCCGATCATCATTACCCATGCTCCCCTTCCCTTTAATTCCCGCCCACCAGGGGCGGGAAAATGTTTCTGGATTCTACACCCTTCACTTTTTAGTGAGACTCGTTGAGAGCGAATAAAATGACGCTCGAAACGTTAGTGGAACTATCCCAGGCACGAAGTGCCGTGGGGTACTATTCACTATTCACCCTTCACCCTTCACTTTAAGGCCTTCTCCAGCACCTTACTATCCGTGCCAAAGTAAACATCCTTGCCTATTTTAACAACGGGACGCCGGATAAGTCGCGGCTCTTTCAGCATCAGATTAATCAGGTCGTTATCCTTTAGCTTTTCCTGATCCAGGCCCAGTGCTTTGAAACTTGGAGATTTGAAACTGAACATTTCGGAGGCAGGCTTCCCCTGCAACAAAGTTTTGATTTCCTCGCGTGTGAACGGCTCTTTGAAAAAATCACGTTCGTTTACTTCCACCTTCTTTTGCGAAAGAAACTCCTTCGTTTTCCTACAGGTGGTTCACCTGCTCCAACAGAAAAAATCCACTTTCATTACCGCTCCTCCCAAATTATCTTATCCACTTCGACTACTGTCATCCCCGCATAGATGGAAATCCATTCTTCAATTCCTGGATTCCGGCCTTCGCCGGAATGAAATATACCATGAGGTACTTTTCACTCTTCACTATTTACTTTTCACGTTTTATTAAATCTTGAACTTTGAACAGTTTTTTCTATTCTTCGTCAGGTTTGATAAAAAGGTAGTAAAGCCGGCCTTCACGGTATGTTTTGCCGGCCAGTTCACCGGCCTGATCGCCGACACCCATATAAACATCACAACGACCTGCTGCCCTGATAGCGCCGCCTGTATCCTGGTCCAGAGTAAACCCCACGGGCGTATCCAGATCAACCGCGGCAAAGGCAAACATCGCCCTGGGATAAATGGATTTATCCGTGGCAATCGTTCTAAAAGGAGTCACCGCTTCATTAAGCGAACCCCTTGGCTCGCCTTCCTCAAACCTGAAAAAAACAAATCGGGGATTTTCATTAACATACGTATCGATCTCATCAGGATGAGCCTTGAAATAATCAATCATGGCATTCATATTGATATCTTTTTCGGTAAACTTCCCGTCAGCTATTAATTTCTTCCTGATACTCTGATATTCCCAGCCGTTATGAGCGGCATAGCCAATTGTTTTGATCTGCCCGTCCGGCATTCGTATTTTGGCTGAACCCTGCACATGTACTATATAGACCTCAAACGCATCATCAAGCCATACAAGCTCATCGCCGGCCAGCATATTGGACTTTTGGATATCCGCTCTATTCGGGTATTGCCGAACCTGTCCGTCAGACGCCCTCAGCCCCAGGATCGTTCCATCGGAATCTTTTAGCAAACCTTCGGGCGTCCTGTATATAGGATACTGAAAACGATCTGTACGTACAGGAGAACCGTCAAAAATCGGCGTGTAATATCCTGTAAACAAAACCGTCCCCTGATCATCACAGCCGACCGAGATATACGTATCGAATTTTTCCCGCAAAACCTTATTCATTTGTTCAGGTAGCAATTTAAAAGAAACAAGCTTATCCAATTCCTGAAGGCTTCTTACCGCCTGCTCGTGAGTAATTTCGCCATAGGGATAAAATGTCTTGCTGGATGGCTTAGCCATATAGCTCAGACTGCGGACAATTGCTTCCTTCAAGCCATCAAGATTAGAACAAGCCCTGGTGTAATCGGGAATCTGGTTGGAATCGGTAATCTTTCTTAAAGCCAACTCGCCCGGCGGTAATTGACGGGTATAATCTTTTTGTTGTTCTACCGGAATGTGCGTAACGACTGTAGTAAGACGTCCCTGACAACCCGTAAGTATAAAAAAAGCAATGACTAATAATAATCCTGATAAAATAATTCTGATTTTCATAGTATTAGCATAAGACAAAAGAGATGCATATGTCAAGAAATGCAGATCGAAATATTCTTATTCCTTAAAACTTAACTACTTAATTACTTAAATCTGTCGTTATTTAACTTTGAACATAAAACGTTGAACAGTTGTCTCTATTTACTCCCATCTGCCGTCGTTCTTGATGCCACGTGCCGCACTTGTGCTTTCAAATTCTCCAGATATGATTCTCTGGGCTGGGCAATTTTCCTCTTCGTATCATATTCTTCTTTTGCCATATTCTTTATAGCGTTATCAATATCGCCATTGGCAGCATCGAGATATGTTTCGATAAGATTTCGATAATTGGGAGCTGCTTCAATGGATCTCTGCAAAAAATCGGTCGCGTCATCGTCTGTAAAAACCCACAAATGAGCCATGCCGATAAGTTTCGGTTGAAGTTTAATCAGCTTCTCCAGCGATACAACGTATTCATCATAAGAGGATAAAAACTCGGTCTTTACATTGCTATTCATATCACTTTCCGGAAGACCGCATGCTTCACCTGCAAAGAGTGCCCGGATTTCGGGGACAAAAAACGCCAACGAGTCGCTGGTATGCCCAGGCACTTCGTAAACTTCGCAAGTCACCCCGCCAAGATCAAACCTGTCGCCTTCTTTAAGATTGAACTCAAAATCCACCGGCTCGATTCGGACATCCTCGTCACCAACTATATTCTGATAAAAGCCTCTCTGGAGTTCGCTTAAAGTAGTCATCAGATCGAGGACGGATTTCTTTTTCATCAAAGTCCCGACTCTCTCGAATGCGCCGGCCTTAAGCTCAGGTACCTTTCTTTTGAGATAAGGAATAGACCCTAAATGATCAAAGTGTGAATGGGTTGCAAAAACATAATCCAGAGCATTTTTATCCCCGAATATTTTTTCCAACGAAGCAATATATGCCGGACCCATAAGGTTCATGCCGGCATCGATCATCAAATGTTGCTTTTTACCTTTAATTATATAACCCGGGTAAAGCTGGTTTCCTCCAACGCTTATCCACTCGCCGAAATCTCCATCTGCTTTTACTTTCATTATATTGTCTTTTCCTTCTTGTCATTGGAGGCAGCCTGCCCGGCGTATGCCGGGTTTGCCGGATTGCAATCTTCTTAACTCTTAATCCCTTAAAACTTAATGCTTAATCATATCAGTAACGCCGCAATGAATACACCAACCATCATAAACGCGACAGCCAACTTAACGACACTGGCAATGATTAATCCAAACCACGTTGCGATACCTACTTTGCCCGCACGTATCATATCTTTGTGAGCGACTAATTCCCCGATCGCAGCACCCGCCAACGGCATGAACAAAAGCCCCCAGATACCGGTGAATAAGCCGACAAGTGTACCGATGGCGGCACCGATGATGCCTTGCCTGCTTGCGCCCGCCCGTTTGGCAGACAAAGCTGAAGCGATATAATCGACAACAATGGCGAGAACTGTCAGGATCGCTATTACGACAATCGTCAACATACTTATGAGCTGAAATTCATTGATCCACGCGGCCAAAAGCATGCCGATGAAGATCAGCGGCACACCGGGCAATGCCGGCAGCACGGTACCGGCAACACCGATTAATATTAGCAAAACGGCTATGATCCAGAAAACAGTATTCATAATGAGCACATGGTGAACTCTTTAAATTCGGACACCGCATCCTTATGCTGATAGTAGAATATAAAATGAACAATGCCTATGGGAAGAAACAAAACATCCTCTTCCCGAACAGGCAGAAATGAGTGCTGTATCTGTCGGATTTTCATTCCGGTCAATCTTTATTTGCACGCTAAGCAATATTATTTCACCATCCAAGGCATTCTAGCAAGAGGAACAAGTTTCTCACAGGCAGTCGGATATTCCTGACCGATCTTTGAATAACAACAACTATTTCTTTTTTTCTACAAGGTAATACACAATGGCAGTAATTATGCTGAACAATAACGCGCAGATTATCCAGACAACCTTCGTGCCCGTGCTCAATTCCTTGTTGTTGGCAAATACGTCATATATGACCCAGACTGCACAAATTAATGCAACAATACCCAGTAATTTACCCATTTTTAATACCCTCCCCCTTGAGTATAAAATTGATAATAACTACTTTTGGTGCGTTTAAGTATAGAAAACGTCATTTTGCGTGTCAAGAATATCCTGACCACAAACAGCAATGGACTTTTTCTTAACTACTTAATTACTTAAAACTTTAATGAGACTCGCTGAGAACTAGTCCCGACAAGTCGGGACGAAGTTCGAAGCGTAAGTCGAATTATCCCAGACACGAAGTGCCGTAGGGGAAAACTTAAAACTATTTTAGCGGTACTAATTATTAATGTTCCTGGATTCCGGCCAAGACCACGCCAGAATGACAAATGCGGTATTTCACTCTTCACCTTTCACCTTCTTTAAAATCGGATCATCCGCCAGAAATATATTGGTAGTTTTCGTCTCATCGTCAAAAACTAATACAGCGGAGCCATCTTTGAGTTTGTTTTTTACCTGTTTGAATTTTGTTTCCAGCGAAGCTTCAACTGCCCCATAATCGGTACCCCCTCTGGTGATGAATTCCTCAATCACCCCTTTCAAGGCATGAGCGCTGAGTTTTTTTACCGGAATGATATGAATAGCCATAGTGAGACTCTCTATCATCCAAACCGTCTAATCATCTATTCTGTAATTTTTTCCTCTTTCTCCGTTTCTTCCTGCTTCGGTGAATCTTTACTAAGTGCCTTCAACAATTCGCTGGATTGATTCAACAACCGCGCGGCTTCACTCTCTAGTTTTTTCATCTTTTTTTCCAAAGCGTCGTCTTCCAGCTCCGCTTCCAAAATATCATCATCAATTTCATCAGTCATAGTTAATAATCCTTCAATGTTGAACTTGGAACAATGTTTACCCTCATTTCCCTTCTAATTCAACGTGAAAAATAATAGCCAATAACGCAGAGCAATATAAATACGGCTATGGCAGTAAAAAGGATTATGCGAAGCTTAATAATGTTTTTCATGATTCGTCAATGATAGTGGCTTCATTCCCGCTCTGAAATGTCAATAATAAAGATTTGGCTCCATTTTTTCCAGCTTGGCTCACTATTGTTTTTTTTAGTTCAAGTGTCTATACTATATACGTAATAGAATAATGGTAGGAGGTGATGGGTGGCATTTATATAAAAAGAAATTGGCATTGATGAGGGTTGGTGGGAGTTAACGCGTTAACATTGGTGTTATTACATGAAAGGGGGGATTATTATGTTTGCACCAAAAAGAATCCTCGTACCAACAGATTTTTCCTCCAACGCAGATGAAGCACTGAAGCAGGCATTGGAACTGGCAATGCAATACAACGCTAAAGTTTACCTGCTGCATGTCACAACTCCAGTCAAACAATTTACAGTGGATTATGCTTTCGATACACCGACATATCAGGAAATAGAAAATCAAAATTTACTTCAAGCACAGAATATGATGCAAACAGAGCTCAAGAAATTTCCGGAATCCGAAAAGATTGAAATTATCAGAGATATCCGGGAAGGAGAACCTGTTGAGGAGATACTCAAAGAACAGGATGAGAAAGGTGTGGATTTAATTGTAATGCCTTCTCATAGCAAAACTGGTTTTCTAAAGAGGGTTATGGGCGTAATTTCTGAAAAGGTGATGGAAGAAGCCAAGAGTCCTGTTTTGTTTGTCCATCACTAATCGGCGCAGAATATAAAAAATCAGTGAAGAAAAGGCAGCGTTCTGACGCTGCTTTTTCTTTTTTTGAATAACTGTGGTATCATTATTCCATTGACACAAGATGAGGAATTTTTTAAATTCTCCCTGTGACAATAATTACAGAAACAATTTCGCTTAGTACAAAAGGCTATTGCGACATTATTAATATTACTCCTCAGGTGCTGTCGATTTTAGCGCAATCAGCGGTTGTCAATGGATTGGTTACTGTTTTTTGTCCCGGTTCCACGGGTGCGATAACAACTATTGAATATGAATCCGGTGTGTTGGAGGATTTAAAGAACGCTTTGGAAAGGATTGCTCCGTCGAATATTCCTTATAAGCATGATTTACGATGGGGAGACGGCAATGGATTTTCGCACGTGCGTGCGGCATTGATGAAGCCATCGTTGAGTGTTCCACTGGTCAACGGCAGGCTGACTTTGGGAACATGGCAGCAGATAGTCTTCATTGATTTTGATAATAGATCGAGGGAAAGGGAACTCATCGTACAAGTCATAGGGGAATGATAACAGCGGAAGCCGTTCAACGTTCTATGTTCAAGATTTAAAAAACCAGATTTAAGATTTAAGTAATCAAGTAGTTAAGAAAGATTGCCACGCCACCGAAGAGGTCGCAATGGGTATAATGGCAAAACCATGTGGAGAAAATTATGGAAAACTTCCTGAACAAAATTAAAAAGGATGTGAAGAAGGGATTTGAGGAAGGGTTGGCTGCTGTGATGCAGGGGGCCAATATTGTATCCGGAAAGATGAATGAGCTCTCCGAGGAAGGTAAAAGGCAGTATCAGATATTTAATCTGCATGTAAAAATAAAAGACCAGATGAATGAATTGGGCGAGATTGTTTATGCTGCTTTCAAAAAAGGAAAAAATCTGGATGAGGATAAAAAGGTAAAATCTGCTTTTGCCAAAATCGAAAAACTGGAATGGCAGTTAAGCAAAATTACAAATGCCGCAAAAATAAAAAGTATTGTGAAGAAAAAGGCAGCAAAGAAAACCGGTAAGAAATCAGCCAGAAAAAAACCAGCGAAGAGAAAAAGATGAATAGTGAAAAGAGATTGCCACGGCAACCGAGGGCTGTCTCGCAATGGGTGTAATGGCATTAGCACCGCTGTGTCACTTAATTAACCCTTATTTTTTGCCGCGCGTGCACCATTCCTTTGCCGCTTTGATATCGCGGAAACTTTTCGACTCACCAGATCCCCAAACCTTTTCAAAGGTATGAAAGGTTTCGCCTAGAACGTTATGTGAAGTCTTTCGGGGAATTATGGCTATTCTGAGTTTCGGATTTCTGCCGGATGCAACAGCGGTTTTCATGGCAATATTCTGGATTTGATCAAATGTAATATTTATCTCTTCAGCTTGTGAAAAATCCCATACCTGATAACGCAACTTGGGGAAGGATTCATCGGAATTAATCTGGTCCTGAAGTTTATCAACTTCGTCTGCCTCAACAATTCCGGAAAAGGCAATTGTAATACCTAATCCTTCTTTTTCCTTTTTTAGTTTATGAGACATAATGATATTCCTCTGAATTGACATAAAATATTGTATAAATAATAGCACAGATATGGAAAATTTGCCGGTTTTTTTGAGGTAAACATAATCCTTCGTCACTAAAAAGACTCTCTACGTTCTCAGATTTAAGATTTAAGTAATCAAGTAGTTAAGAAAAAATTGTAAATCGGCACATGGCAATCTTATTACTTCGCTTGTCATTCCCAACCCGGAGACGATTGTGACACAGTCTCCAAGCCGGGCAATGACAGAGGGCGGGCTTAATTCCTGCCGAAATTTACCCTACGTATGCAGAACCGGTATTACAGAAAAGATTCTTGGTACATATGACAAAGCCCCTCGAATATTTTAACTCGAGGGGCTTCAGTGATGAGGAGGTGTCTTACTTTAACAGATCATGGTTTTCTTACTCACCTCACCTATATATTCTTGTTTGTTTCTATTCTGTTAAAGTACTTTTTAGCTTACAAATGTTTTTACAGCTTCAATAACCGGGTTGGTAAACATAGCCATCAGGATTGTATAGAGAGCGAATGCACCGACTACTTCACCAACATACATTTTTTCATATTTACGTTTCAGAGAAACTATAATCAATCCACCAACGATTAAGCATCCCAGTTGAAAATAAGGAAAGTTCGTTGCACCCGTTGCCGCATATTCAGCAAATCCAAAAGTTGCCGTTAAAAGAACAACTGCCGCGGTTACTATTGTGGTTGCCAATGTCTTTTTCATGATCTGTTACCTCCTTTTAGGTAATTTGTTAATTTTGACTTTATGTTAATGAAAAGACCGTGCCAAATTTTTCAACAATCACATACTTTCTTTTATGTGCTTGAAATTTAATGATATTTAATGGTTGGTCGTTTGGGCAGCAACATTTCTAAAAACATCTTTTATCCTTTTTTTGTAAAAAAACGTTCAAGCCGTTGAAAGAAATGTTCAGGTTGTATGTTTTGTCAGAATAGATTATGGTTTTTTTAATGTTAATGATCTGTCCTAACAACCGACCTCTGCTGAAACCAAGCCGATATGGTATAGTCGACTATCAGTATTAATTTAAAATGGCTGAGCTTTCTTTGATATTTGAAATAAATAATAAAAAGCGTAATCGGTTATTATTCAAACAGACCTGTCCTAAGGAATAAGATGAAAAAGACCAGTAATAAAAAGCATAAAAATAATACTGGCGCTCCAGACAATGCCCACCGGCGCAAACGGACAAAGCACGCTCTGCATGAGAGTGAAGAAAAATATGTAATGCTGGTGAAAAACGCAACAGACTGTGTGATAATTGTTCAGGATACGGTAATCAAATTTGCCAACAAACGCATGGCAGAGATGTTCGGATATTCTGTCAAAGAGCTGATTGGTAAATCAATATATGACTTGGTGCCTCCCGATTTCGTATCTGTTATAAAAGAAAGAGTTGCTCTGCGCGAACAGGGTAAAGACATCCCTGAAATATTTTATGTCAGGCTATTATGCAAAGACGGCACGATCAAAGAAACAGAATCCTCATCAAGGGTTATCCAGTACGAAGGCCGGTGGGCTTCTATGGCCATAATCAGAAACATAACCGAACGTAAGTACAAAGAGGAGGAAATCAGTAAACTTAGTTCGGTTGTTAGATTCAGCAGTGAACTGGTAAACTTGGCCACATTTGAAGGGAAAATGATTTTCCTTAATGAGGCAGGCAACAAGATGTTGGGAATAAATCCAGACGAAGTTGGCAACTACTCTATCATGGATGTCATTCCGGAATCGTTTCATCCTATAGTCAGGAAAGAGCTCCTCCCTGCGCTTCTGGCTGGCAAGACCTGGGAAGGAGAACTGCAGTATCGCAACATCAAGACCGGCAGTCTGACCGATGTCTATGCGATGACATTCAATATCAAAGATTCTTCTACTGGTAAAAATCTCTGTCTGGCTAACGTTTCGCATGACATTACAGCACATAAGAAGGCGGAAGATGCGCTGAAAAAAAGTGAAGAAAAATACCGTCTTCTGGCAGACCACATGAAAGATCAGGTGTGGCTTATGGATCTTGACTTAAAATGGAAATATATCAGCCCATCGGTAGAAAAGTTACTGGGATATAACCTGAAGGAGCTTAAACAACTTCCGTTAAATAAACTTCTTACCGCAACATCTTTTCAGAAAGCTATGGAACATTTTTCAACACAGCTATCCAGGGCACTTCCATCTTCTACACCATCGTCCACAAAGAATTTAGTGGAGCTGGAATTTATATGTAAAAACGGCAAATTTTTATGGGGAGAATGCTCATTTAGTTTCATCCGTGATGAAAATGGGAAACCTTTATCTATACTTGGCGAAGGCAGGGATATAACCGACCGCAAGCGGGCGGAAGAAAAATTACGCTACGAGGAACATCGGTTCCGTACCTTTGCGGAACAGTCTTCAGATATCATTGTTATCGTAAATCCCGAAGGGATTATAACTTATGAAAATCAAACTGTTGAAAGGGCTTTGGGATTTAAGCCTGAGGAAAGAATCGGAGGCACCTTATTTGATCTTATCCACCCTGATGACTTGAAGTTATTAAATGATGCATCCGAAAAATTAGCCAGTGATAAAAACTCCCCTGCCCTACAATATGAAGTGCGTCTTCGTCATAAGAATGGCAGTTGGCGTACATTTGAAGTCGCCGGAAGTAACCTGGTAAACGACACAGTTGTTGAGGGTGTAATTATTAATCTTCATGATATTACACAACGAAAACAATCGGAGGAAAAACTTAAACAGACTCTTGAAAGTCTAAAGAGAGCGGTTGGTACGACTATTCAGGTTTTAGTATCCGTTTTGGAAGTTAGAGATCCTTACACAGCCGGACATCAAACCCGGGTTGCGCACCTGGCCTCTGCCATTGCCACGGAAATGGGATTAGCTCAGGAGAAAATAGAAGGAATCCGCATGGCAGGCTCCATCCATGACATTGGTAAATTATCCATACCTGTAGAGATATTGTCCAAACCGACCATACTTACAGATACTGAATTTGCGCTGATTAAAGTACATCCTCAGACCGGATACGATATGTTGAAGGATGTGGAATCTCCCTGGCCGCTGGCGCAAATTGTCTATCAGCATCATGAACGAATGAATGGTTCCGGTTATCCCAATAATCTAAAAGGGGA
The DNA here is from genome assembly GCA_007244375.1 of Smithella sp. Lineage (GTDB taxonomy): Bacteria > Desulfobacterota > Syntrophia > Syntrophales > Smithellaceae > Smithella. Next base: position 68,471 of record SCVW01000046.1, on the reverse strand, counting down.
TAAGATTATAATGGAGGCACGGATTATGGCTGTCGCCGATGTGGTGGAGGCCATGGCTTCTCACCGTCCCTATCGTGCAGCCTTAGGTATTGATATGGCTCTTGAAGAAATCAGGAAAAATAAGGGAATTCTTTATGATGAGACTGTTGTAGATATCTGTTTGAAATTATTTACGGAAAAAGGATATCATTTTCCAACAGGCTAACTATTTTTTCTTGAATTATCCGCAGAAAGCTATATTATCACACAAGCTTAAACCATAAAATTTCCAAATCAAGAGAGGAAAACCGGTATTAAAAGATTTTCATATCATGCTTTATCCGGAATATAATTATGTCTGATGAAGTTTGCAGGTATGAAATTAATAGAAAGGTAAGAAATATTCTGACCAGTCATAATGCCGATATGACTAAAATCAGTTATACCAGCTCCAGTAGAACTATATGTATATACGGCTTTCTATGTAATAATGATAATACAGATTTTGCTATGTCAGCGGTCAGGGCTTTAGTTTCGGATTTAATGAACATTCCTCGCGTCAGCACAATTCAATTCGATTTGGATAACTGGGTTATTATTGCCGAACCCGGAGAGTTAATTATAATGAAGGGTCGGGGAGCCGACATACTGCCATGGGGCAGGGACAAAGAGGATACGTTCCTTTAAGGGTGAATAGTGAAACGTGGTGAACTGTGAATAGTGAAAAGAAAAATACAAGTACTCTTTAAAGAGGAGATAAGGTTCGTTATGAAAGAAAGAAGGAAGGCTCTGCGGGTAAAGGAAACAAACGAAATTGCCATAACTGTTATACCCGAAGAAAAAAATATTCCTAAAAAAAAGTTCCTGTATAATTTCAGCAAGGATATTTCTGTTTCCGGCGCCAGAATCGAGTCTAGTATTTTATTGCCTGTCGATACTGTAGTCAAGATAGCTTTTAAATTAAAAAATCTGGAGAAAGAAATAGCCGCCCTGGGAAAAGTAAGATGGATCAAAGTTCTTATTGAGGATAAATCATATGAAGCTGGTGTGGAATTCGTCGATATACCAAACGAGGCGATCAGGAGACTTGAGTATTATATCGGGGAGATAATCAAGAGAAAAATCACAGATAAAAATTTTTAACAAATCTTAAACCTATTATATGCCATTTGGGACTTTCGTAAAAAATGTTTAAATTACAAAAAATTATATCGGGCGGACAGACGGGAGCGGACAGGGCGGCTCTTGATTTTGCCATTGATAATAACGTTCCTTATGGCGGGTGGGTTCCCAAAGGCAGAAGGACCGAAGACGGCAGGCTTCCCGAAAAATATAATCTGCAGGAAATGCCCACGGAAGATTATTCCAAAAGAACTCTGCAGAATGTGCTTGATGCAGACGGAACGGTTATAGTTTCCCACGGATTTCTCACGGGCGGATCGGCATTGACCAGGGAGTTCGCCATACAGTACAAAAAACACTGGCTACATATAGACATGGATGAATTGCCTCTGCCTGAAGCCGCAGAAAAGCTCTCTTTCTGGCTAAAGGAAAAAGAAATTGTTGTTCTTAATGTAGCCGGTCCCAAGGCCAGTAAAGACCAGAAGGTATATGAAGCGGTGCTTCAACTGCTCAGGAAAACTTTTTCTATGGAGAGAATTATATGATTACGTTAAAAGTGATTATGTTAATCAGCATGCTCACGGGCATTATGGTGATTACCGGATATTTGCTCGGCAGGGAAAAAGGCATTATCATTGCCTTGATTATTTCCGCCGTGATGAAAGTGGAAAGCTACTGGTACTCGGATTCTATTGTTTTGAAAATGTATAAATCCTGAACTTATTCAGCACTCATCCGCTTATTGAAAAAAGAATTGAGAGATTGCTGGAGATGAAAAATACTGGATATAAACGTGCGTATATTTTCACTATGAAAAATAGCATCAGCGTTATTATGGTGGTCAAGAACGGAGAATCTTATCTGGCTCAGGCTATCGAGTCGGTGCTTGTCCAATCTATCGTGCCTCGTGAAATCCTTCTGATAGATGGAAATTCAAAAGATGCGACTCCGGAAATTGCAAGTCGATACCCAAATGTCACATACTTTCTTCAGCCCGGAAACGGACTGGCCAATGCCCGCAATTACGGAATTTCTCTGGCATCCGGTGAATGGATACTTTTCCTGGACTGTGATGATTACTGGGCACCTGATAAATTGCCGCTTCAGATGGAGTTTCACCGTTCCAACTCCCTTTATGAATTTTCTATAGGCCGTGTAAAATTTTTTCTGGAATCAGGTGCTGTACTTAGACCGGGTTTCCAGGCACATTTCTTTGAATCCGGAACAGTAGGCTATACTCCCGGCACCCTATGCGTGCGCCACAGCGCTTTTGAGCGTGTCGGACTTTTTGACGAATCTCTTGACATTGCCTGCGATGCCGACTGGTTTGCACGAATAAAAGACAATGATGAAAAAGTCGGTATTCTTGAAAATATTCTTTTACATAAACGTATTCATTCAAATAATTTATCGGGAAAAATACAACAGAACCGGCATGAGCTGATGATAGTGCTGAATCGTTCGCTGAAGCGAAAACGCCAAAAATAGCGAAGCGATACGGTTTGGTAATCAAGAAGTCCTTGACATGCAAAACTGCATTTCTTATAGTCCAAACTCTAAAAAGTAATACCGTGAGAGTAAAAATGTTTGAAATATCACCGCAAGTAATTCACGAAAATATAGATGGTGAAACCATGCTGGTCAGGCTGGACACCGGCAATTATTACAGTATGAATCAAACCGGCGGCCAAATATGGTCTTTAATCGAAAAGGGTGTTTCAGAAGTTCAGATAATTTCAGAATTTACCGCTCTGTATGGGTCTGATAAAAATATCACAGAGCAAATAAGAATATTTATCAAGCAATTAATAGCAGAAGATCTGATTTTTCAAAATGGCAATTCACCCGAAGCAACGGATGCTTTTAAGCCTGATAGCCTTCAAAAACTGACTGATTCATTTGAATCGCCACTTATCAGTAAGTATTCCGATATGCAGGAATTGCTTATTCTCGATCCCATACATGATGTAAGTGATGCCGGATGGCCCAACACCAAACCAGAGAACAATAGTAATGGATGAAACAAAAACCGGACGCGCATTGTCTGTATCGGATGTTACACAAAAAAGCGATGTGCTTCTTGATGACTATTTAACGTCCGTTCGGGAACAGTTCACTCGCACTCTTGGATCGAACGACACGCCCGTTAAAAAACACTTCACCTTATGTGGCAACACCATAAAATTAATATTTGCCAATGAAAAATTGCTTCCTTTTATCACACCAGCTTTGGAACATCTTTCTATAACCACTGATGAAGAACCGGCAATTGAAATCTGCGTATGGGACGACGTTACAACAGATACCGATATGCCCGCACCACCCTGGTTTGGACACGCGGTACAAACAGAAATTGGCAATATAGAAGGCGTTTATACACATCGCGGCGACATCAGGGGATTCAACAATAAAAGAATAAAGGCAGCCTTTAACTGGTCGGCTAACGCGCTAAGCATGTACGACCGTGAGAAAGCGACAGGATACTACTGGACGAAAGACGCGCGTGATTTACCGGCTTATGAAACAAGCGCTCCCTTGAGAACAATACTTAACTGGTGGCTGGAGGAACGCGGTTTCCATTTCGCGCACGGAGCCGCAGTGGGAACAAGTAAAGGCGGCGTGCTTATCACAGGCAAGGGAGGTTCGGGAAAATCTACGGCAGCACTGGCGTGTCTTAACTCCGGATTGTTTTATATAAGCGATGATTATTGTGTTGTCTGCGCAGAACCAAAGCCTGCGGCATACAGTGTGTTTAGTTCCGCAAAGGTTGATTCCGGTAATATATTCAGAGTCGGGCATATAGTACCTGCTAGGGCTAAAACCGGCAACAAACACGATGACAAAGAAGTTTTTTTTCTTTACCCACGTTTTGCCGGACAAATAGCTCAAGAGTTCCCGCTTAATGCGATATTACTTCCCAGAATAACAGGCAATTTTGATTCCGCATTAATTTCTGCTCCACCCGCGGAATGCGTCAAGGCTCTTACATTAAGCACCATGTGCCAGTTTCCCGGTGCCGGCAAAAAAGCCGTTGATATATTTTTAAAACTCGCCAATACATTGCCTGGCTATTATCTTGATTTCGGAACTGATGTAGCGCAAGTACCGAAGCTGATAAGCGATCTGCTTGAAAAAAAGGGATGGTCTAGAAAATGAAAATAATCGTCATCAGTCCCTTCCCTCCGTATCCGCCGGACTCCGGTGGACGTATCCGTCAATGGGAAATGATAAAATGTTTAAGCAAAAAGCACGATTTAACTCTCGCCTTTTTTATAAACAAGGGAGATGAAAAAATACTGGATGGCGCATTTGAAGGTATATGTTCAAAAGTAAACATGATAACACATGCCGGAGACACAACACCCGCAGGACCGCAGGCTCTGCCGTGGCCGATGCGCGCCTACGGCGTGGAACCGATGCGGAATCTGCTAACGGAACTTGCTGCTGATAAATACGACTTGCTGATCACAGAATTCATATTTATGGCTCAACACCGTACCTTATTTAACATTCCCGCTATTCTTCATGAGCATAACATAGAATCTTCCATATTCAAACAGTACTCGAAAATTCCCGATGTAGAGAAAACCGAAATCTATGGAATTATCAAAGACGCACATTTCTGGAAGGCAACATGGATGATGATGCGCCAATACGAAAACAAAACATGGCCTTCCTTTGATTTGCGTATTACAGTAAGCAAACTTGATCAGATAGAAATGGACTCGCGCTGCCCCGACGACAAGACAATTGTCGCGGAAAACGGCGTGGACACAAATAAATTCAGACTGTTCCCTGTCAATAGATCAAAGAAGATTATGTTTGTTGGCACTATGAATTATTATCCCAATATAGACGGAGCATTATTTATGGTGCAATCGATTATGCCTCATATCTGGCGTTTCGATTCTGATATCAGACTATGCATTGTCGGCAGAAATATGCCAAAGCAGATTCGCGATTTGGGCGCCGATCCACGGATAGAAATAATAATGGACGCTCCCGATATCAGGGAAGTCGCGGCTGAATGTTGCGTTTCTGTAGTTCCTTTAAGATTCGGCGGTGGCACACGGATTAAGATACTGGAAGCGTTTGGATTGGGATTGCCTGTTGTTTCTACCGCAAAAGGCTGCGAGGGATTGGCGGGTGAAAACGGCAGGCATTTGTTCATCAGTGATAATCCCGAAGAATTTGCCGCTGCTGTGGTTAAGGTTGCAAATGATCACGAGCTTTCGAACAAACTTAGACAAAACGGACGCAAGCTTGTCGAGGATCAATACAACTGGCAAAAGATATTCGAAGCAGCCGAAGAAAGAATGTTAAAACTGGTAAAATAAAAAATGAATTACGTAAAAGAAAATAAAGATATCAGTGAGAAAGCGCTAATCAGTGTTATTATTCCGGCACATAACGGAGAAGATTATGTAGCCGAAGCCATAGACAGCGTACTCGCCCAGGAATACAAAAACACAGAAATAATAGCTATTAATGACGGTTCGACGGATGCTACAGAAGATGTTGTGCGTTCTTACGCGAAAGTACATTATTTGTATCAGCCAAGGCAAGGTGCTTCCACAGCGCGAAACAGCGGGATAAAAATTTCTTCCGGCGAATTTATTGCTTTTCTCGATGCTGACGATATATGGACAAAAAATAAACTCAAAATACAGATGTCTCAATTTCTAACCAATCCTGAACTGGATATGATTTTCGGACATGTAGAACAGTTTTACAGTCCGGAACTTGCGGAATCACTGGAAGGGAAAATTCATCTGGCCGAATCCAGTATGCCCGGATATGTTCCCGGAACAATGCTTATAAAGAAAACATCTTTTTTAAAAGTAGGATTTTTTGATGATGGCTACAGAATAGGTGAATTCATTGATTGGTATATGAGAGCTATCGATTATGGCCTGAAAAGTTTTCTTACTCAGGAAGTAGTTTTAAAGAGACGAATCCACAATGCGAACACCGGTATAAGAGACCGGGATTTTCGCAAGGATTATCTGCGCGTTTTGAAGGCATCTCTTGATAGAAGAAGAGAGAGAGAACAGAAAGCAGGAGTTCCTGATTAATGGGAAATAATAAAGAAGGATTCTTCTGGCCCACACAAGAGCAGGAATTATTGCTGAATGCGGCTCTTCTTCAAGGAGAAAAAGCCATCACCTCTTGGAAGAGCTGGGGTGCTGCCGTGAATTTTGACCAACTAGACGCCGGTTCCCAACGTCTTTTACCCCTGCTTTACAAGAATTTGACTGATCACAACATCAATCATCCGGCAATTAATGTATACAAAGGCTTCTACCGGATGACCTGGTATAAAAACCGACTTCTGAGTCATCGCCTAGTCAGTGTTTTGCGACTTCTGGATTCCAACGGCATACCGGTGCTGCTGCTCAAAGGAGCGGCTCTGGTACCGCTTTACTACAAGAATTGGGCGCTGCGTCCGATGAGTGATTTTGATCTTCTTGTCCCGCATAAAGATGCGTTAAAAACAGTCAATCTTTTATGTAATTCCGGCTGGAGACCAACTGCACAAATGATTGATGAATCGGATTTAGTTACTAAACATGCCGGTACTCTTATTGATGATTCCGGTATTGAATTCGACCTCCATTGGAAAATAATGCACGAATCCGGTCGTTACGAAGACGATTACAATTTTCTGGATGGCACCGGAAATATTAATTTTGAAAACATCAGCGTTTCCGTTCTTTCTCATACCGACCAGCTTTTTCATATACTTATTCACGGAACAAGATGGAACGAAATCGCGCCACTGCGCTGGGTCCCGGATTCGATGATGATTTTACGGGAAGCGGGCGACTCAATAGATTGGGATAGATTAGTAAACGAAGCGCGTCGAAGGTGTCTTGCCGTACCTTTAAAAAAAGCTCTTCTCTATCTTCATGAAACATTCGCAGCACCGATACCAGCAGAGACAATATTAAGTCTAAAAAAAATGAAGCCTTCGCTTACCGAACGCATGGAATTCCTTATACACAGCAACTCCCGAAATTTCTTACGGGATATTTTTTACCTTTGGTTCACGCATGTCAGAACATCCAATGTTAATGGCTCGCTCAGTCTTGTGCTCCGGTTCCCTTCTTTTTTAAGAAGATTCTGGAAAGTACCGCAAGAGAATAATCTTGCATTTTTCCTGATACTCAAACTGGCTAAACGATCAGGAATGACAAAGACAAACAATCTACATATTCAAAGTAATTTATAGGTAGATTAAACAAAGTACTGGAGGATTTTTTATCATAGACGCTATGTTAAAAATAATCTCGGGAAGCTGGTATAACGAAAACGTTTATTTCAAATTTCGTATCCACAAAATGTCTTTCTGGAAACGACACCTGGCACGACTAATTTTTCTGCCTCTTGCTTTGTGGATGAGAACGAAAATGATCATTGGAAACAAGCTGATAATACCGAATTTAGAAATATTCATCATGAACCCCTGCAATCCTTACTGCAAGGACTGTAAAGATTTGAATTCCTCCCGTTCCCAAAATTTTGATTTCGATATAGAGTGTCTTGTCCAAGATGTTGATGATTTCCTCGGTAATGTGGATAGAGTCCATCGTTTTATCGTTACAGGAAGCGAAACATTCCTTTGCCGCGATCTGAATAAATTACTAAGTCATCTGATAAGACAAGACAAAATTGACTTGATAAATATTTTTACAAAAGGCTTTATAATTCCCGATTCAAATATACTAGCTTTGCTGAAAAACGGTAAAATGCTGGTAACGATTAGTAATTATCCTGTAAATGATTCTAAAAACAGATCTCAACTCCTCGCCGCTTTGGAAGAAAATCATATTAACTACCTGATAAAAGATACATGGAGGGATTTAGGTAGATATAATCCTGTCGCCAGCGACCGTGAAACAGATTTGAAAAATCGTTTCAAACAATGCATAAGTAAAAACTTCCATATTTTGAGCAATGGCGAGTACCATATTTGTTTACGTTCATCTCATGGCAAACAACTGGACCAATTTTCACCTGATGACTCGGAAGATATTATATTCCGCGGCAGGAAAGATCCTCGTTTATTCAAAAAGGAACTGCGAAAACTTCTTCAGAAGAAGTACATTACAGCCTGCAGCAAATGCAGAGGAAGTTATAGAGAAATGGCTATAAAAGACCATCTGAAAAAATTATCCGGCAACTGGTACAATGAAAATATCTACTATAAATACCGTATCCATAAAATGTCTTTGCGAATGCAATATTTTGCAAGACTGATTCTTCTTCCTGCGTCTATGTTGCTGAGATTTATTAATTCTTCACTAAACAGATTTGAGCAACCGCATGTGGAAATGCCCATCACTACCCGTTGTAATTTTCACTGTAGGGATTGTTCAAACCTGATCACTTTTTTCAAACACCCTGTTGATTTTGATTTAGAGATGCTTGTCCGGGACATTGATGACTTTTTGAGTCATGTGGATCGTGTCCATCGCTTTATTGTGATGGGCGGCGAGACATTTCTTTATCGCGATTTACATAAACTACTGAATTACATGATAATCCAACGCAAAATTGACTTGATACACCTCTTTACAAACGGCTCGATAATTCCTGAACCGGACATCACGCAGTTACTTAAACACCGCAAACTACTCGTATCTATAAGCAGTTTTCCTGTTGAAGTGTCTCCTAATAAGCCGCGCTTCGTTGCCGAAATGGAAAAGAACCATATCAATTATATTGTAGAAGATAAAATGTGGAAAGACATGGGTGGTTTCAATCCCATTGTTGATAATAGCATCGAGGCAGTTAAAAATCGCTTTGCCCAGTGTTATAGTAGAGGTTGCCATAATCTGAGTAATGGTGAATATCATGTTTGTCCGCGGTCAGTTCATGGCCAGGCTCTGGGACAGTTTACACCTGATAATTCGGATAAAGTTATAATTCGCGGAAGAAAAGATCATCAGACAGTGCGAAAAGAACTACTGACACTCAGGCAAAAGGAATATATAAATGCGTGCCGGAAATGTACAGGCACATTAGAGGAAGATATTATTCCCGGTATTCAATTGAATAAAATAAACCTTGTAAATTAATTTTAAAAGAAAAGCTAATAGTGTTATTATTTAACTGTACGCTTTACGTAAAATAATTAAAAAAGGTTACAAGAAAAGATTTACACTTTCTAGGTTTAAGAAATGCCAGATGAATTTAAAAGAATTCTTCCGGAACTAATCAAAAAACTATATCGGCAAAATAGATTATCAGCCTTGAAATGGTTTTATGAGTGTCTCCGTCGAATTTTTAAAAGACGTTTGAACTTGTTTTTCTGTTCGCCACAAAAAGCACTGAAAGATGCATCCGATATTCAGGTAAATCAGAACAAACTACTTAAACTTAAATCGATAATTTCAGAAGCTGACCCTGCATACAGCATATCCGTTCACGAGAACGTGATTGCTTATCCACTTGTTTCGGCACCAAGAAATAATCGCCCCGGTTCTTATTTTTTTGGAGGTCTGGCTAATAATCAAACTCAAACCCTCCTTGATGAAGCAAATCATTACAACGGAGCCGCTTACGCTCAATCGCTTCCAATTACCTATATAAAAAAATGGCCTCTTCAAAATTGCTTGGAAATTAACGAACCTGTCCTGTACGGAGGTCTAATGTTTAACCATTTTGGCCATTTCGTTGTTGAATCGTTGTGCCGATTATATGCGTATCCGATTGTAAAAGAATTTGATCCTTTTGTATTGTTCTATACTCCCTGGAACCAACCTAGGTACCTTGAGAAGGATAACTTTGTGCATCAAATAATCTCAGGTTTTGAAATACCTATTAAAAGACTGATCCTAGTAGAACAGACAACCAAAATAAGAGAAGTCATTATACCGGAACAAAAGTATGGGTTTGGATTTGCACAACAACCGGACGAACTTTTTGTTAACTTTACCAGAAGTTTTCGTTTTGAACGTAAATTTCCCAACGGCATGAAAGGAACAGAAAAGATCTACATTTCAAGATCTCGTCTTCAAAATAGAGGAAGATTAATCGGAGAAAAGATTTTTGAAAAATACCTTATAGAAGAGGGATATAGTATATTTTCCCCTGAGGAACATACTTTTTACGAACAATTAACTTTATATTCCTACGCTAAAAAGATAATTTTCTCAGACGGTAGTTCTTTACTGCCATGCATATTCCTTTCCGATTTGAAGGCTGACGTTGCAGTTGTCTGTAGGAGACATGAACCGAACCAGCATATGAGTTCAACAGCAGTTTGTTTACAAGGCTACTATAAAAACTTTTTATGGATTGATGCAGTGAGCGAACAATATCAGTTTGGACTCGATAACTGGAATGCACTGGCTGACATAGATTGGCACAAAGCGAGCGAGTTTTTATTGGAACATGGGTTTGTCAATAAACCTTTCAGGATTATGTCTGATGAAGAACACTTGGCTCTTGTCAGATTGGAACTAAAAGATTATATACGAAAAATATCCGGAAATTCTCAATTTGTAGACTACATGATGAGTTTAAAAGAGAAATGATTACAATATAATTACTAAATAATTTAAGCGCGTAATAATTAGTTTTACATAATTCTAAAAGCTTACGAACCGCGACGCAATTCCATCCAAATATTAACAATTGAAACGCTCATGAGATTTAAGAAAGCACAATGGATGAAGCACTCATGTGTAGAGCAAGCATGCCGAAAAGCAGTTTGAATATACAAAATGGTATGCCGATAGTCAAAGCCTGAAATGTAGGCGTCGAAAAAATACTGTCTTCAATCTGCTGCGCCTGCTGCTGCATCTTTTCTTTCATAATTCAATTTAAATGTTCAAAGTTCACAGATTTAAGATTTAAGGCTGTCCCCTGCCGCTGCGGATGCGTCATTATGTATATCTCTACCCTACTTCTCCAGCACCTGCATTTCCTTAGCCTCGGTTATAACCCATTTCTTTTCGATTTTTTGCAGGTTGAACTCCAGCGCCAGAGCCTGGTCATTTCTTTGACCGTAAGCGTCAGTTGCTTTTACATAAGCTGTTGCTATGCCATGCGCCTGCGGAACCCGGATAGATTCAATTTTCAAATCTCTAAGGTCGACCGAAAGATTTCTGTAATAGCTTCTGGCAATCGACAGATATGCCGGAATATCTTTTTGTAAAACAGTTTGTGAAACGTTATAGCTCGGAATATCGACCTGACATGTTTGGGCAATTTTTTCCTGTACGTGCCTGACACGTAACGCAAATTCCAGTTCGTTTTCATTCGGCGTCCATGTCATTTCTTTGGCCAGCGAGTGCAGTTGCTTTTTGACAGCTCTGGCTTCCCAGTCAACAGACAAAAGCAAAATTATCACCCCCGACGCAACAAGTATTAGCACCACTGTCAGATATTTTTTCGTCACCATAACGGCGTACCTGCAATACGCTTTAAAGATGTCTGCCCGAATGCATGCCCTTTGGCAGGCATGCTTCGATTATCGCCCACCACATAAACATGTCCGGGCTTGACTACAGTGAGCGGAACATTCCAATCGCTCTTGCCCGATACGTAAGGCTCATTTATTTTTTTACCGTCAACAAAAAGCCGGCCTTCTTTAAATTCAACACTCTGCCCTTCGGTGGCCACTACCCGCTTGAGTAACATTACATCCTGACCCGCCATTCGCACAAGAACAACATCGGGCTGCACCGGCCTGGAAAAAAGATAACGCATTGTAAAACAGAAATTAAACGAACCGGTGACATAGGTGGGCGCCATGCTTTCACCCTGAATGCAAAAAGGTATGAAGACGAATTTAAAAATAATAAATGCGGTTATGGCAACAACGGCAACACGCAATAAATAGCGTTTGGTAATTTTCGGGAAAAAGAAATTTTTTACGGCGCTGTCAGTCATTTTCTTTCAAACAGTCTTTTTGAACAACTTATCCGTAACGCGGCTTATCGTCAGCATAACTAGGTTATAAATCGGAAAACAGTATTTCTTGAAAAAGAAAAGCAGCTTTATGTCGAATGAAGTGATGACAATAAATTTACGGTTGCGAATCGCGCTGATGATCTGCTGTGCGACCTTCTCCGGTGTGATAGCTCTTTTAAGAAAATGCGCCAGCGTTTTATCCGTTATTTCCTTATCGGCATGAATTTCGACAGTCTTTACCAGCCCGGTATTAACCGCGCCGGGGCAAACTACGCTGACGTCTATTTTGTGCTTTTTTAAATCGTAGCGTAGAACTTCGGACATGCCTACAAGAGCATGCTTCGTTCCCGCATAAACGGTATGCCAGGGCAATCCGATGATACCAGCGGTTGATGAAATGGTAACTATGTGTCCGCCGTTACCGGCGCGAATCATATCGGGCACAAAACACTCCAGGCCGTGAATAACTCCCCAGAGATTTACTTTGATTACTTTTTCCCAATCATTGTGACTCATATCTTCTATTTGGGAAAAAAGCGCGATGCCCGCAACATTTATCAGAATATCCAGAGAACCGAATTCTGCGTGAACATCTTTAGCAAAATCCGCCATGGCCTGATAATTGCCGACATCAAAAGGGCGTGTCAGACACACGGTGCCTCCGGCGCCTGCAATTACTTCGACCGTTTTTTTAAGGTCGTCTTCGTTTATATCGGTTAAAAACAAACGGCATCCCAATTTGCCCATGGCAATGGCAGTGGCCCGGCCGATTCCGCTTGCCGCCCCAGTGATGAGTACTTTTTTATTCCTTAGTTCCCGCATTTTTTGTTCCTGAGTTGCTCTAATATGAACTGCCGAGTATTTTTTATTAATTACTTATCTAATTTTTTACCTGAGTGAAAATTTCTGATAATTTTTTCTGGATTTCCGCCTTCGCGAGAATGGCACCATTATACCAGACAGTTCCTTTCGATAACCTAGAATTCAATGTTCTCAGCGAATTATACCTTTCGCGGCGATAATGCCGGATATGGCCGCGCCTAAAATGCCACGACTCTTGCCGGTACCGTCACCGGCAACAAATACACCTTTAATGTTCGTTTCCAGATAACGGTCAGTCGGGAAATGTGTGTCGAAAAACTTTATCTCCGGCGCGTACATCAATGTTGACGGATGAAGAATTCCCGGAATTATCTTATCCAGTGATTTGAGCGATTCCCATAAATTATCCATGATACGCGCAGGCATGGCCAATGTAATGTCACCAGGAGTTGCGTTGCAGGTTGCCTTGCAGGCCTCAAAATGGCGAATTGTGCTGTTGAACGTTGCCACCGAACTTCTTCTCCCCTCCCGGAAATCACCTACCCGTTGGACAAGAGGTTTCCCACCACCCAGTAGAAAGAATTGTCTGGCAATTCTCTGCCCGAATTCTGTTGTATCGGAATAAGGTTTGGTCAAAGCAACTGTGTTGAGTAACGCAAAATTCGTGTTCTTGGTCTTTTTACCGAAAAGGGCATCGCCATTAATCAATTTGAATTCGCCGTAATTTTCTATACGCACCCTTCCGCCGGGATTGGTGCAGAATGTTCTGACTCTATCACTGTGGCGCCCTGTTTTAAAAATAAATTTGGGATCATAAACAATATCGGTAATAAAGTTGTAAAATATTCTGTTAAGTTCCAGACGAATTCCCACATCAATCGGACCATAATTATTGTTGATGTTCATTTTCCTCGCAAGATCGCGAAACCAGTATGCACCGCCGCGTCCCGGAGCGACAAGAATTATTCTCGCATGGTAGTGTATTTTTTTCTTATCGCAGCGACAGTCAATTCGGAATTTATTGTTATCTAGTTTTTCGATAGTCACGGCTTCCGTGTTCAGCAGTAAATCGGTTTTTTTTAGATAGCCGCGCAAATAATCTACCAAAGCCTTGCCGTTATCGCTACCCCAGTGCCACTGCTCAGGCGCAATGAATTGCGCGCCATGCTCTGCCGCCATATCGGCAATCGTCTGAATATTTTTGGTATTTTCAATGAAGGTTACCTGACGGCAGTGCGGAAATCCGATAAATATTTTTTTGATTTCCTGCATTATTTTTTCCGTTATTTCGCGGTCAATTTGCAGTTCATTAATATCTAGACCGATGCGATAATCAAAATTCAGTTTACCGTCATTGAGTAATCCACCGGCGGGATACGAATTACGATCAATAATGGCAATCTTATCCATTCCCAGTTTTTCCAGCCAGATTGCGGCAAAAAGTCCGGCCGGACCTGAACCGATAATCAGAACGTTGTAATTTTTCATTTTCACCTCATAGATTTTTAATATACCCCGTACATTTTTTGCCTTTTTTTAACGAGGTGAATTTATAAAATATAATTAGAGTTATGCCCTTATTAATTGCTTTTACAAATGGCAATTATTTTTATCCTGTGAGGTTTTTACATCTGCTCCCGAATCTTGGTGCGTCATCAATTCGTCAACTTTCTGAAATATTATGTTTCCGAATGTCATCAACAGAATGGTTATGAAAATAACCTGAGTGATAACACCTGTATTCATAATAGGCAGCAACATCGTTTGCGGTATGCTCAGAAAAAGCAGAATGGTGATTAGCCCGCGTGGTGCAAAATAGAATAGTGGACTTAAAGGAAAATCAAGGATTGTTCTTAAATAAAATGCGCGCAAAATAAAAATTACCGAAACTATAGTGAATGTGGTTATCAGATTATTTAAATTCAACAAATCGAAAAGATTTGTATAAAATCCGAACACTATAAAAAAGAAAGAACGGACAATAAATGTCATTTCTGCTGTAATATTCTTAAAAGAGTCCAAATCGGCGTTGAATTCTTCAAAATTGATTATTTTTACTGAATAATGATTTTTAAACATTTCATTATTATTCATTATGAGACCAAAAATTAGAACAACAAATAATGATGGTAAATGAATAAGTTCGGCTAAAGCATATACTAAAACAATAACAGTCATGATTATTATGTATTTTACATTGTGATTGATTTTATGCAACATAACGCTCAAACCAATGCTAAAAATAACAGAAGCGATTATTGTAACTGTAATTTCTACAAAAAAACGCGAAATATTGGAGTTTAATGATCCGTTGCTAAAAAGAACATAATTAAAAATGATGATACCGAAAATGTCCGACATAGAACTTTCATAAGTGACAAATTCTCTGTTGGTTTCTGATAAACCAACTGCCGACGGAATGGCAATTGCGCTACTGATAATGGAAACAGGGATTATGTTGATAATGGAAGTTTTTATATCACAACTAAAAAAATAGACCAAAACAAAAGTAAACAAACCGGTAAAAACTAAAAAAAGCAGAATTGCCGATGATAATGATCCTGCAATCAATTTGCTTTTTCCTCTGCCCAGCTTCAAATCGAGACTGGCTTCCAGAACAATAAGAACTAAACCTAATGTACCCATGAAAGGCAATATTCCTTCAATCTCCGGTAATTTAAAATGGTAAAATTTTACTAAAGAATTGATTGCCATTCCTGTCAGAATGAGCAAAAGAACACCGGGAATTTTTGTATGCTTTGATGTGATTTCAAAAAAATACGCCAGAAGTATCACAGCACAAAAAGATATGAGGACATGATAGATCATAATGGTGAATCCTTTTTTGTGCGTATTTCTTATCAGCTATCTTTGTTTTTACAATCTCTCTGAAACGTTAAATCATTAATCCTTCTTCCGCGAAGCTGAAAAAATTATTATCGCCGATAATGATATGATCCAAAACTTTTATTTCCATAAGTTTTCCAGCGGATATCAATTCCTGAGTAAATTTTTTATCTTCCGGACTGGGTGCAACATTGGCGCTGGGGTGATTATGGACGCAGATAATTGCCGCGGCAAATTTTTGTAAAGCCGCGTGCATGATTTCCCGTACAATGGGCATTGCATGATTAACCGTACCAACTGCAGTATCGCTAATTTCGATGATTCGATTGTTGCTATTGAGATAGAAAACTTTAAATACTTCTGTTTTGAGGTCACGCATTTGCGGCATGATTATGTCAACAATATCCCGAGCGGACGAAATCTTTTGTTTGGAACCGTTGACTTCGACTTCACGAAAGCGCCTGCCGATTTCCAGTGCAGCCTGGATTTGCGCGATTTTGGCGGGACCGAGACCTTTGAATTCTTTCCACTGACGCATATCGGTATGGCTCATGTTGCGAAAGGTGCTGAATTTGTCAATAATCCGTCGTGCCAGATCAATGGCACTTTCGCCCTTTATTCCCGTTCGCAAAAGAATTGCCAGCAGCTCGGAGTTGCTCAATATTCCCGCGCCTTTTTTTAGTAATTTTTCCCTCGGCCGGTCATCCTGCGGCCATGAGTTGATGCCGGTTTTTTTGTTTGGCTCGGACATATTTTAAACCTGATAAAGTTAGGAAGCGTTTTAGCTGATTATTCAGATATCACTTTAATATCCCTGATTTTAAATCCCACGGCGTTTTGCGCATGGGATAATTTGACCATCACGTTCAGCGCAATCTGTTTCCGAAGCATGGATCTCATTATATTTCTCTCTGGCAGAAGCATCTTCAATATTTGGTGAATATACAAAGTAAAAAAATATTAATCAAGGTATATAATTTACCGGATTGGGGACTTGCTTTTTTATCTTAATCTTGCTATCAAAATTCAGCTATAAAAATCGGGCAGCAATTATGAATAATTATTTTCTCATCTTCATTTTAGGTCTGGCAATAATAGCAACTATCAGTCTTGTGTGCTCGATATGGCGCGGCCGCAAGGATGAGCAAAAAATGATCAGCATTATCCATGGCTCTCCTATTCCCACTTTTGTTTTATCCAGGGATCATAAAATAATTTACTGGAACAGAGCTCTACAGGCGCTAAGCAATATCAAACCCAGTGATGTTCTCGGCACCGATCGACAATGGAAAGCTTTTTACAAAGATAAACGGCCCTGTCTTGCTGATCTGATTTTGGATGGAGAAATAGATCAAAATACTAAATTATACTCTGGAAAAGTAACCAAATCAAAACTACTGGAAGATGCCTATGAAGTATCGCAATTTTTCCCCGATATGGGTGAAAAAGGGAAATGGTTTCGAATCACTGCGGCAGGACTGAAAGATTCCAACAATAATTTATTCGGCGCCATGGAAACGCTGGAAGACATTACCGAACAAAAAGCGGCACAGGATGAACTTTTGCAAAGAACCAAATTGGAGTCACTGGGAACATTCGCCGGCGGCGTGGCCAAAGACTTTGACAACCTTCTCTCTGCAATTCTACGCAATGTTTTTCTGGCCAAAATATCAGCCACCGACGAAGATAAAATCATAGAAGATGGTCTGGCTGTAGCGGAGCGAGCCGGCTTGCAAGCCAAAGAATTGGCTCACCAGTTGAGTATCTTCGCCCAGGGTGGTTATCAGGTTCATAAACTGGAAAAGATGGAACCTATTTTGAAAGAAGCCGCTCAAAATATTTTTAAAGATCCCGGTATCAAATGCAACATCTATATACCCGAAGAACTGTGGCAATGTGAAATCGATGCGAAACAGATCAGGCAGGTGTTCGAAAATGTTTTAATCAATGCGAAGGAGGCCATGCCCAACGGCGGTGCTGTGGATCTTATCGCAGAAAACACAACAATCGGAACGAACATAAAGTCTTTGAAAAAAGGAAGTTATGTCAGAATTACAATTAAAGACTACGGAGAGGGAATTCCACCGGAACATCTTTCCAGGATATTTGATCCTTATTTTACGACAAAAAAGAAGGGCCGGGGCGGCCTGGGCCTGGGACTGGCTATCAGCGATTCCATAATTAAATACCATAGTGGATTGATTTCAGTAGAATCCTCTGTTGGCTTAGGAACAACATTTTCAATTTATCTGCCTGCAACACCGAAAAACGAATCATAAGCAAATAGTCACAACCATATTTTTACGCCTTCTCTTTTTTTCTATTGACATATTTTTTTAGCTAGACATGAACTTGATTTAAATTTATACTTCGCCACACTTTTTTGAAGGAGGCGGACGGTGAAAAAAATAACATTAACTCTCTTATGTTTTATATTCCTATATCCGATTTGTCTTTTTGCGGCAGACATACCTGTAGCAGACAAATTTAAGAAAAGTTTCCCCAAAAACAATTTCGAAAGCATAACACCCACCGCTATTAGAGGTGTCTATGAAGTCTATAACGGCAACCAGATTTACTATTACATGCCGAAAGACGATGTAATTATCGGCGGACCGATGATTTCCAAAAACGGAGTAAATATAACCAGGGAAAGTTATTCCAAAAAAATGGCACAAAAGATGGCCAAGTTGCAGATGGACAGTGCTCTTAAAATAGGCAATGGAAAAACTACTGTTGTGGAATTCATGGACCCCAATTGCTACCACTGCCGTCAGGCTTATAAATTCTTTTCTCAACGGCAGGACGTTACTCTGTATGTTTTCTTTTTCCCGCTATCTAAAGAATCGGCAGATAAAATCAAATACACTTTGTGTTCAAAAAATGTATTAAAGACTTATGACGATGTCATGAACGGAAAGTTCGATAATAACGCCGCTCTGCCTGTCTGCACGGATAAAAAAGTGGATGAAACCGTTAAAACGCACATGCAGCTTGTTTCACAAATAGGAGCCAGAGGAACTCCTTTATTTTACATTAAAGGTCAGGTAGTTGACGGATTTGATCTTCCTGCGATTGAAAGACTTTTAAAAGACTAAAAAAGCAGTTGACAGGTTTTTATACAGCAACACTGTTATCTGATTTTTGCTCCCTTTTTGGGTTCGCGATCAAAAGTCAGAACGGTCAGTCCGTTTTCAGTATCACTGGCTAAAAGCATACCGTAAGATTCTACTCCCATTAATTTTGCCGGTTTTAAATTGGCAACAATCACTATTTTTTTGCCGATTAATTCCGTCGGAGTGTAATCCTTGGCAATGCCGGCAACAATTGTCCGTTCTTCACCGATATCAACCTTAAGTTTGATAAGCTTACTGGACTTGGGAACAGCCTCTGCTGTCAGAATTTCTCCTACACGTAAATCAACCTTGGCAAATTCCGCATAGTCTATTTCCGGCTTCAAATTAATTACGGAATTATTTTTAACTGAAGCATGACTTAAATCTTTCTCCTGACTGATGCGCGGGAATAACGATTCTTCACGAATCAAAAGACTGCCCGCAGTCAAAGAGTCTTCTTTATTAATACTTGCCAGATCCCGTTTGTCAGATTGATCTGCTCCGATTTGCCGTAAAATTTTCTCTGCGGTTTGCGGCATGAAAGGCATAAGCAAAATAGCAATCGAACGCAAGGCCACCAGCAGATTATACATTATTAACGTCAGTTTTTCTTTGTTGGCCGGATCTTTGCCTAAAGTCCACGGTTCATTTTCGACAATGTACTTATTGGTGACATTGATAAAATCCCAGATAGCAATCAATGCTTTATGTAGTGTCATACCCCTAAAGCTTGATTTAACTTCGGCAACGGCATTTAAAGCGGCATCATACAAGACAGAATCTCTTTTCTTTCGATCAATCTGGGGTACTTTGCCGTCACAATATTTAACAGCCATGGTAATAGTACGGCTGACCAGATTACCCAAATCATTGGCCAAATCGGAATTTAAACGCTGGACAAAAGCTTCTTCAGAAAAATTGGAATCCAACCCGAAAACCATATCTCTTAAAAGGAAATAACGAAACGCATCCAAGCCGTATTTATCCTTTAAATCAAGAGGCCGGACAATATTACCAAGACTTTTGGACATTTTACTCTGATCGGAATTCCAGTAACCATGCACATTCAAATGCTGATAAGGTTCAATACCGGCTGACTTGAGCATTGTCGGCCAGTAAATGCCGTGTGGCTTCAGAATATCTTTGGCAATAAGATGTTCGGCCACGGGCCAGAATGTTTTAAATTTTTCACCATCGGGATAACCTAAAGCGGTGACGTAATTAATCAGAGCATCAAACCAGACATATGTCACATAGTTTTCATCAAACGGCAGAGTAATTCCCCATTCCAAACGGGATTTGGGACGTGATATGCAAAGGTCTTCCAGTGGATCGCGCAAAAATGCCAGCGCTTCATTTCTATATCTTTCCGGCCGGATAAATTCAAGATTGTCCTTTATATGATCAATCAGCCATTTCTGATATTTGCTCATCTTGAAGAAATAATTTTTTTCCTCGATATACTTCGGTTCCCTGCCGTGTTCAGGACACTTGCCATCGACTATTTCCTTTTCCGTTAGAAATCTTTCACAGCCAAAGCAGTAATAACCGCCGTAACTGCCGAAATAAATATCACCCGCATCATAAACCTTCTGAAGAATATAACGTACTGTTTCGATATGACTGGCATCGGTTGTCCTGATAAAATAATCATTGGTGATTGCCAGTTCCGGACAAAGGGCGCGAAACTGCGCGCTGATTTTGTCCGCATATTCCTGAGGAGTGACTCCGGCTTTTTGTGCGGCTTCGGCAATTTTATCGCCGTGTTCATCAGTACCTGTGACAAAAAAAGTTTTTTCACCTATCATGCGATGATATCTGGCTAAAACATCGGCAACTATTGTAGTATAAGCATGCCCTATATGCGGTGAAGCATTGACGTAATAAATCGGTGTTGTTATGTAATACGATTTTGACATATAAAAATAATTCCTATCACTAATCATTGAAAATTGTCGAACTCATCCATTTTTTCCAAATCTATAGTTTCCTTGTCCTCCGAAACTTCCCCACCATTAGCCTTGGCAGATTTGGGACATTTTTTTTGGTCGGCGTACGTCTCATTTTCGAAAGCCAGGCAACACATCAACCGGCCGCATAATCCGGAAATCTTTTCCGGATTCAGCGACATACTCTGTTGTTTAGCCATTTTAACGGTAACCCTCTCCAGGTTTTGTAAAATTCCGGCACAACAAACCATCCGGCCGCAAATGGCAATACCTTTTGTCATACGTGTTTCCTGGCGGGCGCCGATTTGCTTCAGTTCTATTCGCATCTTGAATCTTTGGACTAGGTCTTTGACCAGATCGCGAAAATCAACTCTGTTTTCAGCAGTAAAGTAAAAAATGATTTTATTCCTTTCAAAAGAGCACTCCACATCTATCAATTTCATGGAAAGTTCCCGTTTTTGAATTTTTTCCAGACAAAACCTGCGGGCATCTTCTTCCAGTTTATCATTTTCTTCTTTACGCTTTAAATCTTCAGCCGTTACTTTACGGATAACTTTCTTGAGATTCGCAGGCGTTTCCGATGCCGGACATCTTTTTACATCAGCGGCAACTACTCCCAGCGACAAACCATTATCAGTATTAACAATAACCTGATCTTTCTTGTGAAGAATAAGATCGTCGGCGTTAAAATTATATATTCTGCCCTCTTCCTTAAATTTAATTCCAATAATATTTACAAGCAATTTTTTACCCTGCCTTCTATTTATCAATAATTTAACTTAAATGCCATTGCTTCCAATGTCAATAATTTGTTGACATTTTGCTCGATAGTCTCTCCTGCCCGTTCCACCAGCTCAATATTCTGAAGAATTTGCTCTCCCGACAAGCGCGCTGCATGATTGGAAATAAAGGAAGCTTTATCCTGATTGATCAACATGTCATTTTTTTTGGTTTCTTTATAAATCAAAACATCCCTGAAGAAAGTGTTGAGAATGTCAAGCCCTTCTTTAATTTCCTTTTTCCCCTGTCCCAAAAAAGATGCAAAATTAATTAAGCTGAAGGGATCATCTCTTCGTGTACCGGAAAGCAATTCCAGAAGTTCTGTACGATAATTAACTATATCATCTTTATTCAGTTCCAACGCCTGACCAATCGAACCGCCGGACAAAGAAGCCAGAAGCAAAGCTTTTTGATCATTGATGTTCATCCGGTCGACAAGAAATTTAGCTACTATATCGAAGCGTAGAGGATTGAAACGAAAGTGTTGGCAGCGCGAAATGATCGTCGGGAGCATTGAATATGGCCGTGATGTAATCAAAATCAATACATTGGAAAGGGACGGTTCCTCCAGTATTTTCAAAAGCGCGTTGGCCGCCTGATCGTTCATTTTATCGGCTTCATCAATAATAAAAACCCGCTGTTTTGCTTCCAGCGGTTTACATTTCATTTGTTCCTGAATTTCACGAATGGCATTAATGCGAATGAACTGACCATCGGCCTCAACGAAAAAGACATCGGGATGGTTATTACGCCGGATTTTTCTGCAGGAAGAGCATTCACCGCAGGAATCATGGAGATTATCTTCTTTTTCACAGTTGAGAGCTTTGGCAAATTCCACGGCCAGAGTTTTCTTGCCTATGGCGGAAATACCGCTAAAAAGATAAGCATGCGCCACCCGTTTTTGAACCAGACCTTGTCGTAGAGTTTCTATTTTTCTTTTATGACCGTATATATCATGAAAAGACATAATTATATGATCTTATAAAAAATCAAATTTTCAGATTAATAAAATTACTAATATATTTGCGCACTTCATTTTGAATCGTGTTCACATCGCGGTTCGCATCAATCAGGCAAAAACGATCCGGATCATTTTTCAGCAAACGGAGATAACCTGCACGTATTTTTTTGTGAAAATCCAAGGTTTCTTTCTCAAATCTGTCGATGGAAGAAGATTCCTTGAGATTATCATTGCGTTTGTTTGCCCTTTGCAGACCGACTTCCACCGGTAAATCAAAAAGCAAAGTCAAATCCGGTTTCAACAGCATTGACGAATAATCGTTGACCAACCCGATAAATTTCTCATCAAGGCCGCGACCGGCACCCTGATAAGCGTATGTAGCATCGGAAAAGCGATCGCATAAAACGATTTTGCCTTGCTTTAATGCGGGCATAATTACATCGCGAACGTGTTGAGCCCGTGCCGCGCAAAACAGAAACATCTCTGTCTTCTCGCACATATTATTATTTTTCCTGTCAAAAAGGATACCCCCGATTTTCCGGCCAATTTCAGTCCCGGAAGGTTCCTGAGTAACAATCAGAGAAACATTCTTCTGACTTAAATATTCGGCAACAAGTTTTATCTGAGTTGATTTCCCTGAACCTTCAATGCCCTCAAAGGTTATGAATTTTTGCACTTTTTCAACCTCTCGCACCCAACTTGGGGAAAATTAATCCATATTAGCAACAATACACAACTCAATTCTTTTTAAGATAATCAGACGTACTTAGCGGTAAGTAAAAAACGATTTGCAAACGACACCTTTTCAAATAGGAGCCGGATATACCATGTCAAGGAATCAAAAGAAAACCGGGAATATATCTGTATTCGAATGGATTTATTCCCGGTTGTTATTTTCGCCATAAATAATTTATTGGCCTTCCCCAGGAACAATCGCTTCCACAGGACATTGGTCAACACAAGTTCCACAATCATTACAAAGTTTAGGGTCTATAACATACTTGTCTTCACCTTCAGAAATTGCTCCGGTCGGGCATTCGCTTTCACAAGAACCGCAAGCAATACATTCGTCAGTAATCACATAAGCCATAATTCTTAATACTCCTTTTACTAATAATTATTTCAACAAAATTGAAATTCACTAACAATTTTTTGCCGGTAAATCGTTGTTAATCAAAACCAACGATAATTGTCAATTAACTAAATAGAAATTAATTTGGCATCCTCATTATCATAAACAGCAAAGATAAAACAAGATTGTTTTGCCAGGATAATTACTTCAGAAAATACAAATAGTTAAACAGCCACAACTTCTTTTATTTCGGGAACTTGCGCTTTAATAACTTTTTCTATACCTGCTTTTAAAGTCATTTGAGCCATAGGACAACCGTGACAGGCACCGGTTAACTTTACTTTCACTATTCCATCCGGGCTGACATCTACAAGTTCTACATCCCCGCCATCGGCCTGCAGATTTGGTCTAATAATTTCAATAGCTTTTTGTACTTTCTCTTTCATAATTATTTTCCTTTAATCGGTTTAAATTATTTCTTCCGTTTAATGAGGCATGTAAGCAATCAATTTACGAGTAACATCACGGGCAACTTTAGTCAAATCAGGCTTGATCAACATATAATCTTCCTTTATATCATACCCGGCCTTCCACATTAATTTACCGGTGGAGGCTTCGTATAATTTCATGGTCATACCGACAAACGCCTTTTTATCATCCTTCACTACTATATAATCCCACGAATCAACAGAGGCCATTAAAAAAGCATCAACATTGAATAATTCGCCGATTTTTTTACTCAAATCCGGATCGGAGAAATTAACTGTCTGTAATTTAGCAAGATATTCCGTCATCGCCTTATTCAATTCCTCATTAGCCAGAAGCTGTCTGTTAAAATTTTCCGTTCCTGCCACAAAGGTAAACCACTTCTTTTCAATAAGCGCACCTTCAATATTTTTTTCGACTTCCGCCCTTACTTCTTTTGTTCCTTCAGGCATAACCATTTCCAAGGGGAAAATAATTACTCTTTTGGGATGAAAATCACCGGCTTCCGACGCTAGCTGGGAAAAACGCAGTCCACTGCAAGCAATTGCTGTTAAAACAAAAATCACCAAAACAAACATTAAGAGCAATTTTTTTCTCATAATTTTAACCCCCTTTTTCACTAAGGCACATTCTTTTATCAGAAAAAATACCATATGAGAACACAAAAACCAGCCATGATATAACCGGTTTCCAGAAGACCTTCCTTAACAGCCCCGGAAAGGGCGGTTTGTTTATCACAAAACCGGAAACAAATCCATAAATATAATATACAAATAATCAGAAGAATGCTTAAAGATGATGTCCAGCCTGCCATATAGGAAAAAACAAGAAGAACTAATAATATCAATGAAATGATCTTTAAAATGGTTATTGTCCTGTCCCTGCCGAAAAACACAGGAATAGTTTCCTGCCCTATTAATTTATCACTTTGGATTTCCAGAATATCCGACATCGCCGAACGTATAAAAACAATTCCAAAAGTAAAATCAAAAGCAACGAATAAACCGGCATGATAAGTGTAATCTTTGTTCAACACCGGTAAAATTGCCGTTACTATACCCCAGGCAGCGGACATAAATATATTTTTCGAACCGGGCAAATCTTTTAAGCCGCGGAAGTGCCATTTACCGGGCAGAATTTTTATATTATAAATTATGCCGGCAAGAGAAATAACAAATAAAAAAGTGAAAGGCAAAACCGCGTTTTGCAGCGCCAAAGCGAGGGCAATCACTATGGAAAATAAAGCAGTAAAAAAATATAATTTACCATAGCGCTGATAACTTTCTTCACGGAAAGAACCGACAAGACCGGCTGGCTTGCGCCCAAGCAACCGATTTAAAACATGCATCGCGTAGACAAAAAAAGAGGCGATTACAATAAAAGAAATATTTACCGGCATTTCCTGCAGCAGCATGCAGGCCATACAGAGACATCCGGCACCAACAGCAGAATAAATATCCGTCTTGATTGCTGATATCCAGAGATTCAGCAACCTGCCTATCTTTTTTAACTTGCGGCTTTGACCTTCCATAATTTTATCCATCACCCGATCGATAATCCAGTTGGGTGTGGAAGCGCCTGCTGAAACCCCGATGCGATTGTAGGGATCTAAGTTAATATTTTCCATATCGGAAGGAGTTTCAATGTGAAATGTGGCAGATTGTTTTTTTTGTGCAAGATCGGCAAGTCTTCTGGTATTGGCGCTGTTCTTTCCGCCGACAATGAACATCGCGTCCATTTCACCAGCCATTGCCATGACTTCCGCCTGTCTTTGTTCCGTGGAAGAACAAATAGTGTTAAAGACAACCGCCTGAGGACAAAGCTCTTTGATTTTTTCCACAATCTTACTGTAATTATCAAAATCCTGTGTCGTCTGAGCGACAACACAAATTTTATCAGGGCAGGTTAATTTAGCTACATCATCTATAGCGGATATAATGATGCCGCGGCCCCCGGTATAACCCAACAGGCCGTCAACTTCCGGATGTTCCTTATCACCCACAATCACCACAGTGTAATCAAGGGCGGTATGTTTTTTAATGATAGATTGCACGTAGCCGACCTTGGGACAGGTAGCGTCAATTATTTTGATACCGCTTTCTTTGATTTTTTTCCTTTCATCCGGAGCAATGCCGTGTGCACGAATAATCAAAATGGCATTTTCTTTGTCCTTTATTTCCTCGATATTTTCGATGGGCTTGACGCCACGGCTTTTGAGCAGCTCAATTGTTTGGGGATTGTGAATTAACGGACCGTAAGTATAAATGTGACGACTGGTTTCATGCTGGGCGATATCCAAGACAATATCCACAGCTCTGCGCACTCCCATGCAGAAACCGGCAGTTTTGGCTAGTTTAATTTCCATTTTTACGCTTCTTTCGTGCCAGAATGAAAAACTCTTTGTTGCCTTCGGGTCCCAGAACAGGTGAGACGCAGGTTCCCTGAACTTCCAAATTCAAAGATTCACAAAACGCGCTGATGTCCCGCAGAACACGCTCATGAAGATCAGGATCGCTGACGACTCCTTTTTTACCCACCTCTCCTTTTTCGACTTCGAACTGAGGTTTTACCAATGCCAGAATACCGGCCACGTCGCCCAAGAATTTCAAAACCGCAGGAATAACGACTTTTAAAGATATAAAAGAAGCATCAATCACGGCTAAATCAATTCGTTCATCCAGATCAGCACCATCATAGTAACGGATATTAGTGCGTTCGATTACAATAACCCGCTTATCTTCGCGCAGTTTCCAAGCCAGCTGGCCGTAGGCAACATCAAGAGCGTAAACTTTTCTTGCGCCCGAATGCAAAAGGCAGTCCGTAAAACCTCCGGTGGAAGCTCCTACATCAAGGGCTACAATTCCCTCAACATTCAACCCAAATTCTTTCAAGGCTCCGGCCAATTTCAATCCGCCGCGGCTCACATAGGGATTGTCTTCGCCCTTTATATGTATTTCCGCATCGGCAGGAACCAGTTCTCCCGCTTTATCCGGATAGGCATCGTTAACTTTAACAGCGCGGGCCAAAATCAGCGCACGTGCGCGCTCCAGCGTAGGTGCCACCCCGCGATCAATAAGCAATTTGTCCAGGCGGATTTTTTGAGCAGTCATAAACTTACGTATTCTGAAAACTATCAGCCATGTTTTTCTGATATTATTATTTATCATCGAGTTGTGAAACTACAATAAATATTTATTCGTTTATCCTGAATTGTGAACTACCAGATATTACAATGTAAGACAAGATTGAAAAAGACATGCAAGGAAAAGTTAACTATGGTATTGTTTCCTATATCTTTGAACTGAATTAAAGTGACAAGACACCAGAAAAAAGCGGAGCAAGACTTATCCAAGAAGCTTAAAGTTTATTGTAACAGCTTCCAATATTTATTATAATAATAGAAGAATTTGAATATTGAGTTCTGCACCTTTATTAATAGTCTTTCGTTTTGGTGATATTATCTATGAAACCTGTAAAAGGTGAGTTAAAGATGAAGTCATTAATGATTCCGATTGATTCCATCGACAGTATTCATCTTAAACATATCTGTATAGATAAAGACGGGCCGCCTGTTTTCATGCTGCACGGTGCAGTTGAAAACGGGAAGATCTGTTATTCGGATTCGGGACGTGCCGGACTAGGCCCCTATTTGGCCCGACACGGTTACGATGTTTACGTGGGAGACGTGCGCGGCAGAGGCGGAAGCACACCTCATGTTAATGCCAATTCCAAATACGGCCAAACCGAGGCGATTACCGAAGACATTCCTGCCTTTGTTGAAAAAATAATATCGCTCCGCGGCAATATTCCGCAGCGTTGGGTATGCCATTCATGGGGTGGAGTCTTAACCCACTCGACCTTATTACGCTTCCCCAAATACAGGAATCTCGTTAAATCAATTGTATATCTCGGCGCAAAACGCAGAATATGTGTTCTCAATATGGACCGCCTTTTCCAGATTAATCATGTTTACTGCCGGCTCGGCAGAGAATTAGTGAAAAAACACGGGTATTTCCCATCCACCATGCTGGGATTGGGAGACGATGAATCGGCAGGAATGCGACACGGTACTGATGTATGGATATGGTCAAAAAAGTGGGTCGATACCACCGACGGATTTGACTACGGCGAGGCGGCAAAAAAGGTCCATCTGCCACCGACGCTTTATATCGCAGCAATCGATGACGCCTGTCTGGGCCATTACAAGGATGTTTGGAATTTTATGATGGAGTCAGGTGATCATATAAAAGACTTTATGGTACTCAGCAAAAAAAACGGCAACTTGCATGATTACAACCACGTCTCCATGATGACGCATAAAGATGCCCCGAATGATCACTTTCCCAAAGTCCTGGAATGGCTTAGAAGGTATTGAATAATTCGGGTGGGAAAAATTAGAATTTCTGCCAACCATAAGATATGCTATTTCTTTAAAAGCATTTCTTTTGCAGCCAGAATAATCCCTTTTTCATCAAGGCCGTACTTGTGGCGCTGCTCGGCCTGTGTGGCGTGACAGACAAATTCATCGGGAATACCCAACCGTTTTACCACAACGCCGGTCACATTTTTTCCAGCCAGTAATTCCAGAACAGCACTGCCGAATCCGCCCTGGATAACGTTCTCTTCAATTGTAATAATTTTTTTAATCGCTACTGCTGTTTTCAAAATAAGTTCTTCGTCAAGAGGTTTGACAAAACGGGCATTGATAACCTTGATATTCACTCCCTCTTTTGAAAGCTTCCCTGCCGCAGCCACAGCAGGATTCACAGCCGATCCGATAGCAATAATTGCCAGATCTGAACCTTCTTTCAGTACCTCGCCCTTGCCAATATCCAAAGTGTTCAGTTCGCCATCTAAATCGATACCCACACCCTTGCCTCTCGGATAACGCAACGACACCGGACAGCCGCAGCCAACAGCTGTTTTCAGCATGTGCTGCAGTTCATTTTCGTCTTTAGGCGCCATTACAATAATATTGGGAATGGAACGCAAATAAGAATAATCCAGAAGACCCTGATGAGTGGCACCATCTTCGCCAACAAGTCCGCCGCGGTCAATGGCAAAAACGACCGGCAACTTTTGCATACATACATCGCTTACAATCTGATCGTAGGCTCTTTGCAGAAAAGTCGAATAAATAGCAACGACGGGATTCAATCCTTCTATCGCCAGACCCGACGCAAAGGTTACGGCGTGCTGCTCCGCAATGCCTACATCGTAAAAACGGTCGGGAAATTCCTGAGAAAACTGATTAAGACCGGTCCCCTCACACATCGCGGCAGTAATCGCCACAATTCCAGAGTCGGCACGCGCCAATTTTACCAGAGTGTCTCCAAATACTTTCGTATATGAGGGAATATCCGACTGCGAAGAAATAGTCTGACCGGTTTCCACATCAAAGGGTGCCACTCCGTGAAAACCTAATGGATCTTCTTCGGCAAATTCGTACCCCTTGCCTTTTTTGGTGACAACATGAACGAGTACCGGTCCCGGAAATCCCCGGACATTCTCAAAATTTTTAATGAGATGATTCAGACGGTGACCTTCCAGCGGCCCGACATAAGTAAAACCCATTTCTTCGAAAAGCGCTCCCGGAACAAACAGGGTTTTCCACGATTCTTCTATCTGCTGAATCAATTTTATTAAATACTTACCAACACCGGGAATTTTTTTTAGCAACTTCTTTGTGTTTATTCTGAGCTTGGTTAAAGCGTTGCCGGTCATCAGACGGTTTAAATAAGAGGACAGCGCGCCTACATTCGGAGAAATGGACATTTCATTGTCGTTTAAAACCACAATCATATTTTTCTCGCGATCGCCTGCCCAGTTCAAACCTTCAAAAGCCATTCCTGTAGTCATGGAACCATCACCGATAACGGCTATTATTTTTTTATTGTCACCTTTTAAGCTTCCGGCCTCGGCAAACCCGGATGCTGCAGAAATAGAGGTTCCGCTGTGTCCGACATTAAAAACATCATAAACACTCTCTTCCCTTCTGGGAAATCCGCTAATACCGTTTTGTCTGCGTAAAGTGAAAAATCTGTCTTTGCGTCCTGTTATAATTTTATGTGCATAAGATTGATGACCCACATCCCAAACGATTTTATCCTGAGGTGTATTGAAAACATAATGAAGCGCCAGAGTCAGTTCCACTGCCCCCAAAGATGAAGCCAAATGACCGCCGGAAGTTGCCACTGTATTAATAATCAAACTTCTGATTTCTTTCGCCAGAGTATTAAGTTCGGCTATATTGAGTTTGCGGATATCCGCAGGATGTTCTATTTTTTGCAAAACACTGTAATTTACTGTTTTTAGCTGTTTTACCAAAACCAATTCCTTTCTAACAATATAATTAAGACCATTTCTAAATCAAAGATGATATTGAGGCGGCTAGGCGAAGGCACGGCATGCGCCGGGTAAACTATGAAGCGTATTACACACACGCTGAGCCGACAATCCCGATTCATCGGGACCAACAAAAATAGCGCTTTGATTTAGAATTGGTATAGCTCACGATTTTCTTTCCATTACATAACGCGCAATCGAAATCAGCGGTCGCGCCCTTTCATCAAAATCGGAAAGACTAACTTCCGCCGCATCTATATATTTTGCCAATTTTTCTTTCGCCTTTTCCAACCCCATTAAAGACGGATAGGTTAATTTGCCGCGGGCTGCATCACTGCCTGTTTCTTTACCCATTAATTCGCGGTCTCCTTCCACATTCAAAATATCATCCGCTATTTGAAAAGCCAATCCCACATTTATTCCGTATTCAGCCAGAGCATTAATTTTTTCTTTGGAAGCATTGGAAATAATCGCTCCTGATCTTACCGCTGCAACAATCAATGCGCCGGTTTTACGCCGGTGAATTTCACGGAGAGTTTTTTCTTCAGATGCAAATTTTTCTGAAAGCACGTCCAGAGCCTGTCCGCCAACCATGCCGTCAATTCCGGCAGCCTGAGCAATTTCCTGAATGACTGCTATACGTTTTTCCGCGGAAAGCCTCACTTTTTCCGTTCGTGATAAAAGAACAAACGCTTCGGTAAGCAACGCATCACCGGCAAGAATGGCTACGTCTTCTCCAAAAACTTTGTGGCAGGTGGGCTTGCCTCGCCGGAAATCGTCGTTATCCATTGCCGGCAAATCATCATGAATAAGAGAATAGGAGTGAATCAACTCCAATGCACAGGCAACCGGTATAGCCGGCCCCAGATCCCCGCCGACTGCATCTGCCGCTGCCAGACAAAGAATTGGCCTGATACGTTTCCCTCCGTTGAAGACACTGTACCGAACGGCTTTATATATATCAGCCGGTGTTTTATTTTCACCGGGAAGATAACGCTCCAGCGCTTCTTCCACAATTTTTTGCCGATCCTGAAGATATGCTTTTAAGAATAATTCATTTTCAATTACTGTCTTCATCCTGAAAATTTCTCACTTTTAAGGAATCTTCATTACCCAGCAGTATCTCAACACGTCGCTGGGTTTCTTCCAGTTTAGCCGAACAAAAACGAATGAGCCTTACCCCTTCTTCAAAAGATTTTAAGGCTTCTTCCAGCGGTATATCTCCGGCTTCCATTTTTCTCACTATATCTTCCAGTTTTTCCAAAGCATCTTCAAATTTTTCTTTTGCCATAATTACTCCTGACCCCGATAAACGGGATAAGTCCCGACCATGCAGGATAAGCGCATTAATGAATTCATCTTATTACATACAACAAATTCAGAATTACTAAGATATTTTTTTTACTTCTGCTTCAAAATTACCTTTTGCCAGCTGGACATTAACTTCATCACCTATATTTAAAGCGTCCGCCTGACGGATAATTACACCTCCAGGCACACTGCGTGTAATGCTGTATCCTCTTTGCAAAACGACCAGTGGACTCAAGGATTGCAAAACAGCAGAATTTTTCCGAAGCCTTTCATGAAGCGCCGTCAGACGATATGAAATATTTTTATTTATACTTTCCTGAACATTTTTTAATAAGATCTTTTTTTCACTGATTCGTCTTGCCGGATTTTGATGCCGGAGACGCAAATCTAGTTGACTTAAACCGTTATGCAAATACTGCTTTTTTTGATACAAAGCCGCCTTCAGTCTTTCTCTGAGATAATCGAGTTGAATCTGTAAATTAATCATATAACGGCGCGGATCTTTTAACCTTTCCTGCAATCCGACAATTGTATCTTTTTTATCTTTAAGGTAGCGGTTATAAACATTTATCAGTCTTTGTTTTATGTTATCAATTTTCGTTATCAATTCCATCCATTCCGGCACAATTAATTCCGCGGCGGCAGACGGTGTGGACGCACGCAAATCCGCCACAAAATCGCAAATTGTAAAATCGGTTTCATGGCCGATTGCTGAAACTATGGGTATTGAAGATTTGAAAATTTCACGTGCCAGAGCTTCATCATTAAAAGAATATATATCTTCCAAAGAACCGCCGCCCCGGGCAACAATAATCACTTCAACGCCGCCAAAAGAATGTAAATTGCGCAGAGCCTGGATTATTTCAGTCGCCGCTTCATCACCCTGCACCCTTACGGGGGCAATTAATATATCAGCAACAGGAAAACGTCTTTTCGTTATTTTTAAAATATCTTTCATCACCGCACCGGTAGGAGAAGTCACTATACCGATTTTCCTGGGCAGGAACGGAAGCTTTTTCTTGTAGCGTTCGTCAAATAACCCCTCTGCTGCAAGTTTGGCTTTCAGTTGTTCAAACGCTTTTTGCAAAGCACCGACACCGAGAGGTTCCACCGATTCAATAACCAGTTGATAATCTCCGCGTGGCAGATAAACATTCAAACGCGCCCGGCACAAAATTTTTAAGCCTTCCTCCAACTCAAAATCAATTTTTCTTTTATAGACACCAAACTGGCGGAAAAAAACCGCATTAATCTGACTTTTATCATCTTTCAGGGTAAAATATACATGTCCCGATTGCGGTCGCCGCAGATTGGAAACCTCACCTTCCACCAAAAGAGACCCGAATGTTTCTTCCAAAAGAAACTTAATGTTATTATTGAGTTGTGAAACGGTAAGAATTTCTTCCATTTGTATAATCCTGCATTGTGAACTACCAGATATTGCAGGGTAAAACAAGATTGAATTTAGTACCGAAATGGTCAATCCAAAATCAGTTGCTACAGG
This sequence comes from Smithella sp., assembly GCA_007244375.1. GTDB lineage: Bacteria > Desulfobacterota > Syntrophia > Syntrophales > Smithellaceae > Smithella. Next base: position 35,254 of record SCVW01000046.1, on the reverse strand, counting down.
TTGCTACAGAAGTATAGTGATACTTACTTCATATTTACTCTTGACATACAATAAGACATGATTTATATTTTACCATCTTCAAAAACAAATGCGCTTATCGTAAGAAAAACAGAAGACGTTCTTTAGCGTCACCGTTGAAACATCTCTATGCGATAAGTGGAAGATTTTCTGAAACTTTAAAATCACGGGTATGAACCCCAAGGCAAGCCTTGGACCCTAATTCCGCCCCAAGGGGCGGGGTATTATACCCTCAGCTTATGGCGGGATTGTTCGACTTGCAAATTTCAATATACTTCGTTTTTGAAATTTAAGTCTCACAATAAAAGTGCCAAAGAGTTTTTGCTTTTTAAGATTGGTGTACCAGTTGCCGCAACTAATCAGTCCGGCAATAAGGTAAATAACAGAGATAAACAATTTTGTTATTCGTTGCTCCAACAGTTCCTTTAAAAAATTAGAAACACAAAATAATTAAGCGTACGAGTATAGTTTCCCGTTAAGATTATTCACCAAAATTATTAAATTACATAAATTTAAAAGTGGAGGGAGTCTTATGAAGGAGAAGCGATTCTTATGTATCTCATCAACGCTGTGTTTGTTTTTTTTCCTAATGGTCTGTTTTTCCGGTTGCACCGCTACACGCCGTATGGTTCAAAAAAGCGCTGTCAATATGATCGATACCTCCCTTGATGATCTTGTGGAAAAACTTTTGGACAGTAAAAATTATGGCGAGATAAAGAACGGTCTTCCGGGTGCTCTGCTGGTAGTTACCGGGGTCACGGAACTTTCACCGAATAACTATAAGTTACTGACCAGAACCTGCATGCTTTATACCGCATACGGGCTTTTCGTCGAAGATGAAAATCCCGATTATGCCGTAGAGATATATGATATTGCCATTGATTATGGATTACGTGCCTTAAAGCTGGATAAAGAATTCCGTAAAAAATTCGAGCAGGGACTCGACTATGCTGAATGTGCAAAACACATGAAAAAAGAGTATGTAGATGCGCTGGCCTGGACATCAACGGCTTATGGATTACAGGTGTTACTGACACTGGCAAACGCGGCGGCAGTCATGGATGTACCCCGTATTTCAGGACTGGCCATGAAAGCTATTGAACTGGATGAGACTTATTTTTACGGAATATCTCATATAGTTATGGGAATTGTTAATGGGATTTTACCTGAATACGCAAGGCTTACGGGGGGAGTTGAATCTTCACGCAAGGATTTCGATGCTGCCGATAGAATAAGCGGAGATAGATTCATGATGGCCAAATATTTCAGAGCCAAATACTACTGCCCTCTGGCTAAAGATCAGGTTATGTTCAATGAGTCTTTAAATCAGGCGATAGAAACAGACCCGGCTATTCTGCCCGGTGGATATATTTTAAATGAACTGGCCAGAGTTAAGTCGAAATTTCTTCTTGACCGGGCTGTCATTTATTTCCCGCAATAAGCCGGAAATAAGTAAGATATTCCTGCAAAGCGCACCGCAAAAATTAATAATTATTCCCCTTTTTATTTTGCGGCTAAGATTTCCTTGACATACACTACCTAGTTTTTTATGGTTCACCCCATGCGAAAACAGTGGTATTAAATAGAAGTGTTTTTTTTTTGCGGCAAAAATAATTTGACTGAATACTAAAACAGGAGGTTGTTCATGTTCCAGACGAAGATTACGGAAATGTTAAAGATTAAATACCCGATTATTGGCGGGACTATGATGTGGATTTCATCAGCGGATTTTGTCGCGGCTATTTCAAATGCCGGCGGTTTGGGAATCATCGCGTCTTGCATGTACAAAACCAGAGAAGAATTTTCCAAGGCACTCGATCGTATCCGCGAATTGACGGACAAACCTTTCGCGGTAAATATCAACTTTTTCCCGACCATGCAACCGATTGACAATAATGAATACCTGGATGTGTTACTGGAAAAAGGCGTAAAGATCGTTGAAACATCCGGGCATTCCGCACCTGAGGAAATGTGTCAGCGTTTTAAAAAAGCCGGTTTAACATGGATTCATAAATGCGTCGGCGTTCGTTACGCGCAGAAGGCGGAAAGTCTTGGCGCCGACATTGTCACAGTTGTCGGTCAGGAAAACGGCGGAGCAACAGGCAAACTTGATATCGGCACGCTTGTTTTGGTTCCCAAAGTTGTTGAAAGTGTAAAAATTCCCGTTATTGGTGGCGGCGGTGTTGCCACCGGCGAGGCATTTCTTGCTGTCTTGGCTTTGGGAGCGGAGGCTGTTATAATGGGCACCCGTTTACTGACGACAAAAGAAGCTCCCCTTCATGATAACTTAAAGAATGCTTTAATAAATGCCAGTGAATTGGATACGATGCTTATCATGCGTTCTCTGGGAGCAACGCACCGGGTGTGGATTAATAAGGCAGCTCAGAGATGCCTTGAACTCGAAAACAACAATGGCGACATTGTGGAAGTTTTTGATATTGTTTCCGGTGCAAGAGCCAGGATCATGTATCATGATGGAGATTTGAGCGCGGGTATCATTTCCTGTGGGCAGGATGTCGGTTTGTGCCATGACATTCCGACTCTAAAAGAACTCTTTGATCGCATTATTGAAAAGGCATCTGCGATAGCCAAAAAGTTGGCAGCATAAAATATATTTCTAATGATTTTTGTCTCTGTGGGTTTGGATTAAACTCACAGAGACATTTTTGCATTTTATCGGTTGAAGCGAAGTTTTTCTTGACATACCAGATTGGACTTTTTATAGTTACATTATGAATAAGAAATCTCTTATTAAACCTGACACAAAAAAAACAAACAAAAATACTCTCTCTCTAAAAAATACTTCCCATCTAAATATAAAAACAGATTTATCGATGAAATCTTTGCTGTGCAGAAATGATAACGCGCCGCCGGATCAGAAACAACTATCAATCCCGCCGGGGCACCTTAAAATTTCCAAAGCGATGATTTCTCTTTTGAAGAAGAAAAACTTCGATGTCATTACCTGGGCAGAAATTGCCAACACTGCCGGGGTCAATGAAGCTTTGATTTACAAGTATTTTAAAGATAAACGAAATTTACTGCATTATGTTTTGCAGGAATACTCAGCGGATTTCGTAAAGATTCTCCGCCAGGACCTTGATAATACCAAGGGAACATTTAATAAGCTTAAAACATTCATTTCTTCGACCTTGAATTATTATCAGGAAACACCGGTGTTTGCAAAAATTCTAATAATTGAAATACGCAATTTCCCGGCATTTTTCACCGGTGAGACATACGAGCTGATCAGAGAATACGCAGACATTCTATTGGACATCATTGAAAAAGGCGTAAAACAGGGAGAAATACGTTCGGACATATCTCCTCGTCATATTCGTCAGATAATTATGGGCGCCATTGAACATTTGTGCCTGCCCAAAATAATATTCGGAACAAAAATAAAAACAAAAGACTATACGGAAGAAATCTGCAAGTTAGTTTTTACCGGCATTGTAAAACAAGACAAAATCGGCTCGAAAAAAAGAAGCCTGTAAAACAGCAGGGAAATATTCCCTACACATATTTTTACCTTAATAATCTCAGAACTGTCGCAGTTACTTTTAACTTGCCATCTTTTAATATCAGATATAATCCACCCACAGACATTCTGTCGTCTTTATTTTTTCTCATGAAAATGCAAATTTATAATTGTTTAAATCAGTTAGAAAATAAATGATCTTCAAAATATTTATATGACTGAACAACAAAAAAATATTTGACAGTCAGATAAGTATGTGTTACTTACCTCAGCCAAACAGACGTTTCTAACGTTTCAAGACATCTGTGCAACGGTCGAAAGTATTAACGAATCATGGATTGATATGTTTGTCATATCCAACCACTTTGTAAATATCAATTCGATCTAAGATCGAGGAAATAGGTCATGAATGATGTTTTTATCGTTAGCGCAGTAAGAACACCGGTAGGCCGTCAGAACGGGTATCTTCGTAACTGGACTGCTCCGGAACTTCTGGGAACCATACTCAACGAGGCTGTCAACCGGATAAACCTCGATCCCACCCTCGTGGAAGATGTCATTACCGGCACAGTATACCAGGTCGGAGAACAAGGGTTTAATCTTGGTCGCATGGGAATCCTGGCATCCAAATTACCCTCCCCTGTTCCCGGTATTTCTGTAAATCGTCAGTGCGGAAGCTCTCTTTCCGCCATTCACCTTGCCTACGGCCTGATTGCTTCAGGCACTATGGATATTGTAATCGCCGGCGGATGCGAATTAATGTCAAAATACACCATGTGCTCGGATATGAACGGCACCCTTTATACAGGAAAGCCCATGGGAAATCCTTTCGGTGAATTTTACATCAGCAAATATGGCAAGGCAGATCAGATCCACTCCGCCCAGATGATCGCTGACCAATGGGAAATTTCACAAAATGAATGCCATGAATTCGCTATTGCCAGCCACAGGAAGGCCCACGAAGCAACTATCAACGGCTATTTTAAAAATGAAATTCTGCCGATGAAGGGTGTGGATAAGGATAACAATAAAATCGTCCGTGACTCCGATGAAACCATCAGGCCCGAAACAAGTCATGAAACATTAAGTGCTCTTAAAATTTTACCAAATACAAAATGGATAACGGCAGGCATATCAAGCACCATCACGGATGGAGCCTCGTCTGTCATTCTTATTAGTGAAAAACGGATGAAAGAGCTCCACATTGAACCCATGGTACGGATTGTAGCCAATGCCGTTGTAGGATCTGACCCCCGAATCATGCTCACGGGACCAATCTATGTGACGCCAAAAGTACTGGATAAGTCAGGCCTTAAAATGAAGGACATCGATATCTTTGAAATCAACGAAGCTTTCGCGCCCATTCCCTTGGCCTGGGCTAAAGAACTCGGCGCGGATATGAACAAACTCAACGTCAACGGAGGTGCACTGGCGCTTGGACATCCAGTGGGCAACTCCGGTTGCCGCTTGAGCGTTACGGCCATTCATGAGCTTTGCCGCCGGAAAGCCCGTTATACCCTTGTCTCTCTATGCACGGGCGGCGGTACTGCACCGGCGACTATTTTTGAAAGAGTATAATTAACAGATTATGAAACACCTTTCTTACCAACAATAAAACAGGAGGATCATATGAACATACAAGACAGTATTGTCGTTGTAACCGGCGGCGCTTCGGGATTGGGAGAGGCTTGTGTCAGGAACCTGCTTTCCGGCGGCGCAAAAATCGCCATCTTCGATTTTGCCGCCGACAGAGGAGAAAAACTTGCTGCCGAGCTGGGCAAGGACGTTCTCTTTGCGAAAACGGATGTAACCGATGATGCGACTGTTCAGGAAGCCATCAACAAAACCATGGAATCTTTCGGCGCAATTAACATCACCATCAACTGTGCCGGGGGAGGCGTTCCCATGAAGGTTTTATCCAAAAAAGGTCCCATGCCACTTGCGTCTTTTAGCCAGGTGATCCAGCTAAATCTCATCGGTACATTCAACGTCGTCAGACTGGTCGTTGAACAAATGGTCAAAAATTCTTCTGACGCTGACGGAGAGAAAGGAGTCATAATCAATACTTCTTCCGTCGCTGCTTATGACGGTCAGATCGGTCAGGCTGCATACAGCGCAGCCAAGGGAGGGATAGTCTCCATGACGCTGCCGATTGCCAGAGAATGCGCTGATTACGGAATCCGGGTAATGACGATAGCCCCAGGCCTTTTTGACACGCCGCTGCTTCGTGGTTTGCCCGATGCGGTGCGCGAAGCCCTTGGGAAAACGGTGCCTTTTCCCCAGAGATTGGGGAAACCGGATGAGTTCGCATTTCTAGTCAGACATATAATCGAAAATCGCATGTTAAACGGTGAAGTAATAAGGCTAGATGGAGCCATTCGAATGGCTGCTCGATAGTTAATATTTTCCATACAAAAACAAAAAACTGATAAGGAGATAATTCCATATGCAAAACAAGGATGATGATATAGTCATTGTCAGTGCCGTAAGGACACCTTTCAGCAATTTTAACTCGGCTATGGCGGACATTCCCAGTATTGATCTGGGAGTCATGGTCATGCAAGAGCTTGTTAAGCGAGCAGGAATAAATCCCGACGAAGTCGATGAAATCAACTACGGCAGCTGCGTTCTGGCGGAAGTCGCCCTGGAAACGGACGTGCCGGCAAGGCAGGCAACACTTCTCGCCGGATTTCCGGCGGAAAATATTTCGCTTACTCTGGATCGGGCCTGTTGCTCATCGCTCACCTGTCTACGGCTGGGCTTTCGGGCCATTAAAGCGGGTGAAGCAGAGATCGCTATGGCCGTCGGTTCCGAAAATATGCCGCGGACACCGCATCTGGCACCTGGCTTGCGAAAGGGAGTAAGATTGGGGCATATTCAGCTCATGGATGGACTTTTCGAACTGGGTTACGCTGCCAAGGGTTTTAATCCGGTAGCGAAAGACGCGGGAGAAGTCGCACTGGAGCACGGTGTAACAAGAGAAATGCAGGATGAATGGGCATTAGGCAGCCAGATAAAATACGCACGGGCTTTTGCTGAAGGAAAGTTCAAGATCGGAGAAGAAATTCTTCCGGTTATTATTCCTCAGAAAAAAGGTAATCCAATAGTTATCGAAAAGGATGAATCCCCCCGCTCAACTAGTATGGAAGCGCTCGCCAGATTAAAACCCGTCTATGGAAGCCCAACGGTTACGGCGGGCAACGCTCCCCCTATCAGCGCGGGATCCGGCGCAATATTGTTCATGACGAGACAAAAAGCAAAACAGAAAGGACTTAAACCTTTGGCTACAATTGTGGCTACCGTTGCATCGGCAACCGCACCCAGAGCGATTGCCGAAATTCCAGCTCGTACTATTAAGAAAGCTCTAGACCATGCGAAATTGACTCTGGATCAGATGAATTTAATTGAGATTAATGAAGCATTCGCCGCAGTTACCATGACGTCCACAAAAATGCTGGCCACTGATAATGACAAAAAATGGAAAGAGATTCGGGAGAAGACCAACGTCAATGGCGGTGCAATCGCTCTCGGTCATCCCGTGGGTGCAAGTGCCGCCAGAATTACAATGCATTTGGCCTATGAACTTCAGAGACGTGGCGGTGGCTATGGTGTGGCATCCATCTGCGGCGGTCTGGCACAGGGTGAAGCTATTATTCTGCGTGTTGATTAAATTGGAATCTTCTTAACGTTTATCAACAGAAGCAGTGTTTTTTTGCTATCCCTTACGTAAAATAAATAAGAAAGGATTTTTCATGCCGAGAAAACTGTTTACCCAAGAGCATCAAATATTTCGTGAAAGTTTCCGTAAATTTTTGGAAAAAGAGGTTATTCCTTTTCTCGACAAATGGGAACATGATAAAATAGTACCTAAAGATGCCTGGATGAAAATGGGCAAAAGCGGATTTCTCTGTCCCTGGCTTGAAGAAGAATACGGCGGATCAAATGCCGGTTACGAGTATTCCGTGGTCATCAATGAGGAGTTATCTTTTGCTGGCGCTACTGGTCTTCTGGCCGGTCTGCATAGTGACATTATAGTTCCTTATATTCACAGTTTCGGCAACGAAGAACAAAAAAAACGCTGGCTTCCGGGATGCGCCTCGGGAAATATCATTACGGCAGTTGCCATGACAGAACCGGGAACCGGCTCGGACCTGGCAGCGATTCGCACAACTGCTGAAAAAGACGGTAACGATTACGTTATTAACGGACAAAAAACATTTATTTCCAACGGTATAAATTGTGATCTTGCAATAGTTGCCGTCAAAACAGACACCAAAACAGATCCACCTTTCAGGGGCATTAGTCTTATCTGTGTGGAAGCCGGTACGCCTGGTTTTGAAAAGGGCCGCAAACTCGACAAAATGGGTTTTCACAGCCAGGACACAGCGGAATTGAATTTCATAGACTGCCGTGTTCCTGCTGCCAATCTTCTGGGTAAGGAAGGAGAAGGGTTCTCCTTCCTGATGAAAAAACTTCAGGGAGAAAGACTGGTTGCATCCATCATGGCACAATCCATGGCTGAAGCAATGCTGCAAATGACAATTAAATACTCACGAGAAAGAACGGTTTTCGGAAAACCGATCAGTTCTTTCCAGCACAACACATTTAAAATAGTCGAAATGGCAACGGAAATAGAATTAGGCAGAGCATTTTTAGACAATCTCATATGCGAATACATAGCCGGAGAAGATATTGTTATGAAGGTATCAATGGCCAAAGCCTGGATACCGGAGATGGCGAATCGTGTAGCGTACCAATGCGTTCAGTTACACGGAGGCTACGGATATATGGAAGAATATCCTATTTGCCGGTTTGCCCGTGATGTAAGAGTAATTCCAATATTTGCGGGGACCACAGAAGTAATGAAAGTCATTGTTGGAAAGATGATGGGGTTATAATTCTAAAATTTTACCGGGAGGCTGGAATAGTGATGAAAAAGATTATGTTGATTCTTAAAAGTATCTCTATTTTTTGTCTGTTTGTTTCTCTATTAGCAGGTATATCGGGATGCGCAACAACCAGACACACCACACAAAATGCCGCCGTTAACTTGGTGGACATGTCGGTCGACGACCTTGTTGAAAATCTTATGAGGCAAAATAATCCTGCTGTTATAAAAGACGGGTTTCCCGGAGCTCTGATGGTAATTACGGGCATGATTGAACTGGCACCAATAAATTATAATCTGCTGGCAACCGCATCTTTCCTATATGCGGACTATGCTCTTTTTGTTGAAGATGAAAATGTTGACTATGCCATATCACTTTTCAAGACTGGAACAGAATATGGCATGCGGGCATTGAAGGCCAATAATGCCAAATTCCGTAAGGCAATAGATAACGGAATGAAAATTCCCGAGGCAGTAAAGTTTCTGACCAAGGATGATTTAAAAGCGCTAACTTGGTATGGAATTAACCTGTCCAAACGGGTGACGCTGCAACTGGCAAACCCAGATGAAATTATAGACATTCAGGATGCCGTTGCTGCGGGGAGAAGATCTATTGAACTCGATCCGAATTATGCCTGGGGGGCAAGTTGGAATATTTTGGGTATATATTACGCAATTATGCCGGTCTATGCCGGTTTGGGCGGTGGAGCGGAATCTTCCAAAGAAGCATTTGCAAAAGGTAATAAGGTAGAAAATGGTGAATTCGGATTGATCGATGTTTTTATTGCCAGGTATTTGTGCCGCACTATCAAGGATCCGGATTTGTTTGACCAGTTACTTAACAGGGTGCTAGCGATGGATTCCTGCAAGTTGGGTAACGGCTTGTGCATGATCAATGAACTGGCTAAACAGAAAGCGCGATTTTCGTTGGCCAATAAAGCCAAGTATTTCGATTAATAATTATATTGCGACCGTCTAAAAAACGATAAGGAGTATTTATGCCGGGGGCATTACAAGGGTTAAAGATTCTGGATTTCACAACACTGTTGCCGGGACCTTATGCCACGATGTGTCTGGCTGACATGGGTGCCAATGTTTTGAAAATCATTTCCGGTTCCCGCCCTGATTTAGTTGATTTTCTGCCGCCTTTCATCCCTGAAACAAAGCTGTCGGCCATAGCAGCTCAACTCGGACGCGGCAAGCGCTGCATGGCCCTGAATCTCAAAGATCCGAGAGCTATCACCATTATCCATAAGTTAGTTGCTGATCACGATATCTTGATTGAACAGTTCCGTCCCGGTGTTATGGCAAAATTAAAGCTGGCCTATGAAGATCTTAAAAAAATCAACCCTGCCATAATTTACTGCTCAATCACGGGCTACGGACAGACAGGTCCTCTGCGTAACCGCGCAGGTCATGACATCAATTATATTGCCCGTTCCGGTGTTGCATCATATTCCGGGAAAGAAAAATCCGGTCCCAGCCTCACGGGCATTCAAATCGCCGATGTGGCCTCCGGCTCGAATAATGCCATTATCGGCATTCTGGCAGCAGTCATTAATCGTCTCCATACCGGCGTCGGTCAACATATCGATATTTCCATGACTGACGGCATGATCGCATTCAACGCCATTGTCGGAGCGGGATTTCTTGTGAGTGGCCGCGATCCATTCCGGGAGGGAGAATATCTGAACGGCGGATCCATTTATGATTACTATGAAACAAAAGATGGTAAACACATAAGCTTCGGCGGGTTGGAAACGCATTTCTTTACCAATTTCTGTAATACCATCAATCGTCCGGATCTGATCTCGGGCAGCATTCTTCCTCATAAAATCAAAAAGATCAAAAAGGAAATTCGTAATATTTTCCTTACAAAAACACGGGACGAATGGGTAGACATCTTCAGCCGGACCGACGCTTGCGTTGAGCCGGTCTTGACCCTTGCAGAGGCCTTCAGCGACACTTTAACAGTTGAGCGCAGGATGGTTGTAAAGGTGGCCATGCCTGGCGGGAGCAGCGTCAGACAGATCGGAAATCCTGTCAAATTCTCCGAAACCCCTGTTGAGTACCGGCATGCCGGCGTTTCCGGCCCGGCACACACACGCGAGGTTCTGATTGAGTTGGGTTATACAAATAAGGAAATCGATGAGTTCAAAGAAACAGGATTATTCAGTTGAAACATATATACAGGTGACCATAGCCTGGCAATATATCAATACCTAAGATAATTGTATTTTAAGATACGAAGGGAGATTTATGATAAGAACACCGGAAGAATCCTTTGGCACAAAACTCCGCAAATTGAGAGAAGCAAAAAGTCTCAGTATCGAAGTTCTTGCACATGATACCGGCTATCCGGCAGATTTTCTCAATGGAATCGAGGAAGGAAAAACACCACCACCCGTCGCGGTAGTTCTCCAGCTGAGTCGCGTCCTCAAGGTTGGCATGGATCAACTCCAGGAAAGCAAGGAAGCCTCGAGAAGAAGGAAAATCAGTCATAAGAAGAGAGTAGCATCGTATGCTTATGCACCTCTTACATTGTCCGGAGCTGAAAAACACTTAAGAGCTTATCTTGTAACCATTGATCCGGAAACAGAACATAAAGGTGTTGAATACCACCATGAAGGAGAAGAATTTATTTACGTACTTCAAGGTGGTCTCACTATTCAAGTAGGTCGGAACACTTCAACTTTAAAGAAAGGTGAATGTATAAACTTTGATTCCTCCCTTTCCCATAAGCTCAGCAACCCAACTCATGAAAAGGCGGAGCTTCTGGTTGTCATTTATGTGCCGTAAGGAGGCGATATGTCTTTTCAACTCACTGAAGAACAGGAAATGGTCAGACTCATGGCCAAAGATTTCGCCAGGAAGGAACTGGAACCAGAAGCTGCCAGAAGGGATAAAGAAGAAATATTCCCTTTGGAAGTTGTAAAAAAAATGGGGCAGTTAGGCCTGCTGGGCATGATGGTACCGGTTGAGTATGGCGGAGTCGGCGCTTCTGCAGTCAGTTATTGCCTGGCACTGCAGGAAATCGCGTATTCGTGCGCTTCAACCGCAGTGACTATGTCTGTGGCCAATCTCTCTACCGAACCGTTACTAAAGTTCGGCAATGAAGATCAGAAAATAAAATATCTTTTCAAGCTTGCGCAGGGAGAAATGCTGGGGTGTTTCGCCCTCACGGAACCGGCCGCCGGTTCAGACCCCGGAAGCCTCTCGATCAGGGCTGAAGACAAAGGAGGCTATTATCTGATCAACGGAACAAAAGTCTTCATTACTCACGGACAATATGCTGATATAGTCAATCTGATTACCAGAACCGGTCCGGACAAAGGCAGCAAAGGTCTTTCGGCTTTTATCGTTGAAAAAGATACACCCGGGTTTTCCATAGGCACACGGGAAGATAAAATGGGACTGAGAGCTTCCAATACAGTGGAACTTATCTTCGATGATTGCAGGATTCCCAAAGAAAATCTGCTGGGCAAAGAAGGCCTAGGCTTCAAGATAGCCATGACAGCTCTTGACAGCGGTCGTATCGGTATAGCATCGCAGGCTTTGGGCATCACCCGTGCTTGCCTTGATGAAAGTATAAAATATGCCAGGGAACGTAAACAGTTCGGAAAGACCATAAGCTCATTTCAGGCTATTCAATGGATGATCGCCGACATGGCGACAGGGCTCGAAGCGGCTAATTTGCTTACTTTATCAGCAGCCTGGAAAAAAGACCGTAAAATGCCTTTCACAAAAGAGGCGTCCATGGCAAAATTATTTGCCTCGGAACTGGCCAACAAGAGCGCATATCTGGCCTTACAGATTCACGGCGGATACGGTTATCTTAAAGATTTCAAAGTCGAGCGGCTTTATCGCGACGCGAGAGCCACTTCTATATATGAAGGAACGTCTGAGATACAAAGACTGGTTATTGCCAGAAATCTTCTGAAAGATCAGAGTTACGGATTATACGACTAAAAAAATTATTTTTAAGGAGATAGCAATGGATTTTGAATTATCAAACGAAATGAAAATGCTTGCGGACATGGCATACAAATTTGCCATTAAAGAAATAGAGCCGGAAGCACAAAAAGCAGACGAAGAAGAGAAGTATACTCCTGAAATCCGCAAGAAGGCCGGGGTCAACGGTTTGATCGGTTGCTGGATACCGGAGGAATTCGGAGGAAGCGGCGGTGGTTTTTTAGGTAATACCATCATAACAGAACAGCTTTCCCGGGTATGCATGGGTATAGGTCTGAATATAGTTGCTGCCACATTCGGATGCGAAAACATTTACTATTATGGTACAAAAGAACAAAAAGAAAAATATCTCCCTCCTGTTTGTTCGGGCGATAAGGTTTTCGCGGGTGCCTATACGGAACCGAATGCGGGTACAGACGTGGCCGGCTACAAAACAAGGGCCGTTCAGGATGGCGATGATTTTATTATTACGGGTAACAAAATGTTCATTACCAACGGAACCGTTTGTGACTGGATGGTGGTACAAGCTATTACCGACCCGAACGAGAAAGTTCATAAAAGTTTCAGTCAGTTCATTGTACCCGCGGACGCGCCGGGAATCACAAAGACAAAAATTAAAGGTAAACTGGGAATTCGGGCCAGCGACACTTCGGAAATAGCACTGGAGGAAGTCAGGGTTCCTAAAGAAAATTTTATCGGCAAAAGAGGCGCCGGATTTTATCAGCTCATGCACTTCTTTGATACGACGCGCATTATGGTAGCAGCCCAGGGCCTGGGACTTTCACAGGCATGCCTGGACGAGTCCGTAAAATACTGTAAAGAAAGAACCGCTTTCGGAAAACCTCTCGGGTCATTTCAGATTACAATGCAAAAGCTTTCCGAAATGTGGATCAGGATAGAAGCTCTTCGGAACATTACTTACAAGGCGGCATGGTCGCTTGATTCCGGTCATCCGGATTATCACCTATCGGCAATGGCCAAGTATCTGGCAGGTCAGACAGCAGTATTTTGCGCCAATTTTGCCGTAGAGCTCCATGGCGGCTACGGATACATTGAAGAATATAAAGTGCAGAAATTTTATCGTGACGCGAAGATTCTTGAATTATACGAAGGAACCAAAGAGGCGGAGGTTATGACACTCGGAAAAGTTATTATGTCACGTTAACCGGGACACCGTGTGCATTGAATATGGCCACACAAGGAGGCAAGAAATCGACCGGTAAAAAAAATAAACCATAAAGGAGTAATGAGATGACCAGCAAGATTGTGGACGTGAAAGACCAGCATTTTATCATGTATGATATGCTCGGAGTGGACAAGCTTTGCGAGTATGACCAATACAAGGATTTTTCCAAGGACATGTTCGATATGATTCTCAATGAAGCTGAAAAAATAGCCACAGATGTTATCTTCCCAACCATGTCCGAAGGCGACAAGGAAGGCTGCACACTTAAGGATGGAAAGGTATCTGTTCCCAAGTGTTTTCACCAGGCATTACAAAAATTCAGGGAGGGTGGTTGGATCGGTATGATGTTCCCTCAGGAAGAAGGCGGTCAGGGACTTCCCAACAGTGTGTCTGTTGGTGCCAGCGACTGGTTTTATCATAACTTCGCATTTGCCGCTTACCCCTTTGCTGCTGCGGGGGCGGCACATCTCATTCTGACCTATGGCAATGAAACGCAGAAGAGGAAATACATGGACAAGATGGTGCAGGGTATCTGGGGCGGCACCATGGCGCTTACCGAACCCAACGCCGGCACGGATTTGGGCAACATGACGACCAAGGCCATTCGCCAGCCCGATGGAACTTTCAAACTCCAGGGTACCAAAATCTTCATCACTGCTGCCGACAATGATCTGTTCGAAAACATCATCCACCCTGTGCTGGCCAGGATAGAGGGTGATCCGTCCGGCACTAAAGGAATTTCCATCTTCCTCATGCCCAAGTATCTTGTCAACGAAGACGGCACACTGGGCAGACGCAATGACTATGAGATATCCGCCATCGAACACAAGATGGGTATCCGCGGCTCTGCCACTTGCATGATCTCCCTCGGTGACAACAACAATTGCTACGCGGAACTTCTGGGTAACGAACGTGAAGGCATGAAGGTCATGTTCCAGATGATGAACGAAGCCCGGCTCATGGTCGGTCTGCAGGGGCTCTGCAGCGGCTCCATTGCTTATCTGCATGCGCTCCAGTACACCAAAGACAGAATTCAGGGATCGTCCCTCATGGAATTTAAAAATCCCAATGCCCTCCGTGTTCCCATTATTCAGCATCCGGACGTCCGCAGGATGCTTCTGTCGATGAAGTCCTCAATTGACTCCATGCGCGGTCTCATCTACTTCACAGCCTACTGTTTCGACATGGAAAAAGTGGCCAGGGACGAGTCGGAAAAGGACAAATGGCTCGGCATTGCCGAAGTACTTACCCCCATAGTTAAGGCCTATTGCTCTGATGTGGGCTTCAGAGTGACAGAGACAGCCATGCAGTGTTACGGCGGTTACGGCTTTTGCTGCGAGTATCCGGCCGAACAATTTTTAAGAGATGTAAAAATCGCATCCATTTACGAAGGTACGAACGGCGTTCAGGCACTGGACCTCATTGGACGCAAGCTGGGCATGAAGAAGGGTGCTTACTTTATGTCCCTGCTCAATGAGATGGACAACACCGTGAATAAATACAAAAATCTCAATGGCAACACGGATATTGCGGCGGACGTGCAAAATTCCATAAACAAACTCACTGAGATGGGCATGTATCTCGCTTCTTGCGCCAAACAGGGTAAGCTGCTTGTTCCGGTCAACAACGCCTATCCCTTCCTTATGATGATGGGTAAAGTTGTATCCGGTTGGCTGCTCCTCTGGCAGGCTGGTGTGGCCAAGGAGAAGCTTGATGCTCTGGCCCAGGGAAAAGGCACCGATACAAACGACAAACAGGCCTTAGCTCAACTCTGCAAGGATAATAAGGACGCCGCGTTCTATTCAGGAAAAATTTACTCTGCCAGGTTTTTTGCCAAGAACGTGCTGCCGGAGGTAAACGCGATTGCTTCTGCCATCAAGACAGAAGACATGTCCATACTCGATATCCCGGAAGAAAGCTTTGCCTCCTGAGTATTATGTTTTCTTAAGAATTTAATGTGGGGCCCGATCGGGCCCCATTTTTTTTCGGCTGCTTCAATCCGGGGTTTTCATAATTATTTCTACGGAACTTTTCACCGGACTCGGCTTACCGGCAAAACGATCATATTTCAGCACAAGTTGTTTAGCTGCCTCGATGGAAGCAAGTTTACGCATGATTGGATCGGCCCCGGCTAGCATTCGTTCCTTTATTGTATCTGTACCCTTTTCCTTTATTTGAGCCGCTCCGTCCTGCAATTGCCGCGATCCTTCTTCGAGTTTTTTGGCGCCATCGATCATTTGCCGGGAACCATCATGAAGTTTGGTAATGCCATCCGTGGTAATCTTTATGCCAGGGAACTCCTTGACCGGCGGCGCGTCCTTGCCCTGTTCCTTTAAAAAAACCAGAATTTCATCTGAAAACGGGCCGCCCAGAGTGGCAAGCGTAAGAAGTTCTTTCTGAATATCCAGGTAATGTTTGGCTTTAGTTGCACTACCGGATATAAACGGGATTTTTGTCATAAAAGTCATCTTCTCGCAAATGCCCTCATTAATCTTAATGGCTCCGTTGATAATTTCCATTTGCGCATTGGAAGCCTGAATGAGCTTGCCCGTACCTTCATTTACCTGTTTCAAAGCATCGAGCATTTGTTGCTGTCCGTCGTTAAGTTGATTCGCTCCTTTTTCCAATAAAACCAAATTGGACCCGACCTTATCCACTCCGTCGTAAATCTGATTGAGTTTGGATTCAATATCCATTTCCGGCAGCGGTGGAAATTTAGGAATGACGGAAAACAAAATTGATGGAATTTTAGCTTTTTCAATGTCGGCTGTGAGTTTTATAGTTGCCTCGGGGTATGGGAAGCACATCCAGTTCATTTTCATGGTGCGCCCGACCACAACAAAAGCACCTTCCGGAGCCACAACATCATTGAATTGCCCGATATCCAGATCAGTACTGACCATCACGATGAAAGGAACCGGAATTTTTTCCCGGGCAACTTTTGTTTTACCAGTGCCGATTTCTTTGTATTTAAATTCTTTAAGAGCACTGGTTTGATTCTTCAGGTAGATAATCAACTCCAATTTACCGCTTTTACCATTTATCGTGTTGCGTTTTACAGCCTTGCCGTTTAACCGATATATTATGTTTACTGCTACCGGTAGACTTTTGGTCGTTGTACCACTGTAAAATATGTCCTTTGCCGGCAAGGCAAATGTAAGATTGCCATCTCGTGACAACCTGGGAGCATCCATGCCCCGTACGTTTCTAACGTTCTTGAGAATTGTGAAATCATTGGATAGGGTTTTATTGTCCGTGCGTAACCAGGTGACCACCTCGGTTTTTTTTACTTTACCATAGTCATCCAAATCTACATAAACCGTTTCATTACGCGATGTAGTACGGGCCAATGTATCTGGAACAAAACTAAAAATAACAATAAGGATTGTTAAAAATGTTATGTATTTTTTCACGATTTACTCCTTTATGACTTTTCTCCAGCCTAAACTGGTAGAGCGAATAAGCTTATCGCAAACAATTATGATACCCGGCAGCAGAATAAGTACTACAGCCACAGATATAAGCGCTCCACGGCCGATAAGAAGCGCCAGCGATTTAAACATGCTGATGTCGCTGATGAAAACCATACCAATCATGGAACAGAACAGGCAGAGGCCTGAGGTAAAGATCGCCGGAGCCGTCCCCAGAAGACTTCTCTGCATTGCTGTATTGGGTAACGATGTATGTCTTTCCTCCCTGTAGCGGGCAATTAAAAAAATAGCGTAATTGACACAGGAACCAAGCTGGATCGACGAAAGGCTCACCAGGGTAATGAAAGGCAAAACGTTACCATTGACATAGGTAATTGTCAGATTCAGGAAAATAGCCAGTTGGATACTGGCCACAAGGATGATGGGAATGGATACCGAAGTAAGCATGATCGCAATAATCAAGCAAACCATAATCAGCCCCATAAGATCAACTCTGAGTAAATCGGAAGTAGATATATCGGCCATGTCTTTGGATGTACTCAGTATGCCCGACACATAGGCACCGGTAATGTTATGCTGTTTAATGATATCACGTATGCTCTGAATTAGTGCATTACCATCCTTCGCACCAGATCGAACACTGGTTTTCACGATACATCGGTTATACCTCCCATGCATAAAGCGCTCGCGGACCTGCTGGGGAATGAATGACTCCGGAATTGACGGATCGACGAAGCTTCCCAACGCAATGGTCTGAATTACACCGGGTAGTTTGTTAACTTCGTCAATGACCTGTTTCTGAATCCAGCGTGGGGTCTCACGCGGTAAAAGGATATCAGCCATTTCCGTAAAACCCATCGCCTTGGAAATTTTAGGTACGGCCCGCATTGATTCGAGATTTTGCGGCGTAATATCCTGAAGGTCATAGGAAAGTTGGATGTGATTTTTGGCGTAGCCTGCCGGAATAAACACGATGATAAAACAGACCAGCAACAACGCGGGACGTGACAGTAATCGTTTGACCACGGGCGCGAATCGCTCCTTGGTAATCTGTACATCACGAACTTTGATGTAACGTTCAAAGGTCAGCGTTAAAGCCGGCAAAATAATAATAGTCGCCATGAGACCAAAAAAAACACCTTTGGCTATTACAACACCCATATCCATGCCTATTCTGATCTGCATGAAAGTCAGGGCAAGAAAACCAGCCATCGTCACTAGAGCGCAAGGAACAATTGCCATAGCTGTCTTTTCAATAGCCATGGTCATAGCTGCAGACCTGTCCATGTGCCTGCATTCCTCACGGAAACGATGCATCAGGAAGATGGAAAAATCTATGGTCACGCCCAACTGAACAACAGGTGTAAAAGAATGTGTAAAAACCGATACGGTACCCAGTAAATAATTAGTGCCCTGATTATAAAGAATGCCGAATCCCATGGAGGTTAGAAATAAAATAGCTACAACAAACGATCCCGTGGAAATCCACACAACTAACAAAGTAAGGACTGTCGCTATTGCCATACACCTGGGCATCTGTTCATTAACGAGTATTTTATCTTCATAAACAAAAACCGGGAAACCGGTGAAGCAATGCTCATTTTTTACACCTTTCAGATAAGCTTCGATCATTTCAACAGTATTCTGAGTAGCCATACTTTTGGCCGGGTTGACAAATGACAGATGCAGCAACGCATAGTCGCCTTTCTTGTACAACCCCTTAACTTCCGGTGGAATGAAGGTATCCGGCACAGAAGGGTCAACCAGATCGCTTAACCATGTTACCTTATCGACACCCTGAATAGCTGCGAGGTCATTCTTGATTTTTAGAACTTGCGAAGTCTGTTTGGTTTTGATCAGAACGTAAGCTGTGTCAGCCGCTTTGAACTCCCGTGCCATAATATTCTGACCCTGGATAGATTCCACATGCTGAGGCAAATAGGACAGGACATCATAGTTGACCGGAACTAAATAAGCTCCCAGGGCAGCCAGAATTGCCAGAATAACAGCCACCATAAGGATAAGGCACGGATGCGTTGTAATCAGAGTAGCAATTTTTTTCATACGATTTCCTTTCCCTTATCCAAAAAGATCAGGAAGGCCCGGGATATTTAATGAATCATCTCTAATGACCCAGGTCTGTCAACGCTCACTATCGTATTTTTTCCAAAACGAGTTACTTGATGACATCGACTTGATGAAGATGGGACGGTAGAAGAACGAATCCTTAAATCTGACAAATTGTTATGACTGCTCTTGCCTCACAGTCAGGTATTTAATATCATCTCTGAATCGTCGTCATCGATACGTACTTTTTATTTTTCCCGCAACATTTTGATGATCACTTCGTGGTAATAACTTCAATTGATGTGGTATCGTACGTCAGTCGTTTATTATATTTTTTAGCGCTAAGTAACTAGTTTATGGATGTTTCTTTATATTTGTCCACCACACAAGAGTCAAGGGTTATTTTTTATGCATGTGTTGACTTTTAGGCGTCTATGATTTAGAAACACTCCAATGTTAATTAATTAAATTTAAGGGAGTCAGGATTTAATGAAAAAGAAAGATTTACTGAGCAAAAAAGTCGAACATATTGACATCAAAAAAATAAAAGCGGCGGATATTATCAATGCAATGAAAAAAATGTCTTTTTCCGCCCGTGACCTGGCTAACGCTGCTGATATTTACGACCGCATGCTCAGAGAAAAAAAATGCATTATCATACTGACTCTGGCTGGTTCCACTTCCGCAGCCGGTTGTATGCAAGTCTACGTTGATCTGGTTAAAAACAACATGATTGATGTTATCGTGGCCACGGGAGCTTCCATTGTGGATATGGACTTTTTTGAGGCCTTGGGATTCAGACATTATCAGGGCACACCTTTTGTCGATGACAAATTATTGCGCAAGCTTTATATTGACCGTATATATGATACTTATATTGATGAAGAAGAATTACAAGCCTGCGATAAAACGATTAAATTAATTGCCGATGCTCTGCCGCCCCGTCCATATTCTTCACGTGAATTCATTGCCGAAATGGGCAGATATATGGTAAAAAAGGCCCGGAAGAAAAACTCACTGGTTCAGGCGGCTTATGAAAACGATGTACCGATCTTCTGCCCTGCATTTTCAGATAGTTCCGCTGGTTTTGGATTAGTGTTGCATCAACATGAACGCCCTGAAAATCATATTTCCATTGACTCAGTCAAAGATTTCATGGAGCTGACCAAAATTAAAATAGAAGCAGGAACCAGTGGTTTATTAATGATCGGCGGTGGTGTACCTAAGAATTTCGCTCAAGATACGGTTGTTTGCGCCGAGATACTGGGGCATGAAGTATCTATGCACAAATACGCTGTTCAAATTACAGTAGCAGATGTGCGCGATGGCGCCTGCTCAAGCTCTACACTTAAGGAAGCTAATTCCTGGGGCAAAGTAGATTCTTCCTGCGAACAGATGGTTTATGCGGAAGCTACAATAGCTCTGCCGCTTTTGGCCAGTTACGCCTACCAAAAAGGAGGCTGGAAGAAGAGAAAAGAGTGGCGGTTATCCAAAATCTTTAATGAGAAAAAATAAGATATGGTGGAGATGAGGGGGATCGAACCCCTGGCCTCGACATTGCGAACGTCGCGCTCTCCCAGCTGAGCTACATCCCCAACCTTAAGATTACCTGCCATAAAAACGTCAGGGAGCATATATTATTGCTTGTCTTAGTGTCAAGAAATTGTTAATATAACAATCAAGTTAACCTTAATCCTAAGGTTTTCTATATGCACATATAATTATAAGCTGCAAAAAGCATGCAGCAGTAATATTTACAACCGATTAAATTATTTGATTCTTTTCCCGCAAAACAATGATAGAAGTTAGTTAATTCCTACTGAGGAGAATAACACATGGCGAAAATTGATGCTTTTTTTCAACTTATGCATGATCAGGGTGCATCGGATCTTCATCTTGTCTCCGGCCAACAACCCGCCCTTAGAATCCGCGGTGATATTGAACGGATAAAATATGACACTCTCACAAATGATAGTTTGAGGGTGCTCCTTTATGAAATCACCCCGGAGCACAAAATCAAACATTTTGAAGAAACCGGTGACGTTGATTTTGCCTATGAAGTTCCCAACCTTGCACGTTATCGTGTAAACTACTTCCGGCAAAAAAACGGTATAGGCGCAGTATTTCGTGAAATCCCCGATAAAATTTCATCGTGCGCACAACTCGGACTTCCTGAAGTAATATCAAAACTGGCGAGTCTACCGCGTGGACTTGTGCTGGTCACCGGCCCAACCGGTTCCGGTAAATCCACAACACTGGCAGCAATTATAGATGAAGCTAACCGTTTGCGTAGA
This sequence comes from Smithella sp., assembly GCA_007244375.1. GTDB lineage: Bacteria > Desulfobacterota > Syntrophia > Syntrophales > Smithellaceae > Smithella. The sequence goes on along the minus strand of SCVW01000046.1, from coordinate 13,917 downwards.
GATCATATTATTACAATCGAAGATCCAATTGAATTTGTTCATAAAAGCCAAAATTGTATTGTAAATCAACGGGAAGTGGGAATTCATACTAAAACTTTCGCTTCGGCATTGCGGGGAGCATTACGTGAAGACCCGGATATTATTCTGGTTGGAGAAATGCGCGACCTTGATACCATCTCTCTCGCTGTGGAAGCCGCATCCACAGGTCATCTGGTTTTTTCCACGGTCCACACAACCAGTGCCGCAAAAACTGTTGATAGAATAATTGAAGTCTTTCCGGCGTCCGAACAATTGCAAATCCGCTCCACACTGGCTGATGGTTTGCGCGCTGTTGTCTCGCAGGTTCTATTCAAGAGAGTGGACATTAAAAGCCGCTGTGTAGCTCTGGAGATTTGCATTGCCACCCCTGCAGTACGAAATTTGATCCGTGAATCAAAAACCTATCAAATTCCATCTATGATGCAGACAGGTAGAAAATACGGAATGCAACTTTTAGACGATGCGATTATGGACCTCTTAAGCCGTGGATGGATAAGTGCTGATGAAGCGTACATCAAAGCGAACGATAAAGCCAGATTCCGTCCTCTTTTGAAATATCCACCAACAGACTTTACTGAAGCATAAATTCATTGCGAGGATAGCCTATGAGAAAACCGGAAATAGACCATATACTGACAAAAATGCTGGAATCCAACGTGGATGTTTCCGACATCAATTTAACCGTGGGTAAACCGTTTCAGGTAGAAGTATCCGGCGAATTAGTCCCCGTTGATTTAAGACCTCATTTTGACATACTCACTCCATTTCAAACAGAAATTTTTGCTCTAAACCTGATTGGTCAGGATCATCGGCTGATGGAAGCATTAATTAAAGAAGGTTCGTGTGACCTCTCTTATGAACTGCCGGGAGTTGCACGTTTTCGTGTAAATGTATTTTCGCAACTGGGTCAATATTCTATTGTTTTAAGAAAATTGGAATCAAAAATCCCCTCATGCGCTGAACTGGAATTACCCGAAGCTTACTACAAAATTGCCAACGAAAGAAACGGAATCATTTTGGTAACAGGCGCAACCGGTACAGGTAAAACCACATCTCTTGCCGCCGTTATTAATGAAATCAACGAGAATAGAGCTGTCCATATAATTACATTGGAAGACCCGGTGGAATATACGCACACTCAAAAGAAAGCAACCATTAATCAACGCGAATTAGGCAAGGATTTTGATACTTTTGCTAATGGTTTGCGTGCAGCTCTGCGTCAGGCACCCAAAGTAATCCTCGTCGGTGAAATGCGTGATCGTGAATCTGTTGAAATAGCCCTAAACGCCGCGGAAACAGGCCATCTTGTTTTAAGCACTCTGCACACTGTTGATGCAGGTCAGACAATCAATCGTATTTTGGGAATGTTTACCACGGATGAAGAAAATCAAATACGTGTACGTCTGTCAGATTCCATCCGCTGGATCGTTTGTCAGCGCCTGTTACCGAAAATTGGAGGCGGCCGTGTCGCCATTTTTGAAGCAATGAGCACCAGCCTGCGGGTAAAAGATATTATCCTGCATGGAGAATCGGAAGGAAAAACATACATCGATATTATCGAACAGGGAAAACCATTCGGCATGATTTCTTTTGAACATTGCCTCGTTGATCTTTATGAAAAAGGCTTGATTACCGAAAGTACGGCTATTTCTTACGCGACAAACAGGGCTAATGTACATCGTGGAATAGATGCAATCAAAAATGCCCGCGGTGAAAAAACATCTACTATTGGAACACTGGAAGTTGATAAATTATACGGCAAAAATAAAATGGATTCATGGCAAAGATAATAAATATCTTTATGGCACTAATAAAAATAATGATTAGGAAATCAATATGAATGAAGAAAAAATAACACCGACGTCAGAAGAAGAATTAGACTATTCCGCACGACCCTTTGGTTATCAAGACATGAGTCTTCAAACCGCCATGGTCTGTGTAAGCGATTCTGTCATCAGAGAAAAAATATCCGACGCACTAAAAACCATTGACTTTAATGTTACAGAACCGGCAAAAATAAAAGAAGCTCTGAAAAACTTAAGTTTTCATACTTTTAATCTCGTTGTAGTCGATGAAAATTTTGATGCCGGACCTGATGGAACAAATCAAATCCTCAAATATTTAGAAAGCTTATCCATGGCTATCCGTCGGAAAATTTTTGTCGTTCTAGTAAGCGCAAATCTTGCTACTATGGATTATATGTATACCCTTAATAAAAGCGTCAATTTAATTATCAACAAAGAAGATATTGCCGAAATAGGCCTGATTTTTAAAAAAGAAATTGAAGAAAATGAATATTTCTATCATGTATTCAAGAAATTTTATCACAAATACGTAGAAATTTAATCCTATTTGCTTTTGTTTATTTCACTCAGCGTTTTATCAGCCAGATCAGTAAACCCCATTCCTTTATAAGCAGATGCCAGGCCTAAATAGTAAGGTTCTGCGGAATCATGTGCTATAGCCGATTTAAAAACCTCCACAGCTTCCGAAAAATGGTTTCTTTTCATGAGTTCATGACCTAAACGATTGTAGTAAGCACCAGCCCTTGAATCATCGTAGCGAACTGCCATTTCATAAGCTTTCAAAGCTTTTGGTATTTGTTTCAAACCAATAAGGCTATCTCCCAAAGAACAATAATAAAGCGGATTAGCCGAATCTAAAGAAATGCATTTATTTAATAATCTTTCAGCCTCCCGATGATTTCCCGCCTGTTGAAATAAGACGGCAAGCCTGAAGTGATAACGATCCGGCTGTTCGTAATCAATGATACTGGCCTGCATATAAGCTTCTTCACTTTCCCGAATCAACCCGGCGGCAAATAAAGCTTCACCCCACTGGCAATAAAAAGCTGCGTTATCGTTTTCGATGGCGATCACCCTTTCATATATTTCACAAGCCTTTTTAGCGTTGCCTGATTGGAGATAGGCATTGCCCAACTCAGCCAGAAGTCCCACATCCTCCGGTTGAACTGTCACCGCTCTTTCGCAAATTTCAACTAATTTGCGAAAATTTTTTTCCTGTTTATAGATGCGCACAAGCTCATCAAAGGCAAAACCTGTAAAAATCTTTCTCTGAAGTTCACGTTCTAAAAGTATGTTCAGATATTTTACGGCCTGTTTTACATCGCCACTGTCATAATATGCCCATGATAAAATCAATAAAGGAGATTCTTCTGCAGGATATGCTTTATGAATTTTTTTACCAAAAGTAATAGCTTCACGGTATTTCCCCTGCCGGAGAAGATTTCCCAGGAAATCAATTTCCTTTGTTTTCTTATTTTCTTCCATCATGAAATTAAAAAGGGGAGAGAAAAGTCTCTCCCGCAAGATCTAACAACTGCAAGATGATCCGCATGCGCCGCCTGCAGCGGGCAATAAACTGGACTCTATTCTAAAGCCATCTCCCTGCGGAGTACTCACAAAATCAATATTGATGGGTTTTGCCTGATTATAAATATCTTTATCAATGACAAATTTAGTACCTTTCTCATCAAAGACTTCATCTTCAACCCCAGGCTCATCCAGAGCCATGCCCAAAGCGGGCCCGGATCAGCCTATAGACATCGTAATCCGTACTGCAAGATCTGTTTTTCTTTCTTTGATAAAATCTTTAATCATTTCCAACGCTTTTTCTGTAACTGTAAACATTATATATCCTCCTTTTTTGACAGATTCCCTCCATCCATCTTCCACCTAACATAGCCATACTTGATAATATGTCAATCAAATTCTGGGAATTTACTTATTTTATGACAGCCTGATATTCGGATTTATGAATTGACATAATTAGTTACCATAGCTTATTATTACTTAAAATGTTTCATAAAACAGTGTTTTTGAATGTTTTACTACGTTAAATAAAACAAGACATGAAAGACAAAAATCCGACAACTTCTAAAAATATTATTTTCTTCATATTACTGGCTTTTATTACCGGTTTATTAGCTTTCATTTTGAAGCCTTTTTTCTTTGCTATTTTCTGGGCGATCCTGCTTGCCAGTATTTTTACTCCTCTATACAAATTTATTAATAGAAAGATTGTCAATCCTAATCTTTGTGCTGGATTAACAATGATCGGTATTTTTATTTGTTTAATCCTGCCTGTCGGATTACTTGTTGATCTGCTTATTATGGAATTGGTTGATATATATCAATCCTTTAATTCTCTCAGCAGCAATTGGATAGGGACTCTTTCCGAAGCACTTAAAGCCTTGAGCAAAAAACCGATATTCGCCAGTTTAAATGTAGACCAGGATTTTTTAATTAACAAATCACAGGAAGCTTTTAAATTTCTTACCGATTACGTTTTTAAACATATATCGAAATTTACACAAAACACAATTCTTGTCGTTATCCAGGTAGCGGTTATGCTCTACAGCCTGTTTTTCTTTCTGCGTGACGGAGAAGGACTTATAATCACCCTAAAAGAGAATGCTCCCGTTGATGATAAACACATAGAACTTTTTATTAACAAATTCTTAACAACAGCCAAGGCATCTTTAAAATTCACTTTTATTATTGGTGGTATTCAGGGTTTTTTAGGAGGATTGATTTTTTATATTACAGGAATCGAAAGAGCACTTGTCTGGGGCGTCCTTATGTTTGCGCTTTCCGTTGTGCCAGCCATTGGCTGTTCGTTAATCTGGGTTCCTGCCGGAATTATCATGTTATTGCTTGGTAATATATGGCAAGGCATCACCATACTTATCTTTGGATCGCTCTTCATCAGTAGCGTGGATAATTTGTTAAGACCTGTTCTTCTGGGACGCGACACTCAAATGCATTCTCTTTTAATATTTCTTTCCACACTTGGTGGCATAGCCGCTATGGGATTTTCCGGTTTTATTCTTGGACCGGTTATCGCTTCTCTTTTCCTCGCGGCATGGAAATTATTTCCTGAAATTTATCAGAAACACGCCAATTAAAATTTAAAGGTTTTACTTTTTTAAATTTTAGCTAAAAACCGCCAAAGTGCATTTCTATGTTCCTTTTGAGCATAATCAATTCCTATGCGGGGAGTGGCAATAACTGATTTTGCCGGAATCTTCTTGTAATCCTCCAACCATAATTGTTTACCACAGGTCAAATCCCAGCCATTTAAAGATTTATCAATGCCGAAAGCCTGACAGATTTTGGCCGGACCATTGGTTAATTCAGGACCTTTTCTTTTACGGCGGTTTTCCATTTCTTCTATTCCGGCAAGTGGCAATATCGACCGTATCAGCACGGCGCAGGGATTTTCTGCTTCCTCGGTAACTAAGTTAAGCATATAGTGCATACCGTAAGTAAAATAAACATAAGCATGGCCCGGTTCACCGAACATCACTGCATTGCGTGATGTTTTGCCGCGATGAGCATGGCAGGCGCTGTCTTCCTGACCGCAGTATGCTTCTGTTTCCAAAATTACCCCTGTCAGATCAAGACCGTTTATTCGACGTACTAATTTCTTCCCTAAAAGTCCGCGGGCAACTTGCAGTGTATCGCGCTGATAAAATTTTCTATCCAATATTTTCATGGTTAACAAATCCCGACGGTGAGTAATTTATGATACCTGGATATCACAAAATACAAGGAACTTGAATTTGTTTTCTTCTGATTTTTGAAACAGATTTATATTTTAATTTTCTAAGGAATAAAGTATACTTACAACACTGTTGAGATATCAAGTTAACATGTAATTTTATGTTTCATTGTCATCAATATTTACAGACTAAATTGTGAAAACTATTCTTAAAGAATTTATTAAACAAAATCTTGCACGGCCGAGTATTATATTAACCGGAGTCTGGACTTCACGGTTTAATATTTTATTAATGAGAAAACTCAACGGTATTCAACTTAGCACTTTACAAATAAAAGTTATTTGCAAAACTATCAAAAGAAAAACTCCCTGCAAATTGTTAGTGTTTGGTTTGGGAAATGATAGTTCTTTCTGGACAAGTCTTAATCGAAAAGGAATTACTGTTTTCCTCGAAGATAATAAGGAGTGGTTTCAAAAAATTACAGAGAAATCAAAAAAAATTAAAGCTTTTCTGGTAAATTATGAGACCCAAAGGAAAGATTGGAAGACCATGCTTAAAAATGAATCTTTACTGGAAATGACTTTACCGGATGATGTGGAAAAAGAAGCGTGGGATGTTATCCTGGTAGACGCTCCCGCTGGTTGGAATAACGAGAATCCGGGCAGAATGAAAAGTATTTTTCTTTCATCAAAATTAATCAGGAATTCAGGAGATATATTTGTCCACGACTGTGATCGAAAAGTCGAAGAAATTTATTGCGATAAATTTCTTCAAAAAGGAAATTTAAAATTGGAAATTAAAGCCCCTATTGGTTTTTTGAGACATTACCATATAATGAACCGCCCTTTTTGATTGGTGCGCTACCGTACAATATTAAATGAGGCAAAGATAACTTATGACCAGATTACACGCGATTCAGGCAAACATTGTTACTCTGACAGTTGATGTAATCGTCAACGCGGCTAATTCATCACTTCTTGGCGGGGGCGGAGTCGACGGCGCAATTCATCGCGCTGCCGGACCGGAACTACTTAAAGAATGCCGCCAACTTGGCGGATGTAAAACCGGTGACGCAAAACTGACAAAGGGCTATAAATTACCCTCTCGATATGTTATTCATACGGTAGGGCCGGTCTGGAAGGGCGGGAAAAAAGGAGAACCGGATATACTAGCCTCCTGTTACCGGAATTCTTTAGCGATCGCCAACAAACAAGGATTTAAAACAATTGCCTTCCCCAGTATCAGCACCGGTATATACGGGTACCCAATTGAACTGGCAGCAAAAGTTGCTGTAGATACAGTATCTGAATTGGTTCAGAAATCATCAAAGATAGAGGAAGTAATATTCTGCTGCTTTTCGCCAAGTGATCTTGCCATTTACAAATCTCTGCTTCCCAAGAGTTAAATGAATTAAGAATCCAAAGGGAGCGTTCACTATAAAATTTTCCCCTCTTTATTAGTGGATTCAAAAAGCGTGGAAAATACAGGATGCCTTTGCGCAGCCATTTTGATAATCAGACTGCCCAGTTGTCCATAGCTTATCCCCGCCGTTTCAGCGGCACACGCCATACTCGCGTCAACACTTATATCAGCGTTGGGATTGACATCCAAAACATAAAATACATTACCCCGCAGCCGTACATCCATTCGGGCGTAATCCCGGCAACCGGTCGCTCTGTAGGTTTCACTGCAGATCTTCTGCAGCACTTCTATTTCATTATTGGTCAGGGGAGCCGGCAAAAGCGTTTTTATCTCTTCATAATGTTGAGAACCGGGAATGAATTTCGCTTCATAAGTGCAAAGCCTGTCTTCTGCTTTTCCAAAAAGTGAGAAATCCATTTCCGCAACAGGCAGAAATGTCAGCGTTTCATTTCCCAGAACAGATACACGGAATTCACGCCCGTCAATAAAATCTTCAACCAACGCCGGTTGGGAATAAGTTTTTAAAACAAAAGATATTCGATTTTTCAGTTCCTTTGGATTAGTTACCACTGATTCCGGCGTAATGCCTGCTGAACAATGTTCGTTCTGCGGTTTAACAATAGCCGGGAATATATTCCAGCTGCCGTTGTATTGTGAATTAAAAATCTGCCAGGCCGGTGTAGGAATTGCCGCTTTATCCAAGATTACTTTTACCCGATATTTATCTTGAGCCAGATCCAGAGTGCCGGAACTTGCACCGGTAAAAGTATAACCCGACATCTCCAGCTTTTTTGCCACCAGCCATTCACTGTGCTCAATACCCGGAATCTCTTCGCACCAGTTAAAGACTATACATTCAGATGGATCGAAAGGACGAAGTTGACCGGCAATATTATCACCGGCAATTGCAACGAAATATACCGGATAGCCTACTCGGGCAAGAGCATCGCCAAACTGCTTTGACTGACTGACCACTTCATCTCTTTCGTCATTAGTCCATTGCGGATCAACACAGTATAATAAAACTACCGGAATTCTTGCAGCCTGAATATCTACCGACACCACACCACCTCCACAAGATTATTTCTTTTTACATGCTTATTAGCCGTGCTGCTCAAAAAATCAATAACAGAATTTTCTACTTTTTGCATATTCCAGCAATTTGCAGTCTCCCAATATACACGCCTTTTGCGCATCGCGACAACCAAGTTCTTTATTGCCTTCAATAAAATAAACAAGCCCTCTATTGTAATAAGCTTTTACATGATTAGGATTCAGATCGATAATTTTATTGAAATCGTTGATTGCCAGCTGATATCTGCCCAGCTTTCCATAAGAAATACCCCGATTATTATAGGCCTCTTGATAATTTGGCATCAGACTGATGGCTTCATTGTAATCCTTTATGGCCTCCTGATAGCGTTCGACTTCATCGTAATCGACTCCACGATTGTTGTAAGCAATATAATTATTACTTGTTACCTGTAATGCACGGCTAAAAAGAATAATGCTGTTTTTCCAATAGCCACACTGTTGCCAGGTCAAAATAGCCAGGATTGCAATGGTGGCTATTCCTGCCGGGAATAAAATATTTTTACGTATCTTTATGTCTTGGAATAAAAGCGGCATGCCCCAGGCCATCATGATACCGATGCCTATTAAAGGTAAATACATATAACGATCGGCCACCGAGTGATTTCCCACCTGAACAATTCCAATAACCGGTAGAAGAATTGTTACATACCAGAGCCATCCGACAAGAAGACATGGTAATTTTTTTGCCACGGTAACTACGGCAACGCTGATGACGATAATCAGTATAGCAGAACCCAAGACCTGGCAAACAGGAAGTTTATCTACGAAAGGATAAAAAACAGCCAGATTATGAGGCCAAAACGTTTTTTCCAGATAAGTAACGAACGAAACTAACGCATTGGCAACCCTGGAATTTAATGGAAAATCTTTTACAAATGGCTTGTATTGGGTATAAAATGTGACGACGCAAACAACAACCGACAACACAGTGAAAGGTATTTTTTCCCGTAACCGCCACAGACGTTTCAATGGCCAATAATCGAGAAGAATCATGACTACAGGCAGCGTAACAACTATAGGCTTGCTCATCAATCCACAAGCAAAGCAAAAAACAACCAGCAAATATTTTTTTATATCCGGCTTTTCCGTGTAATAAACATACAAACATAGAGTCAGCATGAAGAAAAACGCACTCAAAACATCTTTGCGCTCGGCAATCCAGGCAACCGACTCCACATGCAGCGGATGAAGTGCGAAAAATGCGGCCACAAAAGCGCTCCGCCACATCTTTTGCGTCATGCGGCGGAAAAGCCAGAAAAGCATCAGTGTACTGAAAATGTGCAAGATAAGGTTAGTTAGATGATAACCGCCGGCATTCAAACCGTAAAACTGGTAATCAAGCATCAGGGAAAGCCAAGTCAGAGGATGCCAGAATTCGGCATGGGTTGTGCTGAATGCCCAGCGAATTCCATCGAGAGTGATTCCGGATTGAACATAAATGTTTTCTGTTACATAAACGGGATCATCGATATTGGTAAAATCAAAATGGTTCACCTGCCAGTAGACGGCTAGAATAACAATTGTTAAAAAAATATAAACGACGAGCTTTTTTTTAAAAATACTAGCGTCTATGTCATTCAACATGGCCAATTCTCGATTTTCCTCAGTATGATCTTTTTTTTAAAAAGACAATTCATTTATTACAATAATTTATGAGCACAATGCTCGCCATACAGCAGAAGAAATAACTGATGAAGCAGTATCTACGTTGGACGAATTTTTTCCTGACAAAAAAATGCGTGTGTACTCCTGGCAAGGTCCCATTATAATACTTGAATAAAGATCAGAGGGTAACTTTCGAATATTGCCTAATTCAATGTGTTTTTTGAACCAAATTGCGATTTTTGTGTAATATTCTTCATTTAATATTTCAAAATCAACCTCAGCACTAATCATAAATTCTGCATATCGGTTATGGAAAAGGTATCTTGACCAGTCTTGATGGTTATGAACCCAATCCAAATGAAAACGTATAATATTTTCAATTCCTTCTTTTGCCGTTTTACATTTTTCAAGTGCTCTTATGAACCCCTGCTGGTATTGTCGTATTCCTTCCAGGTATACTGCGGCAGCAAGTTGCTCTTTTGATTTAAAATGATGATAGACGCTCCCGACACTGGTTTTTGATTTTTTACAAACATCTCCGATGCTTGTCTGTGTAAAACCATTTTCATTGAAACACTCAAGGGCGGATTTTATTATTTTAAGTTTCCGCGATGCCGAACTGTAATGTTCTGACTTAAACCTTTTCATAAGAATTATTACTTCTAAAAAAATTTTTTTATTGACAAAACATAATAAAATAATAGAATCATATTCTAGTATTTTATTATGTTTTATATTATATAGTAATTGTTTTTTTCTCAATAACTTTTCTATCGGTAGACAGTAAATAAATTAAGGGGGTTATAACTAATGAGTATCTTCGAAAAAATTGATAAAGCTGATTTAAAAGAATTACTGATCAAAAACTGGATGACGCATGATGCTATGTGGTTATATCACTGTGTTAATGAATGCGGAATTGATAAAATGAACACCATAAATCAGGCTGCTGTAAAATCAATGGCTTCCATAGAAATTCAGAGAATACGAAAATTGTTGGGAATTCCAAAAGATAAAAAAATTGAGACAATCGAAGAACTGATGGCTATTATGGAAACGGCCATGGAAATCGTTAAGGGTGACTTCATGGATTTTACCTATTCGGCAACACCGGAGGGAGTGTTATCATGGAAATGGAATAAGTGTTTCGCTTATGATGGTATAAAAAGCTTGGGGCTTCTGGATGATTATAAGTGCGGTATACTAATACGTATCAATTCCTGGCTTGATACACTCGGCATAAAATATGAGATAACGCCTGTTATTGATAAATGTATCATGCACACGAAAGGAAGATGCGAAGGGGAATATAGGATATTCTTATAACTATTGACCGCGGCGTTTCTAATCAACGCCGCGGTCAGCCAAATCATTTAACCAGTTTTAAGTAATGCTTCACCAGATATTCTGCAGTTTGCAGAGCACCTTTGGCCGCACCTATCTTCGTGTTATGTGCCAGACACACATACTTGATCCCGTTTTCAATAATCGGATCCTTGCGAATTCGTCCTACAGTAACGGTCATGCCGCCGCCTTTGTCCCTGTCCATACGCGGCTGTGGACGGAAAGGATCATCGGTAACATCAATCAGGTGCGCCGGTGAACTCGGCAGATGCAATTCAGCGAAATCCTTACCGTAATTCATCATAGCTTTTTTGACATCCTCCGGCGAGCAGGGTTTTTCTGTCTGCACAAAGGCACATACCATATGACCGTCAATCACTGGCACGCGGGTGCAGGTGGCCGTTATACCGAAAGACGCGTTCTTAATGGTTTTACCTGTCAATTTACCCAGTATCTTCTGTGGTTCGGTTTCCACTTTCGGTTCTTCACCTGAAATGTATGGAATAACATTTTCCATCATATCCATTGCAGAAAGTCCCGGCGTCCTACCTGCGCCGGACATAGCCTGAAGCGATGTCGCCACCACTTGTTTGACGCCGTACTTATCCAGAATTGGTTTCAAAGAAACAACCAGTCCGACTATAGTACAATTGGATTTGGGCGAAATGAATCCCTTCCAGCCACGGTTCTTCTGTTGAACGGCAAGCAGGGCCGCGTGATCCATATTCACTCCGCCCACAAGAATGGGAGTATCATCTTCATAACGAAACGCCGAAGCGGTGCTGATAACCGGTGTGGTCTTGGCGTATTTTGGTTCCAGTTCCTTCGCCGGTCCCGCATCCATGGTTGAAAAAATTATATCCACGGATGTAGGGTCGAAGATTGCCGCTTCCTCCACAACCATGCTAGCGATATGCGCGGGAAGTTCCTCAGGACACCACCAGCGGATCGAACCGTTAGCGTCTTTCAGAGCATCTATATATTTTTTATTTGCCGAGCGCTCCGAAGCAACAAGCTTGGTGATTTTAAACCAGGGATGTCCAAGCAAACTGACAATAGCCTGTTGGCCGACTATTCCGGTTGCGCCGACAATAGCAATCTTTAACATTTCTTCCTGACCTCCATTAAAATTTCCTTTTTATTTCAAATACTTTTATGTAACATTGATCTCACTTTATCTACGTCAGCAGCGATTTGTTTCTTCAATTTTTCGGGGCTATCGAATTTGATAATGTCCCTAATCTTCTCCACAAACTCGGTATTTAACCTTTTGCCTCTTAGATCACCTGAAAAATCAAGCAGATAAACTTCAAACGTAAAAGTATAATCAGCAAAGGTTGGTTTTTCGCCGATATTCAAAGCCGCCATAAAGCGTTTTCCTTCAACATTCGCAAATGCGGCATATATTCCCGGAGGCGGCAACAATTCTTTCTCCGGCTTTATATTTGCCGTAGGAAAACCAAGTCCAATGCCGCGCCCTTTCCCTGAAACCACAACACCGGCAACATTATAACATCTTCCCAGTAAATCAGTTACAGTTTTAAAGTCACCTTTCAGAATCAATGTTCTAATCAATGTGCTGCTGATTATATTATCACCTACTTTAAAAGCATCAACAACTTCAACTGCAAAGCCTATTTCATCTCCACAGGAAATCAAATAATCACTGTTTCCTTTTTTACCTTCACCAAAGGTGTAATCATGACCGACAATAATTTTTTTAATGGCCAATTTCTTTCCGAGAAAGTCCCGGACAAATTGTTCAGCAGTAACATGAGAGTAATCCAGAGTAAAAGGTATTACCAGCGTTCCATCAATCCCGCAATTCTCGAGTAATTTTAGTTTTTCCTCAAGGGTTGTAATCATGTAAAAAGGACGAATATCCGGATGAAGAATCATTTTCGGATGCGGATCAAAAGTAATAACCAGCGATTTTGTAACTGCTTTTTTCGCCTCGGATGCAAGTTTACTGCAAATGAACTGATGGCTTAGATGTACACCGTCAAAATTTCCAATCGTGACAAACGATCCACAAAAATCTTCAGTTATGCTTTCTATTCCCTTAAATATAATCATTTTTTCTAATAACCACTAAAATAATTAGCGTGCTAACATAGCATTTTCGGGATTAAATTCAAGCTCATTTTATCTTGACAATAATATGTTGATAGGTATAGTGCACTCTCTCAAGTGCCGAAGTGGCGGAATTGGTAGACGCGCTAGGTTCAGGGTCTAGTGGGCGTGCGCCTGTCCGGGTTCAAATCCCGGCTTCGGCACCACTAGAATATCAAGGGTTTAGAAGTTGACTGCACTCTCTTTTAAACCTTTTTTATTGCCCTCTTCTAACGGTTTTCTAACGGAGCGAAAAAAATCTTCTAAAAGCTAAACTTGCTGTCTAGTAAAATTCATATCATTAAACAAATGACCATATCCATCCATTGTGATGTTAATGGATGAATATGCGCGCTTATCCGGTTAAACGGCCCTACCGCGATAACCGGACATTAGCCCAATGGCAGGATGTCTGAGATTTTGAAGGAAATCATATCGAATTTTATTTTGCAGTAATGGACTACCCCCAGTTGTAGTGCCATCTTGAATTAGAGTTTTCCAATAACATAGTTTCCTCTTTTTGTGCAAATTCCTTTGGCGTGAGAAAGCCCAGCGTACTGTGCGGCCGGGTTTCGTTGTAATCTATACGCCATGCTTCAATCACTTCTCTTGCATGTTCTATGCTTCTAAACCAGTTGATGTTCAAACATTCTTCTCTGAGCCGGGCGTTGAAACTTTCCATAAAGGCATTATCCACCGGTTTCCCCGGTCTGATAAAATGCAGCTTCACTTTCCGGTTGTATGCCCATTCATCCATAGCATTACTGATAAACTCC
>SCVW01000029.1 GCA_007244375.1 Smithella sp. | reverse complement strand
ATAAGAAACAAATATTTTAAAGGAGGGTTACAGCTTTGGCAGAAGGAAAGGTAAAATGGTTTAACGAGAAGAAGGGGTTTGGCTTCATTGAAAACGATGAAGGGGGCGATGTTTTTGTACATTATAGTGCAATTAACGGAACAGGATTTAAGACTCTTTATGAGGGGCAGAAAATTCGTTTCGATATTGAGCAGGGAAATAAAGGACCCAGTGCAACAAATGTTCAGCCACTATAATAGTGTTATTAATTAAATTAACTTAAGCTATTAAAAAATGCCCCGTTTAAACGGGGCATTTTTTTTAGTTAGTTCCAAGTTTCGGAAGCGGAGTGCTCAGAAATTTGAAGGACGAATTATATCAAAAAAGAAGCATATAGGAATTACTTGGTGATGCACTTGAAAAGTGCATGGATCAACGGCAGTATCCTTTGATTTTAGCCCATTCTAAAGCTTTGCAGTTTCCTAATTCACAAGCTTTTTGTGCATCATGGCAGCCCGTTTTGTTGTTGCCCAGACTAAAATAAGCGATTCCTCTGTTGTAATAAGCTTTAGTGTAATCGGATTTCAGAATAATGGCTTTGTTAAAATCATCAATGGCTTCATGATAACGGCCAAGTAATTGAGCATAAGCGGTTCCTCTGTTGTAATAGGTTTCGGCATAATCCGGCTTTATGCGAACAGCATCGTTATAATGATTAATAGCTTCTTCAATTTTTCCTTTGGCAAGCAGGTCAATACCAAGATTATTATGCGCCACATAATTGTTTTCTGTTACTTGCAAAGCATGATTCCAAATTTTGATACTGTTTTCCCAGTAGCCACACTGCTGCCATGTTAAAGCTGACAAACTGGCAAGAATGGTTATTGCTGCCGGGAATAAAATTAGTTTGCGAAGATGTTCACGTGGAAACAATAAGGGAATACCCCATGCCAGTATAATGGCTATGCCGATTGAGGGCAGATAGGTATGACGATCAGCCATTGCTTGTGCTCCGGCCTGCACCAGTCCGATTACCGGAATCAAAGTTCCCAGATACAAGAACCAGCCTGCGAATAAAAAAGGAAGTTTCTTAATAAAAAAAATAACGGTAATAGTAATTACTATCAGGATAAAGCAGGAAGCCAGAATTTGCAATAAAGGAAAAGAATGTTCATAGGGATAAAATACGGCCAGATCCATGGGCCAAAATGTTTTTCCCAAGTACTTAACATAAGAAATAATCGCATTGGTAACGCGCATAGTAAAGGAAAGATTTTCTATGGAGACAACCGCAAAATTTTTATTTTGAGCCAAAATAGTTGCAATACTTGATATAACGGATAGAAAAATAAAGGGTACTTTTTCCCATAGAAGTTTAGCGGGGGCATTACCGTGTTTCCTGAGTGAATCAGATGTTCCCTTATGCCATCTTTTCAGCGGCCAATAATCAAGAAGCAAAAAGATGAAAGGCAGGGTAACCAGAAGAGGTTTGCTCATCAAACTAAAAGAAAATAATATAAAACAAAGGAAATATCGCGAGAATTGATGATTTTCGGTGTAATATGTATAGGCATAAACGCTGGCCATGCCGAAGAACATACTTAAAATATCTTTGCGTTCTGCAGCCCAGGCCACCGATTCCACCCGTAAGGGATGTAGAGCAAAAAAAGCCGCAGCAAATGCCGAAGACCAAAGATTTTTTGTCATCCTGTTTAAAGAAAAAAATAAAAAGAGCGTGGAAAGAATATGTAAAATCAAACTGACTAAGTGATGACCACCCGCAATATCTTTAAATAAAATCCAATCAAGCATGTGTGAAAGCCAGGTAAGCGGATGCCAGTATGTAAAATAAGTGGTGGTTAGCGCCCATTTAATGCTTTCAATGTTAATGCCTGATTTAATATGATCGTTGTCGATTATATAAAAAATTTCATCATAATTAATAAAGCCATTACCTAAAATACGACCAAATGAAACAAAAGTAACAACAATTAAAAATATTATGATGGAATAATTATATTTTTTATTCATGTATGACAATTTCCTGATGATGTTTCGACGAAAAGAAATTTATTGTGTTTCAAAACGACGCAATTCTTTTTTTGCATAAAAAAGAACCGCAAAAAGTGCAGATAGATTGGCAATGGGTGTTGCCAGCCATGCACCCTTAAGGCCAAAGCACAATGGTAAAAAAATTAAAAGAGGAATTAGTGAAATACAATCGCGGAAAAAAAGTAAAAACATGGCCAGCGTTCCCCTGCCTAGTCCCAGAAACATATTTATAAAAATAACAATAGGAGCGATTAAGATAAGCGCCGAAGCAAAAATGCGTAATGCAGGTGTGGCGATAGCAGTCAAAGACGGATCGTTGGAAAAAAGTCCGACTATATGTCCGGCAAATATTTCTAATATTATTGAAGCAACGATGGCAAGTGAAACAGATACTTTAAGTGCAACAAGAACCGATTCTTTGAGCCTTTGATAAAGTTTGGCGCCTTCACTGAATCCAACGATGGGCATCAGGCCGAACCCAATACCGAAAAGCACCATAGTAACCAGGCTGTTTACCCGAAAACATATTCCCAGTGCTGCTACTGCCAAAAAGCCGTAATGCGCTAAAACGTGATTATAAATAATAAGAACAATACTGACAACTAAGTTTATGGCGATAGAAGGAAGTCCGGTTGAAAAAATCGAATTAATCGTGGATATATCGGGTATAAGATGTTTCCATTTAAGATCGTATTTAGATGATTTTAACTGGATGAAATATACTGAAAACATAAAAGCAATGCACTGTGCGGAAACGGCGGCGAGTGCGGCTCCTTTAATTCCCAAACGGGGAAAAGGTCCAATTCCGAAAATTAACAAGGGATCGAGAATCATACTGCAAACCGAAGCAATTAAAACAACGTACATAGATAAAAGAGGCCTTCCTTCCACCCGAAGCAAATAGTTGGACATCATCGAAAAAAAGAGAAAGGGTGCGCTGAAAACTATAATAAAAAGGTAATCGTGACAGAGAGGCAGTATTTCGCTGAAGGCGCCGAAGGAAATAAGAATTGTGTCACCAAACAATAAAACGGAAATAATAGTAATTAAACCAAAGAAAAAAGAAAGAAAGAAAATCTGGCCGGCAGTTCTTTGCGCCTGTAGAATTTTTCCGGCACCGAACATTCGGGCGGAAAAAGAACCGGCGCCAGTGCCTGTTCCGACGCCGATTGCGGCAAAAATCATTTGTACGGGAAAGCAAACCGTAAGAGCGGCCAATGCCTGGGGGCTTAATCTTGCCAGCCAGAAAGTGTCGATGAAATTATATATAGACATTGCTGTCAACGCGATAATAGACGGCCAGCTCATTTTTAAAATCAGCGGGAATATCTTCTCTTTTCCTAAATCCAGACTCTTAATCATTTTCTCACGGCTGTTATTGGCAAAATAGTATTAATGTAGTAGATAATTGCATATATTTAATGATTCATAATTTCAAGGCAATAGTGGTATGATAAAAAATTTAATTGTAATTCTTGGCCCGACAGCTTCAGGTAAAACTCACCTGGCGGTGAAGATTGCCCATGATTTGCGATGCGAAATAATATCTGCCGATTCCCGTCAGGTTTATAAAAAAATGGATATTGGAACGGGCAAGGATTTAAATGAGTATATTATTAATGGCCGGAGAATTCCTTATCACTTGATAGATATTATTGAACCCGAAAATGAATTTAATTTGTTTGAATTTCAAAACAGATTTTATGAAGTATTTAGAAACCTGACTGAAAGAGATATTGTTCCTGTTCTTGTCGGAGGAACAGGTCTTTATCTGGAATCGGTTCTGACCGGATATAATATGCCGCATGCCCCGGTAGATAAAAAATTGCGGGAAGAATTAAATCGAAAATCAAAATGTGAATTGCAGGAAATCCTTCAGGAGATGAAACCCCGTTTGCATAATAAAACTGATTTTGAAACTTCCGAGAGATTAATCCGGGCAATAGAAATTGAGCGATCACGAAATTCAGCAACTCATATTCACAACAAAAAACCGTATATTGATGCGGTGGTATTCGGCATCAGATGGGAAAGATCAATTTTGAGAGAGCGTATCACAGCAAGATTGAAGGAACGATTAAATAAGGGGATGATAGAAGAAGTAATGAGATTGCATGCATCGGGATTGACGTGGACAAAACTGGAGAGCTTCGGGTTGGAGTATCGTTTTGTGTCCCGATATCTGCAGAAACTGATTACATATGAAGAGATGGAAAAAAAATTAAATACGGCTATTCACCAGTATGCCAAAAGACAGGAAACGTGGTTTCGGCGCATGGAGAAAAAAGGAATATTAATTAATTGGATTTCCGGTAATGATTACAAATTGTTAAAAGAAAGCGTGATGAAATATTGGTAATGAGAAGAAAATATTTAGTGGATAATTATCTGCAAAATTATTCAGTCGGAGAAAAATGGCGATTAACAGCCAATGATAACGATAATGTTTCTCAGGTTGTCGTAATACCGGCTTATGCAGAAAAAGAATTGCTTTTTTTTACTTTGGCTTCCATTGCGAAAAATTCATCTTCGTCCTTGGAAAATTCTTTTGTGCTGTGTGTCGTTAATAACAAAGATGATTCACCTTCTGAAGACATGGAAAATAACTTCTGGACAATCGAATGCCTGGATGCACTGATTACCGGAAAGTCTTTAAAGAAATTCAGCGATGAACATAAAATATATCCTCTTTTATGTAACATTGCCGATTCAAAATTAAAACTCGGCTATATCAACGCTGCATCAAAAGGTTTTGAAATGCCAAGAAACACCGGAGGCGTTGGTCTGGCAAGAAAAATCGGCATGGATATGGCCGTGCGTCTGCTGGAAAGAAATTCGGTTTCATCCGGTGCGATTTTGTGCCTGGATGCCGACACACTGGTCAGTGATAGATATTTATCAGTTATAAAAAAATATTTTGCGGAAAAAACTAAAACGGCAATTGTGGCTTATGAACATCAAATGCCCGATAATTATGAACAACGGGCCGCTATTGTCTGTTACGAGATATTTCTGCGTTATTGGATTCTTGGGCTGAGATACGCTCAGTCACCATGGGCTTTTCATTCCATAGGTTCGACTATTTCTGTGTCGTCTGAAGCATATGTAGCAGTGAGAGGAATGAACAGACGAGAAGCAGGAGAAGATTTTTATTTTCTTAACAAACTGGCGAAAACAGGTGAAATTAATTACATTAAAGAAACTTGTGTTTATCCTTCTGCCCGCTTGTCAACGCGTGTTCCTTTTGGAACGGGGAAAAGCATGCAAAGATTTCTTTCCCAAATTAGTAAAGAAGAATTCTATAATTTATATGATGTGCGAATATTTACGATATTGCGTGATTGGCTTAAACTTATGAAAGGCTCTTTTATTCTTGATGAAAACGAAATTTTAAAAAAAGCTGGAGAAATTCATGCGTTGTTGGAAAAATTTCTGAGAATTAACGATTTTGCTATTATATGGCAAAAGATACGCCGTAATTCTAAGGACGAAAAAACACTGGCCCGTCAGTTTAATGATTGGTTTGATGGATTTAAGACTTTAAAATTGATTAATTATTTTACAAAAGAGATTTATCCTCATGCTGACATGTTCGATGCTCTCGATGACATTCTTGTTATGTCAGGAATGCAGAAGACAGAACAAAGATCAGGAATAAAAATTCCTGAATTGGAAGATCAGATAGAGATACTGCAGTATTTACGCAGCATAACGTGAAAATAAATGAAATATATAATTACCTTGACGGATATTGCCATTTTGCATATAGCTTACGAACAAAAGAGACTGCTAAAAATAATTGGAGGAGATTCATGAAAAATAAAATTAAGAAAAATTGGGTGATTATTTCCATTTTATTTGCTTTTACCCTGGTGCCTGGATGCAGTGACAGCGATAAAGGCAAGAAAGAATCTCCGGTCTCGGTAGCATCCGGCTCCATCGCAACCGGTAATGCACCGAGTGTTACAGTTGTACCAGGCGCGCCTGCTGATACGGTTGTCAGTGTTGACGGGAAAAAATTGAAAAAAACGGAGCTGGAAAATTTAGTAAAAGACAGGCTGACAATGCTTAAAGATAAAATTCCGGCCGATAAACAAAAAGAATTCAAAGAAAATACCAGAAAACGGCTGATTGATGAATTCATCATGCGAACGCTTTTGAATGATGAAATGGCAAGGAGAAAAATTGAAGTAACGCAGCAGGAATTAAAATTAACAAAAGATAAGGTACAAGCAAGTCTTCCGGCAAACAAAAAGCTGGATGAATTCCTCAGGGAAAACAGGATATCTCAAGAAGATATCATTCTGGGAATTAAAGTAGAAAAATTTATGAATAAGGAAATTAGTGATAAGGCAAAGCCTACTCAAAAGGAAATAAGTACATTCTATAATGAGAACAAGGATAAGTTGTTTGTCAGGCCGGAAAGCGCTCACGTTCGTCATATTCTGGTATCCGTCAACAAAGATGACACTGACAAAATAAAAAAAGAGAAAAAGGCCAAAATAGAAAACATCCGCAAACAACTGTTGAATAGCGGTGACTTTGCCGAACTGGCGCGCAAGAATTCCGATTGTCCCAGTAAAGAGGCCGGTGGTGATCTTAATATTCAAAAAGGGCAGACTGTTAAAGAATTTGACGATGCCGTTTTTTTACAGGAGAAAAATGTTATTGGTCCGGTGGTAACGACGGAATTTGGTTATCATGTTATTCAGGTGTTGGATCGAAAACCTGCAAAAACAATCGCTTTAAATGAAGTAAAGGATAGAATTTCAGCTTTTCTGGAGCAACAAAAGAGAACTAAAGCTTTTGCGGACATTATGAAAAAATTACAACAAAATGCTAAAATAGAAATTTATTAACAAGGTTTGATTTTCAAGCCTCGCTTATTTAAAGCTGTGTTCGCTGTCAGGGAAAGTTCCGTTTTTCACTTCCGAAATGTAAGATTTAACCGCTTTTTTGATTTCCAGATTCAAATGGGCATATTTCTTTACAAATTTAGGGGTGAATTTATCATACATTCCCAGTATATCATTAATTACGAGAACCTGTCCATCGCATCCGGCACCGGCACCAATTCCAATGGTGGGAATAGAAAGCGATTGAGTTATTTCGGAAGCGAGCCCTTCCGGAATGCATTCCAGAACAACGGAAAATGCCCCCGCTTCTTCTATAATTTTGGCGTCTTCAATAATTCTATGGGCAGCATCTTCCTTTTTCCCTTGTACCCGGTATCCGCCGATCTGGTGAATGGATTGAGGAGTCAGACCAAGATGGGCCATAACGGGAATGCCCGCAGAAGTAATCTTTTGAATAGTATCGGCAGATTCTCTTCCTCCTTCCAATTTAACTGCCTGCGCGCCGGCTTCCTGCAGGAAACGGCCGGCATTGGCCAGTGCGGTTTGTGCAGAGACCTGATAAGATAAAAAAGGCATATCGGCTACAATCATGGCGCTGTAGGCTGCGCGGGAAACAGCTTTTACATGATGAAGCATGTCTTCCATGGTGACAGGCAGGGTTGTATCGTAACCTAAAACAACCATACCTAAAGAATCGCCGACCAGGATAATATCAATATCGCTTTCATCCATTATTGAAGCCATACCGAAGTCGTAAGCTGTTAATACGGCAATTTTCTCTCCCTGGATTTTCATTTTTTTTATGTCGAGGATTGTTTTGCGGTTAGTTTTATTCTGGGTGCTCATTTCTTTACTCCTTTTAAAATAGCGTTAATTTCTTTTGCCTGCCGGGCATTTAAAGCCCCTTTTTTTTGGGCAACTTTGACAGTTATTAATCCGAGAGAAGAATATAAGGATGAATATTGCGGCAGATTCTTGCTGATGGCTGAGATATGTTTTTTAATTGTACCCAAATCTCCGCGGGCGATGGGACCCGTAAGAGAAGAAATCGAATCGGATTTCTCAATATTTCTGAGACTGCCGTAAACTAAAGGCAAATATGCTTTTTTCGCATCTTTTTCATTCAATCCGATAGCTTGATAAATTGATTCCACAGTATTCACCAGAGAAACGAGATAATTAGATGCGATACAGGCTGCAGCATGATATAATGGTTTTTGATTAGAGGAGATCAAGAAAGGAATTCCCCCTAAATTGCGAACAATATTTTTTGCCAGGGCCTGTGCTTTATCATCCGATGTGATAGCAAAGTAACTACCGGGAATGTTTTTAATAGCCTGATCAATTGAAGAAAAGCTCTGTAGAGGGTGAATACTGCCCACTGATGCTCCAGCTTTTTTTGCCGAATCAAGGATATCCAGATCGCCCGCTCCGCTCATATGAAAAACGAATTTGTTTTTTATTAAAGGGCAAAGAGCAATTTCCCCGCAAGCGGAAAAAATTGTATCATCAGGAGTTGTGATTAAAATAAAGTCAGCTTTGTCCACAGCTTTTTGCGGTGTACAAAAAAGTACTCCTTCTATATAAGATCGGGCTCTTTTTAAAGCAGCAGGAGACTTGTCGGCAATGGCGGTTATTTTATAGCCGGCTTTTTTTAACAAAAAACCTATGGCTGTACCAACCATGCCGGTGCCGATTATGGCAAAACTATTTAGAGGCCGTTTTTTCATAGTCAAAGAATTAAATCCTTGTCACTTCGTTCCTGGATAATTCTAAAAGACCTTGGTATAGACAAAGAGTGTCAAATCCCGCGTCGCTTCGCTCCTGGGATAATTCGACTAACGCTTCATGCTTCACTGCGTTCGTATTCAGCTTGTCTCAATATGTTTCTGAAGCTTGAGTCTCATTAAAAAAGGCCTTCCCGCAAAAGAAGACCTGGACAATTTGGTTGATAACAAGTTGCCGTCTCAGTCGATAAAAAGATCCAAGCGGTGTTATATATTTACCACCGACATGAAACTTAGTCAAATACTTTTTAAATAAACAGACTTGTGTTTGTTGTGGCACTTCGTTATATTACTTGAAGGTGAATTGATGAAGAAGGTAGATTTAATGATATTTGATTTTGATGGAACTCTTGTTTCTACGGGAACGGATTTGATTCAAGCAATAAATTATATGTTGAATACACTATCACTGGAGGAAAAACCGGGACAAGAAATTCTTAGCTTCATTGGTGATGGTGTCGGTAAGTTGATAGAAAGAGCTTTGGGACCGGATAATATCAAGTATCGTGAAGAAGCAATGGCAATTTTTACCGATTACTATGCCAAGCATCTATTGGATAATGCAAGGCTCTGTCCACATGTGGAAGATGTCTTAAAAAATTATGAAAATAAAACTAAAATTGTTTTGACGAATAAACGCTATATTTTCACCGTAACTATAGCTAAAGAGTTAAATATAGCCGGATATTTTACAGAAATAATTGGAGCCGATTCCACACCTTTTATAAAACCTGATAACCGTGTAATTGATTATATATTAAATAAATATAAGGTAGCGAAAGAAGATACACTTATAATCGGTGATGGTATCAATGATATTCTTGTAGCCAGAGATTCGGGAATATTGAGCTGTGCTTATTTAAACGGATTGGGAAACAGACAGGAACTGCTGAATGCCCGTGCCGATTATTATTGTGACGATCTTCTGGAAATTAATTCTCTGTTCAAATAGTGAGTCCCAAGTTTTAATGAGACTCAAATTTCTCAGATGCAATATAGTGAAATTTACAGGTCGAATTATCCCGCTTGCAAAGCAATGAACGACTATCTGGGGCGAACTATCCGATTCCTATATATCGGGATTGAGAAATATCTCAGGCGCAAAGCGCCGCGGGAGGATAATGAGCTCATTAAGATATAATAACAGCGAAGTGTAAACAGACATGATTGAAAAAGTAAAAGCTGCGATTAAAAAATATAACATGTTGGAAAAGGGCGATTGCGTAATAGTTGCCCTTTCCGGCGGTCCTGATTCGACGGCACTTATGGTTGTTCTTAACCTTTTAGCGCAGGAGTTGGACTTGAGATTGATTGTTGCGCATTTCAATCATGGATTGCGAGGTGCAGAATCAGACGAGGACGAAATATTCTCCCGTGATTTGTCGACAGAGAAAGGATTTATTTTCGTTTCCGGAAAAATGGATCAGAGGAAAAAAGAAAAAGGCATTTCTCCGGAAGATTTTTACAGACGGGAAAGATATAATTTTTTAAGCAAAGTTGCCGAAGACTATCAGGCGCAAAAAATTGCCTTGGGGCATAATATGAATGATCAGGCAGAAACTGTTTTGCTGAATATATTGCGTGGCAGCGGTTTGGAAGGTCTCAAAGGTTTTTTACCGATTCGTGACGGTAGATTTATCCGTCCGTTGATAGAAACATCCCGACAGGAAATTATTTCCTTCTTGAACGAAGAAGGAATTCCGTACCGCGAGGACAGTTCCAATGAAAACAAAAGATATTTACGCAATCAAATTAGATTTGAATTAATTCCTTATTTAAAAGAAAAATTTAATCCGAAAATCGTAAAAAGTCTGGCACGAATGGCGGGAATATTGCGTCCGGAAGATGAATTTATCCGGCAATGTGTTAATAATACATTGAAATTACCGTTCGTTCAGAGACAACAAAATCGAATTATATTAAAAATAGCTGATCTAAATAAACTGGATTCTGCTATCCGGTATAGATTATTTAAAATTCTTTTGGAAAATTTCAACCCGATCCCAAACGGATTTTCATTTATCAATATAAGAGATTTGGATAATTTGGTTCAAAAGTATGAATCAGGGAAAAAAATTATTCTTCCTCTGGGAATAGAAGCGAGATGTGAATATGACGATTTAATTCTGGAGAGAAAAAAGAATAGCTCAAAGCAAATAATAAGATATGAATATACAATGAATTTGCCCGGTTCTCTTTATATTAAAGAGAGAAAACTTACTATCAGCTCAGAGTTTATAGCAACGGAAGAGTGCGTTTTTAATGGTGAAAATGAAGTTTGTCTGGATTTGGATAAAATTCAGCAACCTTTAATAGTGCGTAACAGAAGAGATGGTGACTGGTTTCAACCTTTGGGTATGCAGGGTCGGCAAAAAATAAAAAAATTTTTTATTGATCATAAGGTGCCGCGGTACAAACGTAATGAAATTATGCTGCTTGTTGATCGTCTTTCGGTAATATGGATAGAAAATATGCATCTAAACGAGAGGGTTAAAGTAACTGCAGAGACAAAAAATGTTCTCAAATTAATAATTTTAGAGTCATAGAAAAACAGAGTTTTTTCAACACCGGGTTTTTAAAGGATTTTGAGAAATTATTTGAGTTAAATTTAATATTATTATAAAGATAAGAAAATACAATCGATTTTAAGGAGAAAAATTTTGAATCAGTCTCAAAAAAATATAGCTCTTGTATTAACTATAATGTTGGTGTTTTTACTTGTCTGGCAGCTCTTTAACCAGCCTAAAAAGGGAACAAAAGAGATAAATTACAGTGAAATGATCGCCTTTCTGGAAAAAGGCGAGATAAGTGAAGTAACTATGCAGGGGGAAAACATTTCAGGCAAACTAACCAATGGCAGTGCTTTTAAAACTTATGCACCAAAGGATGAAAAGCTGGTTACACAATTCAGAGAAAAAGGAGTTAAAATTACGGCAAAACCAACCGAGGATTCTTGGTATATGACCCTTTTGATTTCCTGGTTGCCGATGATTCTTCTTGTCGGAATTTGGATTTTCTTTATGCGTCAGATGCAGGCCGGCGGCGGTAAAGCAATGGCTTTTGGTAAAAGCAAAGCGCGTTTGATTACAGATAAATCCAAAAGAGTAACATTTGCCGATGTTGCCGGTATCGATGAGGCCAAAGCCGAATTGGAAGAGGTGATCGATTTTTTAAAAGATCCCAAAAAATATACAAAATTAGGGGGAAGAATTCCTAAAGGATTATTGCTTGTTGGTCCTCCGGGAACAGGGAAAACCCTTTTAGCCCGGGCAATTGCCGGAGAAGCTGAAGTGCCTTTTTTAACAATCAGCGGTTCTGATTTTGTGGAAATGTTTGTCGGTGTCGGTGCTTCACGGGTTCGTGATTTATTCAGCCAGGCCAAGAAGAACGCTCCCTGCATAATTTTTATTGATGAAATTGATGCAGTTGGTCGTCATCGTGGTGCAGGTCTCGGTGGAGGGCACGATGAAAGAGAGCAAACTCTTAATCAGTTGCTCGTGGAAATGGATGGTTTTGAATCCAATGAAGGTGTGATTCTTATTTCAGCCACTAATCGTCCTGATGTGCTCGATCCGGCGCTACTGCGTCCCGGCAGGTTTGACAGACAGGTTGTCGTGCCTTTGCCTGATGTAAGAGGAAGAGAAAAGATATTTGAAGTTCATGCCCGCAAAGCGCCGGTGGCTGAAGATGTCGACTTTGCAGTTTTAGCAAGAGGAACGCCCGGAACTTCCGGTGCCGATATTGAAAACCTTATCAACGAAGCGGTATTGAATGCTGCCCGGGCGAACAGAGACAAAGTCAATATGAACGATTTTGAGTTTGCCAAAGATAAGATTTTGATGGGCAGTGAAAGAAAAACCATGGTGATCAGCGATGAGGAAAAGCGGAACACCTCTTATCATGAAACAGGTCATGTTCTGGTGGCAAGGATGTTACCGGGAACTGATCCGATTCATAAGGTTACGATTATTCCCCGTGGAAGAGCTTTGGGTCTGACGCAGCAGTTACCGATTGATGAAAAACATACATATCCCAGAGAATACTTGGAGAAAAATATAGCTATTTTATTAGGTGGAAGGGCTGCCGAGGAAATAGTGTTGCATGATTTTACTACCGGTGCGGGCAATGATATTGAGCGGGCGACAAATCTAGCGAGAAAAATGATTTGTGAATGGGGCATGAGCGACAAGATGGGACCATTGAGTTATGGTAAAAAAGAAGAACAAATCTTTTTGGGAAGGGAATTTGCTACACATAAAGACTACAGCGAAGAAACGGCAAAAAATATTGATGCGGAAATTGTATCAGTTGTTACTCGCAACTATGAAAGAGCAAAAAAGATTCTTACCGATCATGTTGAAATATTGCATAAAATAGCAGGGGAACTTTTGGAAAAGGAAGTATTAACCGGAGCAGAAGTTGATACCCTGATCGGCAGTATTCTGCCGGATGCCCAATTGGCTAATTCAAACAAGATCTCTTAAATACATAATTTGATGTGACTTTTTTCCTTTTGTGGGGAAATATATCTAAAACGAAATAGTTTTATATTCAAAATTACTTCAAGATATTTAAGTTGATGTAATTTTCGTTAAGGACTTATGAATATAATTAAAATAAATAATTTAGAAGAAGCTATAGCCATATTTAGAAAAATAGGTGTTGATCCATATGGTATTAATGCCATGGCTTCAAAAACAATAAACGTTAATATTTTACTTGAAGGTCAACCATGTAAGATAGCAAATATTATAAAACAAGAAATGTTGTCTGTGGGCGGAGATGCCGCTGTTGCCAGAGGAAGTGTTTCCTGCAGTGTACCCGTCAGCGATATTTTAATCATGGGTACAATAAAACAAATACTGGTAATGGTGAAAAAGATAGAAAAACAACCATTTGGGTTAAATTTAATTTCCGCCAACATACTGGAATTGATTAAAAACATCAGCCAGAAAGAATTTACCTTAAAAACATGCAGACGCAAAATTCAACTTGGCAAAAAAACTTTAATCATGGGCATTTTAAATGTTACACCGGATTCTTTTTCCGATGGCGGTTTTTTTTATTCTCAGAAAAAAGCCATTGAGCATGGATTACAAATGGTGGAAGAGGGAGCTGATATTATAGATATCGGTGGAGAATCATCTCGTCCGGGTGCTGTATCAGTTCCGGTGGCAATTGAAATAAAACGAGTCCTTCCGGTAATTGATAGTTTGGCAAAACAGATAAAGATTCCGATTTCTATTGATACAACAAAAGTGCGAGTTGCCAAACAAGCTATAGATAGAGGAGCCGAAATAGTCAATGATATAACCGCATTGCATGGTGATAAAAAAATGATAAAGATTATTAAAAATACAGGAGCCGCTTTGATTCTTATGCATATGCGTGGTAATCCGCGGAATATGCAAAAAGGTAAATTAGTTTATGATAGCCTGATGGCTGAAATTGCTGATTATTTGAAAAAAAGTAGTGATAAAGCTTTGAAGGAAGGTATAAAGAAAGAATGTCTGGTTATAGATCCGGGTATAGGTTTCGGAAAAACACCGGAGGATAATTATAAAATTATTAAAAATCTTTCACAGTTAAAAGAATTGGGAATGCCGATAATGGTAGGTACATCCCGGAAGACTTTTATCGGTAAAGTAACAGGCGGGGAACCTCATGAAAGAATTGAAGGCACGGCAGCAACTGTTGCTGCGGCAATTATCAACGGTTGTCATATTGTTCGGGTGCATGATGTAGCGGCAATGAAAAAAGTTGCCGCTGTTACGGATGCTATTGTTCAGGCATGTTAGGTAAGATTATGATTTGTGGTATCGGAATAGATATGGTTGAAAATGAACGCTTGGAAAAGATAATCGAAAAATGGGGTATTAAATTTCTAAATAAAGTTTTTTCTGAAGTGGAAATACGATACTGTGGAAAACATGCTCAATCTTCAATACATTACGGTGCCAGATTTGCAGCAAAAGAATCTTTCTTAAAAGCTTTGGGTTTAGGTTTGGGCGGAGGCGTTAAGTTGTGCGATATTGAAGTTGTAAATAATGAAAACGGAAAGCCGGAGCTTAAAATATACAAAACGGCCAAAACTCAAATTGAAAAAAGAAAGATTACAAAGATTCATTTAAGTTTGACGCATACGAAAAAGTACGCTATGGCTATAGTATTATTGGAAAAAAATTGAACGTAGCCTATTTTGATGAGTCAGAAAAACACAAAGATTGAAATAATATCTGAAAGTGCCACACAGACCGAGGAACTAGCATCCTTCATTGGCAAAACGCTGAGGGAAGGTGATGTTTTGGCATTATCGGGAGAACTGGGATCAGGCAAAACCTGTTTTACGTCCGGTTTGGCACGTGGTTTAGGAGTAAGCAACCAATACCGGATTACGTCTCCGACTTTTACTTTGATTAATGAATATCCGGCCCGATGTAAGCTTTATCATTTTGATTTGTATCGATTAAACAGCTATTCTGAATTCGAAGATTTAGGTTGTGAAGAATATTTTTACGCAAGAGGTGTTGTTGTAATCGAATGGGCGGAGAAAATCATTCAAATTCTGCCGGATGACGCTTTTTTTATCAGCTTTGAATATATTGATGAAAACAGACGAAAAATTATTATACAGGGATTAAAAAATAGATTGAAGGAATTAGCAAGATATAAGAGTGGAGGTTAGTGAATATGGCTTTAATTGTTCAGAAATTTGGTGGGACATCTGTTGCCGACACTGAGAAAATGAGAAATGTAGCCACAAAAGTAATCCGTGAAAAAAAAGCAGGTAATGACGTAGTTGTGGTTTTATCGGCTATGGCTGGTGAAACTGATCGTCTCATTGCTTTGGCTCATAAGATTTCGGAATTGCCAAATGAAAGAGAATACGATTCTTTAATTTCTACGGGGGAACAGGTAACAGTTACTTTGCTGGCAATAATCTTAGATTCTCTCGGTTATCGGGCAAAATCATTTTTAGGATTTCAGGTTAAGATTCTTACAGATAAGGCCCATAAAAAGGCAAGAATAGCACTCGTTGACACAAAAGAGATTAAAAAGGAGCTGAAAAAGGAAACGATTGTAATTGTTGCCGGTTTTCAGGGTGTTGACGAAGACAATAATATTACGACACTCGGACGTGGAGGTTCGGACACGAGTGCAGTCGCGATAGCTGCTGCTCTGAAAGCTGATCGATGTGATATATTTACGGATGTCGATGGCGTTTATACTACCGATCCCAATGTTTGCGCGAAAGCCCGCAGATTAAATAAAGTTTCTTATGACGAAATGCTGGAAATGGCTATGACGGGTGCCAAGGTTCTACAGCCCCGCTCAGTCGAAATGGCAAAAAAATATAATGTTCCTGTTTACGTGAAATCAACTTTTTCTGATGAAGGAGGAACACTTGTGACTAAGGAGGATAAAGAAATGGAAAGAGAAATTCTTTCGGGTGTTACTTATGATAAAGATCAGGCCAAAATCACTGTTGTACATGTTCCCGATAGACCGGGTGTGGCAGCCAGTTTATTTACACCTCTGTCGGAACATAATATCAGTGTCGACATGATTATTCAAAACGTCAGCGCGGAAGGTCATACCGATCTTACTTTTACTGTGTCTAAAAAAGAGATGAAAGAAGCTCAGAAGATAGTAAATGCTACGGCCAAGGCTGTTGAAGCAAAAAGAGTTGAAGTTGATGATGATGTAGCCAAGGTATCTATAATCGGCGTAGGAATGGTTAGTCATTCCGGTGTCGCGGCTAGGATGTTTAAAACTTTAGCCAATGAAAATATCAATATCATGATGATCAGTACATCAGAAATCAAAATATCCTGTATTATAAAAAGAAAATATACAGAGCTTGCCGTTACCGCATTGCACGATGCATTCGGGTTGGAAAAGAAAAAA
The DNA here is from genome assembly GCA_007244375.1 of Smithella sp. Classification (GTDB taxonomy): domain Bacteria; phylum Desulfobacterota; class Syntrophia; order Syntrophales; family Smithellaceae; genus Smithella. The sequence goes on along the minus strand of SCVW01000029.1, from coordinate 48,582 downwards.
TAAATCCATGAATGTTTCCGAAGGTCAAATAAAGGGAATGATTGCCGTTTGTTTAATTTTGGCGATTATTCCTTTTTTTAATTATTACAGTTTATTCGTCAGTTATAAATTCCCTGTTTTTATCGATCAATCGGATAACTCATTGGCAATAGAAGTGGTGGCAAGGGATCAGCAGAAAGGAATTTATTTTGTTGGTTCTGATACATCATTGGAACGATTATTAAAAGATGCCGGTATCGATACAACAATGTTGTCTCTTCCGGACTTTAAACTTAAAAATGGAATGAAAATTAATATTAAATCCTCATTAAAAAATTATAATATTAATGTTGCAAAAATGGAAGGAGCCGGAAAGTTAGCCTTAGGAATGCCTCTTGATGTGAATCAAGTTACTGAAGAAGAATTGCTCTTAATAAAAGGTATTGGTGTGGTGACGGCAAAAGAAATATTAAACTTACGCCGGAAAGCAGGATGGTTTGAAAATATAACACAAATAACAGAAATAAGAGGCATTAAAGAAAAAAGACTGAAGGAAATCCGGAAATATTTATATGTCGAAAAAAGTAGTCGATAAATTCACCCCGTTAGACCCAGAGAGCCCCGCTTTTCAAAGCGGGAATGAATGGAAAATGAAATAAAAGCAATCAAGAAAGCCCTGGCCTTTAGACTGGGGTCTAACAGGGTTCACTGCTTGCTGAAGGACTTGTAAAAGCTGAAAACACGCTTCACGTAATCCTGAGTTTCACGATAGGGAGGAATGTTGTAATTGTATTTTGCTACAGCCTTTTCTCCGGCGTTGTATGCGGCAAGAGCGAGAGTCAAATCCCCTTTGTAAGTATTGATGAGATAACGCAGATAACGCGCTCCACCCTCAATATTTTTTTCAGGATGAAAGCTGTCATCGACATTTAGTGCGGATGCCGTTGAAGGCATTAATTGCATTAAGCCTTGTGCTCCTGCCCTGGAGACAGCCCGATGATTGAAGTTTGATTCCGCTTTGATAACGGCTTTGATTAATGCAGAATCCAGATTAAATTTGTTGGCAGCTTTGGCGATCAACTCATCATATTTGGTTACGTCAAGGTTGGCATTAAAAAGAATCCGTTTTTCTCTCATTATCATAACATATTTAATGTTATGATCCGTCGGCACATTGGTTAAATGTAAAACGCCTTCCTTGTCCACATATTTGTAAATATCGCCATGCGCAACATTGGCCATGGTAATTATCAAAGCGGTTGAAACCGCCATAACCACATACAGGAATGAACCCGTGCAGAATTTAGAAAAATATTTATGAAGATATTTTTTCATAGTTATATGATACTTTATCGTTAAATTCAGTTCAATGCTTTTTTACAAACACTGATTAAGGCATTTAATGCGATGGATATCAACTGCGGCAATTTAAATAATAAATTCTTATAATGCTAAATAGTCATTCCGCCATCTATTGCAAGCACTTGTCCCGTGACATAGCTTGATTCGTCGGATGCAAGATAAATAACGGCTCCGACCATTTCTTCCGGTTCGGCCGGCCGTCCCAGTGGTGTTCTGCTCATCGCTACATTAAGGATATCCTGATTTTTCCATAGAGCTTCACTAAAGCGGGTTTTGGTAAGTCCGGGAGCTATGGCGTTTACCCGGATATTGTAGACAGCCCATTGTTGGGCCATAACTTTTGTGGCCATAATCACGGCTGCTTTGCTTATAGAATAAACAGGAAGTATGTCGGGAGTAATTCCGGCAATGGATGCGACGTTGATGATTTTTCCGCCGCCTTTTTTTTTCATTATACGAGCTACCGCCTGACTCAGGAAAAACAAACCCTTTAAATTCAGATTCATAATGGAATCCCAGGCGCGATCGTCTACATCGATAGCCGAGGCCATTGTGGGATTTGTGGCTGCATTATTTATCAGAACATCGATTTTTCCGAACTCTTTTAGAACATTTTGCACCAGGGTATTGATTTCCTCCATCTTGCCTATATGAGCCGTAAAGGGAAGACATTTCCCCCCTGTTTTATTTATTTCCTCTGCTACCTTTTCCAAGTCGGATATTTTACGGCTGGCGATTACGACATCGGCACCAGCTTTTGCCATTCCTATAGCTATTGCCCGGCCAATTCCACGACTGGCTCCCGTGATTAAAACAACTTTATTTTCAAAAGATAAATTCATTTTTTATCCTCCTGTGATAGATAAATTTCTGTATTTTAGATTTAAAGGGCGTCGCAGCCGTATAAAGCTGTAAATAAATCTTTTTCTTTCTGACGCATTTTGTGTGTTTCTTTTCTGGTGGTATTTTCATGATTATAACCGAGCAAATGCAAAATTCCATGAATTATCAGAAAGTCGATTTCCTGAGATAGAGTTAAATTTCCATGCAGAGTATCCCTTTGAGCGGTTTCGGCCGAAATAACAATATCGCCCATGATGTTGGGATTAATATTACTATATTCGCCTTCCTGAAGGGGAAAAGAAATAACATTAGTTGGCCTGTTTTTTTCCAGATATTGTTTGTTTAAATTTTTTATCTTTTCATCATCAACAAAGGATAAACTGATTTCCTTTTCCGCGCAATCCAGAATCTTTAATATTTTTAAGACAGTGCTGCGAATTTTGCGCTTGTCTATTTTAATTTTGTTTTGATTGTTGTCGATCTGTAATTTCATTGATTTCTTTTTTACCGTTGGTTTCTTTCTGTGATGATTCCGGATAATCAACACGGTGGTGAAAGATTCCGGTAAGTATTTTTGTAAATGTTTCGGCTATCGTATTAAGGTTTTTTAAGGTTAATTCACATTCATCGAGTTGTCCATCCATATAGATACGTTCAATTCTTTCTCTGACCAGAGAACGGATTCTCGCCGGAGTCGGATTAGACAGTGTACGGGAAGACGCCTCAACAACATCTCCCAGCATTACCAGGCCTGCTTCTTTCGTTTGCGGCTTTGGCCCGGGATACAGGAAATCACTTTCTGATAATGAACGAATGGATTCATCCTTATCCTTTTTGGCCTTGTCGTAAAAAAAGCTGACGATGCTTGTGCCATGATGCTCGCGAATTATGTTGGTAATTTGCTGTCCCAGTTTGGCTTTAGCGGCCAGCTCGCAACCGTCCTTTACATGGGATATTATAATAAGGCTGCTCATTTTAGGTGAAAGCTTATCATGCTTGTTTTCGTTTGTAAGCTGATTTTCAATAAAATATTGCGGCTTCATCAGCTTGCCTATATCGTGGTAATATGCACTGACTTTTGCCAGAAGAGAGTTGGCACCGATAGCCTCGGCTGCCGCTTCTACCATAGAGGAGACAATGATGCTGTGATGGTATGTTCCCGGCGCTTCAATTATCATTCTCTGAAAAAGGGGCTGATTTAAATTAGCCAACTCCAGAAGTTTAAAATCGGTTATAAATCCAAAAATACTTTCAAAGATAGGAGTAATTCCGGCCACAAGTATGCCGGTAAAAACACCGCCAACAAGCCCCATTATCAATTTTAAAAATAGATCGTTGGATACGTTTCCTGTAATAAGATTAAGGCAGATAATCGCGGCCATATTAATGATTCCAAGAAAAAGACCTATTCTCAGGAAAACGGAACGTTGACGGATGCGGACGATTTGATAAGATGCAGCGACAGATCCTAAAAATGAAAAAAGAGGAAATGTAATTTTTTCGTCAAAAATGAATCCGATCATTAAAGATGTAAGCACACTTATTATCATGGCAACGTTTCTATTGATCAGTATGGCAATGGTCATTGCTCCGAAAGCAAACGGTATGGCGAAGAAACAGGTTTCAGTCGGCAGGAAAGGGAAAGCTTTGTTAACAGCAGTAGATATAAAAATACCCATTTTGATGAATACAATTTGCAGAAGGGCAATTATGCCGAATACTAATAAATCAACGTTGGAACGGGCTGACGTTGTAATCCAATTCCTTGTGCGCCAGAGATACAGGATTATTGAGAGAAACAAAGAAGTAAAGAAGAACCCCAGAAAAATTGTATATCTGGAAAAATTTTTATCCCTGGTGGAATTATAAAAGGCATTCAATTTGGCTAATTCCAGATAGCCGATTTTTTCCCCCTCACGTACAATCATTTCATTTTTTTGTATCTGGAAAAACGTCGCATTTGTTTCTCCTATAATGGCAAGCCTTTTCTTTTCGGTAGCTTCTTTATTGAAAGTTAAATTCGGCTCGATTAGTTTTTTTGTCAGAGAAAAAGCAGTGTCTTTCAAGTTGTCGTCATCATCTTTGAAAACCATATTGACTGTTTTTAAAAGCGCCGCGTCGATTTCCTGGATATTGAAAAACAGAGATTGGTCTTTAATTTCTTCTTCAATCTTGGTTTTTAAATTTCTGACAATGATCCCCTTCTGCTTTTCTGGGTTGCTAAAAACGTTATTAGTAATGAATTTATTGTCATAGAAAGAAATGATCAGTTTGGATAATTTTTGCCGGAGTTTGTCGGAAAATTTATTTTCGTTGAGAACATAGAATTCTTCTGAACTTAAATAGATTCCCAGATATTTTTCCAGAATCTTTTTGTCTTTTTGTAACTTACCTACATCGGGAACACCGCTTTTCGATATTTTGCCCTGAAGGGAACGGTTGTAGTTTTCTGCCGCCGCCGTAAGGGCTTTAATCAACCTTGTTTTGATATTTTCCTGAACTTTTATATCGTAATCGTAAACCTGTTTGACATTTTCCGCATCTTCCATTTTTTTCTGTTCGGTTGCCACAGGATCTTCAACAAGAAAAGAATAATCTGCTTTGATATTTTTGGGAACAATCATGCCCAGTTTGAAATCCGGTTCATAAGTACGGAGTTGAGGAGCCATTATGATGGCTAAAATTAAGCAGAGGGTAACAGCGATAGCCCATTTTTGAAAAGTCCTGTTTTTCAAAAATTCGAAGGAAAAATTGTTTTTATCCTTCAATATTTTGAAAATATTTGTCACTTTATTTTTTATTGGTTCGAGAAAATTCATAGAATTCACACATTGGAATCGGGTTTTTTTTCTTTAGGTAAACGTTTATAAGCCTTTATTACATCCTGAACCAATGGATGCCTCACAACGTCAATTTCAGAAAAATGAATAAAGCGAATAAGGTCGATTTTTTTCAAGATTTGTTCTGCTTCGATCAAGCCGGAGATTTTTTCCGAAGGCAAATCAACCTGTGTAATGTCTCCTGTAATAACTGCTTTGGAGCCGAACCCAAGCCTTGTCAGAAACATTTTCATCTGTTCTGATGTGGTATTCTGAGCCTCATCCAAAATGACAAAAGAATCATTAAGCGTTCGGCCTCGCATAAAAGCAAGAGGCGCGACCTCAATAAATCCCTTGCTGATCAAAGTTGTTGCTCTTTCCATATCGATCATATCATAGAGCGCGTCGTACAGGGGACGAAGATACGGATTTACTTTTTCCGCCAGGTCTCCGGGTAGAAAACCCAGTCGTTCGCCTGCTTCGACGGCAGGACGAGCTAAAATGATTCTTTGAATTTTATGCTCCATCAAACAGGCTACGGCCATGGCCATAGCCAGATAAGTTTTTCCTGTTCCGGCAGGACCTATGGCAAAGACCATATCAAAATTTCTCATGTATTCGATATAGAGTCTCTGCGCTATGCTTTTGGGAGTAATAACACGCTTCTTGGAAGAAATAAAAACCGTATCAAGAAAAATACGTTCCAGTTCGAAAGTTGCATCTTCGGAAAGAATGCGGTGAGCATAATCAATATCAGCGGGTTGAATATGCCAGCCTTTTTCCATTATAGAATAAAGCTGTTTTAGCATAGAACTGATTTTACCGACGTTGTAATTTTTGCCGGAGACAGTTATGTTGTTTCCCCAGGCTTTTAATTTGACAGGTTCCAGATTCTCGATAAGCTTCAGATGCTTATCATGTTCTCCGCAGAGATTCTTTAACAGGTTATGATTGGCAAAAGAAATTTTCTCTACAGCCTGATTTTTGGTTGCCTGCTTTAAATAATTATCAGCCTCTAAAATTGTACTTTTATCCAATTGTCAGCACTCTCTTTACAAAAAAAGCATATTTACTAACAAATTTGTTTTTATCATTTTGATTTATCCATTGCAATACAATTGATAATGTTTCGAGGTGTCTTTAAGTGCTTGTTTTATCAATGTTTAGTTTATAAATAACAATGCTTCCAGGGCTTTTAAAAATTATTTTGCAGAAATAAGTGAGCGAATACCTTGGCGTTGCCCAACATGTTGTCAACGGGGCAATTTTCGTCCGGCTGATGAGCCGTCTGGTTGGTTTTAGACCAAACCGCTACGGGATAATTTTTTTTACGAATATAAGAGGCAACAGTACCTGCTCCGACACCGCCGGGATATGCCTTTACGTTGTATATTTCCTCAATGGCTTTTGTAAGCATTTGAACTATCGGGGCATCAGGAGATGTCGGCTTTGCTGATTGTACGTATTGTGTAATGGATATTTCTATCCGGACTTTGAATTTCTTTTCGATCCCATGAACAATTTTTTGTATTGCCTTCATAACATCCTGTAAGTCGTATTTCGGCAGAACACGGCAGTCCATACAAAAAATATCTTCGCCCGGTATGGTGTTAATGTTACCCACGTTGGCTTCTTTTTTTGTCGGTTCAAATGTGCTTTGCGGAGGATCAAAAAGGGGATCGGATTCGGGAAACAGCTTTCTCAGCTTAACTAATTTTGTCACCAGATGCGATGCCGCGACAAAAGCATTATTGCCCAGTTGGGGGTTGGAGCCGTGGCATTGTTTACCTTTTGTTTTAAAACACAACCAAAGCATACTTTTTTCAGCGATTTCGATTAAAGATCCTTCAGGATTACCTGAATCGGGAACAACTATTAAATCATCATCATTAAAAAGAGGATCGGCGAAGTCTATCATGTGATACAATCCCTTGTTACTTGATGTTTCTTCATCGGAAACAAAAGCAAGGTTGATGGAATTATCCGGTACTACTTCCTCATCCATCATGGCTTTGGCAGCAAAGATGGAAGCAACCATGTCTTGTTGATTATCTTCAACGCCGCGGCCGAAAATATGACCGTCTTTAATGTAAGCACTGTAGGGATCGTGACTCCAGAGACGAAGTTCCCCCGGTGGCACAATATCCATATGAGTAATAATCCAGATAAACTTACTTTTATTTTTACCTTCTATTGTTGTGATAAAATTGGGACGAATTCCAGAAGAAACTCTTTCGTCTTTCACGTCATAATGCCGGAAGTTCCGGAAACCCATCCGGATAAGCCGTTGTTTCAGGAAATTTGCCTTGAGTAATTCTCCGTCTCCGCCGTTTTCCGGTCCTACGGCGGAAATTGCACTCAGATCGATTTGCAATGCAATCATCGCTTCGCGATAGGAATCGATTCTCTTTGTTATTTTTTTAAATGTTTCCATATCAATCATAATAGTTCCTTAAATGATAAGTTATTCTTCGGGGATTATTAAAATCGGCTGTGTCATTACTGACAGAGGTTTGTCAAAATTTTTACTGTCACCCAAAATCAAGACTACATTTTTTGTCTTATTGAGGTATTTTGAGGCGGTATCATTCAAATCCTTTAAAGTAACCTTTTCTATTTTGTTGCGATAGGTAAGCAGAAAATCTGCGGGTAATTTTTCATATTCGATGTTCATCTGTTGCCAGGCGATTTGTTCGGGAGTATCAAATGAAAAGACAAAACCGTTAATGATGGAACTTTTGGCCCAATCAATTTCTTCTTTTGTAATCGTACCGGAACTAGTATTCTCCAAGATTGAATTGATGAGAGAAAGAGACTTCATGGTTGATGATGTTTTTGTAAAAGCATAAGTGCCGAAAACACCATATGCCGGTCTTGCACGATAAAAGCTTCCGGCACTGTAGGCAAGTCCTTCATTATTGCGCACTGCGCTGAAAATTCTTGAAGGGAAACCGCCGCTGCCAATGATGAAATCAAGAATTGAAAAGGCATAGAAATCGGGATTTGTTTTGCTTGTCGCAAACCGGCCGCTGATAACCGTAGATTGGGGAATTTCTTTGTCGATGTAAAAAATTCCGGCTTTTGATTTATCAGGAGGCAAAGGAACATCAATAGGAGTTTCTTTTGTACTCCAGTTACCGAAGTGACGGCTAAATTCATAAACGGCTTGTTCCTTACTGATATCTCCGCTGACGGCAAACATAATATTATCCGGGCGGAAGAATTTATTGTGAAATTTGACTAAATCGTCGCGTTTAATTTTGGCAACGGACCTGTGGGAGGCAAAACGGCCGCGCGGATTATTGAAATAAATAAGGCGGTTGAATTCTCTAGACGCAAGTTTTTGCGGGTCGTCTTTCAGTCTTCTTAGTTCTTCATTCTTCAATTGCTTGGCCAACTCGAATTTATTTTGCTCGAAAGCCGGTTGCGTAAGCATCTGTGCTAAGAGGTCGAGTCCCTTGTCGAGGTCTTTGTTTAAGATGGAAAAGTTTACCTGTGCGGATTCCATGGACATTGAAATTGATGCTGTAGCAGCCATGAAATCAAGTCGGCTGTCCATTTCCGAACTGTTTAACTTTGATGTTCCTCCGGTTCTCATGACATACGCGGTCAATTCGGCAACCCCTTCCTTGTCTTGAGGATCGCACATCGTTCCGGTTCTGATGATACCTCTGATATTTATCAGGGGCAATTCATGGTCCTCCAGGATGTAGAGAACGATTCCGTTTTCCAAAGATACGCGTTGGGCTTGAGGAAGATTAAATTGTAACGGCGCATAATGAATTTTGTCGGGTGAGGGCAACTGAAAGTTAGAAGCTGCTGCAGAGGAAGAAAAACCTGAGGTAATTATAAAGCAAACCAACGGCAATAAAGCTTTGACATTTGAAAAAATGTTAAATTTTCTTTTGATCATATAAAGGCACGCCTAATCTTTCTTTTTATCCAAAACAGCAATTGTACAGTTATCTTTTCTTAAATAAACTTTAGCCGCTTTTTGAATATCATCGGCTGAAACTTTATCAATGATATTTAAATAGTTGGATATATATCTGTAATTGCCCAGAATTATTTCATAATAGGATAACATTGAGGCAATTTCTTCATTGGAATCCAGGTTTTTAATGTAATCCATCCTTAACTGATTCTTGGCTTTGGTTAATTCCATATCCGTTACGGGTTGAGTTCTTATTTTTTCTATTTCGCTGAGAATAATTTCTTCCAGTTCCGCATTTGTGTGAGGATATCGGGGTTTGGAGAAAATAGTAAAAAGATTGGGATATCTTGTTGCCGGGATACCGTTAACGGAGCTTACGCTTTCCGCAACCCCCTTTTTCGTTACCAGTAAATTATACAGCCTGCTGGTTCTGCCTTTGGTGAGTATTGTATCCAATAAATCGAAAACATAATCATTGTAATCCGGAGCGTTAGGTTTATGAAATCCGATAATCATCATCGGATTGGCATCGAAGGAAACCGTTGCTCTTCTTTCCCGGGTTTGTACGGGTTCTCCGGGAATTGATTTTTTTGTTTCTTTGCTTGCCGGAATAAGTCCAAAATATTTTTCAATTATTTTTAGCGTCTTTTTCGGCTGAATGTCACCAACAACTGTGATTACAATACTTTCCGGCGCTTTATATTTTTTAAATATTCTTCTTACTGAAGAGGGACTCAGGTTCATTATATCTTCCGCCCGTCCCAAAATTGGTCGGCCGTAGGGATGGATTTTATATGCAGTGCTCATAAATGGCTCATAAAGTTTGCCATCAGGATCGGAATCAACCCGTTGTCTTCTTTCTTCCATGACAACATCGCGTTCCGTATAGAATTCGCGAAAAACAGGATTAAGCAGTCGATCCGCTTCAATTCTCGCCCATAGTTCGATTTTGTTGGAGGGGAGACTTACATGATAGGTTGTCACGTCCTGACCGGTGGAAGCATTCATATCCAGTCCGCCATTTTCAGTGTACAGACGGTCGATTTCGTTAGGAATGAAATATTTTTTCCCCTGCTCCTGAAGTTTTTTCAGTTTTTCTGATAAATTATGAATGATTTTTGGATCAGCTTTTTTGCCTTTTCGTTTTTCTTGATCCAGTGCTGTGCCGGTTTTTTCGATTGCGTCCAGTATTTTTCTTTCGACAGCATAATTTTTTGCGCCGATGGTTGTTGTGCCCTTAAACATCATGTGTTCGCAAAAATGAGCTGCACCGAATTCGCCTTCCGATTCGTCAACGGATCCCACGCGATGCCGGATATAAAGAGAAACAGTCGGACTTAAATGACGCTCCAGCATTAAGACGGTCATGCCGTTTTTCAGCTTTGTTTTTATAACTTTCTTATCCAGATCAAGAGCGTGAGAAGTATTGGCTGTTAATAAAATTGTAGCTAATAAGAAAGCCAGCCCTGGAAAATTATTGCGCTTCGTCATTATTAATTCCATCCGGTTGTTTTTTGATAAGGAAACGGGAAAAAAAGTATATAATTCCAACAAGGCATACTAAAATTAAAAGCGAAGAGGAAAAAAAATACATTACAAATTCCATAGGATTGTTTAAGCGATAAGAGCCAATTAAGGTATTGATGCCGATAATTAGAAAGAACAAGGATAATATAAGTATTAATATATTTTTAATCCACTTTAAACTATTCATGTCCTGCCGTGTCTTTTTAAATTAAGTTCAGTTTATTTTTCAATTCTTTATAATCGTCAAAATTAAAATCATCGTTACAACATGGAAGCAACGAGTTGTTATGATATAATGGTTCATTTTGAATGTCAAAAGGAGAAGATGAAACTGCTTCATTCCACATTTCTGTATATGGAATAGGTGAATATTCGGCCAGAACCGGTTTGGCACCGCATTTATGCACAAACTTAATGCTGTCGTCGACTTCCCGGGCTTTTTGGCCGGGCATGCCGCATAGTAAATATATGCCTACTCCCCCGGTTTTATAACCGGCATTTTTTAAATGATTTACTGCATTGTATAATTCCTCATTTTTAACTTTACCGCCGGTTTGAATTTGTCGGCTTAAATCTGATGTCTCAAATCCGAAGCGAATTGTTTTGAACCCTGAAATATAAAGCAACTCACTTAACTCTTCATTGATTTCTCTCAAATGAAGTCCGTTGGGACAGTGAAAGCGGCAGGACAAATTTCTCCGTTTGAGTTCGTTTAACAGAGGAATAATCATCTCTTGGGGATTCACCAGTAAAGCGTCATCATAAAAACTAAAATTCTCAACGCCGGTTTTTTTCTGCCAGTATTCGATTTCATCGACAACTTTTACCGGATCGCGTTGTCTGAATTGATCGTTGAAAATATGTGTGGAGCAATAACTGCAGCGGTAGGGACACCCGCGGGAAGTAATTAAAGGTAATTGTTCTATTTTATTTATCAGATCGAAAGCGGGATAGGGGTAGGAATCTAGATTGCTTTCTTCCGGCATGAATAATGGTTTTTCGTCGAATAATTTCTGAAAAAGCTGAAGAATCTGTTTTTCGCCGGCGCCGGCAATAATAAAATCGGCTCCTGAAAATTTTACGGCATGATCATAGCAAAGGGAGGCATATTTTCCTCCTAAAACCAAGGGAATTTGAGGCATGACTTCCTTTATTATTTTGATAACTTCAAAAACTCCCGGGTACCAGTATGTCATCATGGAAGTGATTAAAATAATGTCAACATCCTGCTGTTTTTTTAAATCTTCTCTAAATATTTCCGGTAAAATGCCATAACGGCAATAATTTCTGGAAAACATTTTTAGTGGATCAGGTGTAGGAATAATCTGTCGAAAAAATTTGCCGTTACCGGATGAATGGCGTTTCGGCGGTTTGGAGATTATTTTATGCATAGCCGGATGAAATGGATCCAGACAATCAATGAAATGAACTTCATGGCCGTTTTGACGCAACAGACCGCCCAGATATAAAAGACCAAGTGGTTTTATCCAGAAGTCATAGGCTGCAAAGTCATGAATCCAGGGATTTATAATAAGAACTTTTTTACTCATTATTTATAACTTTATCATAATAGTTTATTATTTACAAAAATAATACTTGAAGATAAAGAAAATATAATATCGGGATACTGCGTTTAAATTGACTTAAATAGCCTTTTATGTTAGGAGCAAACGCAAAAGATGTTTATAAAGGCGTTTATTTGTTAGTGAAAAATCAATTCCGAATGCAGAATATGGCTGAACTGGAAATTCGAATAATCTCGCAAAACATTGAGTATACGCCATGGTCGTTTTTTTTGCTTAATATTTCGGGGTTATACTTAATAACTTAAAGGCCGTGAAAAAGTGAAAAAAACAACTTTAATAAAAATACTTTTAAGATCATTTTTTATCCAAACAACACTTAATTTCCGGCGAATGCAAAACTTGGGTTTTGCAATGGCAATAATTCCGCTTGTTCGGGAGTGGAATTTATCCCGGAAAGATTCAGAAAAAATGCTTACAAGACATTTACAGTTATTTAACACCAATCCTTATCTTTCGGATTCGGTAATCGGTTCGGTTGTATGTTTGGAAGAAGAGGAAAACGGTAAGAGTGAGGATTTGAATATTTCGACGATTAAACAAAGTATGATGGGATCTTATGCTGCTATAGGCGATATTTTTTTCTGGGGAGCTTTGAGGCCTTTTGCTTCCATAATTGCAGTCATTTTATCGTATATGGGATTAATATTTGCACCTGTTGCATTCTTGTTGATTTATACGCCGTCTCACATTTGGATAAGGTTAAAAGGTTTCATTGAAGGTTACAGGGGTGGGAAAAAAGGATTTGAATTTATTCGTTCTTTGGATTTACCCAGTGTTGCAGTAAAAATACGCTGGCTTGCTTTGGTCGTGCTTGCATGTTCGGCTGTTTTTTTGTCTGAAACTGAAGGTTGGCCTTTTATAAAAACTTTCGATATAATCGCAAAATTAACGGCAATAGCATTTATTTTATTTTGTCTGTTACTGATTAAAAAAGGTGTGTCACAGGTTTATATTATTTATGGTGCAGTTATTTTATTTTTTCTGATTTCCGGGGGGGGATTATTAGTATGACAGAAATCAGAACATTGAAGTTGAAAAATAAACTTGGAATGCATGCGCGGGCAGCGGCAAATTTTGTAAAAGTAGCTCAGCAATTTAAAGCAGGCATTTACATAGAACACAACGGTCAGACAGTTGATGGCAGAAGTATTCTGGACATACTAACCCTTGCTTGTCCCAAGGGTGGAGTATTAACGATTAAAGCCGAAGGAGACGATGCCTCAACGGCAATAGAGGAATTGGAAAAGCTTGTTGAAAACAAATTTGGAGAAACTTAAATAATAGATGAATCCTGATCAGACAAAAAAAACATTTGTTCTAAGGGGTGTTGGTGTTTCTCCCGGCGTTGCCATTGGCAGAGTTTACCGTTTTGATCCCCTGGACAGCCAGGTCTCTTTGTATAAACTGAATTCACCTTCCTTGATTCCCAGGGAAATTCTTCGTTTTAAAAAAGCCGTAAAAGAATCGGAACATCAACTTTTAGGGATTCAAAGAAATCTCAAGAAAACCAAGGTAACCGAACCTCTTTATGTAATGGATGTTCATATCCTGATTTTAAAAGACAAAAAATTCATCAACCGAACAATTAAATATATACAAAGATTAAAGATTAACGCAGAATGGGCAGTTCGTCTGACATTGGATCGTTATGAACAGATATTTGAAAAAGTGGAAGATAATTACATAAGGGGACGTATCAGTGATATCCAAAATGTCAGCCAAAGAATTTTGAGTAATCTTTCTGAAGAAAAGAAAGAAACTGTCTGGGGCACAGATGAAAAGGTGATTGTTATTGCGCCGGATATTTCTCCGGCAAACACAGTGCAGATGAAACTGGATAAAGTTATCGGTTTTGCCACGGATGCCGGCGGTCGTACTTCGCATACAGCGATAGTTGCACGTGATATGGAATTACCTGCTGTAGTAGGGTTGGATAATATCACGCGTTTCGTACGCACAGGTGACGAAATAATTGTAGATGGCATTTCCGGATTGGTTGTTATCAATCCGTACCCGGAAATGATGCAACGATATGAGGAAAAAAAGCTGCTCTATTCGGCAGCAAGAGATGAGTATCTTAAAGATGCAAAATCGCCTGCCGTTACTGTTGATAACTATACAGTGCATATAGGATGCAATATAGAGTTTGTGGAAGAAATACCCACAGCAATTGCGCACGGCGCGGAACATATCGGGCTTTATCGCACTGAGTTTATTTATATATACCGTCAGGAATTACCGACTGAGGAAGATCATTATGAAAATTACCGCCAGGTTGTCGGTACGAAGGATTTACTCTGGTCGACAATCCGGACTTTTGACTTAGGCGGCGATAAATTTCCTTCAAGTCAAAAACCTGTAAAGGAATTGAATCCGCAAATGGGATTGAGAGCAATTCGTTTTTGTTTGAAGGAAGTTGAAATATTCAAAACACAAATGAGAGCCATTTGGCGGGCCGGAGCATTTGGAAAAACAAGAATTCTTTTCCCGATGATCTCAAGTGTGGAAGAGATTGTTGAGGCAAAGAGATTGTTGGAAGAGACACGTAAAGAACTTATGGCGCAGGGTGAAAATATTGCTACCGAGATGGAGATAGGCGCCATGATAGAAGTACCAGCTGCGGTTGTGATTGCGGATAAACTGGCACGTGAAGTGGATTTCTTCAGCATAGGCACAAATGATTTGATTCAGTATTCACTGGCTATTGATAGATCCAACGAACGTTTGACATATTTATATGAACCTTTGCACCCGGCAGTTTTGAAACTGGTGAAGAGTGTCGTAGATACGGCTCATAATGCGGGCATTAGCGTGTCGATGTGTGGTGAAATGGCCGGTGATCCCATGTGCACATTGATTCTTCTTGGAATGGAGTTGGATGAATTAAGCATGAATCATCTGGCCATTCCGCGTATTAAAAAAATTATAAGAGAATCAAAGTTGGAGGAATCAAAACTGCTGCTGGAAAAAGCCATGTCTTTTAATATGGCGTCTGAAGTGCGAGAATATGTGCAAAATTATATGAAGGAACGTTTTCCTGTTGAATTTCAAAACGAAAATGATTAGTCTTGTAAAAAGCAGAATAGTAAACCTGCCGGTGCGTTGATAACCGCAGGTTAAATTTTAATATTGTATGTAAAAATAATAACGTAAAATTTTGAACCTCCCCTTTGTTTTTGGCGGAGATCTTCGATTCGACAACCGGTGATTTACAACTTTGGTCGAGGAAAGAACATGCCATAACCTGCGGGAGGTTATATTATTATAGGAAATTGTTCGCTTTTGCTGGAGGGGATTCCACTAATGAAAGAGACTATAAATATGACCAATCCGGAACAGGAAAAAGAATATTATTCCGGAAATCTTTATGATGAACAGAATTTTTTACAAATTCGGCTGCTGAAAACATTCCTTTCACGGGTTTCCATTGCCGATGAATACGTTGACACTATTAGAAAACTTTCTACTGAAGGTGTTGTGGTTTACGCTTTGAATCAAAGAAGTGAACTCAACAGTCTTGTTCTTTATGAACTCTGCAAGCGCAAAGAGATTCCAGTTCCTCTTTATTGTCATGGAATGAACATGTCTATGTGGCAGCCACTCCCTGAAATGCTCAGATTTTTCTGGTCTTCTTTTTTAAGACGTTTGGGCAAGGAACAGAAAGCGTGGATGGGAAAACTCGCATATATAGAGAGAAGAGTCAAAGAAAAAAAGAGCATCATAATTCATCTGGGTGAATCGGAATTCATTGAAAACAGGTCCGCGGAAAGTGCAATAGTAAGTCTGCTTAATATTCAAAAGAAAGTCGATTTCCCCATTATTGTTGTACCGGTTCTGGTTTCTTACGGACGCAGGCGCGAGAAAGAAGAAGAAAACATTATCAATATTCTTTTCGGTCAGACGGAACACACGGGAGCTTTACGCCGGTTGGTTACTTTTATACGTTATTCCGGTAATGCTTTTGTCGTTCCCGCGGAACCGGTCAGATTATCGGAATATTTGGATACAACTAAAAGCACTTCTCCGGAAAGTATGGTTCATGAATTGCGCGGAGAATTAATAGGCCGAATTGAAAAGGAAAAAGATGCTGTTGTAGGGCCGGCTCTAAAATCGCGGGAAGAACTCATCGGTATGGTTTTAAGTGATAATTCGTTAAAAAAATTCATCGCTGATTACGCGGAAGAAGAAAACAGGAAAATAACAACAGTTGTGAAAGACGCACGACGTTATCTTTATGAAATCGCCGCTGATTATAGTGATACTTTTATAGCGGTATGGCGAAAAGTATTAAGCTGGTTGTGGAACGATATTTATGACGGTTTATCAATTGATAAAGAAGGCTTGACCAGAATAAGAAATATTTCCAAAAAAATGCCTTTTGTTATTGTTCCGTGCCATCGCAGTCATATTGATTATCTTCTTATTCATTATGTATTCTATACTAACAACATTCAGCTTCCATTTATTGCTGCCGGAAGTAATTTGTCCTTCTTCCCGATGGGTTATATCTTCCGCAAATCCGGCGCTTTTTTTCTGAGACGTAGTTTCCGCGGTAATAAAGTTTATTCTGAAGTGTTTGCAAAATATCTGGCAACACTCTTAAAAGAAGGGTTGCCTCTGGAGTTTTTTATCGAGGGCGGACGCAGCAGGACGGGGAAGATGGTCATGCCCAAGTATGGTCTTCTTTCCATGGTTATTCAGGCATATCAGGAAAAATATTGTGATAATTTTGCTGCGATTCCGGTTTACATTGGCTATGATCGCGTAATTGAGGAAAAATCATATCTCAAGGAACTGGCCGGAGAAACCAAGACACCTGAAAACACCGCTGAAATAATCAAAAGCAGTAAAGTATTAACCAAAAGGTATGGCCGAGTTTATGTCAACATCGGCGAACCGATGATTATGAAAGATTATCTGGAATCCCAGGAAAAGCCGATAGAGAAAATGACCCTGGAAGAAAGGCAGAGTCTTTACCGGAAAATCGGTTATGAAATAGTTCTGGAAATCAACAAGGTTGCCGTAGTCACATCTTTTTCAATGGTAGCTGCAGTTATCTTAAGTCATTACCGCAGAGGAATGTCTCATAACGAGTTGCTGGAAATTCTAAATGAATTTTATGAATATCTTTCCATGAAGAAAGTGAAATTTGCTGAAACGTTTGCCAACAGCGAAAAGGCAATAAACGATGCGATTAATATGTTCGTACAACAGGGATTTATATCGAAAATAGAAGCTGAGGAGGATGAGGCCGAAGAAATACAGGAAATCGTTTATTCGTTGAAGGAAGAGAAAAGACTCAACATGGAATATTATAAAAACAATATCTTACATTTTTTCATTCCGCTTTGTTTTGTTGCCACGTCCATAACGAAGAGTACCGAAGATATAATTTCTCTGCAAAGAATAATTAGCGATTATAAATTTCTCAAAAAACTTTTATGGAATGAATTTATTTTCGATGAACATAAAGATGATGTGGACGAAGTTAATGAAATACTGGCCTATCTTTACGAAAGGAAAATGATTGTATCGACCGAACGTGATGGTCAGGTATACGTGGAGGTAAAAGGTAAAGGCAGCAGAAAGCTGAAGCCTTTTGCCGATTTGATTCATAATTATCTGGAATCGTCCTGGATAGTCATCAGAAGCTGTCTGTATTTAAAGAAAAATCCGCTGGCAAAAAGGGACTGGTTAAAGAAAATCATGTCGCTGGGGGATAGAATGTTCAAAAAAGGAGAAGTTTTAAGGAGGGAAGCGCTTTCCCAGTCCAACTATCTGAATGTCATTATATTTCTGGAAGACGCGAAATTAGTAACAACGATAAAGGATGAAAAAATTGATAAGAAAGAAGTTTCTTACGCTTTGACTGAAAACAGGGCGGAAATGGAAGTTCTGCGCCGTCGTCTGTTCAGACTGCTCTAGCAGATTGCTGAAAAAGTTCCGACATGGTCATTGCGAACGAAGTGAAGCAATCTCGCTCTTGGTGATATCAAAAGTTAGAGATCGCCACGGCGTACGCATTCCTCACGGTGACGGCTAAAAGTGATTCTTTCAGAATTAGCCGGACTTTATTAATTATTGAGAGCAAATTGAGGAATAGTATGGAATCAAATGAAAAGGGTGGAGTTTGAGAAAATACCACCCTTCTTTTTTACTTATGATCTTGAATTATTTTTTCTTCCCTGCTTTGACCGGTTGTTTGATGCTGTAAAATGCAGATCTGCCGAGGTAGCCGGCTGCATCGCCCAATTCTTCTTCAATTCGGATCAGTTGATTATATTTTGCCAGTCTGTCTGTTCGGGAAAGCGAACCGCTCTTGATCTGGCCGCAGTTGGTGGCGACGGCGATATCCGCCATAAATGTGTCTTCCGTTTCGCCGGAACGGTGTGAAACAACGCAGGTGTAATTATATTCCCTGGCGCGACTCATTGTTTCCAGTGTTTCCGTGAGCGTTCCTATCTGATTGAGTTTAATCAGGATGGAATTGGCGATACCAAGTTCGATGCCTTTGTTCAGACGTTTGACATTGGTGACGAAAAGGTCATCACCGACAATCTGGACATTGCTGCCCAGTTCGTCTGTCATCATCTTCCAGCCCGCCCAGTCGTCTTCCGCCAGTCCGTCTTCAATGGAGATAATCGGATATTTAGCGACAAGGTCGGCATAGAAATTAACCAGTTCTTCGGCTGATTTTTGAGGTTTCTTTTCCGCTGCCAGAACATATTTTCCTTTTTCATAGAAAGAACTGGCGGCGCAGTCCAATGCGATCATGATGTCCTTACCAGCCTTGTAGTTAGCTTTTTCGATGGCCGTCATAATGCACGCCAGAGCTTCTTCGTTGGATTTCAAATTCGGAGCGAAACCGCCTTCATCACCGACCGATGTGTTTAAGCCTTTGCCTTTGAGCACGGATTTCAAAGAATGGAAAACTTCCGCGCTCATACGAATGCCTTCTTTGAAATTAGAAGCGCCCACCGGCATAATCATAAATTCCTGAATGTCCACATTGTTGTCGGCATGCTGGCCGCCATTCAGAATATTGCACATCGGCACGGGCAAAGCATTGGCATTAACACCACCCAGGTAACGATACAGAGGCAAACCGGATATTTCAGCTCCCGCTTTGGCACAGGCCATCGATACCGCCAGAATGGCGTTGGCTCCAAGTTTTCCCTTGTTGGCTGTTCCATCCAGTTCGATCATGACAAAATCTATGTCACGCTGTCGGCGACAGTCCATTCCGATAATTTCCGGTCCTATCTTATGCAGGATATTATTGACTGCGTTCTCAACTCCTTTGCCGTTATATCTTTTTTTATTGCCGTCTCGTAATTCCAACATTTCATGCTCGCCGGTAGAAGCGCCTGAAGGAACAGCCGCTCTTGAGGTAATTCCTGTGATTGTTGTAACCTCGGCTTCCACTGTTGGATTTCCCCGGGAATCCAGAATTTCCCTGGCATGAACTTTAATAATTTCCGGCATACAAAACCTCCTTTATGGCTTTGTGCCAACCTATAACAGAGAGCCTTGATGATTTCAAGGCTATAATCGAAGTGTCTTGATTACTGTAAAGAAGTCGGATAAGTAAACCGCAGGAGTGCTGTTGAAAAACGTTCATCTGTCCCGATAAAATCGGGATTGCGCTGCAAACCGAACCGCTCAACGTATAATCTAATACGCCTCGCGATTCAGTTTTTGCTCGCCGTGCATCTGAACATTTTTGAACAGCACATAACATAGTATATTAAAATAACGTCAGATTTTGCTTTGGAGAAAATAAAATCAATGAAAACAGCTTCGGTTAATAAAAATAAAAATACAAAGCTTTTCCTTCATTTGAAAAAGTGGTTGGAAAAAGCAGTACTGGATTACGGGATGATTGAAAAAGGGGACCGGATTTTAATCGGCATTTCCGGCGGTGCAGACAGCTTGGCGTTGCTGGACCTTCTTGATTCGCCGATGCTTTACATTCCGGAATTTTCTTTTATCGCCGTCAATATCGATATGGGTTTTGATCAGGCGTATAAGACTTATGAAATACTGGAGGGATATTTTAAGGAAAATAATTACACATACGTAATGAAAAAGACGGATATCGGTAATCTGGCGCATTCCGATATTAACAAAAAGAATCCGTGTTTTTTATGTTCACGGCTCAGAAGAAAAAGGATTTTTGAAATTGCTGATGCCGAAGGCTGCAATAAAATAGCCTTTGCCCATCATCGTGATGACATTATTGAAACTCTTTTAATAAACATGTTTTATGGACGTGAAATAAGTACAATGATACCCAATCAGAGCATATTCGGAGGTAAATTGCATATTATCCGTCCGCTTACGTATCTGCAGGAGGAATTAATAAAAAAATACAGCAAGGAACGCCGATTTCCCGTTTTAAAAAATAACTGCCCGACAAGTAAAATATCGAAGAGGATTTATATCAAAAGCCTTCTTGATAAACTGGAAAAAGATAACAAAGAAATCCGTGATAATATTTTCAAGTCTATGAGCCATGTAAAACCGGAATATTTACTGCCGCATAGCAGGAAAAAGTGAAAGGTGATTGGTGAAGAGTGAAGAGTATAAGAGGAAATAATTCTAGCAATACTTGCAATTTCGTGTGAAAATAATTTATGGCTAAAGAGAATACAGCGCAAAAAATAATTGCTTCTAATAAAATGGTGCGGGTAAATTATGAAATCGGCGATATATATGAAGCCGGTCTGGTTTTAACCGGAACCGAAGTAAAGGCCCTGCGTGAGGGTAGGGCCAACCTCAAAGACAGCTATGCCGTCGTCAAGGACGGTGAAGTATTTATCAAAGAAATGCATATCAGTCCTTATGAACACGGCAACCGCTTTAATCATAATCCCTTGAGATCACGCAAACTCCTCTTGCATAAACGGGAAATTAGGAAACTCTACGGAAAGTCAAGAGAAAAGGGGTTGTCGCTGGTTCCGCTGAAACTTTATTTCAAAAATGGCAAAGTGAAGGTGGAAATAGGCATCGGCAAAGGAAAAAAACTGCACGACCGTCGCCAGGATATTAAACAGCGGGAAGAACGGCGCGATTTGGCCCGTGATTTCAAGTCAAAACTCATAAAGGTCTGATAATAAACGTAGAAATCACTATGTTTTTGTAAAAAAATCCGATAAAATATTCTTAAATCTTTTCTTTGACAAAAAATATGTAAGTGTCTATATTATAAATAAATTAATAATTAAGGGGGCGTCACGGTTTCGACGGGGACATTTGAAGTTGTAGAAGCGTACCGAGGTTCCTACAGGCCTCGTTAAATAGGTAGGAAACATATAATCGCAGACAACTACGATTACGCATTAGCCGCCTAGGTCGGCTAACGTTCTGCCCGGTTTTCCTGTTGGCTTGGTTGGAACGTCATTTAGACAGGATAGCCAAACTTCTTTCCTGGGGGAGGGCGGCGAATACTTACAGGATAGCGCGGTAAGATCCGGCCTTGGGGAGCAAACCAGCGTGAAGGTTCTAAAACTTAGGCTACGTACGTAGAAGCTACAGCGGAAGGTTTTCGGACGCGGGTTCGACTCCCGCCGCCTCCACCAGAAGGTCATTCGATAAAATTCAAAGAAATATAAAAACCCGTTAGAAATAGCGGGTTTTTTGTTGCTTTTAGTCCTAGGGCGTGCTATAAGGTTTATCAATATCCAGATTATTTGGGGGTATAATACAGCATAAAATACCCCCATAAGAAACAGGATACCCCCAAAAAGGAGAATTAGACATGCCAAGGATAATAAAACCATTAACTGAAATAAAGATACGGAACGCGAAATCCAAACAAAAGGCATACAAGCTTTTTGATGGAGACGGTCTTTACCTTTTAATTACTCCTCCTGGTGGTAAGTTATGGCGTTTTAAATATCGTTTTAACGCGAAAGAAAAAATGCTTACTCTCGGCTCATATCCAGAAATAAGCCTTCTTGATGCACGGCAAAAGCGCGATGAAGCCAGAAGACAGTTAGCAAAAGACATTGATCCTTGTGCCGTTCGTAAAGCTCAAAAACAGGCAAATATACAAGAAACAGAAACTTTCGAGGTCATCGCCAGAGAGTGGCACGGACGATTCATCTCAACGTGGACGAAAGGACACGCTGAAACAATTATGAGCCGTCTGGAACGTGATCTTTTTCCGTGGATAGGCAAGCGTCCAATTGCAGAAATAAAAGCACCTGAACTGTTAACAGTATTACGCCGGGTGGAATCAAGGGGAGCATTGGAATCAGCGCATCGAATAAGAACAATATCCGGGCAAGTCTTTCGTTATGCTGTAGCAACAGGACGCGCTGAACGCGACCCTGCTGCAGATTTAAAGGGTGCATTACCCCAACCAAAAGAGAAGCATAGAGCTGCAATTACAGAGCCGAAAGAAGCAGGCGCATTATTGAGAGCCATTGATGGTTATGAGGGAAGTTTCATTGTTAAATGCGCTTTGCAGCTTGCGCCTTTGGTCTTTGTGCGACCCGGTGAGCTTCGTCATGCTGAGTGGGAAGAAATCTCTTTGGAAAATGCAGAATGGAATATTCCCGGCAGTAAGATGAAGATGAAAGAGCCGCACCTCGTGCCGTTATCAAACCAAGCAATAGAAATATTATCGGAACTAAATAAGCTTACCGGTTCAGGTCGTTATGTATTTCCGGGGCGAACACCTCAACGTCCAATGAGCAATAATGCGATTTTGGCGGCTTTGCGTAACATGGGTTATAACAAAGACGAAATGTCTGGGCACGGATTCCGCGCAATGGCGCGAACAATGCTTGATGAAGTTTTGAATATAAGGCCTGATTATATAGAACATCAGCTTGCCCATGCAGTTAGAGACCCAAACGGACGTGCTTACAATCGAACAGCACATTTAAACGAAAGACGGAAAATGATGCAAACTTGGGCGGATTATTTAGACGATTTAAAGCAAGGTGCAAAGGTATTGCCGTTCAAAACAAAAGCAAGGTAACATAAACTATATATCAGGAATAGGCCGACGGGCTGAAAAGCGAAAAGAACCCCTTTCCCGCTTTCCTGATTAATCATAGGGGCGCCTGTGAGAGGGAAGGCATTGGAACAAATCAATTATAATGGTTTACAATGGGGGAAAAAAAGAATTGCTGCCCATATTGATAACCTGCTTGAACTAGGAGTCAGGCTTATCATGATTAACGCGGCCTATCGTAAAAAACTTGCCCCCTCAGATAAGGATGTTGAGCGAATCATCAAATCTGCGATTACTAAACCAACGAAACGAAAATCAAAAATAAAACCTTTTGCCGAATGGACTGAACAAGAGCGTATTGCCCTATTTTCCAAAAACAGAGAGTTAATCAGAAGAGGTGAAATACATAATATTTCTAATAACGAAATACAGGATTTTTCTGATTACGATATAGAAGAACAAAAGAGTTTGCGGAATTTCGCTGATGCTTGTTTTTTAATCGCATTGCTTTATTTGCCTTATTGCTACGAAAATGATGGCAATATAGAATCATTAAGAGGGTTAGAATATCTTGATAATACGATTTCAAAAAAATCAAATGAAGCCATAGGCTATTGGACTCTCAAAGTAAACAAAGCAATGTCTTATGTAAATTCTCAAGGCCAGAACAGCATTGAGATTGGCCAATGCAACATAGGTATAGCAAAGGATGTGCTCAAAAAATACGGCGGCGTTGAGGCATATGACGCTTTAAGCCGAGGTAAAGGAAAAAAGGAAATTCGTGAAGCAATTGAAAAAGCGATAAAAGCTAAAGATGAAAAAAGTGTTTATAATATATTAAATAAAATCAGAAATTTGTAGCTGAAACTGAAATCCAATTTGGGTTTCAGTGACAATAGATACCTGAATATATAATAATATACCCGCAAAGCATACAGCTTGCGGGTTTTTTATTTCCGTACCTGTAAATCACTCGAAAAGGAGAAAATCAGTATGTCAGTTAGCAAATTATTAGAAAAACCTTATCTAAATGAAAAAGAAGTAGCGTTAATTACGGGAAGGGCACTTTCGACGCTCAGAAATGAAAGATTTCTGCGTAAAGGATTGCCTTATTTAAAAGTAGCTGGTCGTTCGATCAGATATAAAACGGAAGACGTAATTAAATTCATGGAAGGATGCAGGATTTCTTTTGAGGAGGTGACAAAGTGAAAAATTTACCAGAAGAAGGTTTCGTTAGGCTCAGTCAAATTATTGGTAACAAAGATGCGCCGGGCGTGCTTCCTATAAGTCGTTCATCATTTCTTGCGGGTGTGCGCGAAGGCAGATTTCCTAAACCTGTTAAACTTGGAAAACGCACGACAGCATGGCCAGTGGAATCAATACGCGCCTTAATAAAAAGAGAGTCCGAGCAATGAATGAACGAATTTTGAATATACGCAAACATGGAAAAACTGCTAGAGGTCAAAAAGAACTCTTAAAACATTTGACCGCAGAAAAGCTTACATTCAGGCAAGCAATATATGCGAAGTGTTATGACTGCACAAATTACTTTTCAGACGGCAAGCAAGATTGCAAAATGACCGCGTGTCCCCTTTATCCATTTATGGCCTATGCGAATCGGGGGAAACAAGCACCTAAAAAGCCAATGGCCGGTGATCATGTTCACACCGGCGCGGCCATCTCTTAAAAATACCCCTCTTTTGCTCCGGGGATATGCTTTTTTGAGGGTTATGGCAACATGAAACTATCAGATAAGGGGAAGATAAAGGTTCATGGACATACAGGAAAAATATATCGATAAAGTGAATAATCTGCCGGCACCGGGGGAAGGTTGCCATCCGGCGTTATTGGGTGCGGCTAATTTGGGACTGATGGCAGGTTTTGCACCGGATCAGGTGTTTTATGACATCCGTCGTTCAATACCGGCAGGCAAGAGAAAAGTCTCTGACAAAGAAATTCAGGACGCAATTAAAAGAGCAGTGCAAGACACCGGAACAACTAGTACACAATTTACGGCACTGCCCGAAACTAAACCGGTTGTCAATAACGGTAAGGCGGCATTGGAGAAAATACTTTCTCAATCCTCTATATCTGAAGAAGTTGATCTCTGGGAATTATCGCCTAATCGTATTTACTGGGAACCCAAGAACGATCACGTGAATTTTCTGACGGCTATGTTTGCACCGGCAGAGTTAATCTTTATCGGTGAACGTGAAGAACAGGGAATCATAGGCCGGAACATCCGTTCACAATCGGATTGGGTGAAGTATTTTCGGTCCGGCGGCCTGACTTCACCTTTTATCATAGTTAATCCTCTTACAGGTAAACCAGCCCTGAAAAAAGGCGGAGACGGGGAAACATACCGGGGAGACGGCAATGTTCAGTCATTCCGTTATTGCCTTGTCGAATTTGATAATCTTGCCCGCGAAGATCAGATGCGTTTCTGGACTTCAGAGGTTGTTAAAGAACTGCAGGTTGTCGCTCTTGTGGATTCTGGTGGCAAGTCAATACACGCATGGATCAGAACCGAAGGCATAAATACCCTTGATGACTGGCAGCAGGAAATCCGGCAGAGATTCTATGAGAAAAGTATAATCCATCTGGGTGTAGATAGCGCGTGTAGTAATCCGGCACGGTTGTCGCGGTTACCGGGACATATCAGAGATGGGAAGTATCAGAAAATTTTGTGGATGAAATTAGAAACGAGGTGAATAAATGAGCATACATTCTTTTAACCAAAAAATTCATAAGGTTGAAGAAGAGAATCAGCAGGATGAAATTTTAGCAAGTCTCGAAACATGGGAATCTATCCGGGCTCTGGACATCAAAATTGAATGGCTAGTTGACAGGCTCATTCCAAAGGACAGCATAACTCTTTTATTTGGCAAAGGCGGTATCGGCAAGACGTGGCTGTCAATGGACATGGCCCGAAGTATTGGAAGCGGTAAACCGTTTTTGGGATTAAGCACCGTCAAGACGCCCGTCATATTTGTTGATTTTGAAAATCCCCTGGCGGTCTTGAATACAAGGACACAGAAACTTGGAGAGGCTGAAGAAGTCTATTTTTGGCGTGCCAATAACGGCCTCAAAAAAGCACCTAAGTTGGACAAAGATGATTATAAACTCTACAAGCAGTTACCCAAGGGTGCAATTTTGATTTTTGATACCCTGAGAGCTTCACAGGATAGGGACGAAAACAAATCCAATGAAATGGGCGTGGTTATGGGTAGACTGAAGGAACTCCGAGACATGGGGTTCACTATTATCTTGCTACATCATACGGCAAAGAACAGCGATAAAGTTGCCAAAGGCAGTACTGCCATAGTGGATTTGGCTGATCATATCTTAGGGTTGACAGCTGTTAAAAAGAAAAAAGACGGACAGGAAGTTGTTGTTGATGATGACGATGATGGCGATCACATTTACCGATTCGGTGTTAGGGAAAAGACACGTTTTGAGCCCTATCAAATTTATCTTACATTGAACCCGGACAGAGGTTTTGAACTTGCACCAGATCCCAAAGAAGACACGTTAAAAGAAATGTACAAGTGCCTCTCTCTGCATGACTGCATCAACAAAACTGAATTTCTTAAAGAATGTGAAGAGAAACTTGGCATATCAATAAAGAAGTTAAGGCCGTTGTTTGGGATAGGACAAGGGAGATATTGGGCGGTTGAAAAAATCGGTTCCCACAACACGCAGATGGTGACGCCAATTTCAGTTCGGCAGTTTGGCAACCCTATATAGTACCGCCAAAGTGCCAAAGTGAATTTCTGTTTGGAAAAATGAGAGAAAAACAGGACTCAAGAAATATATACCAAAGTATTATAAACATTGAGTTTGGCAGTTTGGAAAAAGGCTTTTGCCAAAGTAAAAAATGTCTTGCTATGCTTGTTAATCATAAAAAGCATACATAGAATTATGAGCAACGAATTGTATTCTGACATATAAAAAGCAAGTTTTCTGACACTATAAAAAAGGCGGTGCTTAACAATGGCAGATAAGAAAACTACAAAAACGCGCAATATTGATAATACGAACGTTTGCATTACAAAAAGGCTTTACAGCATTAAAGAGAGTGCCGTGTATCTTGGCCGCACGCCGGGGGCAGTTCGGGAAATGCTGTGGGCGGGCAAAATGCCTTACGTGAGGGATGGGAAAAGGATCTTGATTGACATAAACGATATAAATGAATGGATTGATAAGAATAAGACCAGATATGAATAAAAAAATAGATTCCCGACATTATAAAAAAGCGGGCGACGGTTTTCTTTTTATGGGGTAATAAAACTAAAGGACGAAACGATATGCGGAAAGTAAGATCTGTTTGTCTTTCAGTTGCTAAAAGTAAAAAAGCTGTCGGCGGGCGCCTATTGATAAAAGTTGACATTGGCAATGAATTATTGCCCCAGTACGCACGCGCGAGGGGTTGGTATTTGTTGGTAATTCTTAACATTACCTCCTGAAAAAACCGGAGATTGCTCTTAACAATACTTAACCTTGAAACCTTATATTTGAGCGTAGTAAAACGTAGCAAAACGTAACCTGTTAAATCTGTTATTTGGCTTATTAATACTTATCATTCCAGAAGAGTTAGGTACACAGTACGGTACGCTGAAAGGATGAAAAAAGTAAGAATATTGCGAACTGCAAAAACCAGAAATAAGCATTAAGCTATTGCCTTTTTATGGACACCAAAAACCTCTTTTTTATGGACTAACGAAACTAACTTTTACTAAGTTATAAAAATATATAACAGCAAGTAAAATCTTATAGACAGTTAATCGCTAAAAGTAAAAAAGTCGAAGCTACTTTCTCCCGGATTGTAATAAGAGTATCTGCACTTTTTCTGGGTAGCTTTAAGCAGGTTGATTATTGCATTACACATTATGTAACAAAAATTATTCAAGTTTACTAATTTAATAAATTGTTATTATTATTCTTTTTACGTTAATTAACGTTTGTAAATTAGCGCATATTTGTATCTTTTTGTTGCCTATTTATGGGTGGAATATTGACCTTTAGGTTGATTTAAAGATTTTTCGGTTTGTTCGTTGCGAATACTTTCTGAAAATATGCGTTGTCTTCTTTCTTCTCTTGCTGTAACTGCTCGATTTCGGAGGGCGTCAACTGATCCGAAGGATAAGATGTACTTTGCTTCTGGTGTGGTACGGACTTTTTCAATGCTGAATAGCGTTTTGTCTTCATGTCTTCTCCTTTTTTTATCGCTAACGAAAAGCGCAGCCAGTGTGGCCCATGGGCAGTGATCAACTTTAGCGAAAGGTTATGTGCTAAAATTAAAACTTCAAAGATCACAATACGCGATATATGCCTTGTGATTTCTTTTCAAAAATTGCATTTTTAGTTTCTGCGCAATAACACGCACCTTTGTTCGTATGATTTATGCAATGATCTGATGGGTAAATCCATTGCTCCTGTCCTCGGAAATCATTTACTTTTTCAATAATTTCTTTTATTCGAGCTGTTTGTAGGGTTTTATTTTTATACGGAAGCATTACTTCTTTTAGCTTATCATGAAACTTGCTTGCGAATTTTTCCCAACCGGGAGATTTCTTCATACATGCCTCCTAATCTTTATTTTTCTGCACACATATTATTTTTGATTTATAAAATAATACATATCTGTGTCCATATTTAATAAATAACGATAAAAATCTCTGGGGTGCTTGAACACAGCGATCAGCTTAAGCGATGGGTTATTTGTTTTCATAATGATGATCATGTCCGCTAAACATTCTTTCGCCTATGTTGGCGTTTATGTTCTTGTAGCTTTTGCTCAATTAAGTCCCATCGGTCGCGATACCTGCCTATATTCAATTTACTGTATTTGGACTTGTATGGTGGTAAATGAACAACTCTCACTGTGCTGTCTTTGTGTTCTTGTCCCTTCGCGCCAGGCGATTTTAACCATAGCTGATGCGCGGTGCTAACATGTTTTGCCATTACAGATGATGGTATGATGTAGTACGTGAAATTTGCATTGCTATTAGGTTTCGGTATGCCACCAAGAACCCAGTAAAAGTTTTTACCATAATCTTTCTCTGCCTTCATACCTACACTGCATGTTCTGTTGCCAGGAACAAAGGTTTTTACTTGGATATGCACAAATCTCGTACCTGCTATGTTGCTGCACAAAACATCCGTATTTGGTGTATTTCCCATAGTAACTACCGCAGAATATCCTCTTCGACACAGTTCACCGGCAACAAAGAACTGGCTTGCGTTACCCCGTGTACTTTTCTCTTTTTCAAACATATTGAATCATATCCTCCTTATAACGCCGCTCTTCAACAGGGGCAATTTTTGCGATCCGCTGGAAGAGTTTATTGGTGACATTTTTTTAACAAAACCATATCCAATTCACATAAGACAAATACGAGTCTTATTCACGCGTTATAAATATTGTATTAAGTATAGTTGCTACAATAAAATAATTTCTATAAATTCTGCCATTTGAATATATCAGTATAGGATAAAAATTCTGTGATTATCAAATTTGCTTTAATTTATTAGCAACCTCAAGGCCAAGCGGCGTCGGTTTGTATTTGATTTCTTCACCATAACGTCCAGACCATACAACCAAACCTTTATCTATAAGACGCTCGGTAAAATCATGAGGCATCCTAGCCATTTCGTTTTTGACCAATTTATCAGGAATCCTATCTGAATAAAATAGTAAGAGTAGGGCTTCAAATTCAGTCATTGTATTGATAGCTTTTTGAACCCTTGCATCATTGATAAATGATTGCTCATTTAATCGATCTTGTAAGGCATTTCGTAGAATGGTAATCGCAGTTTCATTATTCGTAAAATCCAGATCAACATGTGGAATTGTACTTATATCAAACAACAGTTCTTTTTTGTCATCACGAACGATGAGAACATCAGTACTATTACGGCAAGCTAAAGCCAAACCAACTTCGTACATCACATTACCATTGCGGAAATATTCATTAGTTTTGGAATCAAACCCTACTACTGAAACATCTGCAAGAATGAGTTGAGAGTGAGATATTCCATTTATTATTTCTGTAATGATTGTTTCGCCGGTTTTAGAAATATCAACTCTAAAAGGCTTAAGAGGTTCTCCATTATATACCAATGAAGAAATAGATGGGACATATATTTCATTCCATCTTTTATCGTAATTACTATCGAAACTCATTGCAACGAAGACTTGTGGCATGAAATTCATCCGCCAAAAAGTTTTCAAAAATAGATTAGGATACATTATAAGACCTCTCTATATTATAAAGAATTCGATCATCTTAATATTTTCATAATGTCCAGAGGGAAATTTAAATCTATATTCATCAACGAAAAAATCAGCCGGAGCGCTGCGATCGGCTCTACTGATTTGTTGGCTTTCCTTTTATAAAGTAGCACGGTCTCTATCCATTTTTTGAGTTAGGCCGATTATATCAAAACGCTCTTTGAATATATGCCTGTATATGTAGAGGGCGCAAAGCCCTGCTTGAGCGGTAGATTTTAACCCGTGCAATAGTTGTTTACTGTCTTGTGCCAAATAAATTTGCTTGAACTCAGTTTTATTGCCTTTCTCAATGACTTTCAGTGACGACGTAATTGACCGCTCATTTGGATGTGCACCAAAATCTATTGCGCGTTCATAAAGAATTTTTGATGTACGACATATTTCAGGATCAATAGATTCCAAGGTTTTTATTACACGACCATATTGGAATTCGTTTCTCATGGTCTTCAATGATTCTTCATCTTTGTGTCGGTTTATCCATTTTTCGCCCAAATCTGGATTCCGGTTAATGTGAAGTGCATATAAAGGATATTCTATGCAATTTCTTAATAATATAAATGTCTCAGGCACTTGACCGCTTAGTGAAAGCCTGCAAGCTGCACGATATGTAGAGTGTGTCCGTAAGAGAAATAATGACGCTAAAAAATCAGGTGCATTGAGAAGATTATTAGTTATTTCTAAAAAATAACTATCAATATCTTTTAAGACAACAAATGCCTTTTTCTTGTTATGAAATGTGGCCTTAACATTATGTGTTGCTAACTGAATAAAAGCGGATAAATCATCGTCTGTCCATCCAGGGGGTATTTCTTGCTTTTGAATGATCATATCTCTATCCAAATGAAGCCAACAGTATTTATATGGATCGGTTCTAATATTACAAACGCCGAAAGCGTTGTCGGTCTAATACCTCTTTACAGTTTTGAATGAT
Source organism: Smithella sp. (assembly GCA_007244375.1). Lineage (GTDB taxonomy): Bacteria > Desulfobacterota > Syntrophia > Syntrophales > Smithellaceae > Smithella. The sequence goes on along the minus strand of SCVW01000029.1, from coordinate 17,341 downwards.
GTTAAGCTAATACTTCAATATTAAAACATTTTCAATGATATTTTAGTCTCCCAGTAGGGATGTTATCTGGATCGGTATAATCAATTCATTTACTGGAGAGAAATTGTATCTTGGAAAAACATCAATGGTTGCAGGTTTTAATTAAGCATAAAATTGGGAATAGGAAAATTGAGCCTTTCAGAAAGAAACAAACAGAATAATTAACAGAGGATTAATATTATACTCTAACCTTGAATAAGTTTCTGGGATAGCACGGGAGCGTTAGTGTCAGATTGTCCCCTATTCTTATCAGTATTTGATCGGCCAGTTCGTTCGGATCGTTGTTGACCAGTTTCCAGTCCACCGCGTCCTCCTCCCCGTTCGACTCCAGATAGTTCATTACTTCCTGCGGTTTCCAACCGTGCATTTCTTCCAGTGTTGTAGTTAGCCGTCCGTCCTGATCTTCCAGATTGTGTTTCAGGGAGTAATCCGCCAGTTGCAGACAATACAGGCCGGTTTCGTCCGGCTTCTGTTTCAGTAACAGGAGTGCTTTTTTGCTTTCTTGATTCAGGAATTCCTTGTTCTCCGGGATTAATTCTTTCATCTCTGTTACAGATTTCCTGCTTGACTAACGAATAATTTTAAAATATTTGATTAATAAAGGTCGCGAATGGCAGTTTCCACCTTGGGCAATTGGAGCCCTCTGGTCAGAAACCATTCACGGCTTTCCTTCTTATAAAGATTTTTATTTTGACAATATCGGTTTCATATAATATCTTATGTTTAAGACCGTGCAAGGCCGCTGCACCCCTGGGCAATTGTAGCCCAGACCGTAGCGCCCAAGCGCGGCTTTTCTTTTTTAAAGATGTTAACATGATCATAACCAAAATGTATAAGTAGAAAGTCGTTAACGGCCTCCTCCAGGGGCAACTAGAGCCCGGCGGACTGAGATCAGTAACGGCTTTTCTTTTTGTTTATTTACAGCAAAAACCCATTATGAATCTAATTTTCAAAATTATAATTATTTAATATTTAACTTTAAATTAAGGATCGTATTTATAAATATCATATAGGAACGCATACATGTTTTTGCAAATTTCGGTTGAGCTTTGTTGACAGTACAATCAGAAAAATAAATGTTCTTTTGAGTATCTTTAGAGGTTAATTCGTTCCCGTTCTGTCATTAAAATTAAAAGCTCTTATTTGGAACACCTGTCCATGCACTTATCATATGAGCGCATACAACTGTCTTTGCACCAGTTATTTGCGCCTTTCTTGTTATAAGAACAATCCGACAAACAAATATCCTTGTTTACGGCACAGGAATTTCTGCAACTATCGCTCGCAAAGGCAACAATAACAAAAACTATTATGATCGCAACTGCAAAAAATATCTTTTTCATCAGGCCTCTCCTCTGTGCAAGAATTTGATAATAGAGATTTTACAACCTTAAGCGCTCTGTTGTCAATAGTCAACAGAATATTATCTTTGATTCTGTTAGGCTTTTCTACCATAGGAGGGAAGCTTGACGATCGAAGAGGCATTTGGAGAAGTAATAAGAGAACTCCGAAAGACAAATAATCTTTCTCAAGAGAAACTTGCTGATATTAGCAAGCTTGATCGGAGTTTTATTTCACTTATAGAGTGCGGTCGTAAGCAACCTTCATTGATAACAATTTATCAGCTTGCAAAAGCCTTTAAACTGCCTGCATCAAAAATCCTGGCACTTACCGAAAAGAAAATCAAAAAATAATAAACTTCTCAACATTTGACACACCGGCTTAAAAGGTGTAGATAATTACACGTTAACGCTAATATTTCAGCGTTTTCATACGTATTTTCCACATAAAAAGATGCAAATTAAACTGTCATTATGATTAAGTGACAATACTATGACTAATTTCATCACCAACAACAAGAAAAGCGATCTCAAGAAGCGACTGATTGAGTTAATTTCTAAGAGCGAAGAATTGAAATTTCTCGTTGGCTTTTTTTATTTTTCCGGGATTAGAGAACTTTATTCAGCCCTGAAAACTAATCCAGAAGTTTCAATCAAGATTCTAGTCGGTCTGAATGTAGATCGCTACAACCTTGGTCTAATAGAACAAGCTGAAACGGATCAATCATCTGATGAAGAAAAAACATACAAGTTTTTCGAGTCGATAAAAAAATCCTTAAACACAGAGATCTTCGATACGGAAGAATTCTATCAGCAAGTCAGGTATTTCGTCGATTTAATTAAGAACGATAAGCTTATCATCCGAAAAACATACGACCCCAATCACGCCAAATTGTATATTTTTAAATTGGAACAAGATCAGGTTGGAAAAAATGCTTTATTCATAACTGGTAGCAGTAACCTGACCAAAGCCGGGCTTTCCACACAGAATGAATTTAATGTAGAAATCGGTGATTATGGCTTTGAAGACGCCGAAGAATACTTTGACAATCTATGGAATGAAGCCGTCAAGATTACAGAATATGAAGAAACAAAGAAGAAACTAATTGATGTAGTAGAAAAGGAAACGCTCATCAAAGAAGTATCGCCGTTTGAAGCTTTCTGCTTGATCTTGAAAACCTACCTCGATTCTTTTGATCAGAAAAAAGTCAGTGATACGCTTATAGCGATCATGGAAAAAAACGGCTACAAACCATATCAATACCAGCTTGATGCCGTCAAACAGGCCCTCAACATGATTGAAAATTATAACGGCGTCATTATCGCTGACGTTGTTGGTTTGGGTAAAACAATTATTGCCTGCGCCATAGCCAAGCAACTTAACAAACGCGGTGTTGTTATTTGTCCGCCCGGACTGGTTGGAGACAGGAATTTAAATTCCGGCTGGAAAATGTATGTTGAACAATTCAAACTGATCGATTGGGAAGTTCGTTCGTTAGGTGATTTGGAAAATACAAGCGACTTTGTAAAAAAACTGGACGACATAGAAGTTATTATTGTCGATGAAGCGCATCGTTTCCGTAATCAGGATACCAAAGATTATGACTTACTCAAGAATATTTGCAGAGATAAGATAGTTATCCTGCTTACAGCCACGCCTTTTAACAATCGACCGGCAGATATTCTGTCTCTACTAAGCTTGTTTATCATGCCAAAACAATCAACTATCACTTTAGATAGTAACCTTGCTGACCAGTTTAGAGGATTCAAGGGTATTTTCGATCGATTGGGTTACATAAAGAAATATTGGAAGTCAGCAGATGAAAAAAAACGCAAGAAAGCACAGAACAATTATAAAGGTCTTTTTGGAGAAGACACGATTGATCTGAAGGAAGTAAACCAGCGCTCTCGATATTTGGCAAAACAGATTCGCAACGTCATTGAACCCGTAACTATCCGGCGCAACCGGCTGGATTTAGAAGGCAACCCCTTTTATAAAGAAGAGGTAACGCAAATTTCCAAATGCGCTGATCCAAAAGAATGGTTATTTGAATTAACGAAAGAACAATCTCAATATTACGATCGGATTATAGAATCATATTTTGGCGATCTTGATGAGGGTGGACGATTTAAAGGCGCCATTTACAGACCATTTGAGTACAAAGAAGGAAACATCGAAAAGCTGGATGAAAAAGGCAACCGGCAATTCATGCAACAGCGGAACTTGTTCGATTTTATGCGGCGTATGCTGGTTAAACGCTTTGAGAGTTCATTCGGTGCGTTTGAACAGAGTATCAAAAACTTCAAAGAAATTACAACAATCGCACAGGCTTTCATTAATAAAACAGAAGAATATATTTTGGATAGGGATTTGCTTGAACGGATATACGAAGCTGATGACGATGAAATCGAGAAACAGTTGCAGGAATATGAAGAGAAAATCAATAAGGGCGAGTATCCCAAAAATCATGAGCGTTATAAATTAAAAGATTTTAAAGAACGCGAAAGGTTTGAAAAAGACATTCAGACTGATTTGGATTTATTTGATGAAATTCTGGAGGAACTAAACAAATTAGATTTGGTCAAGCAAGATCCCAAAACAGCGCGTCTGATTGAAAATGTCGAAAAACAACTTACGCAAAAGCCGGATAAGGGTGAGCCTAAGCGCAAGGTCATTATTTTTTCTGAATATGTAGATACCGTTTTATATTTAAAAAAGGCGTTAACAAAGCAATTCGGAGAAAAATTGCTGGTTGTCGCGGGTGACTTATCAGCTTCTAAAATCCATCAGATTAATAAAAACTTTGATGCCATGTATCCGGAGCAGGAAGATAAATATGACCTATTGCTCACCTCAGATAAACTATCTGAAGGTTTTAATCTTAATCGAGCCGGCATGGTCATCAATTATGATATTCCTTGGAATCCAGTGCGCGTCATTCAGCGTGTGGGCCGTATTAACCGTATAAGTAAAAAAGTATTTAATGAACTATACATTGTCAATTTTTTCCCCACTGAAAGAGGTTCTGAACTGGTTAAGTCCCGCGAAATTGCCCAGAATAAAATGTTTCTGATTCATAGCGCCTTGGGAGAAGATGCGAAAATATTTGATGTGGGTGAAGAACCGACACCCGCCGGACTGTATAAACGCATCCAGCAAAATCCCGACAAGCAGGAAGAAGAGGGTTTCTATAACAAGGCATTAAGGAAGTACCTTCAGATTACGAAAGATTATCCTGAAATTATCGGAAATCTTACGCATTATCCACCGCGTGTAAAAGTAGCCAAACAATACAAAGAAGATGAGCTTTTGGTGTTTTACAAAAAAGGAAGATTGTACGTGACCACCTTGCCATACGGTGACAGTAAGTCAGTGCCCAATCAGAAATCTTTTGAAGATGTGTTTGATAATGTCAAATGCGAACCAGATGAAAAAGCATTGCCGCTCAGCAAACAATTCTGGATGGCTTATGACTCTATCAGAAATTATAAACCTTATATTCCGGGCGGCAGTAATGAGCAAAGCCTTGAGCAGCGGGCGCTCAATCAATTGGGCACACTGATTAATAATGTGCAAGCGGAAGCACTAATGCCTTATAAAGATTTTCTCCGGATATTGCGGGAAGATATTCTTCATTACGGAACGCATTCGGAATATTCTTTGCGCCGAATAAGCAATTTCTCCGCCGCTGAAAACAAATTAAACGAAACCATCAAAGAGATTGAAAAACTGCAACAAGAACTCGGACGAGATTATCTGGAAAGAGCGATAGCAGGTAAGCGGAAGATAAGTAAAGATATTATTATTGCCGTTGAAAACAGAAAGGATTCTTAACGATAAATGACAACTGAAGCCCGTGCTATTCTGGAAAACATTATTGAAGATTTTAATCCTGATAAATTTGTTCATTTCTTTCGTCGCAAAAGCAAGCAATTTTCACCATCAAAAGATGATCTGCGGGCGTACAACGACGAAAACTTTGCTAACACCCTGAAGCTTGGAGAAATTAAATTTGCGGATGCTGATCGTCTGATTGTCTGCGCCTTTGCCGCACAAAAGCCCCTCACGGAACGCTCCGGGAAAAAAGCCCAATACGAAAAAGCGAAAAAGATTATCGAAAAGCAACAAATATATGCTGCGGGAATTTTTATCTTTTACGACCAAGCTGGCAATTTCCGCTTTTCCCTGATTTATCCGGAATACGCGGGGCGTAAAAGAGAATGGCCTAACTTCCGCCGGTTCACGTATTTTGTGAGTAACGAATTAACTAATAAAACCTTCCTTCAACGTATAGCTGCTTGCGATGATGACTTTACCAGTCTTGACAAAATCAAAGAAGCTTTTTCAGTTGATAAAGTAACCAACAAATTCTTTGAGGAATTTAGAGTTATATTTGAAAAAACCAAAGTCGAATTGGAACAAACCAACAAAAATACGGTTTGCCTCTGGCTTAAGGACCATTATGATGAGGAGGAATATAAAGAACAAATTAACAAATTCGCTTACACGTTTCTGGGAAGATTGGTTTTCCTTTATTTTCTGCTGCGCAAGGGTTGGATTGAAGACAAGAAAAATTATATCCGCAACATCATCGAAGACAAAAACACTACCAATGTATACATGAATTTTTTTCAGCCGCTTTTTTTCGATGTTTTTGCCAAAAAAGAGAATGAACGTCCGGCGATAATCAAAGAACAGTATAAAAACACGCCGTATTTAAATGGTGGACTTTTTGAAAAAAGCGAGATGGAAAGCGAAATGGAAAAAGCCGGCAAGTTCATTTTATTCAGCGATAAATTCATACGCTCGGTAATTCTGGATTTTTTTGAAGCGTACAACTTTACCATTGATGAGAATTCCCCGGATGATCAGGAAGTATCCATTGACCCCGAAATGCTCGGCAAAGTCTTTGAAAATACTTTAGCTGAAGAAGAGCGCGGCAAGAAAGGAACATTTTACACGCCGCGTGAAATCGTCCATTATATGGTTAAGTCGTCTCTGTTTCAGTTTCTGCTCAATGAAACAGAGATAAAGCCAGCCATTCTTCACGACATCATTTATCACGAGGAAGCCAATCTTGATGTATTACACAAAGATCAAATACGCCTTCTAGACAGCAAGCTGGAAAATATCAAAGTATTGGACCCGGCGGTAGGTTCTGCGGCTTTCCCTGTGGAAATGATGCAGGTGCTCGTCAGACTCCGCAAACTGCTTAATGTCAAGGTGGGCAAAAACATAAATGAAGTCACGTTAAAAAAGCAATTTATTAAAAATAATCTTTATGGTGTTGATATTGATCCGGGCGCGATTGAGATTGCCAAATTACGCCTATGGCTGGCCTTGATTGTTGACTATGATAAAAACGAAGCCGAGCCGCTGCCCAATCTCGATTTTCAGTTTCGCACGGGTAATTCTCTTCAGGAAAGAATTGATGATATGGATATTTTCAAGGAAAATATATCCGATCAGCAAATCTTATTCAGCAGTGAATCTGAATACGAAAAAATGAAAATAAAGATGATCGGAATAAAAGACAAATTTTACATTTCTGATAATGAACAAGAGAAAAAGAAACTAAAAAAAGAATTTGATAATCTGGAGCACGGACTCATTCAGGCGGTGTTGAAAAAACATGAAGATGAACTTAAAGAAAAAATAAAACATGAACACTTTGTGAAGGTTAAAAAACAGATTGATGCCACAATCGGCAAAATAAAAAAAATAGAGCAAAAAATAAAGGACGGCACATACAAACTGTTTAAACCCGATTTTCATTTCTCCGAAGTATTTGACCGTGTGGATAAAGAAGGTGCGAAAATTGGCGGTTTTGACATCGTTATCGGTAATCCGCCTTATGGCGTCAAAGTGGATGATGACATCAAAGAGCAGCATAAATTGGGCAGCAGGGACAGTTATGGCGTTTTCATTTCCACGGCGCTGAAAAGATTTCTGAAGACAGGCGGTGTTTTATCTTACATTGTTTCCGATACCTGGCTGACAATCAAAACGCATAAGCCATTACGTGTGCAGGTTCTGGATAAACAACTTCATAAAATAATCCGCTTGCATCAGGACTGTTTTGAAGCAACCGTTAACCCCTGTATTATGAGTCTGACCAACATGCCGGATAATGATGGCCTTATAATAGCAGCGGATTTGACCAATATATCCACTCGTAAAGAAATCGAAGAGCTGAGGAAAAAAATATACCATTTGAATGATTTCCGTGGGCAATCCACACCTAAATTCGCAGTTTACGAATACAAACAGGATTTGATTAAAACCAATTCCAATATGCCGATTTTTGTTGGCAGTCCCAAGTTATTTGCATTAATGAATGATACCGATTGCCGCACACAGGAAAAAGAAATTACCGGTCAAAAAGTAAAGATCAGACAAATTAAATTAAATGGCAAAATCGTTGAGCTAATCCGGTTTGGCGACATTGCTGATGTGAAAGTAGGTTTACAAACAGGTGATAATCATTTTTATCTTTTCCAAAATCCGGAAGCACGTGGATCATATAGAAACATAAATGATTTTAAAAAGTATCTGCTGACCGATAAAGATTTGGCGAATATATCCGGTGATGAAAAGATACGACTGAAAGCAATAGATAAAGGCTTTCATAAAACAAAATCAGAAGATGATTTCGATGAAATTTTGTGGTTTGGCGGCAGATATATAATACCGTATGACAAAGGTGGCGAAAGCGATACAGAAACCGGCTGGCTGCCTAATTATTATGTGCCGACAAATTATTACGTCGATTGGAGTCAAGAAGCAGTAGAAAGAATGAAAACTTTGACTATTAAAAAAAGAGATGGGAAGGGCGATAATAAGGTATGCTCTAGGTTTCAAAATGTGGATTTATTTTTTACCGAGTACATGACATATTCAAGAACAGGTGTTTACGCGCCAACATTTAGGCAAGGATCAGGCACGGGATTTGACACAAAAAGCAATGCTATCTTCATTTCCAAACGCTATTTAGGTAACTTAAATTCAAAAATGTTTAAGTATATCTATAAAAATTTCGTAATTCATACAGTCCAAGCAGAAGGAGATCCGATGTTGGATACACCATTCATTGATTTAGACACTCTCGATATAGTTAATTCTATAATTAGTAATCAAAAAAAAGATCCTCGCTACGATTATATGAGCAATGAGCAGAAAGAGATAGATAGGTTAGTTTATGAAATGTATGGCTTGAATGACGAAGACATTCGTGAAGTGGAAACCTGGTACGCTCGCCGGTATCCAAAATTAGCGCGGTTTTGCCAAATATAGAACACTCATGAACGCAAGGAAGTTTATCGCGCCGTCTGCCGCCTGGTCTGGAACCGCATTAGCAAAGCCAAAAGCGTATAAGTTTTTATACGGGCTATATAATAAACATTTACTGAGCAACATTAAGAATATCAACAGGAGTTTTTCATGGCAGAGCCTTATACAATTCATATCTTCGTAGTTGATGGTGATCCGGATGGAGTGAAGATCGTGGATCGGCAGAACTGGACAGGTTGGGGTATGGCTTTCCCGCGATCATCATGGCCCCACATTGCCAAACGAAGCGAATTTAACACACCGGGAGTTTATATTCTTAAAGGAACAAGTGAAGGTACAGGAGATGATCTTCCGACGATCTACATCGGTCAGGGTGACGAAATACGAACTCGCCTAGAGTCCCACTATATCAATAAAGATTTTTGGGATTGGGGTTACATATTCGTCTCGAAAGGAACTGCACTTAATCGTGCGCATACCACTTGGCTGGAACACGCGCTCATAGACCTAGCGCACAACGCTGGTCAATGCCATCTAGACAATGCAACGAGGCCAAAAGAACCAAATCTCTCTGAATGGGAGAGGGCTGATACACAAGGCTTTTTGCACGAAATGTTACGCATTCTTCCTTTACTTGGGGTCCGGGTATTTGAAAAACCAGCGTCTCTGCTTGTTCCACAAAATGTAGTTAGCGCAAAAAGCAAAAAGGAACAAGATAAGGATACGCGTGACACGGTTGTCGTACCCGCACAAGAAGAAGGATTTCAGAAAGTCTTTATTGGAGAGAATTGCTGGTACGAAATTAGGATAAGTGGCGGGATGTTGCCCCGTATAAAGTATATCGCAGCATACAGAACGACTCCGATCTCAGCGATAACTCATTATGCTCCTGTAGAACGCATTGAGTCATATGGCGATGCAGGTAAATATAAACTCATATTCTCAGCGCCTGCGAAGGAAATACCCGCAATACCCTTTGAAGGCGCAGTCACTGGTGCAATGCAAGGTCCAAGATATACAAGCTTAGATAAACTCCTTGCCGCCAAATCAGTGGGCGATCTATTTGGTTATAGCTCTAAAGATTCAAACGAATAGAATTATCAACGTTTTGTAAAAGACATTTATGATATGATTGACTAATGCGGCGGCTGGCCGATTAAGTAGATTAGAAAATATAATCAAAGCAATAAAATAATTACAGTAGGAAACTACCATGAATGTTGCAGGTGTTTTCAAGCCACACACTATGCCGCGTAAAGCCTTACCAGTTCGTTGTCATATTCTGCAGGATGACAAAGCAAAAATTCTTGAAGATTATATGGTCGAACAGTTACCAGATTGTTATATTAATAGCCGTCAACTCAAAGAGCGAAAAAAAAAGACGGGCTTATCTGCATCTGAAATCCTTTCTAACAAGTTACCCGATCCTGGTTCTGTCATGTCCGGTGACTTCGGAGAAATGCTGACACTTTTCTTTCTAGACAGTGAGCGCACCGAAAGAACAGTCCCCATAAGAAAGTTACGTTACAAGCAAGATCGAAGAAAATCAGCGCCACACTCTGATATAATTATTTTGCATCGACAAGATCCACATGGCATGTTCCCTGATGACTTTGTAATATGCGCGGAAGCTAAGCAGAAAGCAACAAATACCGAATTTAACCCCATAGCCGAAGCGTTGAAAGGATTTGTAAAAGATAGAACGGGACGACTTGCTCGAACTCTTCTATGGCTCCGGGAGAAGGCTATTGATGTAGAGAACAAATCAATGATAGACTACATTGAGAGGTTCACGCAAGCTCATAGCGTTTCCTTTAAAAAGGACTACAAGGCAGTTGCTGTTATTGACCGAGCGCTACTTGACGCTGAGATTACCCAGACCCTAAAACTACCCGCGCAGGACGAAAGCTTTGAAATAGTGGTTCTTGGTGTTAATCGGCTCTACAAAATGTACAACGATGTGTACAAAAGGGCGATTAACGAGGTACGAAATGAATAAACTTTTGCGTAATTGGCTTTCTCAGGTTGAATCGTGGGAAGCCGCGGCTGAATTCGGAATTCCGCGCGATGAGTGGGTGAAATATGACATCATACAGCGTAATGAAGACGTATATATTGCATCGCTGTCCGCCATATTTGATGCACTTCGTATTGACGATATGGAGCAAAAACAGTCAGAATTATGGTCTCTGGCAAAAACGCTACTTGTCTACTCGCGCGGTGCGGCGGCCCGGTATCTTTCAGGTGTAGGACGCGATTTAAACCAATTATATGCGGCAACACTATTTTATATCGCAGGATATCCAGCAACTGCCACATTTCTTGCCAGAAATATTAATGATTTTTCCACTGAGATCGCGGAAGAAGAGTTCATCCACAATTTTCTTAGCCATGATGTATCTTCCGTCAATTCCCTCACGCGACAGTTGGCGCTCTTTGTTGATGGTCAGACTGAGGATATATCAGACCTTATGGACAATCTTTCTAATAGTATAGCAACAGGCATAATCTGCGACCCTCGTCAATTTATAGCTGCAAGACTCGCTAGAGAGTGCATCCAGAGATTCTCAAATGTAAATATATGGAAATTGCTTCGTGAACACGCAGCGGATTACTCAACCGATGCTTGGAAGCCATTTTTTGCAACTGGTGGTAATGCTGCAACAATGTGGGAACTGTTGCCCTCACAAGAAATGGCTTTGACTCAGGGGCTTATGAGCAGGATGGAAACTACTTTCAGCCTACAAATGCCAACAAGTGCAGGAAAAACGGCATTGTGCGAACTGCTTATCTATCAAGAAGTTAAGATCCATGGTCGGTTTGTACTATTCTTAGTTCCTTTTCGTGCACTTGCAGCTGAGATTCAACGCGATATGTCAAGTCGTCTTCATGGCTTAGGCATAAGGATTTTAGCTACGCACGGTGGAAACATCCCTACAAGATCAGAATCCTCTAGTGTAGCTGATGCAGAAGTTCTGATTGTGACGCCGGAAAAGTTTGCGGCTCTTGAACAAATGATAGAAGGTTTTTCTGATCGCTTTCAGACCATAATTTGCGATGAGGGCCATCTTATCGATGATGAGTCACGAGGATTGGGTTATGAATTGCTGCTGACAAGACTAAGAGGGGTAAACGTACTAGGCCGGAGGTTCATTTTTCTCTCGGCCGTTCTGCCAAATGTGAGTGAGATCAATGTTTGGTTGGGGGGTGATCAACAAACGTTTGTGCAATCTGAGTATCGACCCGTCGATACTGATTATTGCTTCATTAAACAAGTGTCATCTAACAGCTATTGCCTTGATGTAAATCCAACTGAAGCGCAGCCGCGCAGCTATTATTTGTATCGATTTCTAACCACTGACGACTTCCGCTATACGAATCCAGTAACCGGAAGGCTGAAGTTAATCGATGGACGGAATAATTTTTCTTCTTTGGCGTGTGCCGCAACTCTTAAGGCAAGGCGAAATGGTCCTGTGGCGTTGTTCACAACAACGAGAGGGAGACAAGGTATTCAATCATTAGGAAAGACACTTCTAAATATGGTGCAAAAAGGGATTCGTGCTGCGCAAGAAAGACCGAGTGAAACACCTGAATTAAAGGAGCTTTTTGAATATGTGTTATTCCTGCTGGGGCATGAGCACTTACTGGCGCAGCTTGTGAGGATTGGCATAGGTTATCACCACGGTCGACTTCCGCAGGAGATTCGCCGTGCGATAGAGGAGGGAGTCCAAGAGGGTTCAATAAATATTATTATTTGTACCAACACTTTGGCTGAAGGTGTAAATCTCCCTATTCGCACAATGGTCGTTCACACTGTGAGAAGATATGATCCCGATCGGGATTTACATTTCTTCATTCCCAAGCGTAGCATTAAGAATATCATTGGTCGTGCTGGTCGTGCCGGAAAAGAAACACGCGGCCGTATCATATTCGTAAACTGGAATGAACGGGTACGTATTGAGCAGGTCCTCCGAGAGCAGGAAATTGAACCTGCCAAAGGGTTATTGTGTAGACTCATCGAAACACTACATGAGTTTTCTCTCAACAATAAGAAAGAACTGACCAACGAACTGTTTGAACGCCAACGCCCATGGTTTTTAGAAATTATTGATAAGATCGATTTAGCGCTCCTAAATCTCATAGCATCTGATGCCCAAGCAGACACATTGGATCAACATTTGAATGATTTACTGGAACAAACATTAGCGCGTCGTTTATGTACTTCAGAAGAATTACAAAATTGTCTTGAAAAAGTATTTCAATTACGCGCTGAGCACCTTGTCGCGACAGTTGAACAGGCGATATGGCCAAAGCTAAGAAAGAGCGGATCAGCACCCAGATTCTGGAGGTTCGTCAATGAAAAATTGCTACTTCAGCATCCCCTATGGTTAGAGTTGCAAGATCCATTAGATGATCAGTGGCTTCAAGAAGTCATCATGCCATTACTGAGTTATGAAGGCGAAGATACATCGCGTGATCATGGCATGTTGCAAGATTTCATAAAAGGATGGATGTCGGGTCTTACTTATCAAGAGTTGGCGGAGGCCTGTGGATGTAATGTGGATAGAATTTTGGATTTTGTCTGCAATGACGTTGGTTATGTTTTGCAGGATCTCGTTGCTAAGCTCTGCCAACTCGCTACTGAAACACATGACGAGAGAGATCTCTCAGAACCGGCCAGAAACTGGTCATCTCTCTTGCAGTACGGGCTTGGCACCTTGCAGCAGCTTGATCTATTCGAGAGAGGTGTTAGCGATCGCCTCGCTGTCTGGGGTGCCACTCGATATATTGAGGCAACCCAAACGACACTTCGAGGAAGAGATCTTGTTGTTTATCTCCGAAGAAACGGACAGTTTTTAAGGTCCTCCCTTGAAAGAGACGAAAGGGTTCCGACTATGAGTGTCAAACGATTTATTCGCGAACTCCGAATCAGATGACCTCATTCTGCTTTTCTTAGCAGAAATATGCTGTTCATTGATAATAAGTTGTCTAGAAAATTATTAATCTATAAAAACGGAGGTTATTTATGCAAATAGATATTTATAAGAGCACAAAAAATGGCAACAAATATTTGTCAGTTCCTGTTGGCACAAAGGTGACTGAATTGAATCTTCCAGAAGACATTGATCCTGATATACTGACATTATCGCCATTCAAAACGAGGGTTAAATTAGATCCGAATAAACCTCGTGTCGCTCTTGACCAGGAAGACGTAATTAGGCAAATCGAAAAAAATGGATATGCTGTACACGCTGCAAAGATCGAAATCACTATAGGGGCAGGCTCAAGTCCTCGAAAATAAGTTAGATAGAAAAGTAATAAGGCGTAGTTGAGCGCATATAAGCAAAAAGGAATGATTTGTATAGTTGGGGGTATTATTGGGGGTATGTACAAAATCACGAACTAAAAAAATATAATTATTATATATATTTAACTTATCAGTTCGACTCCCGCCGCCTCCACCAGAAGAATGTAATAATAACAGTTACTTATCAATTTTTGACCCCTTAAAATCCGGTATCAAAGCAGTATCAATTTTTGATATCGGCAGTTCATTCCTTTACAACTTTACACCTACTCATCCACAGTATTTAGCAGTCGGCAGCAGTGAGGATTACCATTGTAATCATGTTTTTTCGATGGGATTGGTTTTTCCATATTATCTAAGATGATAGCCTTTTTCTCTAAACAATTTCAGGCAGGCATCCGCGACAACATCATCATAAAGAATTCCCTTATTTTTCTCGATCTCTTCAAGAGCTACCTCAATACCAAGGGCCGCACGATAGGGACGGTGGGAAGCCATAGCTTCCACCACGTCGGCAACGGCCATAATCCGAGCATCCATGAGAATTGCATCTCCTTTAAGATTTCTTGGATAGCCTGATCCATCCATCCGTTCATGGTGTTGATAAACAATTTGCGCCATTGGCCAGGGAGATTCTATATCCTTCAGCATTTCGTATCCAATTCGGGAGTGTTCTTTTATCAGAGAAAATTCGATGTTTGTCAGTTTGGTAGGCTTGGATAATATTTCCGCGGGGATTGATAATTTCCCGATGTCATGAATGAAACCTGCCATCCGGATCCCCTCGATTTCATCATCAGAGAATCCAACTTTACTGGCAATGGCATAGGCTAGGTTTGCAACCCGGAACTGGTGACTAGCCGTATATGGATCTCTCATCTCTATAGCGGATACCATGACCTGAACGGTGGAACCAAAAGCTTTCCTGAGTTTTTCGAGTGCCTGAAGAAGTTTCTCATCCGCCTGCCTGCGTTCGGTTATATCACGGGTTACGCCCATAATGCCAACTGGTTGATTACTTTCATCTCGGATAAAGGAAAGCTTCACCTCCGTCCACACGGTGCTCCCATCTTTTCTATTCATTTCCAGTTGAAGTGTCCGTGACATAGGATTTTCCACATGTTCGGATTTTTCCAGTTCCATGATCTCAGAAAAGGTCCTCATTGCGAGATTCCGGGATGATGGTGTCAATGTCTGTTCAATGGGTTGTTGGTTCAAAACTTCTCCCGGTTCATATCCCCTGAGAATTTTTACAGAAGGACTAATATAGGTGTACCTCAAATTCATATCCAAAACGAAAATGACGTCATGGACATTATCGGCCAGCAGGCGATACTTGACTTCGCTTTGTTTTAGCAATTCCTCTGTCCGCTTGCGCTCGGTGATGTCACGAATGTTACATTGTAAGACCGTTGTCTTGTCTGTAATATTTATATCCGTATTTATATGTTGTCCGGATTTGGTTGCAAAAGAAACGTCAATGTAGCTGGTAATGCCGTTCTCGTTCAACTTTTGCATTATCGTTTGGAAATCATCCATACCGGACATAAAACCGATGTCCTGAAGTTTATTTCCGATGCTCTCCTTTATAGAATAACCCAACATCTTCTCGGCAGACGGATTAACATGGGTTATCTTCCCTTCGCGTTTTTCGAGAAGCACTATCCCGTCGCTTGCATTATTAAAAACACTCCTGTAGAATTCTTCAGATTTCTTTAATATGTTTTCCAATTGCTTATGCTCGGTTATATCCTCGATGGCCAGAAGGATGATCTGCTCTTTGCCCAACGCTCTTTGAATCTGCCGGGCATTCAAAAGCATGATGCGCTTGCCAATGGTAGGAAAATCGTGTTCGACCTCATAGTTATTAAAAGTTGTTTTTTGTGGAAGTATTCTTTCCAGCAGTTCCCGCAGCTTAGGAATATCCCACTGTTTATCTCCCAGGTCATAAATAAGCTGTCCCACGGTCTCTTTGGGGTTTACCTTAAAGACTTCATAAAAGGAGCGGCTGGCAGTGATTACCCTTAAATAATGATCCAGAACGATTAAGGGTTCACATACGGAGTTGATGATGCTCTCGGCATATTCGCGAGAAGCCGATTCTTGAATCATGGCCTGCTTTATCTTGGATTGATCTTTCATCGTGTTGTATTCACATGTGATCAAATAATATGTGAGGTTGAAAAATTAACCAATGATTGCCATGATCACTTAACGATTTTTAATCGTGACCATATAAATTTATCTATTTAATTTAATACGATTATTTTTATATTATGTCAAGTGGAGTAATACCAGATTGAAATCTTGCATTTTAGTCACGGTTAACGATTTGTTTGTTACAGGAAGAAGTGTTAAGTTTACCTATTATTTATCTTTCATCTTATCCAGTTTCAACTGGGCATCTGCATATCAATGCTCACCAGCTTTGCGAAACCATTTCGCAGCCTCAGCAAGGTCCCGTGCAACGCCTTTACCTTCTTCGTACATACAGCCCAGAGTGTAATAGGCCTCGACGTGTCCCTGCTCAGCAGCCTTAAGTAACCATTTCAAAGCCTCAACATAATTCTGTGAAACACCTTTGCCATAAAAATACATTTCTCCAAGGCGAGTCTGTGACATCACATCCCCCCGCTCAGCAGATTTGCGACAATTGATGACATCCTCTTTTGCCAGCGTGTCATCTTTAGAATTTTTTTCATTCACAACATTTTTATTTTTTTCAAACCATTCTCCACAAAATCTGCATTTAATTGCAGCGTCTTGTATTTCTTCAGCACAAAAAGCGTAAGCTTCCCTTAAAATAGTACATGTTAAAAATAGAGCTTTCTGGCAAAATAAAAGTCAGGAGGTTCATATGAAAGGGTCACGATTTACCGAGACACAGATTTTTGCAATTCTGAAGGAAGCGGAAAGCGGTATACTGGTTAAGGATGTTTGCCGGAAGCACGGCATCAGTGATGCAACTTATTACAATTGGAAATCCAAGTATGGTGGGATGACGGTTCCCGATCTCAAGAAAATGAAAGAGATGGAGGGTGAGTTGGGACGCCTTAAGCGCTTGTATGCTGATTTGGCTTTAGAAAACCGTGCCCTGAAGGATTTGATTGAAAAAAAATTATAAAGCTGTCCGAGAAACGGGAAGCGGTTAATTTTCTGATTGGCACGCATCATTTGTCCATTCAGCGAAGTTGTCGATGCATCGGCTTATCCCGGGCAGCTTATTACGAAGTTCCACAGGATGACCTTAGACGTGATGCCGATATTATCCTGGCATTGAATAAAATAGTTGAGCGGCATGCCCGTTGGGGATTTTGGAAGTGTTTTCGTGCCCTGCGCAGGATGGGCTATCCTTGGAATCAT
>SCVW01000017.1 GCA_007244375.1 Smithella sp. | reverse complement strand
TGTTTTAACCGTCGGTTCTCTTCCTCCAATACCTTCAGTTTCCTGGCATCGCTTACGCTCATTCCGCCATACTTGGCCTTCCAGTTGTAGTATGTCGCGTCGCTGATCCCATGTTTGCGGCATACTTCCATTACTTTCTCGCCTCTCTCAGCCTCCTGCAAAATACCGATGATCTGCTCCTCCGTAAATCGCTTCTTCATCCGTGCCTCCTTAAAGTGTTTTTCTATTCTACACTCTAATTAACTCTGGCACAACTTTCGGGGGGTATTCCCCTCCGTTTACAGGGGGGGTACACAGCATTGAAGCGGAAATAGCCTATGGCGAAAATGAACTCGAACTGATTGCCAGAGAAATGGAACGTTTGGCGCATCAGGAAGTACCGGCAAGATTAAAGAAACCGTTCCTCTATGAAGCCGTCATGCTGCGCGAGAGCGACGCAGTCGTCTTTCTCGGTAACTTCCGTGTACGCAACAGCCCTATGGACGCGGGCTGCGGACTTTGCGGCGGTGAACCGGACTGTTCGTTTGTGTATGAGCGCGTCCCAAATGTAGACGGCATAATCGACCACACCAACCGCAAGCGTACAACCACCATTAGTGGTCCGCTGTGTATGCTTCGTGCTCATGATCTGGGATATGCCGTAGGTTCGGCATTGTGGCTCGCATCTACTCTCTTTGTCGACGCCAAGCCTTGCTATTCCGCCGGTCTGGCAGGTCGAAATTTAGATTTCTGCATGAAATCGGAAGTAGTGGTGGGTATTCTACTGGGCGTCGCAGCCAAGAATCCTTACGCCGACATCCCAACAGACTATCATTTAACTAATGTAACTGATCAGGTTGATTCACTACGCAAGATATCCATTATCACCCGTCAAATTGCTAATCATCCTTATCAAACGTATGATCCTGGTAAAAAGGCGCCAGGTAAATCAGATCCACATGAGAAAGAGGAGGAATAAATTATGGCTATATATGATGGTAGACAGGCTGCTCAGGATCATTTATTAGAAGTAACAAAAGCTTGCGCTGTAGCAGCGTCCAAAGCTCCTCAGATTACAGGACGCCTCGAATTAAAGATGGAAATATTGACCAATGAAGACCTCGAACCAATGATTGACGTACTCGAGACTCTGGGCAAGACTTCAGCCTTTCAGCTCCACGATGCCCTGGCTTTCAGAGCTTACGCTAAGGAAGGAATATTGCCTCCCGTACTTCTGGTCGGTGCTGACCTCATAGAACCGGTGCTATGGAATTGCGGTGCGTGCGGTTTTCCGACCTGCGGGAAGTTTCTACAGTACGTGAAAAAAAACAAAGGTGTTGGTATTGGAGCTTACGGGCCATCATGTCTCTGGAAGATTATTGATTTCGGCATCGCAGCTGATTATGCCTGCGCCTGCGCGGCTATGCATCGCGTAGAAGCACGTATTCTATTCAGCATGGGAGCAGTATCCATGTTTTTAAACAGACTGGAGGGATGCACATTTGTTCTTGGTCTACCAGTGGGTCCCATTGGAATGCACAGATGGTTCGATCGACACTCCTGGGCAAAAGCTCTAAACGCTGAACAGCGCAAGATGACACAAATGGGTGGTGCTCCGAACCTGGGGATGGCTTTCTCGGGAGGCGGAAAGGCCATCCTGAAAACCAAGACCCGCTGGTGGGAAGAGCCTGTATTTCTGAGCGCCGCAAGAGACGAAAAATATGAGGAAGCTTTTGCAAACGGGCAGGCTGAAGTCTACCAAAAGATTATGGAATATGCAGGTGTAGCCCCGAGTGATGGTGTAGACGAATGATCCTTTTTTACAAATCATATTAAATTTCAGGTGGAGATTCTGACATGAACCAGGATAGGCCCTATTGGAATATGGAGATTGAGCCACTGCTCAACACTCCCGAAATTAAAAAATTGCAGCTTGAAAAATTAAAAAAGATGCTGGTCAGGTTGAAAGCCAATGCTCCCTTCTACGCCAAAATGATCGAAACCAGTAAGCTTGATCCTGAAAAACTCATGAGTTTTGAGGAATTCAAGGAAAAAATTCAGCTCTTTAATAAGGAATCACTCAGGGCGTTGGTTATGGAATGCCATGGGGATTTACTCAAGGCTTTGGACCAAATCATGCCAATATCAATCGATCAGGTAGACTATATGGGAACAACGACCGGAACAACCGGTATACCGACACCATATCCTTTAACAAACTTCGACATCCACAATGTCTGGGGGGAAGCGATGGTTCGTGGAGCGTGGCGAGCGGGTATTCGTTCCAATGACCGCACTTTGTATTGTTTCGCGCTTTCCATGGTCATCGCCGGTGTTCCGACCATGATAGGTATGCAGAAAATGGGCTGCATGATACTGCCTGTCGGAGCCGAGGCCAAGAGTGAACGAATACTGATGATGCAGGGCCTTTTCAGAGGTACAGTTTATGTGGGTACGCCATCACTCGCGGAATACCTTATCGAACAGGCGCCGAAAGTTCTCGGCAAAGACGTGGGACAACTGGGTTTTAAATATCTGATGTGCGGCGGTGAACCGGGCGCGGGAATTCCCGAAATTAAAAAGAAACTTGAGAGTTCTTATGGTGCCCGGTTATTTGATGCTGGCGCGGGATATGGTTTTTCCTGCGATTATCCAGAATATCAGGGTATGCACTGGATGGCTGATGATCTTGCTTATTATGAATTAGTTGATCCGGATACCAAGGCTCCAATTCCCTTGGAGAACGGTGCTCAGGGAGAAGCAGTTTTTACTACGCTGGAAGGCGACGGAATGGTCTGGGTACGCCAAAGCATGGGAGATATTCACCAGGTCTTTACCGAACCTTGTCCGTGCGGACGATCGGGCTTCCGTTACAAAGTAATCGGCCGTTCGGATGATATGCTTAAAGTAAAGGGAGTTATGGTGTATCCCAGCCATATCAAAGGAGTAGTCAATGAATTCGTTCCCAGGGTAACTGGGGAAATGCGCATAGTTTTGGATGAAAGACCTCCCAGGGTAGTACCGCCTCTGAAACTTCGGATTGAACATGCCAGGAATCTCGACAGAACAGAAATTGATAAGCTTGAAAGAGAAATTATGGAGTCCATGAGCCGGCGTCTCAAGATAAACCCGAAAATCCTTTGGGCTGAACCCGGAGAACTGGAACGCAGCCATTACAAGAGTCAGACTTTTGAAAAGCTGTATGAAAAAAAATAGGGCATAAGAACTGACATGACTATCAATGATGTGTAATCATTCCAAACTTTACATGCTTGGGTGTCTTTCGAATTGAGTTTGCGAAATCCTTCAGAAGGAGGTCTCCAGATGGATCTTTTCAAAACAAAAACAGCTGTAATTACCGGCGCGGGAAGCGGGTTTGGCCGGGAACTTTCATTAGCTTTTGCAGAACTGGGTTGGAAAGTGGCTTGCGCCGATATCAACATTACCAGAGCAGAGGAAACGGCACAGATTGTCTCCAACTCCGGCGGTCAAGCTGTGGCAATTCAATGTGATGTTAGGAAAAGTGAAGAAGTTGAGACTCTGGCTGGCGCGGTATTTACGAGATGGAATTCAGCCGACATTATCATCAATAACGCCGGTGTCCCGGTAATCGGTATTATGGAAAAAATCCCTGTTGACGACTGGAAGTATGAGATTGATGTAATGCTGATGAGCGTTATATATGGATGCAGAACATTCATCCCCTACTTTAAAAAACAGGGATGGGGCCATATTGTGAATACTGCTTCCGCCGCAGGCATTTGTTGTCTTCCGGAAATGGGACCTTACAACGCAACCAAGGCGGCAGTCATAGCACTCTCAGAAACACTCCGCAGTGAATTAAAAGGATACAACATTGGAGTTACCGTAGCCTGTCCCACCTTTTTCAAAACAAATCTCATGGATCAGGCAAGATATACCGATGACCACCAATTAAAAATGGCAGATGCTTTTTTTAACAAATATTCGTTTGGCACGATTGAAAGCGTAACCAAAAAAACTATGAAGGCCATTCAGAAAAATAAACTGTATGTGATCCCTCAGCCTGACGCTAAGATCTTTCGATTTCTTAAAAGGATGACACCCCAAATTCATCATGACCTTACCGGCTTCCTCTATTCTAGAGGTATCATGGACAAGCTGTTGGGAGTCTGATTTAGATAATATCAATAACTCCAGGAGAGATAAAATTTTATGAGAAACGTTTATATAGTCGGAGTCGGAATGACCCGCTTTGCCAAACATCTTAACAGGTCGGAAAAGGATCTAGCAGCGGAAGCATTCACTAAAACACTGCAAGACGCTGCCGGAATCAGTGCCACTGATATTCAGTCCGCTTGGTTTTCCAACACCACGTGGGGCTATTTCAACATGCAACATTCCATAAAGGGACAGGTTGCTCTCAGGCCACTTGAAATTGATGGTATTCCCATCATCAACGTGGAAAATGCCTGCGCGGGAGCCTCGACAGCCCTGCATGGCGCATGGAAGGATGTCGCGTCAGGATTGTATGAATGTTCTTTAGCTATCGGAATGGAAAAAATGTACAACGAAGATAAGGCAAAGACATTCATGGCTTTTAACGCCGGAGTCGATGTTTCTAATATTAATGAACACATGAAGGCTCTCAGGGGAATCATGGACGGTGTAAAACTGGATATGCCTTTGGATGATGGAGGAGCAGGCGCCGGGCAAAGCAGAAGTGCCTTCATGGATGTATATGCCGGTGCTGTCCGCTGGCATATGGCCAAATACGGAACCACCCAGCGTCAGTTGGCTGTCATTGCTTCGAAGAATCATTTTCACAGTTCCATGAATCCTTATGCTCAGTTCCAAAATTGTATGACTGTAGAGGAAATCCTGCAGGCACGCTCCGTCATCTGGCCGTTGACTGTCCCCATGTGCGCACCAGTAGGAGATGGAAGTGCTGCAGCAATAGTCTGTTCGGATTTTTTCCTGAAGAAATTGACATCGGCACGACCTGTCAGAATACTGGCATCGGTATTGGGATCCGGCACAAACAGAAAGCACACCGAGGAAAATCTGGATATAGCAGTAAGGATATCCCGTCAGGCATATGAGATCGCAGGCATAGGTCCCGAAGATATTGACCTCGCTGAAGTACATGATGCAACCGCTTTCGGCGAATTGCATCAATGCGAATCACTGGGATTTTGTAAAATAGGTGAAGGCGGACCGTTTGCCGAGTCCGGGGCAACAAAACTCGGAGGGAAAAAACCGGTCAATACGTCAGGTGGTCTGGAATCCCGCGGTCATCCCATCGGAGCATCAGGCTTAGGTCAGATATTCGAGTTGGTCACACAGCTGCGACACGAGGCAGGCCCCCGACAGGTGAATGGATGCAGAATCGCCATGGGAGAAAACGGTGGCGGTAATCTTGCCTTTGAAGAAGCTGCCATGGGTATTCATATTCTGGGCAAAGTCTAACAAAGCAACTGAAGTCGAAGAATCATCTAAAAAGCCCAGCCTTACAGTTGGGCTTTTTCAACATTTCCTTCACGAAATAAAAGAGATAATTTCTCCTTCGTGCAAAAGATTCAAAACCAAATTAATTTTATTGTTTGACATATTTTTTGTAATTGTTTAACAATTCATTTCGGCTGTTTAAGGTTTAGATATCAAATATTTTACAGCCTGATTTTTTAAATAACTTCTGCAAAGCCCGTCTAGTAACCCAGCTTTAAAAGAAGAAAATAAATTATAATAAGGAGTTTATAAAATGAAAGATGTTGTAATCGTTTCAGCGTGTCGTACTGCAATAGGTTCGTTTGGAGGAAGCCTGAAAAATCTGAACTGTGCGACACTGGGAAGTGTCGCGATGAAAGAAGCCATCAAACGCGCTTCTATTGATTCGGCAACCATTGATGACATACGTTTCGGATTATGCATTGAGCCGTCGGATACTCTCAACACCGCCCGTGTGGCAGCATTGATGGCCGGGATTCCCGACAACATAGCAGCAGTAACAATCAATCGTGTTTGCATATCAGGCATGGAAGCCGTTATTTCAGGCACAGCAATGATTCAAAGCGAAATGGCAGATATTATTCTAGCCGGCGGCATGGAACATATGTCCGGAGTTTCTTATTCGGTACCCAGCGCCCGCTGGGGTTGCCGGCTTCAGGATCAGGTATTCGTTGATGATCTAATCCACGCTCTGCACTGCGGTTCACACCTTTTACCGGGACCGGAAAAAGGCCCGGTGAAAGAAGGAATGCCCCTGGAAATGTTCAAGGGGAAACCCTACATCATGGGTCTGACTGCAGAATTTATCGCCCAGATGCACAATATCAGTAGGGAAGAAATGGATGAAGTCGCTTTGCGCAGTCACAATAATACGGAAAGAGCAACACTCAATGGAACGTTCAAGGAAGAGATAGTACCTGTGGAAATACCACAGAAAAAAGGCAAACCGCCTATTATTTTCGATAAAGATGAACACTTCCGGCCTAAATTGACCATTGAGGACTTGAAAAATCTGCCCCCCGCATTTATTCCCAAAATCGGTAAGGTAACTGCAGGAAATTCATCCGGTATCAATGACGGAGCAAGTGCAATGGTGATCATGTCCGCTGAGAAAGCCAAAGAGCTGGGTTTGAAACCTCTGGCCCGCATCAAAGCTGTCGGACGAGGAGCCTGTCATCCTTCGGTCATGGGTTTAAGTCCGGTTCCTGCGGTACGCGATCTGGAAAAGAAATCCGGTCTAAAAGTAAATGATTTTGAACAAATCGAACTCAATGAAGCTTTTGCCGCGCAATATCTGGGATGCGAAAAAGATTTGAAAATAAATCGAGAAATTACCAACATCAATGGTTCGGGTATAGGACTGGGACATCCGGTCGGTTCCACCGGATGCCGCATCATGGTCACCCTGATTCACAGCATGAAGAAACGCGGGAAAACACTGGGACTGGCTACCCTTTGCGGCGGTGGCGGCGTTTCTATGGCCACGGCTATCGAAATTTTATAAAATTTTCGTTTTGGGATTTTATTTATATACCGTTTCAGGAAGTTCAGGACTTACCTTCTGTCCTTCCTGAACGGTTCCTTTTTGTTCGCCTGTTTCCTGAACGCTTTCCGCATTTTGGTCGGCTATATTATTTTCATCTTTTTGCTCGGTGTTCTCCTGATTGCTTTCATCAGGTTCGGAAATTACTTCTTCGTATTCGGGTATGACAATACCACGACGCACCATAATCTGATAAATTCTTTCCGACCGGAATGAAACGTATCTTGACGGACTATTAGGTTTGTATCTAATTGGATTGGGTAGAATTGATGCCAGTACAGCCGCTTCCCATGGACCAAGTGAGGCGGCACTTTGTCCATAATGTTTTCTCGCTGCGGCCTCAATACCGAAGACTCCATCTCCCCACTCGGCAACATTTAAGTAAAGTTCCATAATTCTTCTTTTACTTAAATTCCTCTCCATACGCCAGGTCAGTATTGCCTCTTTGATTTTTCTAACCGGATTTTTAGATGATGAAAGGTATAAATTTTTTGCCAGTTGCTGAGAAATCGTACTACCTCCGGCTCTGAACTTCTTTTTTTTGATATCTTTCTCCAGCGCTTTCTGCATAGCCTCAAAGTCAAATCCTTCGTGAGACCAGAATTTATCATCCTCAGCTATAATTACGGCCTTCATTACATAAGGTGATACCCGGGATAGAGGCACCCAAGTATTGATGATCTTTCTTTTAATTCCCTTTTCCTGCCAGATTTTCTCCCTGTATTTCATAAAAGCCGTTTTCTGAGGACAACTTTTCTTTAGAGAGGCCACATTGGGGTAAACAACATAGCGCCCTATGTCAACAAGAAAAAACGCTAAAACAAAAACCAATATTACCGAAATAAGCTTCCAAGAAGGTCGCATAGCAGTCCTTATATAAATTTAATGGCCTCAATCTACTCTCAGGTAAAAAGTCAAATCAATCCCGAGGATCATAAAAGGCAGGCATTGCTTTAACCGAATTTTAATATAAAATCCATAATAATTTAACATATCCGGGGCAGACCATTATCTACAGAAAGTCAATTTAAACTAATACTTACAACGCTATTCTTGCCCAAAACTGCAAAATAAATTTGACACGCAGGTATTTTTTTAGTAGTGTTTCTGCAAATTGTGTAGTTTTTTGTACATTG
Source organism: Smithella sp. (assembly GCA_007244375.1). GTDB lineage: Bacteria > Desulfobacterota > Syntrophia > Syntrophales > Smithellaceae > Smithella. The sequence goes on along the minus strand of SCVW01000017.1, from coordinate 97,391 downwards.
CTGTAATAAATGTACAGTTGGTGTATGTGGTAAATTGATTTTCGTTTTGGGTTATTAATATGACATTAAACCGAAATATATACACCGTTAATAGGATAATACCCCCAATAATAAAGGAGGCATTTCATTATGAAACGGCAGATTCTCGCGTTTTCCGGACTTTTTGTCCTAATTTTATTCCTTAGTTTTAGTTCTAATGTTTTTGCAATACAATATAAGGTAAAAAATGGAGACACCCTTTACAGCATTTCTAAAAAATTCGGCGTCAGCGTCAACCAGATAAAAGAAACAAACAATATTAAAACATCTGGAATTAAACGTAATCAAGTTTTAAGAATTTCCACAAAAAAATCTCAGAAAAGCATTACTAAAGCAAAGGTAAAGCCGGCTTATTATATTGTCCGGAAAGGTGATACCTTATCTAAAATAGCTCAAAAAACGCATCAGTCTGTAAAGCATATAATGGCTCTCAACCATGTCAGCAGCAGAAATTTACGCGTCGGGCAGAAACTTGCTTTGGTAAAAACGCCCTACGAACCGGAAGAAACAACCATCACTAATAAAAATGAAGATTTAAAAGAAGATGATTCATCGGATATCTTAAGTGAAGACGGTAATAAATATGTTATTAATCTAGATCAACAAAATGATCCTAACAGAAAAGAAGAACTTTTGGGAAAATGGAACAGTCCTGATGAAGTCCAGCTATTTGTTAAAGTAGCAACAGGTTTCATAGGAGCACCTTACAGATTTGGCGGTTCCACCCTGAGGGGAATTGACTGTTCCTCTTTTGTTCAGAAGATTTACCGCATTTTTGATGTAACTTTGCCTCGTAAGGCAAGCGAACAGTCCAAAGTCGGCATCAGCATAACCCGTGAAAATCTTTCTGAAGGCGATCTTGTCTTCTTCCATACAAAACGGTCATTAGGTCATGTGGGAATTTATATCGGCAATAATGAATTTGTTCATGCGTCATCCAAAAGTAAAGTTGTCCGTATTGACAGCCTGGATGCACCCTACTATCAAAAAAGATTTGAGCGTGCCGTACGGATAAAGGGGCTGGATAACAACGGCGCTTAAACTATATTAGTATCAAACACTTATATAAACAGGCAACGGGCTTTGACCATAAATCCAAAGCCCGTTATTTTTTATTATATTTTTTTTTGCCAGTTGATTATCCATTGCGTTTATTATATAAGTTCGCGACCGTAATGGGTTATTAGTGAAACTCCAATTCCGAAAGCGAAGCGGAGGGTATAATACCCAACAACTTGCCGTGAAAATTTTCCAAGCTTGTTGGGGTGGGATTGTATACTCGTGATCACCTAAATTCTTCTTTTAAAGGAATGGACTATGGGAAAAAATTTAGTTGAAAAAATTCTTTCGCAGCATCTTGTTTCAGGTATTCTTGAACCAGGTGAAGAAATTGGAATTCGTATTGACCAAACCCTTACTCAGGACGCCACGGGAACTTTAGCTTACCTTCAATATGAAGCAATGAATGTGCCCAAAGTAAAAACCGACTTGTCTGTAAGTTATATTGATCACAACACTATACAGATCGGTTTTGAAAACGCAGACGATCATCTTTATCTGCAAAGCGTTGCACAAAAATACGGAATTGTTTTTTCTCGCGCCGGAAACGGTATATGCCATCAGGTTCATCTGGAGAGATTCGGTAAGCCGGGAAAAACATTGATCGGTTCCGACAGCCATACTCCGACCTGTGGAGCGTTGTCTATGATAGCTATAGGCGCTGGAGGACTTGACGTCGCCATGGCTATGGCAGGCAGCCCATTTTATCTTATCTATCCCAAAGTTATTAAAATCAATCTTACCGGAAAACTTAAACCATGGGTTTCCGCCAAAGATGTTATTCTCAAAGTACTGGAAATCTTTACCACAAAAGGAAATGTCAACACCGTATTCGAATATGGCGGCAAAGGAGTTGCCACTCTGACAGTCCCCGAGCGAGCAACAATTACCAATATGGGAGCGGAATGCGGCGTAACAACTTCTATTTTTCCAAGTGATAAGATGACCCGTCTTTTCCTGCGTTCACAAAAAAGAGAACGCGATTTTATACAACTGGAAGCCGATAAAAACGCAAAATACGACAAGGTTGTCAATATTGACCTGTCCAAAATCGAACCATTAACTGCCAAACCTCACAGCCCTGATAATATCAGTACCGTTAGGAAAATGAAAAAGATTACTGTTAATCAGGTTTGCCTGGGCAGTTGCACCAATTCTTCATACAAGGATTTGGTTACAGTGGCAAAAATTTTAAAGGGAAAAATCGTACATCCCGATGTAAGTTTCGTTTTGGCACCCGGTTCCAGACAAGTACTGGAAGAACTTGCCAATAAAGGTTATCTTGCCGACCTGATTGCCTCAGGGGCACGAATTATGGAAAATGCTTGCGGATTCTGCATCGGTAACAGCCAGAGTCCCCCGTCGGCAGCAGTATCCCTGCGTACATCCAATCGAAATTTTCTGGGACGATCGGGAACCATGGATGCCGATGTTTATCTGGTCAGTCCCGAAACAGCAGCAGCAGCGGTAATTACCGGTTGTTTCACTGATCCGCGCGACTTAAAGATGCGCTATCCGAAAATCGTCATGCCGAAAAAGTTTCTAGTCGATGATTCAATGATATTATGGCCGGATAAGAAAAGAACCATTGATGTTCTCCGTGGTCCCAATATAGGTGTTTTGCCGCGCTGTCCGGAACTCTCTGATACTATTCATGGCCACGTAACAATAAAAGTCGGCGATAAAATTACAACAGATCACATCATCCCTGCGGGTGCGCGGATGAAATATCGTTCAAACATTCCCAAATATTCCGAGTTCGTTTTTGAAAATGTAGACGCGACCTTTGCCAAACGGGCCATGTCACTGCGGCAGGACGGAAAACAAAGTATAATAGTGGCCGGGCTTTCCTACGGACAAGGTTCATCACGGGAACATGCCGCTTTATGTCCCATGTATCTGGGCGTACGTGCCGTTATAGCCAAATCTTTTGAAAGAATCCATGCTGCCAATCTGATTAATTTCGGCATATTGCCTCTCACTTTCTTAAATGAAAACGATTATGACAGAATAGACAAGGAAGACGAACTGGAAATTTCCGACATAAAAAGAATAATTGCGGGAGACGGAAAATTTCTGATGCGTGATAAAACAAAAGGCATTGCATTTTATGTAACTTGCGAACTGTCAGCACGCCAGAAGCAAATAATCATGGCAGGCGGAGCTCTCAATATAAGTAATAAGTATATGGAGTAATATTTTCATGACAAAAAAGATAAAAGTTAAAACTACTATCGTCGAAATGGACGGCGATGAAATGACACGGGTAATGTGGCAGATGGTCAAGGATAAACTGCTTTACCCATACCTGGACATGGATGTTGACTACTACGATCTTCATGTAAAACATCGCGATGATACTGACGATCAGGTAACAGTTGATGCAGCACGAGCGATTATGAAATATGGCGTCGGCATTAAATGTGCAACTATAACACCCAACGAAGACCGCGTAAAAGAATATAAACTGAAAAAGGCATGGAAAAGTCCTAACGGCACTATTCGCGCAATGCTCGACGGCACGGTTTTCAGGAAACCTATTTTGGTTAATAATATCAAGCCGAACGTTTCCTCGTGGAAGAAACCTATTATTATAGGCCGCCATGCTTACGGAGATGTTTACAGTAATACGGAATTTGCTGTACCTTCTGCCGGAAAACTCGAGTTGGTTTTTAATCCGCAGAACGGGAGTAAAACTATTAGCGTTCCGGTATTTGATTTTCCCGGCAAGGGCATCGCCCAGGTTAATCATAATTTGGATCAATCTATATTAAACTTTGCCAAGGCTTGTTTCACTTACGCGTTGAGTGAAAAAATCGATCTGTGGTTTTCGACAAAGGATACTATTTCCAAGGTATATGACGCCGGATTTCGCGAAATATTCAGCACAGAGTTCGAAAAAAACTGGAAGGGAAAATTCGACAAGGCAGGTATTGAGTACTTCTTTACCCTGATTGACGATGCTGTGGCGCGTATTATGAAAGGCGAAGGCGGCGTACTCTGGGCTTTAAAAAATTACGACGGCGACGTCATGTCCGATATGGTCGCTTCCGCCTGCGGTTCATTGGCTATGATGACATCGGTTCTTGTATCTCCCAACGGCTGGTTTGAATATGAAGCTGCACACGGCACCGTGCAAAAGCATTATTACAAGCACTTAAAAGGTGAGGAAACTTCGAGTAATTCGATGGCGCTTATTTTTGCCTGGACAGGCGGTCTGCGTAAACGGGGAGAAATAGACGGCACACCTGACGTGATAAAATTTGCCGACAAGCTGGAAGAAGCGGCCATTGCCACTGTGGAAGGTGGTACAATGACCGGCGATCTGCTGGCGCTCGCGGAAAAGAAACCTTCCAACAAAAAAGTCAACACGGAAGATTTTATTGATGCTATTGCTGCAACACTGAAAAAAAAGCTTTAATGATTAGCCGCTCTGAAAATCTGCTTCCTAATTTGCTGGATTTCACTTTGGAGGAGATGGAAGAATTTATTTCCTCTCTGGGTAAAGAGAAATTCCGCGCACGGCAGATAAGGAAATGTCTTTACCAATCCGGCAATGTTTCTTTTGAGGACATGACCACACTTGCCCGAAATTTCCGGACCAGCCTTTCTGAAATCGCGCGCGTCAACCGACCGCAAATCGTAAAAATTCAGGAATCCAAAGACGGAACTAAAAAAGCTCTTTTACGTCTGGAAGATGGACTTTTTATCGAAAGTGTTTTAATTCCGGGGAAGAACAACTGGACAATCTGTGTATCCACCCAAGCCGGCTGTGCCATGGGCTGCAAATTCTGTCTGACGGCACGCCAGGGATTTAAGAGGAACTTAAAACCATCGGAAATTACCGGTCAAATTCTTACGCTGAAAAATGAATATCCACAATGCCCTGAAATCAAGAACATTGTGATGATGGGTATGGGAGAACCGCTGGCCAATTACGACAATATCATCAAAGCCATAAAAAATATCACCTGCGATTTCGGCATGGGATTCTCCAACCGTAAAGTAACCGTCTCTACCTGCGGACTTGCTCCGCAAATTATTAAACTTGGCAAAGATATTTGCATCAATCTTGCCGTATCGCTCAACGCACCGGATAACGAGACAAGAAATAAACTTATGCCCGTTAATAAAAAATACCCATTGGAAGTACTGCTGGATGCCTGCAAAAAATATCCAATGCCTGGAAGAAGGCTGCTGACCTTTGAATATATTTTAATTGATGGAATCAATTCTTCCGTTCAAGACGCAAAAAAACTGGTCGCGTTATTAAAAGGCCAGCGCTGTAAATTAAACTTGATTGTTTTTAACGAATACCCGAATTCTCCCTTTAAATCACCATCGAGAAAAACTGTGGAAGCTTTTCAACAGGTTTTGCTTGACCATCATTATACGGCCATACTGCGCGCAAGCAAAGGCAGCGACATCCTGGCCGCCTGCGGGCAATTAAGCGGAGCTGCGGCTTCTTCATAGCGTAAACGGCACAGCAGGTATCTGAGTATCTTTATAAAGAGGAGGATTCATTCATGAAAGAGCTGATCACCTCCGGCAGGATTCTTATCCTGATATTTATAATGCTAATTTGGGCACATTTTCTATTAGTAGAAGGATGTGCACGAATTCCTTTGAACTATTTGCCAGGCTCAATCAATAAAATTTCAGGACGCGTATCAATTTCCAATTTCAAATATATCCCTGCGGAATCCGGACAAGTAAAACCATACCAGATTAGAAATACATCTTTCGGCAGTCTGAATTTCGATAAGAACATTGACACTTTTTTCAGGAATGCGGTTTTTGCACATTTACGTTCTGCCAGGTTAACACTCGATGACAAGAATAAAGTGCTGAGTGGAGAAATCGAAGACTTTCTAATTGACGAACTGAGTGCCGGTGCGGACTGGACTCTGAAAGTAAATTATTCAGTAAAGAATCAACAAACCGGCAAGCATTTGTATGAATCAACAAAAGTAACAAGATGCAATGCATCCAAACTTGCAAATATCTCCAGTGTCGTCAATGAAATGGTTAAGTTGAACGTTGAAGAACTTCTTAAAGATGCGGAATTCTTAAAAACAATCAAATAGTACTAAACTACTTAATTTTTTAATATCACCTACTGTATTTTTTAATAAGACCAATTGCTTTCTTTAGTTTTGCAATTTCTTTGCGTCCGACATTATTCGCGACATCGTCACCCATGGTCCCTATTATGTTTGTCATTCCAACACCAGGCAAAGGAGCATCGGGAAGCCTGCCGGAATTATCCGGCTCCGACAACTTGATTATTTCTCCTTGCAAATACTCGACGGCCTTGTCAACATTAGCTCCGGCATCGATTAAAATTTTAACTACATCCGCATGACCGTAATATGCCGCCCACGTTAAAGCTGAGTCCCGTCCTTACTCCTTACATTTACTTTGGCACCCCTGGCTATCAGAAGTTTAACGACATTGACATGCCCTTCACCTGCCGCATGCATCAATGGTGTACCGGCGACAGACATACCGACAACCCACTCATTAATGTTTGCGCCTTTATCTATGTAGGTCTGAACACCTTTAATGTTACCTTTAGATGCTTCATAGGCTAAATTTGATGCGCAGCCGATCAACATGATTACCCCTGCTACTATCGTAAACCATACAAAATATTTTTTCATTTCTCGTTTCCCGATTAAAAATTATCTTCCACAATTATTTTCTTTCTTTCATCACATTAGGTAACAAGCCATACTTTCTATTTTTACGTTCGCATGTAGTAATCATCTTTTAGCGTTGTTTAAACATACGATACTTCATTTACACTTTTAATTTCTTTCTTTTATCAGAGATTATAAAATAAATTTTTAAAAGAAAAGGAACGATGTGGCTTTTATCTGTCACACTTTTTTGACGGGAATGGACTGATTTTCTTCGGCTTAGGAGATGGAGTATATTTCTTCTCGCGCAAAAGCCGCGAGATATCTTTTTGTCGTCGGGTTGTTCTTTGTCCAGCCATGAATACCATTTTCTTTCTTCGGCTAACTTTGTTGGCTTCGTCTTCGGTTTCCTCAACGTATGTATAAATACGTCTCGTCACCTCCTCCTTGCCGCCGCGTTATCCTTTGAAAGAAGAATGGTATGCGCTCTTTTTTACTCTACACACATTCTTCTTCCAATGGAAAAGTAAACGCCCTCAAACCAGCGCGAGGATGTTCAAATTTTAATTTTCTTACCAGTTCACAAAGAGGCTTAATCTTGTTATCGCTCACAGCCATTAACAAAGCGTTATTATTACCCGGCCAATAATGTGTCCCCAGTTTCGGCTCAGTTTCTTCACCTTCACCCATTAATCCGCACATTTTAGTATAAGCCTTGAATCCTGCTTCTTTAAAAGCGGCGATAATGGCATCATCGGTTTCTTCAGCGTAAATAACATAAAACATCTTCATAATAATGACCTCGTTACTGGAAAATATTTTTCTGATAATACCTGCAAGACAAAATCAACCAACTTTCTTCTCTTTTTTAGCATGTCTTTTCTTAAAATATTCCTGCCAGTCATCAAATATGTCGTAAGCAGCCGGCACGACAACAAGTGTCAGAATCAGGGAAGTCAGCAGACCACCAATGACCGCGATACCCATCGGAGCGCGGGTTTCCGCACCTTCACCGACAGCAAAAGCTATCGGCAGCATTCCAAAAATCATGGCAAAGGTAGTCATAAGAATAGGACGCATTCTCACCGGTCCCGCCTGCAAAATAGCTTCTCGACGCGACATGCCGCGCTCACGCAAAACATTTGTGTAATCAACCAGCAATATCGCGTTTTTCTTCACCAGCCCCATTAGCAGTATTAAGCCTATCAGACTGAAAATGTTAATTGTCTTGCCGGTAATAAACAGGGCACCGAAAGCACCGATAAATGAAAGCGGCATGGAAAGTAATACAGTAACGGGATGAATAAAGCTTTCAAATTGTGCAGCCAGGATCATATAGGCCATAATAATGCCAAGAACAAGGGCAAAAACCAGATAGACAAAAGATTCTTTCATCATATCAGCCATACCGTAATATTTCGGCATATAATCGGCAGGCAAAATACGTCCGGCAATTTCATCCAGTTCACTTTTAGCTTGTCCTAAAGGTTTTCCTTCCAGAGAAGCAAATAACGTGATAGCCCTTTGCCGGTCAGCACGTGTGATAACACTGGGGCCGGTTCCTTCCTTAACTGTGACTACATTACTCAGTTCCACAAGTTTTCCGTCACGGGCACGCACGTAAATTCTCTGCATGGCGGAACTGCTCTCCCGGTCTTCTGGATTTAATCTTACTCTTATATCATAGCGTTTCCCCTTCTTTTCATCCTTATACCGGGCAATGTCGAGTTCTCCGCCAACCAGCAGGTTGATCGCTTCGGCAACCGTGGCAACGTCCACGCGCAGATCCGCTGCCTTGTCGCGGTCGATATAAACCTTGACTTCCGGTTTACCTGCTTCCAGCGATGTATCCACGTCCACAACTCCCGGCAGCTTGGCAAATTCCGCAATGATCTGTTTTGTGTATTTCTGCAATTCGGCAAGATCCTGTCCGCGGATACTATATTGAATCGGTACCTGTCTTATACCACCTCCAACTATAGATATATCTTCCGCGGATACTTTCAATCCCGGAACCTGTTTCAATTTTATTCGCACAATTTTCTTGATATCTTCCTGACTTTTTTCCCGTTCAGCCTTCGGTATTAAACCAACAAGCATAAGTCCACGATTGGTATATCCCTGGTATCCCTGAATATAAAAGACGGATTTAATTTCCGGAATGTCTCTGACCATCTTTTCGGCAGGACTGAAATACCTTTCCACCTGTTCCACTGAATAATCAATTGGTGCTTCCAGACGTATGATAAAAGTGCCCTGATCCTCAGGAGGGAGAAATTCTTTTCCCAGACCCTTCCACGCTATTAAAATACTAAACGCAAAAACTAAAATTGCTCCTACAAGCATGGATTTTCTGTATTTGAGTGAAAATTCCAGCACATGCCGGTAAAACGTTTCCAGTCTCTTATAATTTTTTTCCAGAAATTCTCCGGACTTTTTCCACAAAGACCAGCGGGTAATAAAATTACCGCGTTTACCGGTACCGGAAATCGTGACGTTATTCCGTTTGAGAAAGATAGAGGCCATCATAGGTGTCAGGGTAAAAGAAACAAGCAGCGATACCATAACAGCAAAAACAACAGTCAACGCGAATTGCAGAAAGAATCTGCCGATGAGCCCTTTCATGAAAGCGACCGGCAAAAATATTGCTACAATAGCAAAGGTAGTCGCCATAACAGCCAGTCCGATCTCTGATGTGGCGAATTTTGCCGCTTCTCTCGGTGCCATTCCTTCTTCTACATGCCGGTATATATTCTCGATGACAATAATCGCATCATCAATCAAAAGTCCGACAGAAAGCGACAAAGCCAGCATAGTCATATTATTGAATGTGAATCCAAATGCGTTGATTAACGCAAATGTGGAAATGACAGAAACAGGAAGAGCGACGGCGCTGATTAATGTCGTACGCATATTCTTGAGAAAAAGGAAAACGGCAAGAATGGCAAACAAACTGCCAAGGATTAAATGTTTTTGTACTTCATCGATGGATCGAATGATAAAAGGAGATCTATCCATCGCGATGTTGATTTTCATTCCGCGAGGCAGTGTTTTATTAATTCTTTCGATTTCTTTTTTTACTCTGGCGGCAACGGCCACCGTATTTGTTCCTGATTGTTTTTGGATGCTGATTCCGACAGCAGGTACTCCGTTGAAACGCGTCAGTGATCTTTTTTCTTCCGTACCGTCTTCTGCTCTGCCGATATCCCTTATCTTTACCGGAGCTCCTTTATAATAGCTGACGATTAAATCGTTAAATTCCGGTATTTGGGCAAATTCTCCCTTGATTCGGACCGTATATTCCTTGGTTTGAGTTTCAATCCGGCCACCGGGCAGCTCGATATTCTCACGCTTCAGGGCAAGTACAACATCGGCGGGAGAAACCTCATATGCCCGCATTCTGGCCGCGTCCAGCCAGATACGCACCTGCCTGAGCCGTAAACCGGTTAAAGTAACATCACCAACCTCATTGATCCGCTGAAACTGTTCTTTTAATACTTCATCGGCGTAAGTGGAAAGATCGCGTATCGACTTATCACCAGTCAAATTCATATATAAAATCGGTTGCGCATCGGGATCAACCTTGGCAATTCTTGGTTCTTCAATATCATCAGGTAATTTATTACGAATTTCGGATACTTTTTCGCGCACATCCTGAACAGCCTGATCAATATTCCGTTCCAGAACAAATTCTATTACCGTGCGGGAAACGCTTTCTGTGCTGGTGGATGTAATGGTTTTCACGCCGTTGATCGTGTTGACGGCTCCTTCAATTCTGTCGGTTACATCAACATCCATGACATCGGGACTGGCGCCCTTAAGCGTAGTGGTAACCGTAACAATGGGAAAATCAACTTTCGGAAAGAGGTCAACGCCGATGCTTGGGTAACTGACTATACCCAGCACCACCAGCGCCATAATAACCATGGTGGCAAATACCGGACGTTTTACCGATGTATCAGCGAGCCACATTTACCTTTACTCCTTCCGACAAATTGTTCTGACCTGCGACAACAACCTGCTCTTTTTCTTTCAAACCTTCAATTATCTCGATGTCTTCTCCGTATTTGTTGCCCGTTTTTACAGTTCGTGCATGCGCTACATTTCCTTCCGCCACAAAAAGACTGATTGTTGAATTATCGTACATTAAAGATATCAGAGGAGCCATAATAGCATCATGCTGTGCGCCCGTATAAATTGTAATCCTCGCAAATAATCCCGGTTTCAGTAAACGATTGGCATTGGAAACAATGGCTTCAGCCTGCAGTGTTCTCGTTCTTTCTTCCACATGCGGATAAAGTAATGTAACCTTACCCTTAAATTTTTTATCGGGAAATGAATCGACCGTAAAAATAACTTCCTGACCTTTTTTCAAACCGGCTATCTCTTTTTCACTTACAGTAAAATTCAGCTTCAATAAATCAACTTTTATTAACTGAAATAAAGGTGAGCCGGTACGCACATAGTCACCGGCAGATATTCTTTTTTCTTTTACCATGCCATGCAAAGGTGAGTATATTTTTGTACGGGATAGCCTTTCTCTGGACGTATCCAAAGACGCCTTTGCCCTGGATAAATCAGCCTCGGCCAGAGCAACCCTTGTAGATATATCGTCAAACTGCTGCCTGGTAATCAGCTCTTCCTTAAACAAAGCTTCCTTTCTCTGAAATTCAGCCTTCGCATTAGCCAGATTGGCCTGCGCTTGCTTTAAGGCCGCATCTGCTCTTTTTTCATCTAGAACATAATCGACCTGATTAATTTCCGCCAGAAGCCTTCCACGACCAACAGCATAGCCTTCTTCCACTTTTATATTCTTAACAATTCCATCAACTTCAGAACTAACCATTACCTCTTCATCTGCCTTCAAAGTACCGGTTGTTTCAATATAAGGGCGGACTTGTTTCTTTACCGCGGTTTGAACGCGAACATTAATCAAGGTTTCCTTTTCCACTTTTTTTTCTTTCTTACAGGAAACTAAAGGTATAAAAATGAGCGTCATTATCAGAAACAGCAGCAGTAATTTACCTATCCGGGAAACAGCTGTTTTTCTTACAACGAAGCTGGAAAGCTTCTCTGAATTCATTGTATTTATCCTCCTGAAAAGTAAACCTGCAAGGTTTGAATATTATTTGCCGACATTAACAAACTGCAGCAGTGTTCCGCTGGATTTTTTAACAATCAGATAAGCAAGTTGATAATTATATAAAGCTTCTGCAACATTTTTATCCGAAGTCAGAAGCAATGTATTGGCATCCATTACGTCAAGACTGGTTGCCAACCCGTTTTCAAATTGTTTCAAAACAGCATTGTAATTATCTTTTGCGAAAGTTTGCTGATCATCCAGAAATTTCAGCGAGCCTTTCAAAGTCTCCAGTTCAAGACATGCAGCGCGCAATTCAATATCGACATCTTTCTTCAAATCATCATAAGCAAGACGTGCCTGACGTTCTTTGGCTTTGGCCTCCTTGTATTCAGCCATTCTCAATCCGCCTTCAAAGAAAGGAAAAGTGAGCGAAGCACCGGCAAGCATACTTTCTCTGTTGAGAGTTGAACCGACAGGATACTGATCTGTGCCGTTATAGACGGCAAATAATCCCATACTGGGCAAAAACGCACCGGCAGCATATTTTACCTGCTGTTCGGCCATCCTCGTCTGCATATCATAACTCTTCAAATCGGTTCTAAAATCCCGGGCAGTCTGTTTTAAACGATTTATTTCACACGCCTCCATTGAAAATATCTTTTCATCTTTCAGTCTAAAATCCTGTTCTATTCCCGTCAAGCGTATGAGCGCAGCCCTGGTGAGTTGCAGAGTATTGGCTGCCCGGAGATAATCCGCATGTGCACCCGATAATTCTCCTTCTGCCCGTAAAAGAGCGGTTTTGGTCAGTTCACCGACGTTTACTCTGGTATCTACAAACTGATGATATTTTGTCAGCCGCTCCAGATTGGCGTTGGCTATCTCCAGAGCCTTTTGCGCTTTAAGCACATCATAAAAAGAAGCCGCAACCGCCAGTACAAAATCGGATTTTGCCGTATCCAAATCGTATTCGCTTTTCGTGATGGTCTGACCGGCGATTTTCAAGACATCGAATTCACGCGCACTCAGTGAAAAAGATTGATCCGCACGAACGCCCCATGTTCCCGATTGCTCCGGTTGAACCAATATGCCGGAAGCAGAATACTTGTCTTCGGTAAAACAATTATAAGTACCGTATGCTGTCATCCGGGGAATTAAAAGCGACCAGGCCTTGTTCTTACCTAACTGGGCTATGTAAACATTTTCCCTCGCCAGCTCAATTTTTTCGGAACTTTTTAACGCTTTTTGATAAATTTCTTTGAGTGTATATTCCCGCGCCATGACTTCCGGAACAGACATAACTACTAACATCAGCGCAATAACCGCGCATGATAATACTTTCTTCATCTTAAAACCTCTTGATTAACGCCTTAAGAAGAACTACGGCCAGATAGTTCCCATGGCTCTCTGCAGTTTGGCATAATTTATATTATAATCGCCCAAAGCACTAGCATACTCCGATTTTGCTTTTGTCAGTAAAGTCTGGGCATCAAGAACTTCGGTTGACGTAGCCACTCGTTCTTTATATCTTTCTTCGGCAATGCGGTAATTTTCTTCAGCTTGTTCAATCACCTTTTGCCAAACGACAATTTGACTTTCTGTCTCCTTCAATACCAGGTATGCGTTTTTTATCTCTATAGTGATCTGGTAATCCAATTCTTTGACTGTTTCCGCTGCCTGGTTTTCTTTAGCTTTGCTTTGATCTACTCTGAACTTCGTTTTACCCCAATCCCAGAAATTCCAGCTGGCAACCGCCATCACATACCAACTCTCCGCGTCTTTAAAATCACTGCCCGAGACAGAGGCCGTATCGCCAAACCTTTCATAATTGCCGACGATGCTCAAAGAAGGGAAATAATCGCTTTGCGCCACCCGAACAAATTTCCCTGCCTGTTCTGCCTTGAGTGATGCTATTTTGATCTCCGGTCTTTTTTGTCTGGCGATATTCAAACATTGGTCAAACGATTTTTTTAACGGTTGATAATTCAGAATATCCACTACTTCTACCGGTGTAAATATTTCGCGTTTTAAAACGGTATTAAATCCGGATTTGGCCAACTCTACCGCGTTTTTTGCTCTTATCAATGCCTGCTTTCCGTTAGCCAGCTCGACTTCGGCATAAAGCAAGTCATTTTTGGGAATCATGCCCACTTTGAAATAATTTTCTGCAACATCACGATGCGCGGTAAGCATCTCGACAGACTGTTGCGCGGCAACCTGAATCCTCTTTGCACGCAAAATGTTGAAATAGGCAATTTTTACATCCTGCACAACATCCTGATACCTGGCCGTTTCCTCTAAATAGGCAGCATCCTCGCCAATACTGCTGGCCTGATAGTTAGCCCAAATACCGCCACCGGTAAAAAGTGGTTGCTTTGCTTCAATTGCCCAGTTGTAATTATCCTTTGTTCCAACGGGGACCTCCAGACCATTCATATAAGATAAAGCGGGAGGAAGACCTTGAAACCGGGAGAAGGGTTCTTCATTCAAACGTGTATAGCTGTATGATGTGCTGAACTTGGGCAGGAATCCCGTAATCGCTTCCCTTTTCTGGGCAATCGCACTTTTGGTTCCTTCTTTTGCAATATTTATGACTGTGCTGTTTTTCAGGGCAATTTCAATGCTCGCATCCAATGTCAAAAGCTCTCCGGCAAAAACCCAAAGCGGAAATAAAGTGATTGCAAAAAGTATCAAAACAATCATGCGCGAATTCTTGCTAATCATTTTTTTTCACTCCATTTAAGAAAATGTCCAGAATAAAACCCCTTTTAGAACGGGGTGATTCCGTTGTCGGCATCAACATCCATTTAACAGATGATGCCCTTATCAGATAAAACAACGCTTCAGCCATATCACGTGAAGGCATGTTACGTAACATACCGGACTTTATTCCATTTTCCAGCAGATTTTCAATGAAAGTTATATGATTATAATAACTATTCAAAATTTTTTCATGTAAAGATGACATGGCGTCCGATGAAGTTACCTTCTCTCCTTTTATAAAAAGCATGAGAAAATCGGCATTTCGTTCCACAAATTGAAGATGTGCGTCAATAAGCGTTTCAATCTTCCTCAGTAGATCTTTCGCCTGTTCCGTAGATTTTCTGACTTCAGCGAACATGAAATCGAGTTTTTCACTGACCATTGTCGTGTATAGATTTTCTTTGCCTTTGAAGAACTGGTAGAGTGAACCGGTGGAGAAACCGGAAGCGTTTGCAATTTCTGCCATAGTGACATCGTGATAACTTTTAGCGGCAAATATCCTTTCTGCGGTTTCCAAAATCGCCGCACGCCGCATGTTGAACTCGCGTTCTTTTCTTTCTGATCTTACCATGAAACAACCTTTTTGAATAGTCATTCATTTTTTGAACGGAAGTTCATAGGTATAGGATTTTTGCCATTTGTCAAGATAAATATGCAAGGGAATAACTCTTTACCTATAATTAAGGCCGTTAAATATTTTTTTCTATTTTTATCTAAAATTTAACGTTTCTTTCAATGGCAATCAAAAGGTTTCGAATATCGCCCCTCGGGCTCGAAATTATTTATTACATTATATTAAGTATTTACGTATTTGTTTTCTTCTTTACATTATCTGGCACATTTATTTCATATTAGTAAAACAGTGATTTAAATAGAAACTTTTCAAGATTTTGTACAAGGAGAAAGGTAAGTTATGAAAAAGACCATACAAGTAGCACTTTTAACGGTTTTTGTGACTCTGGTAACAGCTTCTTTCAGTTATGCCCAATATAGCGTAACCGGAAACAGCGCTTTCCCGTTCTTTCATTTGGGCTGCTTAATCATTGGCGGACTGATAATTGTTTCGTTAAAGAAAAAATACACCAAATTATATTTGAGCGAAGCTATTGGTTCTTTTGCATTGTATACTGTTTTGGTTGCTCTTTTTACAGCACCGGTAGCTGACGCTCTTAAAGCTTTAATAAATTAGACCCCTTTTTCCCTTCTCAAAAGCTACAACCTTAAAACCCCGCACCATCCGCTGGTGCGGGGTTTTATTCTATTGAAAAATTAAATCTTAATTCGTTACGGTAAAAGTTCGGCTAAACGAACCGATAATGACTGCGCCAAATTTTGCAAAAGATCAGTTCCCATTTCCGGCGTATAACGATCACGGTAGGCATCTCCGTTATTCCAGCTTCCGGCAACCTCTTCCTTGATTTTAAACGGAACCAAAGCCAGCGATTTGACAAAATACTTCCTTGCAGAAGGCAATAATTTGTAATACGGCTGCAAATCTTTATTTACCAAAACCGGTTTTACGCCGGCAGGAAGAATCTCTTGAAATAATTCCGGTTTTATTATTTTCACCCGGTCCATTAATATATCAGAAAATTTTACTGCCGCAATAACGGGGGTGGTTACTTTAGTATCTATTAAGGTCAACCAAACGTAAGGGACTTCAAATTCTTTCTCTATTCCTGTAAAAAGATTCTCAAAAAGACCGGCAATGTCACTTGCTTCCGACAGACTCGCTTTGATTCTTTCGAAACTGTCGGCTAGTTTTATATTAGTACGTTGAATATCCTCCATTCTATTCATTATAACTTTTCCCACTGAGCGTAAATTATCAGATGATCCGATGGTTTTTCGGCAAGCCTTGTAGCCAGATCAATAGTACAACTTTCGGACTTGAGGGCAAGTGATTTCGTCGCCAGAATATGATCAACGCGCCAGCCCAGCTTTCGTTTCACAGAATCCTTGATACGGTAATCAAAAAAAGTGTACTGGCCGGCAATACCCGGATGATGTTTGCGGAATATATCAGTAAATCCCCATGATTTAACATCTTCGTACGCTTTCCAAACTTCAGGATTAAAGCAGACATGCCCCAGGATTCTTTTCGGATCGTGCACATCTATATCTTCGGGAGCAACATTCAGATCACCGCACCAGATTATTTTATCCTGCGGCTTAAAATGTTTCTGCAGATATTTTTTCAGGCGCGCAAACCAGGCCAGCTTGTACGCAAATCGCGGGCTTTCCATTTCCTGACCCTGTGGAACATAGGTATTGATTATCGTCAGGTCATCATATGTCGCGATTATCAGACGATCAGGATCAGCCGGCTTATTATCAAAACCGAATACAACTTTTTTAGGTTTTAATTTCGAAGCTATGGCCACACCTTTATGCTGTTTATCACCTTTAAATATAATATGATAACCTAAAGATTCCAATTCAGCTACAGGAAAGCTGGAATCAGCAACCTTGGTTTCTTGCATACAAAAATAATCGGGATTGTTTTTCTTCAGCCAGGGCACAACGATATGCAGGCGGGAGCGTATGGAATTTACATTGTAAGATGCAATTTTCAAAGCAGGTGCCACCTTTCTAAATTACGTGTAATTAATATCACGACATAAGATTACACTCAAGTTTTTTTGCGACAAACGTCAAAATTGTGTATAGAAAAATTATGCAAGGAATAGATATTACCATAATCGGAGCCGGCGTAACTGGCCTTGCTATAGCTGCCGAAATTGCCCGACCGGATTTAAGTATTTTTATTCTGGAAAAAAATCCCATGCACGGCGGCGGAATCAGCTCACGCAACAGCGAAGTAATTCATGGCGGGATTTATTATCCGGAAGGATCGCTCAAATCCTCTCTTTGCGTCGAGGGAAACAAATTGCTCTATGAGATCGCCGCCAAAAATAACGTCCCCCATAAAAAAACAGGAAAACTAATCGTTGCTGTTAAAAAAGATGAAGACGAAGATATCGAACGCCTATATAACAACGGCAGGGGAAACGGTGTAACTTCGTTGGAACTAATCAGCAAAAAACAAGTTTCTGATATGGAACCAAACGTTCATGCCCAAGCCGCTCTTTATTCTCCCGATACCGGTATCATCAGCGCACATTATTTAATGAATTATTTTTTGGCAAAAGCCTTAAACAATAAAGCGCATATTGTATATCAAACAAAAGTCGTCCGGATAGAAAAGGAAGCCAGTCACTATCGAATTTTCACCCAAAACATCAAAGACGAAAACTTTGAATTTCCCTCCGCTGTTGTCATCAATGCCGCCGGGCTGGAATCCGACACAATCGCCAACATGATGGGATTTAATTATCATCTGCATTACTGCAAGGGTGATTACTGCAGTGTTTCGGGAGCGAGACCTGGGATAGTAAAGAAACTGATTTATCCGGTGCCTATGAAAAAACGCACCGCCTTGGGCGTTCATTTAACCATGGATTTGAACGGAAGATACAAACTCGGTCCGGACGCAACCTATATTGAGCGTAAGGAAGAATACAATGTCGCGCCGGAAAAAGCGGAACAATTTTATCAAAGCGCCGGCAAATTCCTGCCCTTTCTAAAAAAAGAAAACATTCATCCCGATATGTCCGGCATCCGTCCGAAACTGCAGGGTCCCGATGATGATTTTTTTGATTTTGTTGTCAGGGAAGACACTCCCGGATTCATTAATCTTGTCGGCATCGAATCGCCGGGAATGACTGCATCACCAGCTATCGCCAAATACGTTCGAAAAATGCTTTGAGGAATGTTTTTCGCCATTCACTATTCACCCTTCACAATTCACATTTTAATCTTGAACTTTCTATTGACACCTTTCCCTCCTTAACTTATAAAAATTGAATTTAATGTAGCTATTCTATTTCATCATGACAAAATTTTCGGAGACGTTATGCAAGTCATAGAATCTTTTCTTCAGCAAATAAGCGATGTGCTCTGGGGATGGCCCCTGATCGTTCTGCTGGTCGGGACGCATATCTTCTTGACATTCCGCCTCAAATTCATTCAACGATACATGTTCAAAGCCATCAAAATTTCTTTTTCACGCAACCACGAAGGCAAGGGAGATATCAGCCAGTTCGGCGCTTTGACCACGGCTCTGGCTGCAACGATCGGCACCGGCAATATCGTCGGCGTGGCGACGGCGATAGCTTCCGGCGGTCCCGGAGCGGTGCTGTGGATGTGGCTAACCGGCGTCTTCGGCATTGCGACGAAATACGGTGAAGCGGTCTTGTCGCTGAAATACCGCATCACCACCAAAGAAGGCTTGATGGCCGGCGGCCCGATGTATGTTCTGGAACGAGGAATGAACGCCCGATGGCTGGGATTGATTTTCGCCGCGCTGACCGCGGTAGCGGCCTTCGGCATCGGCAACATGGTTCAGGCCAATTCGATTTCTTCGCTTGTGCAGGAAACCTTCAACATTTCGCCATGGATTACCGGAATAATCATGACGGTATTGACGGCCGTCGTTATCCTCGGCGGAATCAAATCCATCGCGAAGGTCTGCGAGAAACTGGTGCCTCTTATGGCTGTTCTTTATGCCTTCGGATGTCTAATTCTTCTGGGGATGAATTACCAGACGATACCGGAAACTTTCCAATTGATCTTCAAAAGCGCTTTTTCCGGGCATGCCATAATTGGCGGATTTCTAGGAGCTGGAATGAAAGAAGCTATCCGTTACGGCATCGCGCGCGGCTTATTTTCGAATGAATCCGGAATGGGCAGCGCGCCGATTGTGGCAGCTGCGGCGCAGACAAAGAACGCGATTCGTCAGGCGCTGGTTTCTTCAACGGCAACCTTCTGGGACACGGTGGTGGTATGCGCGATGACGGGTTTGGTTCTGGTTAATTCCGGTGAATGGATTCACGGCTACAAAGGCGCCGCTCTCACCAAAGCTGCGTTTTCTGATCTGCCCATCGTCGGACCAGTGGTGCTTTCCTTCGGTTTGCTGACATTTGTTTTTTCAACCATTCTAGGCTGGTCCTACTACGGCGAGAAAGCCGCGGAATACCTTCTGGGGGCCAAAGCCATACTGCCGTACAGGTATTTGTGGGTGTGCGCCGTGATGCTCGGTTCCGTGCTGAGCCTTCCCATCGTCTGGACGTTTGCGGATATCGCCAATGGATTGATGGCTGTGCCAAATCTCATTTCACTTCTTATCCTCAATAAAGTGATTATCAACGAAACAAAACACTTCCTCTGGGATGGCAGACTGGACGAATCCGCCTGATTTAAAATTAGCTGCAGAATCCATTGTTAAAATCAATCCGGCAACAAGCAGCAGACTCTGGTTTTCAGCCGCGCGCTTATAACCGATACGCAAATGCTACTATCGGACGAATCTTCCATAAGACTATCGCCGGTTCTGATACATAATATTTTCAAAATCATTCAAGACATCAACGCGGCAGAAAAAACAATTCCGCTTGTCAAACAAAACGCCAAACTCAACAAAAATATTGGATTTTAACACTTAATCATGAAGACGCCATATTAACTCTTTTAAAAAAAATGAATAGTGTTATTATAATATCGAATATCGGAAGCAGTAAAGTCTGAATGTTAATCATTAGAAGCATAAAACGCTGTAATTAGACGTAAATATTTTAAATAGTGGTTTGAAAATCAAGAAAATGTTTTGAATAAAGAACATTCTCAAGGAACTAATTCAAATGAAAAAAAATAAACAATCTTTAACCGATATACTTGATGCGGCTGAACAAGGAATTGCAAAAGCTCAATTCAACTTGGGTGCAATGTATTTGTCCGGCAAAGATATTCCGCAGGATTATACCGAAGCTGCAAAATGGTTTTTTAAGGCAGCAAAGCAAGAACATGCAAAGGCCCAGTTTAACCTGGGTTGGATGTATCATGAAGGTAAGGGAATTTCACAAAACTATACCGAGGCTATAGATTGGTACCGTAAGGCAGCTGAACAAAATTATGCAGCGGCCAAGTTCAATCTGGGCTTGATGTACCATAAAGGTGAAGGTGTTCCGCAGAACGATGCCGAAGCCGCAAAATGGTTTTTTGAAGCTGCCGAGCAAGGACTTGCCAATGCCCAATTCAATCTTGGTGAGATGTATAAAAAAGGTTTAGGCGTGCGTCAGAACAATACCGAGGCTGTGAAGTGGTATCGTAAGGCAGCGGAACAGGGATATACCGATGCCCAAGTGATACTCGATAAGATGCAAAAAGAAGGCAGAGGCGCCCTTCAAGACGATGCTGAATTTGTAAAGCCCTATTTCAATTCGTCTGAACAGGCTAAGGTTGAGTCTCAAAATGAAACCGGTGAATTGCACGTAGACATTTTAGATGTGTCACAAAAAGATGCTGAAGCCTTAAAGTTTTATCTTAAGGCAGCTAAAGAGGGAAATGCCGAAGCTCAGTTCAATTTGGGATTGATGTACCATGCGGAGGCAATAGAATGGTATCGTAGAGCAGCGGAACTTGGACATGAAAAAGCACAGACAATACTGGATAAAATACAAAAAGAAGCCAACGATATTTCGCAAAGAGATACCGAAATTGCAAAGTCATATCTCACTATAGACGAACATACTGAAACTGAGGCTCATGTTGAAATCGGCAAACTCCTCTTTGAAAATGAAGATGTCTCACAAAAAGATGCCGAAGCCGCGGAGTTGAATCTCATAACAACTGAACAAGCTGAAGCTGATGTTCATATTGAAATCGGCAAACTCCTCTTAGAAAATGAAGATGTCCCACAAAAAGATGCCGAAGCCGCGGAGTCGAATCTCATAACAACTGAACAAGCTGAAGCTCAAATTGAAATTGACGAAACGGACACAGACAGTAAAAGTGTCCCACATAGTTATGCAAAAGCGGCGAAAGATTTTCTTAAATCTGCTTTAAAAGGAATAACAAGTGCGCCATCCAATCTGCTTAAAACGTATAAAGAATACCAAAGCTTTTCAAAGGAAGATTTCAAATCTCTAGAATTAAATCCTTCAGTAGATGAACACACTGAGACTTATGCCCATGTTGAAAACGAAAAACTCCACTTAGAAAGTGAAGATGTTTTACAAAAAGATGCCGAAGCTGTAAAATTGAACCTTCCGGAAGATGAGCAGGTCGAGATTCAACTTGATGTTAGTGAAGCATGCATGGATAAAGTAGATACTTCGCAGGAAGATGCCGAAGTTCAATATAATATGGGTGTGATGTACCGTAACGGTGAAGGTGCTCCACAGGACGACGCAAAGGCCGCAGAATGTTTTCTTAAGGCTGCTTTACAGGAAAACGCAAATGCCCAGTTCAATCTGGGATTAATGTATCACAAAGGTGAAGGTGTTCCACAGAACGACGCTGAAGCTATTAAATGGTATCGTAAAGCGGCCAGGCAACAACATGTGGAAGCTCAGTTCAATCTTGGGCTGAGCTATATTTTCGGCGAAGGTGTCCCGCAGGACTATGCTGAAGCAATAAAGTGGTACCGCAGAGCAGCTGAACAGGGGCATGTTGAAGCCCAGTACTTGCTTGGCAGTATATATCAGGACGGCATATTGGTTGCACAAGATAATGACGAAGCTGAGAGCTGGTATCGTAAGGCAGCTGAACAGGGATATGAGAAGGCACTTTTGAAACTCAATAATATAAAATTTAAATAGATGATAGCGTATTAATTTGTGTATTCGAATACGGTTGAAGGTGCAAACCCTAAAATAAAAAATAACAAAATATAAAAGTGCTTTAATTACTGAAAGGCAGAGTCAAAAAGTCTCCGCCTTTTTTAATCGCTGATTCTAAATAACCTCTCTAATTTATGAAAGAGCCGAAGAAAAAAGTTTATGCAAAAACAGAAGTTACGAAAATTGAATATAAAGAAGATTAGATCAGGGAAGCTAATGTTGGAAGAGAGCTGCAATGCTTCTTCATGCATAAGCTGTAGTCAGCTCATTTTATAACTACCCTTTAAGTAGTCTACCCATCGACGATCAGTTTTTCCATTGAAATGGTTTAACTTCTATTCACATCATCCGGGCATTGCAGCACTCTCCACGTATAAGATACTACTGATGATTATTAATGTCAAGGAGTGCATCAAACATAAATACCATTTCCAGCCATCTATATATAACTTATTTATATCATAAAGGATATTATGACGCATAAGATTTGAGCATTTTGCTAATAAGCGCTATTTTTCTATAGGTTAGATAATTTATCAACAGGCATATCAACAATGATTTCCACATCGTAGTTGATAGGATATGAAATATCTTTTCCCTCCGAATAAATCGACTAAGAAGAATAAAAACATCTCAGAAATAATCAAAAAACGGCTGATCTCCAACTTTAACACATGTTACAGGTTTTTAAATACCATAATGGAGAGTTTTTTGAAAAAGATCGATGAACATCTGCTGGAAGTTCGCAGCTACGACGGAACAGGTTAATAAAACTCAATTTTCAAAAGCGCAGCACGTTGAAATTTGTAAGTTGAATTATCCCTCTAATATTCTCCTTTCTTTCACCTTAAAGATTAACGGATAAATCACAAACAACTACAATTGTTTACTTCCGTTTCAGCAAACAACTCCCCGGAATTAAATAACTTGCCAATCAAAAACATTTATAATCGAATTATAAAAATTAATGCTAGCTGTTTTTCTGATTTTCTACAACTTTAGATTTTATCTTCTCATCCTTGACCGGACAAGCATCCCGCACTCATGTGGATATTCCCATACGCGGTAACAGCCATACCTGAACGAAGATCCACACAGCAAAAATCAAGAATAAAATTAACAAATTATTCATTTTATACCTTCTTTTGTTTAAGATGATGAGACAGATATGCCCCTTCCTCTCTTTTTTCGTTCAGTTCAAATTTTTGGTCAACAACTCCGCCAGTTTATCTTTAGACAGTAATCCTATATTGGTATCCTGTACCCGACCATTCTTAATAAACATTAACGTCGGTATGCTTTGTACGCCATATTGAGATGCCGTTACGGGATTATCATCAACATTAACTTTTACGATGTTAATCCTATCATTGTATTCAGCTGCAAGTTCCTCCAAAATGGGACCAATCGCGCGGCAAGGACCACACCATGGCGCCCAGAAATCAACCAGACTAGGCTTCACTGCCTTCAAAACTAATGTATTGAAGTTACTATCATCCGCATGTTTTACAAATCCCGATTTACTCATTTTACTTCCTCCTTAAACAAATATTTTGTTTCTCTTTCAATTCTGTGGTAAAAAAAAACACTTTTTTATTTTATTAATATACAATAAAATTAATATTTCATTGATCTAAGTCAACACAGGAATACTTTTTTGTACGTGGATATAAACAAACAAATAAAAGGTATCGGACTCTTTCAGGGCCTCTCTGCAGAAAAAATTAAAGAACTCACGCAACAGGCAATCTATAAAAAGTTTAAACCCGGCGAAATGGTTATCGGAGAGTCCGACCCCATTCGTTCTTTTTATGTGGTCATTTCCGGCCAGTTAAAACTTTACAGAAGTTCGATAGACGGAAAGGAACAGACACTCCAACTACTGGAACCCGGCGATCCTTTCGGCCTTTGCACCGCATTCGCGACGGATTCATTTCCCGCTTCCGCAATGGCCATCGAAGATTCAGCGGTGCTTCTGATTCCCGGGACAGTCGTTGAGAAAATAGCAAAACAGGAACCCGTGCTTTTATTCAACATAATACAAATACTTTCCCGGCGCCTGAAAAATTCAATGGAACTAATCGAATCGCTTGCTTTGAAAGAAATTCCCGGAAGGCTGGCATCTTTTCTACGTCTTGAATCAACGAAAAACAAAGTGGATAATAACACAACCGTGAAGTTGACCATTTCACAACGGGAACTGGCCAAAATTCTTGGAGCAACACCGGAAGCCCTTTCCCGCGCCCTCAGAAAAATGGCCAATGATGGCATTATCTCCACAATGGGACGTGTAATAACCATTTTGGATTACGAAATGCTGGAGCAACTGGCAGAAGGCGAATAATCAATAATATTTTAAATTTAAATCTGTTTATTTTAGACTTGAACTTTAGACGTAGAATGTTTAATATAAAAATATAATTTTTTCAGTACGGAAATCTTTGCCCCCAGATCTTTTGACAAGGTGAATCAAGGAAACAATCTAAATCACACTAACAAAAGCGAAAGGAGGCCCATTATGCCATCAAAAAAATTAAAAGAGTTTCTGGACAGTCAAAAAGTTAAATACGTAAAAATTATACACTCACCTGCTTTTACGGCACAGGAAATTGCCCATACTGCTCACATTCCTGGAAAGGAACTGGCCAAGACTGTCATAGTCAACATTGACGGTACTATGGCCATGGCAGTGCTCTCCGCCAACTATTCTATCGATTTTGACTATTTTCAGAAAGAAACAGGCGCCAAGAAAATAGAACTCGCTTCTGAAGAACAATTCAAGGATAAGTTCCCGGATTGTGAGATTGGATTTATGCCACCTTTCGGCAACCTGTACGGGATGGACGTCTACGTGGACAAGCATCTGGCCTACGATAAAGAAATTGCTTTCAACGCCGGCGCCCATTTGGAACTATTTAAGATGTCTTATCAGGACTTCGAAAAGCTCGTAAAACCAAAGGTGCTGAAGTTCACATAATAAAACCCGCTGATAGTGAAACACAAGTTCTAAAAGCAAAGAGCACTGAAACTTGATAGTTGAACTATCCCCGACGCGAAGCGAAAAGAGATATGGACGTCCAAGATTCAGGTAAAAATGCGCTGAAACCAGTTGGTCGAATTATAGCTTGATTAAAAAAACGAAATGAATTTTGTCCCTGTTGCCTGAGAGTGACGGGATAATTCTCTCTAAGATTTTTCGGGCACTACGTTTTAAAAAATCAAGGCTCATTAAAGATTAAATAGCAATAAGAAAAAAATTCAGAAACAAAGTGAACTTAATTTACAAGTAAAATCATCCAACACCGCTATATCGGGATTGAAAAATACTTGATTCATTTTATAAATTATGAGAAATTATAAATAATGTTATTTGAAATACTGTAACGTTTCCGGGTAAAAGCAAACTAATCTTTTTGCTTTTTTAAAAAATTAAATTTAATAAAAGGGGAATGTTGCAAATATGAAACACACAAACAACAACATACGGTTATAAAATTAAATATTAGCTTATCGAAGAAACTCTCCTCTCTCGAATAACTCATCTTACATTCTGAGATTATTTCGCCCTAGCACAAGTTTACTATTGGCTTTAATTTAACAACATATTTTTTAGCAGCTTAAAATGTGTTTTTTAAAGAAGGATAAACGTTAAAAAAATCAATTAAAAGGAGGGACGAGTATGAGTTCAGAAATGACGACAATGTGGAATGCTATACAGTCGGGACTAGGTAGTCATATTCCCGCATTGCTGGGAGCGTTGGCCATATTGGCACTAGGTTGGATTATTGCATTGTTAGTGCGTGCTGCGATTCGTAAAGGATTGAGCTTTATGAATATTAACGCACGTTTCACTCAACTGACCGGTCAGACAGTAGATATTGAAAAAGCTGTGGGCGTGGGCTTTTTCTGGTTTGTACTTCTTTTCGCACTGACAGCTGTTTTTAACTTACTTGATTTAGGTTTCGTTTCCGCTCCTTTCGCCGCACTCTTGACAAAACTGCTTGAATACATTCCACGCTTGTTGGCTGGTTTGATACTAGCATTGATAGCGTGGCTACTGGCAAGTATAGTGCGTAAAATAATCACCAAAGCTCTTTCCAAAACTACCCTTGATGAAAAACTCTCGGAACATGCAGGTATGGCACCTATCAGTGAAGGTTTAAGCCAAGCGCTTTTCTGGTTAATAATTCTTCTATTTGTACCTGCCATATTAAGTGCGCTGCAAATGGATGGACTTATGGAACCATTTCGCGAAATGATTACAAAAGTACTTAATTTTTTACCCAACGCTGTAGCCGCATTTGTTATCGGTGGCGTAGGTTGGATTTTAGCTACTGTGCTCCGCAATCTCACCACCAACCTATTGCGCACTGCCGGAACTGACAAAATAGGTCAGCAAGCCGGTCTGACCGAAGCCGTGAAATTATCCAACACAGCCGGTTTACTGGTTTTTATATTCGTATTCCTTCCGGCACTTATTGCCGCACTTGATGCACTCAAAATAGAGGCCATTTCCAAACCGGCAACGGATATGCTGAGCATGTTTTTTGAAGCGGTACCACATATCGTCGCAGCAGGTCTTATCCTTATCATCACCTGGCTTGTCGCTTCTTTTGCTACCCGCCTCCTTTCCAGTTTACTCGGCGCAGTAGGATTTGACAAGCTACCTCAACACGCAGGACTTGCCTCAGTGTTTAAGAAAACCACAGCATCGGTTTTTGTCGGTTACGTTGTTTTGTTTTTTGCCATGTTGTTTGCCACTATTGAAGCAGCAAACCAACTCGGGTTCATACACATCAGCGATATAGTGGATACTTTTATCCGATTCGGCGGTGATGTACTGCTTGGTTCTATTATTCTTATCGTCGGCTTCTGGCTGGCAAATCTTGCCTATGAAGCTATGGACAAAGCCAGCGGCCCCAATACCAAAGGATTGGCACGCATTGGACGCTTTGCAATTTTAGGCCTGGTATTAGCATTGGGTTTGCGCGCCATGGGTATTGCCGATGATATTGTCAATCTAGCCTTTGGCCTTACACTAGGTGCAATTGCTGTAGCGGTGGCATTATCTTTCGGCCTGGGAGGCCGCGAAGCAGCCGGTAAACTGATGGAAAACTGGTTAGCCAAGTTCAATTCTGATAACGATAAAATTTAATAATGAACAACTAGATGCCGCGAGATGCCAATAGGCATCACGCGGCATCTATAAATCATGAACCGCCATTTATAATTTTATTTTAAACCTGCCTTTTCACATATAAAATTATTTAAACAACTTGCATGCAATAAAACATTTAACCAAAGCTCTGAGATCAATTAAAGTCATCTATTGTTTCAGCTAAAATATAGCCGATTATCAATCATAACTGAACTTTCAGAGAAATTATGATAAGTAGAGTCTACCAAGTAAAAAAACAGAAAGGAGATATTACTCATGAAAAAAACTTTGATCATTGTTGTTGTGCTTTTATCCATGCTTTGGACCATAGGTGCATGGGCACAGTTCAAAGAGGGATTATGGGAAATCACGACACAGGTTGAAATGAAAGGAATGCCTTATTCAATGCCGCCTACCACTTTTCGTCAATGCATTACCAAAAATGATGCGGCTCTCAAGAACAAAGATAAAAACTATGAATGCAAAAACACAAGTCAAAAAATCAGCGGCGATACGGTGAGCTATACTGTTGAATGCAAAGGTAAAGAGGGAATAACAAAGACATCGGGAAAAACAACGTTCACAGAAAATTCCATGAACGGCACATCCACTACAACAGTTAAAATGAAAAGACAGCCGGAAATGAAAATGGCAAGCAAGATCACGGGAAAATATATAGGACCATGCCCGAAATAGCTAACTACATAAGCAGTTAAGAAAGATACTGGATTCACTCTGAAGGGCAATATAGCCCGCCTTCCCAGGCATTCTCCGGGGTTCTCTGCCGGTATGACAAAAGTTTTTACAAAGATGTGTTGTTCTTGCGCAGCAGATCGGCAAACTGATCGGCTGCGACAGGTTTGCTGAAATAATAACCCTGCATTTCGTCACAAATATGTTCCCGAAGGAATTCATCCTGAGCCATCGTTTCCACGCCTTCGGCAACAACATTAAGGCTAAGCGTCTTGCCCATGGCAATGATTGCTTCGATAATCGCTTTATCTTCGGAATTTTGTGAAAGGTTGCGGATGAACGACCTGTCCACCTTGAGTGTGTCGATAGGAAATTGCTTGATATGGGCCAGAGAAGAATAACCTGTACCGAAATCATCGAGAGCCAGCCGCACGCCAATGTTCTTTATTTTGGTCAGCACTTCAATCAGGCGCTCAGGCTTGTACATTACCATGCTTTCAGTAATTTCAATTTCAAGAAGGTTCGGCGCCATGCCGGTATCATCCAACACTGTTTTAATATCTTCCAAAAGTTTATCATCCATCAGTTGACGAAGCGATAAATTTACCGCCACACTGACGGGCGGCAGGCCCTGGCGTTGCCATGCGACATTTTGGGCGCAGGCGGTCTTCATTACCCATCTGCCGATGGATACAATCATTCCTGTTTCTTCGGCTACCGGAATAAACTGCGTAGGGGTTACCGAACCAAGGATAGGATTCTTCCAGCGCAGCAAGGCTTCCACACCCGTGATCGCTCTGGTTTTTAAATCCATTTTGGCCTGATATTCTAAATACAGTTCGTTACGCTCCAGTGCTTTACGCAAGTTTGTTTCGATAGTAAGGCGTTCAAATGCCTGCGATTGAGTATTTTGGGAATAAAACTGGAAGTTATTTTTGCCTTCTTCTTTGGCAAAGTACATGGCCATGTCCGCATTCCTCATCAGGGTTTGCTCATCTTCTCCATCAGTGGGGTATACACTGATACCGATACTGGCTGTTACGCGGCATTCTTCACCCAGAATAACCATCGGTTTCATGGCCATACTGAGCACTCTTTGGGCTACGACTGCAACCTGATTTAAATCGCTTACTTCTTCAATCAGAACAATAAATTCATCTCCACCGAGACGGCCGACAACATCATTTCTTTCCTGTGGACGGCCCACAATATCAACCGCTCTGAGTGATTGTCTGAAACGTTTGGCCATATCTTTTAACAGTTCGTCGCCGGCATCGTGCCCCATGGTATCGTTGATAATCTTGAATCGATCCAGATCGATGAACAAGATGGCAAATTGCCGTTCATGACGTCTTGCAGACTCGATTGCCTGATTCAAAAGTTGACTGAACATCATGCGGTTGGGTAATCCTGTCAGAACATCATGTGTGGCCAGATACTGAATCCGCTCTTCGGCGCGTTTGCGCTCTGTAATATCCCGGCTCACACCCAGAATACCAACCGTTCGTTTATTTTTATCTTTAACAAAAGAAAACTTCGTTTCCGTCCACACGGTACTTCCGTCTTTGCGTGTAACTTCCAACTGCAGCGTCCGGTCAACCGAATTTTTATGCCCTGATTTCTCAATCACTGTCATCTCGGCCAATGTTTTTATGGCCGTATCCCGGGAGGAATTTGAAAAGGAATTGTATAATAGCTGGTTCATCACCTCCTCCGGTTCATATCCTCTCAGGTTTTTTACGGAAGGGCTGACATAGGTGTATTCCAGATTCATATCCAAAACGAAAATGACATCTCTGATGTTGTTCGTCAGTCGTTCGATGGTAGCAAGAGCATTGGAAATACTGATTCTGAGGTTGGTAATATATCCTCCAATTACAGCAAACCATGGCAGAATAAACGCGAGGACCACGATGTTGAATATTTCCACATTCTTATTGATATATTCGGGATGAGTCTTGTAAAGTAAAAAAATAACAGCGGAATAATTAACAAATGCGAACACCGACAGAAAAAGAAACTGCCGTATTCTCAATCTGAAAAAACCGAACACAAGAACAACCATGTAAACCAGAAGAACTCCGCTTCTGGCCTCATAGGCGTAATATACAACCACCATAATCCAGAAGGTGGCTATTACCATCTGCAGAAGAGTCAGGCTCGGATCTTTAAAATTTTTGTTTAATCCTGTTCTGAATATTGAATAAAGAATGATATTTAAGATAAAACTTGCTGAAACACCGGCGACTAAAATACTTAACGGCACGGTTGTCAGTTCCAGCGAATAACCGATAAAGCAAATGGCACTCCATATTAAATACGCGCCGAAGGCCATGAGAAAGCGTTTGATTCTCAAAGTCTGGTCGAGATCGTCTTTTGGAAACACACCAAACATAGATTAACGTCTTTCCAGTTTAATCGGAAAATCAGCTATAATGGTTTGTAATCTATATATTATAGATAAAATTCGTCAAGTAAAGATTTTTGACTCAGGGATTTTAATTTTGGTGCTAATGGGTGTAATGGCATTGCGACACAGTTTCATACACCAGGGTTCCCCGCCGGGCTTCGCTGCTGGAATGACGACATAGCAGTACGATTAAATCACTAGTAACCCAATCGAGGCATCTTTATTAATTTTTTAGCTTGTCCTGTCTGGTTTTCACTTTCGTCACTGTTACCGGTTTGCTGAGTTTCATCATCAGTTTGCTGTTGTTGACTTGTATCTACGTCTTCTCCTTCTGAGTTTTTGCATTTCGCACCTTGTGGAGGATTATCTGTGAAGAAAATTTTCCCATCCTTGCCGACACAATTATAAATCTCTGCTGAATTGGCTGCAGTTATCATGGTAAAAAATACGCACAATGCAAAAATTGTTTGTTTCACTGTGTTTTCTCGTCCATGTAGATATTTTTGAATTATTAAGAATAATACTTGACTTTACTTTTTTATTTTATATCACGATTCCCATTTAAAATCTATAATGGAGATGAGAGTTATTAATCCGGGCAGGAACATGCATAAAAAAAGCACTCCGGCATGATTTCTCATGTTCGGAGTGCCCATTTATTTAATTTCCAGCACAAACTAGATAGGTTTGACGTTTGTTGCTTCCTGGCCTTTCTTACCCTGAGCAACATCAAAACTTACGCGCTGGCCTTCATTTAACGTTTTGAAGCCGTTATTCTGAATTGAGCTGAAATGCACAAAAACATCGCCACCCTCATTATTCTCAATGAAGCCGAAGCCCTTACGTTCGTTGAACCACTTTACTGTACCTTCTGACATATTGCTTATCCTCCTTTCATAAATTTTCAAAAGTCGAATCAGCACGATGACAGAACTAAAAAAACCACCAAGACTCTAAAGTACCTGGTGGCTAACCTATGTGCTTCAAAATGTCTAAATTCAACTCTTTCCTTCGTATATTTTTTTCTAAATATCCGAAGTTGGTGTGATACTAAGGCAATTACAGATAATAGTCAAGCTTTATTTTCACAGATAACGATTTACAGGGCAAATATCGAACAAACACCTTCATCTTCCTAATGTAAAGCAAGACGTTACAGCGTTTACGTTTTTGAAAAATATTTTTGTACTTCAAAATTAAGAGCTTTTTATCAGGACCAGGAGTTGATCAAATTGTAAGACTTAAGGAACGATTCAACCTCTTTAAATACATCGCTGGCGATTTTGCCGCGCACGATTCCATGCATATTATAATCGACCCATGCGAAATGTTTTCTATCCGTACCAAGAAGTTTGAATATCGTGGGACCACTTTGAGGCGCTACTTTAGGATCATTTGTTGCCTGAATTACCAGCGCCGGAATATTAATATCAGGAAGCGATTTACGGACTTCTTTCATCAGTTTTTTAACCTGAACAAAGGCACTGACCGGACAGAGCAGATAGTTGATGTGAGGATTATCCGCATCGTTTTTTACATATTCTTTTGTGAGATTACTCACACCGGAATAATTGCAGAAACGATTGAACACATTCAAGGTTTCAGCAAACTTCGATGAAAAGCTTTTAAATTTGAGAGGAGCGCTGACAGCTATTACTGCTTCAAAATCATGGGGTTTTCTGATAACCGATTGCAGAGCAAGACCTGCTCCGGTAGAAAAACCGGCTATCAGAATTTTTTTGCAGCATCTTCTCAGAATAGCGTGACCGCAATCAACCGAATTAAGCCAGTCATGATAGTTGCGGGTCGATAGATCTTTGGATGATGTTCCGTGACCGGCAAGCCTTGGTACATAAACGGTCAGACCTTTTGCGTGCAGAAACTCCGCCCACTCTCTTACTTCCTCCGGCGCAGCCATCAGTCCGTGAATAAGAAGAGCGCCCGTATTGGATTCAGGCGAGCGCAAAAGAAACGGCATTCCGATATCTTTAGGTTTGCTCTCGCCCGCGGAATAGTTACTTTCATATTCTCTTATAAATAATGCCGACTCGGCCGCAATCAGGATATCCGCCGCCCTGTTGTCTTCTGTGGGTTTAATTTTACGCATTAGTTAGACGCCAAGCTGGGAATAAACTCCGTAAATCATAGCATAATGCAGTCCTCCGCCAATCAAGACCATGATGTGGAAGAGTTCATGAAAACTAAAAATGCCCGGAACCAATCTTGGTTTTTTGATGGCGTAAATAATCCCCCCTATTGTAAAAGCGGCAGCACCGGAAAGCATCAGGACACTTTGAGAGATGGACATATTGGCAAGCATCTGTTTAATGGTAAAAATCCCTGACCAGCCCATGAATAGATAGATAACCGCGTATAGTTTTCTGGGAGCCCTCGGGAAAAAAATCTGGGAAATCAATCCGACACCTACGAGAGTCCACTGAAAAGCAATCATTGACCATTTGTATGGGCCGTCCAGGCAAAAATAACATACCGGAGTAAACGTTCCCGCAATCATGAAAAATATTGCGAGGCGATCCATTCTTCTCCAGAAGGACAGCTCATTTTCTTTCTTTTTGAACGCGTGGTACAGAGAACTTGCTGAGAAAAGAAAAACAACTGAAATTCCGTAAATTAGCGCGGTAACCAAACCCGATGTCGAATAACTGGCAACTATCGCCAGAAAGACAGTGCCGACAACAGCGGCAATCATTCCGACGAAGTGTGAGTAAAAATTGAAAAGCTCCTGACTTTTGACTTTCATGTACATATTTCCTTTTCTAACTATTTATTCCTATATTTTAGATTTGTTCATATATCCGCTATTAACACAAGCACTTAATATATAATTCCTTCAAGTAGCTGTTATTTATCATCTAAGCGATTGCATGCACGGTGCGCTACCCGATTTGACAGGCAAATCGACACTGTGTTACAAATGTGACGTGAAAAATAAAAATCTTTTCTCAACTGAAATAAATCTTCTAAAAGATTTATCAATACAAAATCCCAACGCACTTGCTCAGGCAAGCGGGATACGCCAATCGCTGATGGTGTGGTGGATTGCTCTGCGTTATCATTTTACCCCTTCCAGTTTTCTGCCTGCCATACCGGGTGGAGTTGCGGCCTGGACATTAACAGGATTTTTTAATCAATGGTTTTTCTTTCTGGCTGTGCTGGGCGTAACACTCAACCACATTGCCCTTAATCTGACAGATGATTACTTCGATTATCACGCCTCTGTTGATCGCCACAATTACGTTAATGCAAATCCATATTCCGGCGGGAGCGGTACTTTAACCGGCGGCAAGATCAAACACGCGCATATGAAGATGGTTTTTGTAATGGCATATCTGGCAACAATTGTCATTGGCCTGTATCTTTGTGCAATCCAGACCTGGTGGATACTTGCCTTCGGTTTACTGGGTATGGGAAGTTCTTATTTTTACACCGCACCGCCCATACGTTACGGATATCGTGGTCTAGGGGAAATTTCCCAACTGATAAATTTCAGTTTCACTATCGGAATGGGAGCCTATGTAGTGCAGACAGTTTCTTTTTCATGGGAAGCATTCTGGGTGTTGCTGCCACTGGGCTTCATGATGTTTGCCATGATCATAATCAATGAAATTCCGGACAGAATTAATGATGCCGCAGCTGGCAAAAAAACTCTGGTTGTGCGATTTGGAACAAAAAATGCGGTCTGGTTTTATAGCGTTTCCATGATTATGGCATTTACGGTGATTATGCTTGCGCCATTTTTCGGCATGGCAAGCCCTTGGATTTATCTGAGCTTTTTCACACTACCCTGGACTGTTCAAGCTTTTTGTATCCTGCGCAAACAGATCAGTGATATTTCACAACTGGCACCGGCAAATCTACTGACTATCCGCGTTCATAATCTGACACCGTTTTCTCCTTTATTCTATTAATATTCGATTTGATTGCTCTGGCAGCAATTATATTCAAACCATTAATACTACAAAATCCTTCCGGATCGGAATGGATTGTTCCTGTTCTGATTTTTCTTGGTTTGCCATTGGCATCTATAATCGGTGAACATGGCGGCAAGCTTGTTTTTCCTGTACTGAAAAAGAAGTAATTACAAAACGTGAAATGTGAAGAGTAAATGAAAGGTTACCGTTGAAACACTACGGTCGGCCTGCACCGGTATGGCACTTAAAGAATAAAATAATATGAAGGTTCTGTTTGATTATGTAAGTTGTTCAAAATATGAATCAGTGACATTGCTCAAAAGTTGCAATGCCGTTGCTTTAATAACGATTATTTGAGTGTCAGGATTACTGAAAAAATTTTTCAAATCGGGGTGCTTTTTGAGTAAAGTTTTTCTAATTTCTGCCAATTTTTGATCATTATTGACTGTCTGAACAACTCCTGTTACGGTCAGTGCCCTGGTTTTGCCCGCCGGTCCGGCTTCTCTTGTATCGATAAGCAGACTTACGCTTGGGTTAGCCATCAGATTTCGGTACTTTTTAGTATCTTTGAGGGTTGCCATGTATATTTCACAACAGTCATTGTTTGTTGCATATGACATTAGAGAACAATGCGGAGCTCCGCCCGCAACAGTGGCCATTACACACACTTTATTTTCCCAAATCATTTTTTGAATATCGCTGCGCATATGAATTACTAATAACCCCATCTAGGTATCTTCATTAATTTTTTAGCCTGATCAGTCTGACCTTTAGCATCGTTGCTCTGATTAGTTTGCTGGTCTTTATCACCAGGATGCTGCTGTTGACTTGTATCAGCGTCTTCTCCTGATGAATTTTTGCATTGTGCATTTTGCGGAGGATTATCCGTAAAGAAAATTTTCCCATCGCTTCCGACGCATTTATAAATCTCTGCTGAAGCAACTGCATTTATCAGGATGAAAAATATGCACAAAGTAAAAACTAAATGTTTCATTGTTTTTCCTTATCAATGCGTGCATTATTGAGTTATTTCATATCACGATTTTCATTTGAAATCTATTTCTAAAAAATAGATACAGGCTTATACGGAAATGGAAAATAACAAACAGTTTTTTAGCGAGAAATCTTTCTTGATAAGAATATCAACTGCTTTAAGATTCCTCGCATGCGCCCGGAATGACATCTATCATAATTGGAACACAGTCTCTAAAAGAGGAAAGAAATTTGTTTACTTGAACAATTTATGCAAAGCCTTTCCGGCGTCCTGCATTTTTTTGCGTATTTTCTCCGCAACAGGATTCACAGGATGATCAGGACATGTTTTATTCGGTGCTGTACCTGCAAGGTAAGCTTCAGTCAACATTTGGGGACATAATTTTGTGGCAAGATATCCGGATTGAGGATCAATCACTGCTGTTTCTATTCCCTTGGGCGGAATTACAGCCAAAGGTCCGGACCGGGAATACAGAGCTCTCATAAATCGTGCCCAGATATGTAGAGCGCCGTCGGCACCGGTCAAGCCGGTATCGGCGCCGGAATCATATCCCACCCACACAGCACAAACAATATCCTGAGTATAACCCACAAACCAAGAGTCCTTGTTACTGTTTGTGGTCCCTGTTTTCCCCGATGCCGGAAAATTAATATTCAAAGATCTAGAATTTTTTGCCGTACCCCGCTGAAGTACTCCCTCCATTGCATATCCGGCAAGAAAAGTCACCCGCGGATCAAGTACCTGTTCGTGTTTAACTTTTCTAGTGATTATTTTATCTCCATTCGCTGCCGCTATCGAGAAAAGTGGAAATCGTTCAAAACGGACGCCTCCTGAGGCTATGGTGGTGTAGGCATAGGCAAGCTCCATGGGCGTAACTTCAAAGCTTCCTAAAGCCATTGAAGGAACAGGTAAAAGAGGACTCACGATACCGGCCAGACGCGCGGTTTTAAGCACTTCTTCGAAACCGATTTCATTGGCCAATCGCGTAGTGGCAGTATTTACAGAATCCTCTATTGTTTTGCGAATTGTGATATTCCCGTACCTTTTGTCTTCGAAATTCGATGGAGTCCATAATCCTTCAGGAGTAGATATTGATATCGGTTCACCGGACACCAAAGTGGAAAGCGTCCAGTTTCCCAGACCATCAAGCGATCGAGAAAACGCCGTAAGAAGGACAAAAGGTTTGAAAGCGCTTCCCGGTTGCCGCTTCGCATCCACCGCCCTGTTGAATCTTGTTTGTCCGTAACTTCGCCCGCCGACCATGGCAACCATTTCCCCTGTTTTCGGGTCAACGGCAACCAGTGCAGCCTGCAGCGGTTCTCCGGCAGGGAAAGCTTTCTGCTCAATCTCTGCAAGTCCCCGGGCAACTGCCTCCTGCGCGACGGTCTGCCAAGCAGGATCAAGCGTTGTATAGTAGCAATATCCTGGGTGATAGAATTTTTCCGTCCCTAGTCCATCTTTGGTGATCCGCTGTACGTAATCAACAAAATACGAACTCAGGTTGATCGGGGCTTTACGTAATTGAAGTCGCACAGGTGCGTTTGATGCTCTGAGGAACTCATTTTCCCGAATCATGGAACGTTTTCGCATGCGGAACAGAATCTTGTTGCGAATTTCCTTTGCTGTATCGAGATTCCTGAAAGGATTATGCCGATTCGAAGAATCGATTATTCCGGCAAGCAGCGTCGCCTCCTCAAGAGAAAGATTTTTTGCATGCTTAGAGAAATAAAAACCAGCCGCCTCTTCAACTCCGTAGATTGCATGGGAACCTGCATGCCCTAAATAAATTTTATTAAGATACATTTCCAATATCTGTTTTTTTGATAACCGAAACTCAATAGCCAAAGCAAGTTCCGCCACACGCAGCTTGCGTGCAATAATTTTCCGGGGAGTGAGAAATAAATCCTTTGCAAGTTGTTGAGTAATAGTGGTACCACAACCGATCACAGGAATGTCAAATCCGAAGTGGTAATAAAAGCGTGGATCCTCGGAAGCGATTACAGCTTTCTGCATGTAAGGGGAAATAGCAGAGAGAGTAACCGAATACCGGGATACATGTCCCGTATTATTCAGGCGGCAGATTTCTTCAGGTTCCAGACTGATCGATTCCAATTGTTTTCCTGATGGTAAAATAAGAGCAGTTACTCGACCATCGCGAATAGTTATATCTACCGGCCCTTCCTCGTTTACGTGCTTTTTGATTTCTTCTTTGCGCAAAAATATCAAAATATGTTTATTATCCTGTAAGAATGTTCCTGCAGTGGAAACCTTACCACCAACTTTCCTGTAAGAGAGTTTGTTGAGTCGCTCTGCAAGACGAATGTTGCCCAGGTGATCGCCTTTTTGTATTTCCAGCGGACGTCCATAAAAGATAGAGGGAAATTTACTATCGTTTTCGGTAATCTTTTTACCCACCTCGACGTACAAATAACCAATGCGAAGGAACATGATGGTAAATAGCGTAGCCGTTGCAAACAAAAGCAGATATTTACGACTCACGGTATCCCCCTATGTTTTTAGAGTTGCCCAAGACATTATAATCGTACCCTAAACTATAAACTTCTATGATACAAAACTGAATACTCCGCACACGATGCTTTCCAAAGGCAAAAAGCGGCCGCAAAAAAGGTGATGCGGCCGCAATCTTAATTTTTCCTGATTTTCATTGAAGTTCATGCAAAATACCCTTTAAAATGCTCTCGATAACTTATTGCTTTTTATCACAAATTTAGCTTTAACGAAAAGAAAATATTAAAATTTTTCACTAAGCTTCTTGACATACTCAACAGTGCTTTTTATACTTATCTGAACAAAAAAGATAACATCATTTTCAACAACGAAACCTGAAATATCCTGTTAATAAAATGGAGAATGTTTTTATGAGTGAGAACCGGTTCATAGGAACATGGAAACTCAAATCGGTCGTAAAAAAATCATCTGACGGCCGCGTGAGCAAGCCTTTAGGAGAGCATCCTTTGGGATACATATCCTATACGCCCGACGGATTCATGCATGCAATTCTGATAAGGTCAGGACAAAAACCTATCGGTATGCTTCCGGAAGAACTTAGCAATGCCATCAGCACGAAAAAGCTCTTTACCTCCTGGAAATACATTAAGGCAGGAATAAAGTACATAAAAACAACTACCGCAGTACTGTCATATTGCGGCAAATATGAAATTGTTGACAACACTGTCATCCATCATGTAAAGGCTGCCATGGTTCCCGACTGGATTGGAACGGAGCTCAAACGCAAGTTCGTCTTCAGTGAAAATACGCTTACTCTTACACCACATGATGATACAGGAAATGTCATGAGTCTGATTTGGGAACGGGTATCCTGATATAAAAATATTTAAAGAGATTTGATTATGAAAAGATGTCCCCATTGCCGGGAAATGTTTCCGGATAATGTTACTACATGTCCTTACTGTGAAGGACCGCTTGAGATAGTACAACAGTTTGAACAAAAGATTTATGTTAAGCAAAACAAAAAAGAACAAATCGACACAGAGCCTGAAAAAACATGGAAGGAAATCAGTATACCTATCATTACAGCTCTTGTAATTGCCGGTATTTTATTGGCAATTTCACAGATAAAATTCTTCGACAACCAAATAGAACAAATAACCAAAATCAAATCCACGAAGATTGATTCACCTGATACTTCTACATCGGCAGATACATCGATATCAAACCCGGTATTATCGTCAGCTCCAACCACTACACCAGTTGCCATCATTGATTTGTACAATAATGCATTGGCTCTGTGTTCCAGCGGAAAATGTACTGATCCACAAAAGGCTATTGAATATCTGGATGAAGCAATTAAACGTAAGCCGGATTTAGCCGAAGCATACAACATCAAAGGTAATGCCGATGGTGACCTCGGACAGCATCAGCGCGCAATCGAAGATTACAACAAGGCTATAAGTCTGAAACCAAATTATGCACATGCCTACTACAACAGAGGATATACTTACAGCAAACTCGGTCAATACCAGCAGGCTATTGAAGACTATAATGAAGCAATCCGCCTGAAACTTGAAAATATCGGCGTCTACTACAACAGAGGTACAACTTATTTTATTCAGGGTGACAAAGAGCTTGGCTGCATTGACGCACGAAAGGCGTGCGAATTAGGAGACTGCACATTACTGGAAGACGCTAAAAGTAAAAAATATTGCCACTGAAAAAAACTTTTACCACTTCAAGATAGCGCCGTACTATTTTTTACCTGCGTAATCGTAAAATCCCTTGCCGCTTTTCATTCCTACTTCGCCTCGGTCAACGTACTTCTTCAGCAGATCGGCGCTTGATTGCGCGTTTTGGTCGTTGCGTTTCCGTGCCCAGAAATCGGTTACTCTCCACACAGTCTCCAGACCTATGTAATCCATTAATTCAAAAGGACCGAGCGGCATAGCCGTGATTTCTTTCCACGAGCGATCCACATCTTCGGGCAAAGCAATGTCCCGCGAAACCAGGTTCAAAGCAGCCAGCAACCAAGGATTTAGAAGCGAGTTAAACAAATAACCCGCCTTTTCCTGTTTGAGAACGATGGGTATATGCCCGATCAGTTCGCTGAAACGCCGCACGGTTTCCACCGCTTCGGCAGAAGTGCCGGCGTGTCCCATCACATCCACCAGCTTAAAACCGGGATGAAAATGAAAGGCGAGAAAACGGTCGGGCCGGCCGGTTTTACCGGCATACATCGACGGCACCAGAGATGATGTATTGGTTGTAAAAATAGTACTTTCAGGACATACATCGTTGAGCTTTCCAAAAAACTCTCCTTTAATGTCCGGGTCCTCCGGAATCGATTCGCTGACCAGATCGATATCATTACCGGCAATAGCCATGTCCGTTGTGGTTGTAATATTATTTTTGAATGACTCGGCTTTTTCCGTCGTTATAAATCCGTTTGCAACCATCCTGTCTATCTTCTTGTTCAGGCTCTCCTTCGCCTTCGCCAGAAATTCATCCTTAACGTCATATAAAACTACCGCAAAACCACTTGTCACGCAGGAA
Organism: Smithella sp.; assembly: GCA_007244375.1. GTDB lineage: Bacteria > Desulfobacterota > Syntrophia > Syntrophales > Smithellaceae > Smithella. Next base: position 56,914 of record SCVW01000017.1, on the reverse strand, counting down.
AGGCCGATGCTCTGCCCCATGGTTCCGGCTCCGGCTATAAGTACCTTTTTTATGTCTTCAGCTTTCATCTTGTTTTTCCTCTAATAATTCAATGCTTTTCTATTCAAAATTCGGTTTTTGATTTAATCTTATAAAAAGCAGATTTACAAGAGGATAATTAATTAAAGCACCCTGCCATCCTTTTGTTTAGTTATTTCTTAGGTTTAGACTAATCCATAAAAAACCTGAACTAAGTACATAACAAAGAAATCAAATTAATCTTGACAATAGGACGTTCGTCCTATATATAGTTTTTCATGAAGAAAAAAATGAATATTAATGCGGTTGAGCAGAAATTTGCTTCCTTTTTTAAGGAACAGAGACGAATGCCCACTTATTCGGAAATGCTGCCTCTTTTGGGGGTAAAAGCAAAAAGCGCCGCCGAATACTGGATAAAAAAATTGCTGGAAAAAGGTTCTCTGGAAAAGGACGCCAAAGGCTTCCTGAAACCGGCGCGCTTGTCTTTCCACCTGCCCGTTGTGGGTAATGTCGCGGCAGGATTCCCATCGCCCGCGGAAGAAGAACTACGGGACACAATATCCTTTGACGAGTACCTAGTAAATAATCCGGCTTCGTCTTTTATTCTATCCGTTACCGGCGATTCCATGATCGGCGAAGGAATAAAAGACAAAGACCTGGTTATTGTGGAGCGGGGCCGTGAACCTAAAAACGGGGACATCATTCTGGCGGAAGTAGACGGCCACTGGACCATGAAGTATTTCCGCAAGAAAGGGAAAAAGATAACGATGGAGGCGGCCAACCCGAAATATCCGCCGATTACCCCGCAGGAAGAACTCCGCATCGCCGGCGTGATAACGGCAGTGGTGAGGAAATACCACAAATGAAAATGCGTTCGTCATTCCGGCGTAGGCCGGAATCCAGACTTTTTTTAGGTTACTCGGTTTTGCCCCGCTAAGCTTCGCACGCGGGATAATTCAACTTACAGATATTACTGTACTGCGTTTGTAATATCTGAGTTTCATTAAAATTTGAGTCTCACAATAAAGTAAGATTGATATGGGGAGATTGAAAATGATTCAGCCTGAAATTCGTAATTCAACTTCTTTCAAGGAAAAACCAACGGCGGCAGCTTACCCGTCAATAAGAGTCGTGATGCCGATGCCGGCAACTGACCAAGAGCCGAAACTCCTTGATCAACTTAGCCAGGCCATGCGTTCCAGGCACTACAGCCGGAACACCGAAGCCACCTATGTTCACTGGGTTAAAAGATTTATCTTCTTCCATCATGTCCGGCATCCGAAAGACATGGCCGAGCCGGAAATCAATGCTTTTTTAACCCATCTGGCTGTCAAGAAACATGTCAGCGCCTCAACACAAAATCAGGCATTATGCGCAATTATCTTTCTTTACAAGTACGTTATAAACCGCAAGATCGGCGATATCGGGGAAGTTATCCGTGCAAGAAAGCCGGTAAGGTTGCCTGTTGTTATGAACAAGGACGAAGTTAAAGCTGTGCTGAGCAACCTAACAGGCGATAAATGGATCATTTCCTACCTTATGTATGGCGCAGGTCTCAGATTAATGGAGTGTTTGCGTTTGAGGGTTCAAGACTTGGATTTCAGTAAAAACCAAATAATCGTCAGGAGCGGTAAAGGCGATAAAGATCGTATAACAATGTTTCCTGAATCGGTCAAAAAACCATTAACAGAGCATTTAAACAAAGTTAAGAAAATTCATGAATCCGATGTTGCCAATGGTTTTGGTCGTGTACTCTTACCGGACGCTTTAGTACGCAAATATCCGAATGCCTCCAAAGAATGGCGCTGGCAATGGGTTTTTCCACAGGAAACTTTGTGGCAAAACAAGAAGACCGGTGAGCGCGGCAGGCATCACATTGATGAATCCATTATTCAAAAATCAGTCAAAGATGCCGTGATAAAGGCCGGTCTTGTAAAAAGAGCAACCTGTCATACTTTCCGTCATTCATTTGCAACACATTTACTTGAGGATGGCTATGACATAAGGACGGTTCAAGAACTTCTTGGACACAAAGATTTGAAAACAACGATGATTTATACCCATGTTCTCAATAAAGGGCCATCTGCAGTAAGGAGTCCGGCGGATAACCTTTAAAACGCAGTTGGGATATTATACGGATCGGCATAATATCCCAACTGGGAAAATATAATTTATGTTGATTAACGTTTAATATTAAGCTATTGGATTTAAAATTACAGATTTTTCAGCGGGGTATTATGCCGACAGTGCTGTCGGCGTTTACAGTATTAACACCGATCCATATAAACAATGTTATCTGAGGGAAGGTATATTCTATGAATACTTTTTCAATCATAATTCCAATTTTAACTGCAGTGATAGGTTCCTATCTCACTTACTATTTTACAAGCAGATCAAAAAGACACGAAGCCATTGTAAAATATAAAGAAGAGAAATATTCAAAACTATTACTGAAGTTACAAGGTTTTGTGGGTGTAACCGCTGGCGGTAAAGCAAAGAGAGAATTTTTTGAAGAACAGTACCAAGCATGGTTATATTGCTCGGATGAAGTTGTTGAAGCAATGAACGATATGGTAAAACAAGTCATTGATTCAAAAGGAAAGCCACCTAACCCTGAAGAAGGTCGCAAGGCTGTCGGTAACATAGTTCTTGCCATGCGTAAGGACCTACTTGGAAAAACTAAATTAGATTACAAAGCTTTTAGATATACTGACGTGATTGATTGAATTTCAGATAACATGCTCTTTCAGTGGATCGCCGAAAAACCGCGCCCACTGAAGAGCGGCGTTGGGCAGAAAATAGTTTGACATTAATGCAATTATGTCGTACCATATATCGTACGTTTAGGAGGTAAAAAACATGACAACATTTACGGCATCCGAGGCAAGAAAACGTCTTTACAACCTTGTGGACGAAGTAAAAGATTCACATATACCGGTTCAGATTGTCGGAAAGAGAAATTCTGCTGTTTTAATTTCTGAAGAAGACTGGCGTTCCATCGAAGAAACATTATATCTCATGTCAATTCCCGGTATGCGGGAATCAATCAAGAAAGGTTTGAAGACACCGGTTGAAAAATGTAAGGAGGAACCGGGCTGGTGAGTTGGCGATTGGTTTTCACTAGACAAGCGCAAAAAGACGCAAAAATAATTGCAGCATCCGGGTTAAAATCCCAGGCAAGCCGCTTGTTAGATATACTCAGAGAAAACCCATTTCGAAACCCGCCACCCTATGAAAAACTTATGGGTGACCTTACAGGGGCATATTCCAGGAGAATCAACATACAACACCGTTTAATTTATCAAGTGTTAAAAGATATCCAAACAGTAAAGATTATCAGAATGTGGACACATTATGAGTAATTTGCAGTTTGCAATAAAAAAACCATCCAGTCGATCTCTACGCTCCGGCTGATTATTTTGCTGGACAGTAGTATGAATCATGAAATCGAAACCAGGGACATATGCGTTAGTTCTTCGAAGCCTTAAAAGCACAAGCACGCAAATTGGCCGCCGGGGTCGCCTCAGAATAGTTCCGGGATATTATATCTACGTTGGTAGCGCGTTTGGTCCGGGAGGCGTGCAGGCACGTATCACAAGGCATTGCCGAAAGACAAAATCTAAACACTGGCATATCGATTATCTCCGGGAACACGTGAACCCTGTTTTTGCATGGTACAGCAATGAACCAATACATTTAGAGCATCGGTGGGCACAGGCATTATCAGAGATGGAGGAAACGTTACCGGTGAAAGGGTTTGGTTGCACTGATTGCAGGTGTTTATCTCATCTGTTTGTTATGAAGAAAAAACCATCGTTAGCCCGATTCGCGAGCGCCATCGGCTCTCCAATAGAAACATGGGTCTTTCAACCGGACAGCTAACAATCAGTAATTGAATTTTCCCTGAGTTATTCATTTTTTAAATATTTTATGTCTCAACAATTATTTTCTCTGCATTCCTGGCCGCGCGCGATTGTGCATATCGACGGCGACGCTTTCTTCACTTCCTGCGAGGAGGCAATTCATCCCGAACTCAGAGGGAAAGCTCTGATTACCGGCGGCGAGCGCGGCATTGTTGCCTGCGCCAGTTACCCGGCCAAGAAACTGGGCATCAAGCGCGGCGTGCCTCTGCACGAAGCGAGAAATATTTGTCCGGGACTGATTGTTCTGCCGTCGGATTATGAGACCTACAGCTTATTTTCACGGCGAATGTTCAGCACCATGCGGCGTTTTACTCCCGATGTGGAAGAATATTCCATCGACGAAGCTTTTGCCGATATTACCGGCATGCGCCGCGCGCTGCGTTCATCCTATGAAGAAATTATTCTCAATATGAAAAAGGAAATCGAAAGAGAACTGGGCATAACCGTTTCCGTGGGATTGAGCATCACTAAAGTACTGGCCAAAGTCGCTTCCAAACATCAAAAGCCCTCCGGCATAACAATAATCAAAGGCAGAGATATTGCCGATTATCTCGGTAATCTCCCCGTGGAAAAAATCTGGGGTATAGGTTTTGCCACGACCAACTATCTGGCCAAGATGGGCATCCGTTACGCTCTGGAATTCGCGCAACTGCCGGAGAAAAAAGTACGGGAAAGATTTACCAAACCCGGTGTGGAAATCTGGCAGGAGCTGCGCGGACAATCGGTTTATCCCGTGACTACGGAAGAAAAAAGTTCTTATACGTCAATCAGCAAAACAAAAACATTCGCGCCGGCTACATCTAATGCCGAATATCTCTTCGCTCATCTGATGCGTAACATGGAATCCGCCTGCATCAAAGCCCGGCGTTATTCGCTGGCACCGAATAAAATTGTCGTCTTTCTGAAGAAGAATGATTTTGACACGGTCGGCAGTGAAGTTAAACTCTCGCGTCCCTGCAATTGTCCGATTGAATTTTCCGAAATTATACGCAACCTGTTTGACTGTTGTTATTCGCTAAAGGATATTTACCGCGCGACGGGCGTTATTCTGCTCGATCTGGAACCGGATAGCAGTGTTCAATACTCTCTTTTTGATAATTCCCTGCAAGCGGAAAAGATAAAAGATATTTATAATGCCGCGGATGAACTGGGGCGAAAATTCGGCAAACATACTTTGCATCTGGGCAGTTCTCATCTTATAGAAGAACTGGGCAAAGGACGCCGCGGCAAGCCCACCGTCCGCGAACAGACCCGGCTCAAAGGTGAAAACCGCCGCCGCCATCTGGGATTGCCCCTGCTGCATGTTAAAACAAAACATTAAGATTTCATTTTTCGCATCCACTATTCTTTTGTCTTATTATTTGACAAAAAATCTGTATATTTTCCTCTTAACAAACTATAATCCGACAATGAAAAAATCCGATAACAAGGACAATTCTATTTCATGAAACTGCTTATCCGCGGCGGAAGTATTGCTTCAGGTTATGGTGTTATTAAAAGTTACGCAGATATTCTAAAAGAATCTCTCCTTGAAAAAGAAATCGAGGTAATAAACCGTTCAAGGTACAGGGAAACCTCTTTTGACGGCATAGGCACATTCAACGAAGACATCGCTTGCTTTGAACCTGATATCCTTCTTCTTCATTTCGGTGTTGATGACGCTTTTGATTATGTTTACCGTTCCGAATTTCAGGAAAATCTTGTGCAGATAATCAGGCTGGCGCGCTTTCGATTTAATCCAATTATTTTTCTGGCCACTTCCCATACTTTCGATAATCCCCACGACATGGACGCTGTGAATATTTTCTACAGATCTTTGAGGATTGTCGCGTCAGACTTGGCGTGTGAATTAATACCGCTCCACAGCTACTGGACTGGTTATCTCGAAGAACATAATCTCTGCAATAGGGATATGGTCTTGCCGGATTCCCGTTATCCGAATGAACGCGGACATGAAATTATTGCAGAGGCAATGCTAAAATGGCTGAATAAAATATTTGAAGACAGACAACAAAATAATAATTGAAAAATAATTTTCTTGACAATCAATAGACGACCGGTCTATTTTTATCAAAAATGTTTCTCAGAATGGAAAAAGAGTTAAAAATAAAAAGATTTTTCGCAGAAAAGTTATAAAAGCATTTCTTAAAATTGATAATCATATACTGCCGGGAGAAAACGACATGGGAGAACGGAAAAAGACCAGCTGCGTACTGTGTGCCCAAAATTGCGGCCTCGAAGTTGAAATAGAAGACAACAAAATCGTCAAAGTAAAAGGAGATAAAGATAATCCCCGGAGCCAGGGATATGTGTGTGTGAAGGGAATTAATGTGGCTTATCACCATGATCACGAAGGAAGACTTCTGTATCCTCTTAAGAAAACAGCGGAAGGTTTTGTCCGCATTTCCTGGGAAATTGCCTTTGCCGAAATTTCCGAAAGGCTGAAATCCATTATAGCCAAGCACGGTCCGGAATCTTATGTTTACATGGGCGGCGGAGGCCAGGGATGCCATGTAGATGCTGCTTTCGGCACCGCGCTTATGAAAAAGCTCGGTTCACGCTATCATTATAATCCACTGGCGCAGGAACTCACCGGATATTTCTGGGTCTGCGGAAAGATGGTGGGACGACAAAACCGTTTCCTTATTCCCGACGAGCATCATTCGGATATGATGGTAGCGGTCGGTTGGAATGGCATGGAAAGCCATCAAATGCCGCGCGCACCGCTGGTCCTTAGAGAATTTTCAAAAAATCCGGACAGACTCCTTGTGGTCATTGATCCGCGTAAATCGGAAACAGCGCAAATTGCCAACATACATATCGCGTTGCGTCCCGGTACTGATGCGCTTTTATTCAAGGCCATGATAGCAATTATACTGGCCGAAGGATGGGAAAATAAAGATTATATCGCAGATAACCTCGCGGGATTCGACCATATCAGAGAATGGTTCAAAAATTTTGACATTAAAGGTGCGCTTGAGTTGTGCGAAGTTTCTTATGATGACGTGAAAAATCTGTGCAGGGAAATGTCCGTCAGAAAGTGGTGCGTGCACACCGATCTCGGAATACTAATGAACCGTCACAGTACGGTAGTTTCTTATCTCGTGATGATTCTGGCGGCACTGTGTGGCAGGCTTTGCGTTCCCGGTGGCAATGTTATTACGGGCACTCTTGTTCCTCTGGGAGCACACACCGACGACGGAGATCCCAAGACCTGGCGCACACAGGTTACCAAGCTTCCAGCCATAATGGGATTTCATCCGCCTAATGTTCTTCCCGAGGAAATTCTAAGCGACCATCCGAAACGTCCCCGTGCGGTTATCAACGCCGGTGCCAATCCGCTGCGCTCCTACGCCGACACAATCGCCTACGAAAAGGCTTTTTTGAAACTCGACCTGCTTGTTACCTTCGAACTGGCAATGACTGAAACCGCAGTTCTTTCACATTATGTACTTCCAGCGCGTTCAGGACTGGAAAGCTACGACGCAACTTTCTTCCCCTGGACTTATCCGGAAATATATTTTCAAATACGACAGCCGGTAGTTTCTCCACTCGGAGAACGGAAGGAATGCGGACAAATATTCACCGGCATTGCCGGGAAAGCAGGTCTTTTACCGGAAATACCGGCATATCTTATTGAAGCTGCCGGTCAAGATAAGGATCTCTTTGATTATGCCCTTGCTTTCCTTGCTTTTTTAGGCAAGAACCCGCTGAAACTGCTCACCATGCTGGCCAAAGACGATTTCTGGACTCAAGTGGAAGCTAAAGGGGCATTTGAGACCCTGAAGACCGTGCCGTTTGTTCTGGCAGAAACTATCGGTAAGAAATACGATTCGGCAAATCTTGCGGCTCTCTTCGGCGTCATGATGTCGATGCCGAACCATCTGAGAAAAAGCGCTTCACGTATGGGAATCAAAGCACCTTTCTTTGCCTCGATTCTTCTTGAACCGGAAAAGATACTGCGGTCATTTATCGCTGCGTTTAAATACAGAAGCATAATGCCTCTTGTGGCACTTACGCCACAAGTACGCTTCAGCGAAAAGCTATTCCACACTCTGCTCGAACATCCCGAAGGAATGTGGATAGGAATGCTGGACATTGAACGTAACATAAAAGAAGTAAGAACCGAGGATAAGAAGATAAACCTTTGTATCCCGGAATTGGAGGAATGGCTCAAGAGCATCGATCCTCAATCGGAAAAGAAAGCGCTTAATCCGTCACCGGAATATCCTCTTATCCTCAATGCCGGACGTCACACTAAAAATGTGGCCAACACACTAATGCGTGATCCGACATGGCTCAAAGGAAAACGAGCCTGCACCATGGCAATCAACCCCGAAGACGCGCAAGCCCTGGGTATTGCTGATGGCGATAAGGTAAAAATCGTAACCGAAGCCGCGGCTGAAACAATCGAAGTCGAGCTGACAGATGCGACGAGAAAGGGTCAGGTGCTTATTCCTCACGGTTTTGGACTTGTGCAAAACGGCAAGGCTTACGGCGTAAATGTGAATCGTCTCACAAAAAACACTTATCGCGACCCGTTAGCCGCAACACCGTTGCATCGCTATGTGCCGTGCCGTGTTGAAAAGATAGGATAAGTTGCATAAATATAAGAAACCGCTTACAGAAAAATCTTATCAAGTTTTATAAAATCAACTCGATAAGTTCGTTATTTCTTGTTTTCGATTTCTTTAAGAAGCTTTCTGGCCTGAGGCCAATCATACAATTCGGCATCCCAGACATAAGTCGGATTGGGGGTCAATAAACATCGATTAAGTTCATCTTTTGCCTTATCGTATTTTTTGAGATTTAGATAAGCTTTGCCGAGGTTCACACTGGCAAGTGTAAGATTCGAATCTTTTTTAACTGCTTCTTCAGCATATTTTTCGGCTTTTTTATTGTCGTTCATAGGCCACGGCAATCCCAGATATATGGCAGCAAGAACAGCATTGGATAATATTGCGAATCTGTGATCAGGATTAATGTTTATTGTCTTTTCAAACTCTTTTTTTGCCTTGTTTACCAGTCCAATGCCACTTAATATGCCGGAAAGTTCGGCAAGTCTCACATACGCCAGTCCCGCCCAATAATGTCCTCCACTCGATTGCGGATTCAGTTGTATCGCCTTCTGTGAATAGTCCAGAGTCTCTTTGTAAAGCTGTTTTCGTTTTTCCTTATCGCGTTCCTCATCAGCTTTTTTAAAGGTCATCTCAGCAACCTTCCAGGAAAGAAGCTCTTTGTACTGAGGATATTTTTCAAGAGCATTTTTAAACAGGACAATGGCTTTATCCAGACCGGCTTTGTCCTTGTGCATTATGCTCAACAACTGCCAGCCCTGCTCCAATACTTCCTGTACATCTTTATCATTGGCAGTATCCGGCGATTTAGCGTAAACCGGCACAACCATGAAAATTATCAGCACCGAGATAAAAAGCTGAATCAGTTTGCTCTTACTTTTCATAACGATTCTCCTTTATGTTTTATGCTTAAAATGTTCTTATATTTGTTTAGTTAATACCTGCCGGCTTTATTTTTACAGATACTGATTTTTAGTCAATAAAAACATTCAGGTGTGAATATACATAAAATTTTGTTTTAAGTTAACCAGTTTTTTCATATTTATCCAGTTTTTTCCGGAGAGTCTTGCGCGTAATGCCCAGGCGGCGGGCAGCTTCGCTTTTATTGCCGCCGCAGGCGTTGATTGCTTCCAGAATACTTCTTTTTTCCACTTCATCCAGCGACATATTATTGGGGAAATCAGACCGTTCGCTGCCGGCAGTTGAACCATCCGTCATCAGCGGTATGAGTTCATCGGCATCAATATATTCGAAACGGGACAGGACAACAGCCCGTTCCACCGCATTCATCAGTTCACGAACATTACCCGGCCATTTATATTGCATAAGCTTTTCCAGCGACTGCGGTGTGAAACCTTTGATACTTTTTTTATTTTTTGCAGTAAACATTTCCAGAAAATGCTGAGCCAGAAGAGGAATATCTTCTTTCCTGTCCCTCAAAGGCGGCACATTCAAAGTTACAACATTGAGTCTGTAAAAAAGATCATCGCGAAAGCGTTTCTGTTCCATTTCTTTTCTCAAATCTTTATTGGAAGCGGCAATCACGCGAACATTGACAGCGATCACTTCAGCACTGCCTACGGGAGTTAATTCTCTTTCCTGCAAAACCCGCAAGAGCTTTACTTGCATCGCCGGCGACATTTCACTGACTTCATCCAGAAAAATGCTGCCGCCTGCCGCCTGCCGGAATTTGCCTTCCCTTTTTCTATCCGCTCCGGTAAAGGCCCCCCTTTCGTGTCCAAATAGTTCCGATTCCAAAAGCGATTCGGTCAGGGCAGCACAATTTATTTTTACAAACGGCGCCGCTTTACGAGAACTGTTGTAATGGATAATATTGGCAATCATTTCCTTACCGGTGCCTGATTCACCGGTAATCAAAACCGTGGCTTCCGTTGCCGCTACCTGTGCTACGGTCTCCAATAAATTTACCATTAAAGGACTGTGGCCGATCATTCTTTGCGTGTCGAATTTTTCGTCCAGTCTTTCTCTTAAATACTCATTTTCTTTCTTGAGCCGGCTGTGTTCAGTGGCATGACTGATGGCAATTTTGAGTTCATCGAAATCCAGTGGTTTGGTCAGATAATCATAAGCACCTTTCTTCAACGCGGCAACGGCTGTATCAACGGAAGCATAAGCAGTCATAATGATAACGGGAATAGCCGGATTGATAATTTTGATTTTTTCCAGCGCTTCAATGCCGGAAACATTAAGCATTCTGATATCCATCAAAATTAAATCAAATGATCGTTTCTGCACTTTTTCAATTGCAACCGAACCGTCATCGGCTTCGAATATTTCATAACCCCAACCTCCCAGCAGTTTCTTGAGCATGGTACGGTGGGCAAAATCGTCATCCACAATTATAATCGATTGATTTATTTTCATGTACATTCCTTAATTTTTAATGTGATTTAAAGGGAAATACAAAATTACTTTTGTGCCTTTTCCAGGAACGCTTTCCATATTGATCCTGCCACCGTGTGCTTCCATAAATTTCTGCACTATCGCCAACCCGAGTCCTGTTCCCGCTGGTTTCGAGGTAAAATAAGGATCGTATATTCGGGGCAAATCCGTTTTTTCTATTCCTATTCCGGTATCGGAAATTGTTACAGTCACATCATCCGTGCCGCGTTCTACTCCAATTCTTAAATTACCGCCGTCCTTCATTGCCTCAAGGGCATTTAGAAAAATGTTGAGCAGAACCTGTTTGATTTTATCGGAATCAACCTCTACTTCCGGTAAATCAGAGGCAACATCAACATCAATAATGATTTTATTTTTTTTCGCTTCGGCATCAATCAACTTTACTGCATGCCGTACTAATTCTACGAGCTGCACTGTTTCTTTCCTTAGCTCCAACGGTTTGGCAAATTCAATTAGCTGACTTATTACGCGATTGAGTCTTTCTGTTTCAGCAACCATAACATCCGCTGTCTGCTCATCTTCTTTATTGCCGGACAGCTTTTCTTTGAAGTAGACTGCAAATCCCTTAATCGAACTTAGCGGATTACGGATTTCATGGGCAACTCCTGCTGCCAGAGAACCGATAGAACTAAGATGCCGGCTCTTGGTAATTTCATTTTCCATTTGACGAATATCCGTAACATCCCGTATCAGTAGGATTTTACCTGTCGAAGTTCCTTCATCGATAAGCCCCGCAGCAACGGCTTCCCAAATCCGTTCCTTGCCGTCAGCAAAAGTCAGTTTAACATCGCGTTCTAAAAAACCGTCACCAGAAGAAAGTTCTGCCAGCATTATTTTCAGATGATCAGGCAATAGTTTCATATCTTGTTTACCTGAAACGTTACCGAAGGCAAATCCCAACATAACTTGTGCTTTCTCGTTGCACGCTATAATTTTATCCTGATTATCCAGAGCAATCAGACCAATGGGCATATTTTTCACCAGCGCCTCTGAAAATATTTTAACACGGGAAAGAGATGTACGGGTAAGACGATAGGCCTGTGCGAGGTAAAGGGAAATTATTGCCGAAGAACCAATTAATAAAAGAATTAAAACAATGATGGTATGAGCACGGTTGTCTTCCCTTGTTGCTCTTTCTATTGTTGCCATATTCAGGCCGATATAGATCATCCATTTGTTATTTTCTTTACTGTTGATTTCACCTTTTAAGGAAGTTTTTTCTTCCACATCTTTTCCAAAAGGGAAAAATCCGCGGTAAACCTCAAATGTATCCGCTCCTCCGGGATTGGTCACCTGACGCCATCTAATTTTTCTTGATAAGGACAATGATTTAATATTTAAATCTAAACCGTACTTATCTCCGACTTGGGCGGGATCACCATCAGCAAAGATATTGCCCTTCTGATCGGTAATAATTATATAATCTATGTCGGGTTGTTTGGTTGTTTCCACCAGTAGTTTTTGCAATCTGAAAATTTCTGCATCTATCCCTTGGGTGCTGTTCATACCGGTTTCAAACGACCTGATTAATGTAGCGCCTTTCTCAACCAGAAGTTCAACGGCCTGATCTCTTTTCTGCTGAACAAAAGTGAATGTCATTACTGCGGAAACAATCGCCATAAGGGTGATTGCACCTACTACCAGCCAAAACGAGATATTAAACCAGATTTTTTTCTTAGCCCTCATCATCCAGTCCTTGGATTTTCGCCAACAGGCGGATACTTTGTATTCATTTGGATACTCTTAAATGGATACATATTATCCACTCAACCTGGTTAAAAGACAAATGATATTTTTATCTGTTATTAATTTATCTATTAAAAACAATATGTTAACCAGTATAAATTTAACTGGCATATAGCTTGCTAATAAAAAGACAATAGTGAGTTTGGTCATCAATATATTGGTAGTTTGATAATAAAAAAACTTTAACATTATTCAAATCATCCCGGGATTGTTAAAAGAATAACTTTGAATAATAAAACTTATGTAGAGGAAATTGATTATGAGAAAATTAATATTTCTATCAATGATTGTTCTTGCGGGAATAATTTTAACCGCACCGGCGTTTGCTTTCGGCGCTTATGGAGGTAGAGGGCCGGCTTATCGTAATGGTGAGAGTTGTTGCAATACCCCGACATTAAGGAGCCTAAATCTTTCCGATGAGCAAAAAACAAAAATCGAAGCCCTTGTATATGAAAATCAGAAATCTACAAGGCCGCTAAGAGAAAAAATATTTGACAAGTCGGTAGAACTGCGAAGGCTATGGTCAAAGGCAAATCCGGACAGGGATAAAATTTACGCCGCTCAAAAAGAGGTTCGGGCATTGCGCGATGAAATACAAGATAAAAGAATGGCCCTGAGATTGGAAATTCGCAAGATTCTAACAGCGGAACAAAATGAAAAACTGGCAAATTCTCATTGGGGGCGGGGTCCTGGATTTAGACCTCGCGGAGGAATGAGAGGCCGCGACGGATACGGTCCGGTAACATATTGTCCTTAACTGACAACCCCTTTCCCTCCTTGGGAAAAGCTGTGTCGTAATGCCGGCACAAATTTGAGGATTGCGACACAGCCTTAGATTAATTAAATTTTAAGGATTTATATTACATTGACTTACGAAAGCGTTGTTTTTATAATATCTCCAGTTAAGAATTAAAATCTTATAAACAATGGAGAAAAAACTATGACTACTAAAATCATTAAAAATACAAGTCAGGCACTTTCATACTGGTTAATATTCTTTTTTCTTGCATCGGTTTTCTTATTAAATTCCTGTTACTACTATCCAAACGAACAGGTCATTGCGCAACCGGTTCAGAATCAACAAAATGGTACTGCCGTTACGCAAATTTATTTTTATCCGAAAAAAGGACAGTCAACCGAACAACAATCGCGCGATCACTATGCATGCTATAATTGGGCAGTAGATCAAACCGGCTTTGACCCAAGCGTTTCATCTATTGTTCCCGAACAGCGTGTCAGGGTTGTCCCTATGCCGCCGCCGGGACACGATACCGTCGTTATGTCCATTGCGGGTGCGGTATTGGGAGCATTAATTGCCGGACCGAGACATGCCGGAGGTGGAGCTTTAATCGGAGCTGCCGGCGGCGCCATGGCGGGAGCTGTTTCCGATGCGACACGTGCGGAATCGGCAAGGCAATTGGAAGAAGCCTATCAGAATAGAAATAAAGGCCGGGATTTGCATAATGAAAAAATGGCTCTGCAATTTCGCCGGGCAATGTCAGCCTGTATGGAAGGCCGTGGATATACCGTAAAATAGCTGAAAAAGGAGGTTACTGTCATGCTATATAATCTTAATTTAAAAAAATATTTTGCCGTCGTGCTGTCAATAATTATGATTTTGGCAATTAGTATTTCCGGGTTTGCCGAACCCGGGCAGCATGGAGGGTCCAAAGGACCCGGACGAGCACCGGCACAGGGTGTAAAAAAAGCGCCTCCGCCTGCCGCACAAAAAAGCTTTGTCGATTCCCGTTATCGTCATAATCGGTCGTATCCAGTTCGCGGTGAATCATTCAGAACCCTTCCCAGAGATCACAGGGTAGTAAGATGGGATCGTTCACGCTACTATCATCACCACGGCGTATGGTACCGCCACCACGGCAGTCGATATGTTGTAGTTGCCCCGCCCATTGGACTGTTTGTTCCGTTTTTACCCCTCTTTTACACAACTGTCTGGTTTCACGGCATTCCTTACTATTACGCTAATGCAACGTATTATACGTCAACACCGGGAGGTTATGTTGTTGTTGAGCCGCCTCAGGGTGATGTAAGTGAGGCACCTCCGGCCTCAAGTGAAAATATGGAAAATAGACTTTTTATTTATCCCCGTAAAGGCCAGAGTCAGGCACAACAGGACAATGATCGTTATGAATGCCATAAGTGGGCTGTTGACCAGACAAATTACGACCCGACTGCTGCAATTCCACAGGGATTGTCTGCCAATCAGGCCATGCAAATGCGGGCTGATTATCAAAGAGCTATGGCAGCATGCCTTGATGGCCGCGGATATACTGTAAAATAGAAGCGAGGGGGGAAAGTTTATTTCTTATTAAACAATCCCTCTACTCCTTCTAAAACTTTTTGCTGATCTTCATTAAGCACTTTTTTGACGGCTTCTTTGGCAGCGCTTTTGCCGGCCTCAATTGCTACGCTGTCTGCCGCATCTTTTATGATGCTACCCAAAGAACCCAGCTGCGGCTGTGTAAGCCGGACGGCCGGGTTTTTTGTGGTGCCTGTTACTTTTATTCTTAAATCAATTACGCCGTCTTTATTAAGCAGTGGCTGCATGGCTACGGCCGCAAGTTTACCGGAATCGGTATATTTTTTAATTTCGGGACTTTTAATCAGAGAGTCTATTTTTTTTGCCAGGGAAGTTTCAACGGCATCATTGATCTTTTGTTTCATAACCACACCTGCATTCATATCAATGGCACGTGATTTTATATTCATCGTTCCGTCAAAAAGAATTTTGGCTTCCTGAAGATTAAGCTGGCCATTGGTAACTTCCATCTTATTCGCCTTATATCTCAGATCCAGACCGTTTTCCCTGATATTTTTCCACTCTTGTTTGTCTTTAAGAAAAGAGATGTATTCGCCCATATAGTCACTCAAAATGGGAATGGACGCGATGGAGTTGAATATCTGCAGACCGGTGATTTCGCCATCCGGTACAGTTACATGAATTACCGCCTCCGGCTCCAGAAGGCGTGTTTTTACATCAAATGGAATTATTTTTCCGTCAGCATCTATCATAATATCAAAACTTCGGACACTGCCGGTTTTCAGCGCACCGATTGTTCTGATTCCCATGCCAAAGTCTAATTTAATTTCGTCTTTTTTCTCCAAATTCTTCGGATCTATATTTATGTCATGCAGTAACGTTGTCAGTTTATAAATTTGGATTTTCTGATCGTACTCGCCATCATAATAATTAATTATACCGTTTTTCATGCCGATTTCACCCACAGCAACGGCCACCGGAATATCATCCGCGGAAATCGGTCTTGCCGGTTCTTCTGCCTGAGATTTCTTTTCCTTGTCCTGTTTTTTCGATTTAATCAGATCGTCTATATTTAAAACGCCCTGCTTGTTTTTGGACAGATTAACAACCGGATTATATAGGACAAGCTCTTTAAGTGCAATTTGCCGCTTTAGAAGCGGCAGAATTTTTACCTTGAAGCGCAGAGATTCCATATCGGCAAAAACATCTTCTGCCGCAACCGGTTTACCTTGCAGGCTTTCAAGCTGCTGTGGTGTTTTAAAATTAGAAACGGCAACATTCTTAATCTCGATTCCGGAAAGGATCGAGAATATATTGACATCGATTTTTTCAATATAGACTTGCCTGTTTAACGCTTTGGACATCTGAGATGAAACAAATGCCTTGTCCACCTTGGTATAAATAATCACTCCGGCAGCAATAACCAAAACGACAATTATTATTATGAAGATGCCGATGCCAATAAGCAGTTTTTTAAACATAACTCGGACTCCTTTCCTCTAATTTCTTCCTTGCAGGTTTATTAAAATATTAGTGAATTAATCAACGCGTCGCCAAGGTAACAATTTTCTGATCAAAATAATTACAGGACATTCCGGCATCAACCACAATACCGGTGGCATTGATACCACTGGAAACCGGTGAAAGCAGAAATATAACGGTATTTGCAACTTCTTCTGTTTTGAGAGCTTCTTTTCGTAAAGTCAACTGTTCGGCAAAAAGGTAATTATTAACATAGCCGGGAATGCCGGCTGATGCCGAAGTCTTCAGCGGTCCGGCACAAACAGCATTTACTCTAACTTTCGATATTTCAGATAATGATTTTGCCAGAAACGCAACAGTGGCATCCAGGGCGGCTTTAATCGGTCCCATATAACCGTAAGCGGTCGCCCGGGTGTTACTGATGGAAATGGTAACAATGGAAGCTTTTTCTTCAAAAGAATTTTTTAAAGCATTTGCCATAGTCACCAGTGAAAAACAGGAAATATTTGTCGCCTGAAGGAAATCATCGGTTTTGGTTTCATGAAACGGTTTAAGTCCCTCGCTGTAATTGGCAAACGCTATGGAATGGACAAAACCGGAAAGCCTGATATTTCTGTTCATAAAATATTCGCTCAACTGACGAATACTTTCATCTCTCTCCACATCACATATCAGTATAGTGCTGTCAGGAAACAGCTTTTGAGCTTTTAGTCGATTTTCTTCATTTTGAACGGAAAATATCGCTTCCGCTCCGTTATCGATCAGGCTCCTGGCAACAAAGAAAGCGACACTTTTTTTATTGGCGACACCGGTAACCAAATATTTCTTTCCGGAAACTTGTATAAAATCCATATTCACTCCTTAAATGTCCATGGGGAGCAAAGCTCCTTGAAATACAATTTTCATGATCAATTTATCGTCAACGTAAATTGCCCCGCTCATATAATAGGCATTATCAATTTTATCATTTAGCACAACCGTAACAGTCAGAGTATCCCCCGGTCGGGCAAAATTCTTAAACTTTGTATCCTTAATGCGGGTTACAATGCCAAGTCCGTGTTGTTGATTATCCTTACCCATTAAAATAGCGCCCGTTTGAAAACACGCTTCACATAACAGTGCTCCCGGCATAATAGGCTTGCCCGGAAAATGACCCTGGAAGAAATAATCATCTTCTCTTAATGTCCTTTGCGTCGTTACAGAATTACCATCTCTTTTAATGATTTTATCGACGAAAAGAAACGGCGGACGTTGAGGAATAGCGGCAAGAACATCTTCCATTATAATCCTCCCGCAACTTTGATCGATGTTCCGGTAATATAAGATGCTTCCCTACTGGCCAGAAACAAAACAGCATGGGCCACATCCTCCACTTTCCCGAAACGTTTTTGTGGAATCATTTTGAGATATTCTTTTCTCTGTTCTTCAGGCAGGTCTTTTATTAGTTCCGTATCAATGAATCCCGGCATTACACAATTTACGGTAATCCCTTTCTTGGCCACTTCTTTAGATAATGATTTGGTTAGCGCCAATTGTCCGGCTTTTGACGCCGCGTAATTTGCCTGACCCTGAAATCCGATATCGGCACCCAAAGAACTGATGTTGATTATTCTTCCGAAACGATTGGACATAAAGCGGGGAATGATTTCCCGCGACATATAGAAAGTTCCGGTAAGATTAACATCCAGAACTTTTTCCCACTGTTCATCATTCATTAAAGCAGCGATCGCGTCCTGTCTGATCCCGGAATTATTCACCAATACTTCCAGTGACGGATATTTCTCATCCAGATACTTGAAAAAACTTTTTACTTCTTTCGACGAAGAAACATCATATTTCTGAATATCGAGTCTTGAAGAGTTTTGTTCATATTTATTTTTAAACTCATTCGCAGCAGCGTCATTTACCGAATAGGTGGCAATTACCGTCGCCCCGGCCTGAAGGAAAGCCAGGGAAATTCCCGCACCGATACCACGCGTACCACCGGTAATAATAACTCTCTGACTGCTGAAATCAAACATAGCATCACCTCAATTTAATTTTTGTTGAAACTCCAATTTAGTGAGTCCCAAGTGTCAGAAGCGAAGCGACGTGGGACTATAACAAAGTGCATACCCTGAAGGGCATCTATGATTGCAGCTTGCTTTTACGTTCATGCCCGAGATTCCAGGTAGTTTTCCACTTCATAAGACTGGATAACACCATAATTGGCTGCACCCAGCCATCCGGACATAATAATACCGACGGAACCGGTATGAAACAAACCCTTAATCTCCTTGTTCAGCCCCATGGAAATCTCCAATCCTTCATGTTTAGTCCCGAAAGATGCCCCTTTTTCGTGTTGAGTGTATCTCTTGATCGTCAGAGGTGTTGCCGATTCGATATAATCAATTTTTTTACGGATATCGGGAATGACTTTTTCCAGACTTATCAACGTTGCCCTGATAAGTTCTTCTTTCCTCGCCTTATACTCTTCCCTGCTCAAGGTCACCCAGTCTTCGTAACGCGCGTTAGTTGAAGATACAATCGAGTATCCGGCGTTTTTCAACTGCGGTCTGAGTCGGGGATAGTACAGGGAAAATGTCCTGCTTGTCGTATTCATGGATAAAAGCTCATCCGTCTGAAATTCTTCTGCCTCTGAATAGAATATCAGATCACCGACGTCTTCGATAGTCTCACCTTCTTTAATCCCCATATAAACCTGACAGGAACTGGTGTTGAGTCTGACTTTTTTAACTTTTTCGATAAATGAAGGGGTAAAATTTTCTTCGCCGACAAGATTGAAAATTGTACCGATGAGATTTCCGTTGGAAAGAACCACTCTGGAGCTTATAAATTCGTCATCAATTAATACTCCCTGACACACATTATCTTTTATCACAATTTTTCCCACTTTTGACCGCAGACGGATATCCACGCTATTCTTCAAGAGTTCGTCCTGCATCATCTTAACTACCAAATCGGTCCCGCCTTCAAAAGAATAAACACCTTTGCTCATAAAATTGGAGAAGACAATTCCATAGGTGACAGCCGGATCCTCCAGCGTTGATCCGTTGGCGTAAACAATAGGTTCTATCAGAAAACGGTGAACGTCTTTTCTGCCGGGGAAAAAACCCTCCAGTAGTTCGCCATTAGTCATCTTCTTATCGTCGTAATAATTCATATTCATGATGAGCTGGAAAAAATTATCCACCTGCTCTTGAGAGACTTTAAAATCATTGATGAGCTTACTGGTAAAATCTTCCACAGTAAAATCGGTTTCTATATTATAAAGAGGATTTATGAAACGAACTCTTTTGAGCTGAATTATTTTATCGGCAATTTCTTTGTTCCAGTACTTACGGCATGTTTTTACCATTCCTATCGGAAATCCATGAAGTGATACATCAAAAATATGCCTCCCTTTTCGATAAAACCAAGTGGCGAAACCTCCAAGCTTGTCATGAGCTTCCAGCAACAGAACTTTTCTGCCGTTTTTTGCCAGCTTATTGGCAGCAGTCATTCCCCCTAGCCCGCCGCCAATTATAATAACATCATAGCTTTGTGTAACCTTGTTATTTTTATTAAGAAGCATTTCATCTCCCCACGGTCAGATCCAGTGCCTGTTCTATAGATATTCTGGGTTTATAACCGAAATGTTCATTAGCCTTCTGATGGGAAAAATAATGAGAGCGTGAAAATTGCAACGACACAAAACGCGTCATCGGCGGTTCTCCTTCAATTCTAAAAAACCTATACCAAGATTCACAGAATAATCCAACACCAAAAGCAACGGTTTCGGGAACTTTTTTTGTTATTTTGGACAAATTGTGTCGCGATAAAATTTCATTAATGAAATCCCACAGCACAACAGGCCGTTCCTGCCCTATGAAATAGGCCTGTCCCGCCAACGCCGATCCGGGAAATAATTTTTCAAATGCAAGCAGATGCGCGTCAACCGCATTTTGTATGTAGGTAACATCAACAAGATTCTTGCCTGTACCGACTATCTTCAATTTACCCTGCTTTGCCGCATTAAGCAGACGAGGAATAAGATGCGGATCGTCCGGTCCGAATATCAAGTGCGGCCGTAACGCAACGGTGCTTAATTTACGATCATTGGCCTGCAATACAAGTTGCTCGGCCATTGCCTTGGTTTTGGCATAGTGACCATGAAATCTCCTGGAATAAGGTGCTGCCTCGTCCGCTCCGCATATGTCACCCCAATCAAAAACAACACTGGGTGTGCTTGTATATATTAACCTTGTTACTCCGTTTACCCTACACGCCTTAATGACATTTTCAGTACCGATGACATTTGTCTCATAGAAATCTTTATATTTTCCCCAAATACCGACACGGGAAGCGACATGAAAAACAACATCCATACCCCGACAAGCTTTAACAACAGATTCTTCATCCTTCAGGTCACCACATATGGTATCAACTCCCATCGCTTCAAGGTGCTGATGTTTTTTACGGCTGAAATTCCACACCTTGTGTCCCTTGGACAAAAGGCATTCCGACAAGTGACTCCCTAAAAAACCACCAGCTCCGGTAACTAAAATATTCATATTTTTCTCCGCAAAACGTAATCGGCAAGTTTTAAACGATCAATTTTAATGTTGTGTCTTACATCAACGGGGAAATGATCACAAAAATGAACCGATTTTATTTGTGCTGTCAAGCTGTTATTTTTCGCCATATCCAAAAGTTCTTTTTCCAAAATTTTTCTGACGTACTTTTTCCCCAATTCATTTCTTTCAATCACTATGGCGGCAGATTGTTTTCCCCTTTCTCCAAAACCAACCAAAGCAGAACGCCTGACACCGGGATGAATATTAAAGATAGCCTCGCAGTTTACCGAACATAATAATCCTAGAGGAGTCTCAACCCGATGAGTTTTTCGTCCGCAGAACCAAACACGTTTCTGATCGTCAATATATCCCAGATCTCCAATCCGATGCCAGAAAGATTTGTCGTCCGCTATTTTTGCAAACGCTGTTCCCATCGGGGACTGATAATAATTGGCTGTTACAATATCACCCTTAACAATAATTTCTCCTATCTGATACGAACCGAGCAGGTGTGTATTTTTGATATTTTCAATGATATCATCACTTGTATCAATAATTGAAACATCCACGCCGGGCACCGGAACACCAACACAAGTGCCCTGACCTTGTTCGGTAAGAACTGCTGTCTGTTCTAATACCATTTTGCCGGAAATGTTTGAAACCGGAAGACATTCTGTGGCACCGTAAGGCGTATACGTCGTACCGTTGGGTAAAATCCGGCTGAATTTTTTATGGAGTTCATTGCGCACGGGTGCGCCAAACATCACTAGATACTTTACCGTCGGAAGCGTTAATCTGTTTTCTTCGCAATAATCACCCAATCTCTCCCATATTGCCGGTGAACCGGCCATAAAAGTCACTTTATTATCAGTAATATTTTTCAATAAATTTCCGGGATCAGCTTTCGCGGGTCTGGATGGATCCATATCCGCTACGCAGGAAGTCATTCCCATACACAAAGTAAAAAGAGAAAAAAGCGGAAAGCACGGCAGATCAATTTCATTATCGCTCAGGTTAAATAGTTCCTGAAGAAGACGTGTTTGCTCAGTGTAAATTTTATGCGTATAGACAACCCCCTTTGGGCGTCCCGTTCCTCCAGAAGTAAAAAGAATCGCTGCCATTTCATCGGGTTCCAGCTGCTCGCTCACAAAATTTTCATCACAATTCTCTAACTGAGCCAGAGGGAAGCAATTTCCTATTTTGGGTCCTTTGGTCATTATTCTGAATTTAACGGATTTAAAGGATTTGCCGAAAAGCAAACTTAAAAAGTGAACTTCCGGTTCCGCAATCAATCCTTCCGGTGCGACTTCTTCAATTGCGGCCAGAAGATTTTTTCTGCCCATACCGGGATCAATCAATACCGGTACTACTCCCAATTTGAAAAGTGCAAAAACCAGAGCGGGAAATCGCAGTGACGGTCTTACAAAAAGAAGCGTTTTGCTTCCCCGGCGAAAGCCTATTTTCGAAAGACCGTTCGCGTATTTGTTGGCTAGAGATTCCAATTTCCCAAAAGTGATCGTATCATAATTATATTTATTGCCCGCGCGACGGGGATATTTTATCGCAACTTTTTGCTGATGTATGCGGGCTATCTGTGTAAAATGATCAGCGATATTCATGATTGACAGTTTCTCACCGTAATTATTTTTAATATCGCTATAAAACAAATTATAGAAACTTTTTCAATTCTTTAATTACTTCCTCACCCGCATCTTCCAGCACATAATGTCCGGCTGATTCAAATGTTCTTACTGTAGCGTGAGGATAAATTTCCATCCAGCGATTTAGAAAATAATCGTGAAAACAAAAATCACGTTTCCCCCAAAGAATAAGACAAGGGCAATGATGTTGTACCAGTGATAGTTCAATGTTCTTTAACGTCTGATAACTACGGTGATTGGGATTCATGGGAATATCAGCAACAAACCGCGCTATGGCAATGCGATTATTATAATTGTCATAAGGATAAAGGTATCCTTTTCTTATTTCCGGTGACATTTTTTGGGCCACTGCCATATAAGTAGCTACAAGTGCAAATCCGTTTAACCGGCGAATCACCTGTTCGGCCAAAATAGGAATACGGCACATATTTATCCGGAAGGCAATAACCTTGGATGTGTAGGCAGCTGAATTGAGAATAACTATTTTTTTGACCAAATCGGGATGCCGCTCCAAAAGTCCGAAACCGATAGCACCACCCCAGTCATGAACAACAAGGACAAAATCTTTTAATCCTAAATGCAGAACAAGCGTCTCCAGATTATCGATATGCTGCTTTAAAGTATATTCATAATCCTGTGGTTTATCCGAAAGACCGCAGCCGATATGATCCGGAGCAATTACTCGGCAGGAAGAGGAAAACGCGACAATCAGATTTCTATAATAAAAAGACCATGTAGGATTGCCGTGAAGCATTATTATCGGGATGCCCTGACCCTCATCGATATAATGCATGAAGATATTGTTTTTCAGTTTGTGAAAATTCGATTTGAATGAATATAATTTATTCAACCAGTCCGGTCTTACCACTTTACCCCCAGCATTATTGAATTAAGGCCGGAGCCGATTCCCAGCAAAGCAACGTTGCTTCCCCTGGGAATACCTTTTTGTTCTTCAAAAATATTGAGTGTGACAGGTAGGGCCGATGCTCCGGTGTTTCCCAGATATTCATACGTGGTGAAGGTAGGACAATCCTCGAGTTGTAATATCTGTTTCAAAAGAGTTTCATGTGCCACCCCGACCTGATGACCGACAAAGCAATCAACATCTTCGTTGGTCCATTTAAGTTCCCGCTTTGTTTTTTTCCATGTTTCCTTGGCCAGAGCCACACCTGATTGCATCAGCTCTTCAGAATCGGTTTCCATCATCAGCGCTAAGGTATTGCCGTCACCGTGACAGAGAACATTAGCCGAAGAATCGGCAAGGGATGCTCCACCCAAAAGCAAATGACCGTCAGAAACGTAATCTTTATGCGAAATCGTGTAGGCGACAGCGGCAGAACCGATTGTTAAATTAGCAATGTATTTTTTTATACTTTTCCTTGTAAGACCATCATCTTGTAACAAACGTTCTATTGTCTGAAACAGCAGCGGGCTGCCGTTTTCACCGGACACGATGAGAGCATGTTTAATTACATTACTTTCAATCATATTGGCAGCAACCACAATAGAGCTCATTACACCGAGACACGCATTGGAAAGATCGAAAATAATTGTTTCCGGTTGCAGTCCCAGGTTATGGTGAACAATTGATGATGTCGGAGGTTCAAGAAAATCACGACACACAGAGGCATGAATTAAAAGATCAATATTTTCCGGCTTAACAGTATTTTTTTTAAATAAATTTCTGGCCGCCTGCGTGGATAAATCGCTGGGCCTTGTGCCCGGAGGCCAGAAACGTCGTTCTTTAATTCCCGTCATCAATTCTATTCTACCCGTGGGAAGTCTGAGACGTTTATATACTGGAGCAAGCCTGTTTTCGATTTCCTCCGAAGTGACTATTTGCTCGGGAAGATAATAGGCAAATGAAGAAATAACAACGTTTTTAAATCTCATGCTTTCTCTCCCTTCATCAGACAATGAAGATTCGCCATGGAAATTCCACTCAACATAGCTCCTACTATACCCAAAAAGCCCTGATCAGTACCGCAGATAAAAAGATTTTTAATGCCGGTTCTGCCATCTCTGGCTTTCTGAGTAGTTCCGTAAACAGCACCATCGAAGTGACCGGTAAAGCGCGTAATAGTTATAGGCGTAAAGACGTCATGATAAAGTAAGTTGGCCTGAAATTCAGGAAATAATCGGGCAACTAATGCCAGCGCTTTATCGCGTACTTCTTGTTTGTTTTGAAGATACGTTTTTTTATCCAATTCATTCCACTTTTCAGAATTGGCAATAAAAGTAACTCGAATTATTCCTTCTTCATAGTCATCACACACAAAATTATTAGGAAAACAAATTACTGCACTGCGATAATCGTAAAGAGTTTGCGGTCGTTTATAATCATATTTATCATTTTCGTTGTAAAAAATAATAGTTTCTTTGATTTCCTTATCACCGGGTTTTTTATCAAAAAACAAAATCGTCTCTGTAAAACTCATGTTGCCGACAACAGCAGATTCCCTTCCCTCCGAAACAATGCTCATCGTCTCCGGTAAACCAATTGACGACAAAATTCTGGAAGACTGAATTTTTTCTCCGGAATCCAACGTAACACCTGCAACTGCCCCTTTTTCAACATCTATCGTTTTAACACCCGTCCCGAGACGTAATTCTCCTCCCAGTTGTGTAAATTTTTCAAGAAGAAGATTTATTATTGTACGCACTCCGTTTTTAGGACGGCTAAAACCTTCCAGATAAATACTTTTAAACATTATGACAAATTGGGAAAAATCCATGTCATTTTCCCATGCGCTTCCATAAATCAGCAAAGGACAAAAAATCATTTCCAGCAAACGTTCATCAGAAATAATTTCTCTGACTTTTTTTTTAGCGCTCTGCTGCTTATTATTCAAATTAACATCGTCAAAATCTGTAACCAGTTTAAGAAGTCTTGCAAAATTATCTTTTTGTTGAGGGAAATTTCTTTCTATTTCTTCTATAAGTAACTGCGGATCATTGGAGAAAGATATGCTATTGTCAGGAAACAAAATTTTTGAAAAATTTTGTTGCGATAATTCCAGCTTTTCGTAAGGTATTCTTAATTGTTTGAGTAATTTGGTTAATGGCCGTCCTCTTTCACCCCGGCGGGCAAAATTAGTCATGGCATGAAGCCCGACATCAAGTTTTCTTCCTTTACGTTCATAATAGGAATTAAGCCCCCCGGGTACTTTATGCCTTTCCAGAATACATACCTTTTGATCAAACATCGCCAGCCTTATTCCGGCTGCCAGACCGGACATACCCGCACCTATTATCAAAGTATCATAAATATTCATTATGAATTTAATGAAAACTTGGGCCCAGATATTCAATACAGCTTTTCAATGTTGCCAGCTTAGGATAATCCTCCGTAGGCACTTCAATTTTGTATCGCTTTTTTAATTCCATTACCACATCCAGAAAATCCATTGAATCCAAATCAAGTTGATCCCGTAGTTTTACGTTGTCATCCAGATTTGAAAGATCTTCATCAATGGCAATTTCAGCGATAATATCAATGATTTTTTGTCTCACGGCCTTTTCGTCCACTTTGCTCCCCCTCGCAAAGAATTTATTATTTATACTTTTTTATTATTATGACGGAATTAATTCCCAGCATACCAAAGGAATTAGATAATATAATGTTAACTTTTTTTTCAATGGGATCACCATTCACTAAATTTTTCAAGCAGCAGTTAGGATCAACATTTTCGATATATTTACATGAATGAATTTTATTATCTTTAAAGCTGGGTAAATTCCCCGCAAGTTCCAACGCTCCGGCGGCACCCATTGCATGACCAATAAATCCTTTGGTACAATTAATATACGTATTTTCGGATTGTTCAAAAATCGCTTTTACTGCTTCGCATTCATTTAAATCTCCGGATATTGTACCTGTAGCATGAAGATTAACTATATCAATATCATTAGCCGTAATATTTGCCTTGTTTATTGCCGTTTTCATGCACTGAATCTGTCTTTGAGTATCAGGCAGGACAAAATCCACGGCATCGGAATTGATATGATAGCCGATTATTTCGCCATAAATTTTTGCCTCTCGTTTCAAGGCATCCTCCAATCTTTCCAGAACGAAAATAGCCCCACCTTCCGAAACAACAATCCCATTGCGGTTTATATCCAGTGGGCGACTGGCTTTTATCGGGTCATCATGAAAACCCAGCGCTCCCTGACTCTTAAAGCCGGCAAATATTCCGAAAGTGCCCGTACTTTCAGAAATCCCGCCCGCTAAAGCCAAATCAACTTCGTTAAGTTGCAGCATTTGCATACCATGGATAATACCGATATTCCCTGCGGCACAGGCGGCACCAATGGTGTAAGCCGGCCCCGTTATCCCCATATTTAAGCTGACTTCACCGGCAGGCGTATTAGCCACAGTTCTCGGATTATGGTGATGCGACCATAGACTGGCATCAAGATTATTTTGATGAAGCTCATATATTTCATTTTCAGTTTCCACATTACCATGTTCGGTAATTCCAAGATATATACCTGTTCTGTCTTTTACCACTGAATCTATGGATAAACCGCTATCTTTTAATGCCTCGTGTGCACAATAAATTGAAATCGAACCTGCCCGGGTACCCCGCCGGCGCATTTTTTTCTTTTGATACAAATTTTCATCAAAATTACAGTTACCCGCCGCAACTTTGCCCATATAACGAACGTCCATATGGGTAATTCCAGATTTCTGTGTCAGAAGCGCCTCGCGAAATTCTTTCAGGTTATTGGCATTAGGTGCAGTAAGTCCGACACCCGTAATAACAACTCTAGCATTTTGATTACTACTTGTAGACATTTTCCCGTCCAATATTTAAATCTTTTTACGTACAAATTAATTGTTTTGAATATACCTATGCTTGATAGAGCAATTCCGACGTCACAGATCCAAAAGATCAAAAAACGAAAAAGATTTAGCAATTTTTTCTAAGATTAGAATAAATTCCCTCCCCATTCATTGAGAGAGGAAATAAACAAAAACCTTCTTATCGCAAACGCTTAACCTATTGATTCGCTTAATCTCCGTTTTAATCCAGTCTTTTTGTTGTCCGTTTACATCAAACTGACTTCATTTCTTACGGAGAATATCTGCGGCAATGCTAAAATAATAAATTTGATAAGATTTATTTACGCAGTTTTTATAATTATTTAAATCGCATCTGTCAAGAAAATATTGGCCAATTATGAATTTGATTAAATATATTTCCAAAGGTAGTTGAATAGATGAATTTTTTAATTTCTACAAAAAAACGGTTTTCTTCTTTAATCACTCTTTATCTTTTAAAAATTACACTACAGAAGGATAATTCCAACATAAAAGACAGAACTGTTTCGAGAAAGAAAACGCTTTACCGATATATTTTCTTAAATACATTTTAATTATCGGCTAAAAATCTCTTGGCAACTCATCAAGTTCGGCCAGAGAAAATACAGGACCGTCGGAGCAGACATATTTATAGCCGACATTGCAGCGACCGCATTTGCCGATACCGCATTTCATGCGCATTTCCAGTGATGTCAAAATATTTTCTTTGGAAAAACCCAGATCGAAAAATACAGGCAGAGTAAATTTTATCATAATCGGCGGACCGCAAATGACAGCCACGGCATTTTTCGGTGAAGGAGCGACATCCTTGCAGACGGCAGGAACAAAACCTTCCCTGCCCTTCCATGTTTCATCACCCTTGTCCACAGTGATGATGGTTTTGATGTCGTCTCTTTTTTCCCAGACGGCCAATTCGTCCTTATACAAGAGCAGGCCTGGTGTTCTCGCGCCGTAAATCACCGTAATTTCGCCGAAGCGTGAACGGTTGTCCTTGTGTAGCATGTAATTGATTAAAGAACGCAAAGTAGTGAAGGCAAAGCCTCCGCCCACGACCACGATGTTCTTCTTCTCCAGAAATTCAATCGGCCAGGAATTGCCCAGCGGTCCACGCAGGCCGATTTTCGCGCCTTCGTTCATGTCATGCAGGGCCGCCGTGACCAATCCCGACTGGATGGTGCCCGCCCGCTGCACTGTGAATTCCACATAACCTTCTTCCGTGGGTGAAGAAGCGATACCGATGGGGGATTCGCCTTTGCCGTAAACGGAGAGTTCGGAAAATTGTCCGGGCAGATATTTAAATTTCGCTTCATCTTCTTTACTCAGAAATTTCAAGCGAAACGATTTGATGTCGTG
This sequence comes from Smithella sp., assembly GCA_007244375.1. Lineage (GTDB taxonomy): Bacteria > Desulfobacterota > Syntrophia > Syntrophales > Smithellaceae > Smithella. The sequence goes on along the minus strand of SCVW01000017.1, from coordinate 28,071 downwards.
GGTATCCACTTCATCGATGATTTTGATGATTTCCACCGGCATGGGAATGTATGGATTATTCGAACACATATTGATCCTCAAATAATTATTTCTTTCACTTTTAAAGTTATTCTTTTAAAGCCTGATCCACAATCGAGAAAATATCGATATTCACCGGACAGTTGCGCGTGCAGCGGCCGCAGCCGACACAGGAAATCACGCCGTATTTCCGGACGTGGAATGAATATTTGTGACAGATTTTCTGGCGCAGGCGCTGATAAACTTTCGTGCGGGGATTATGACCGCTGGCCTCCAGCGTGAAATCCGTAAACATGCAGGCATCCCAGACGCGGCGGCGGACTCCCTTGCTGAACAACGTTTCATCGCAGATATCAAAGCAGTAGCAGGTCGGACAGACAAAGGTGCAGGCGCCACAGCTCAAGCACGCATCGGAAATTTTTTCCCAGAATTCCGTCTTAAGAAAAATATCTTCCAGTTTCTTCGCAATGACTTTTTCATCGACGCAGGTAAAGCGGGTTTTGAAGGAATGCCCCGCTGCAATGGTGTCATCGAAGTATTTTTCATCATCTTTTGAAGCGTCGACAAGTGAACTCAACGATGAAAGCAGAGTTTCGCCCTTTGGCGTGACAGCTTGTAAGAGCAGTTCATCGCCTTTTTTCATCATAAAGATGTCACTGCCTTCCGGATCTGCAGCGCCGATATTCAAAGTTGAATAGAAATCCGCTCCGTCAGCGGGCGTGTTCGGATCAAAAGCGTAACCGAAAATGGTCGTCGCTTCTCTTCTTTTCTTCCAATAGGGATCCACCGCGCCCGTGCCGGAAAAATGAATGTCCATGATTTCAAAACTTTTCGCGTCGCAGGGACGGACACCGAAAAGAAAAACCGGCTTCAAATTTAATTCCACGCACTGGGCATCCAGTACGAATTTATTTTTATCATAGCGCACAAAATCTTCGGTATGTGGGAAAAAAGCCGATTTGGGACTCATCAGCGTATTATAGAAATTTAAGTCCACCTGTTTGGCATCGGAAATCTCGCGGAAATTAAATCCTGCCACTTCCTTGACGGGCGCAACCAGCGTTCCTTTTCCCATCAATTGTGCGGCCAGATCGGATATGTCTTGGAAGTTTGTTTTCTTCATTCTTCGTTACTCCAGAATTTTATCGGAATCGTCCACGCGGAAATTAACCAGCGCAGGCTTGTCTTCAATCTTCATCCCCGCGGCCTGACCGAACATTTCCTCGCATTCCTTTGCCACCTTCTTGTGGAACAGATAAAGCGGAATATCCACGGGGCAGGCGCGAGAACATTCTCCGCAATCAACACAGCGACCGGCTAGATGATGAAACCGAGTCAGATGATACATGAGGTTGCCATGCGATTCCGGTGACTTTTCACCCCACTTGGGCTTGTTCTGATCGATAAAGCAAGGATCACAGTAGCACATTGGACAAGCCTTGCGGCAGGCATAGCAGCGGATGCAGCGATCCAGTTCCTTTTTCCAGAACGCCCAGCGAGCGTCTTTATCCATTTTTTCATACTCGGCAAGAACATCATACGGTGAAACAACCGGCTGTCCATGCACTTCTTCGCCCAGCAGCGTATCATAAATAACCGGATTATACCTTCCGCAGGTGGTTTTGCTGTCAATAGTCTCGCCGGTTTTGAAATTTTTCATACCGTAAACCGGAATGCCCAGAATGACGAGGTCTTCCCGCTTGATCTTCTCTTCCTGAATCAACTGAATAACGGCGCGGCTGTCCGCCGGTTTGACGGCAATGGCGATTTTTGTTCCGCGCGGATAGCGAACCAGATAACGCGCCATGTTGGCTGTGCAGAATTCGTTGAAAACCATATTTTCGACATCGGACATTTTTCTGGCAACATAGGGCATGGGATGTTTTTCATCATAGCCCTTTCCATAGGCCAGCACGATGCTTACCTTGCCTCCTTCCAGCAGTTTTTTGGCTTCGGTTTTTAATTTATCTTCAATCTGCTTGAAATTGATGCTCATATCTTCTCCAACGATGGCTGTTGTTCTATCTTAAACTTAGTCTGGGGACCAAGAGTTTTTACCTGCTCGGTAAATTCGGTCACAACCTCGGCAAATTTATTACCTTCGGAGGCGGAAATCCATTCTACACGAAATCTTCCCGGCTCGATGCCCGCAAATTCCAGTATTTTTCTGGTCACCGCCAGTCTTCTGCGTGCATAGAGATTACCTGTATTGTAATGACAATCACCCGGATGACAACCACCGACCAGTACACCGTCCGCTCCCAATTGAAAAGCACGGAAGATAAATGAAGGATTGATGCGACTGGAACACATGACGCGAACAACCCGTAAATTCTGAGGATACTGTAATCTGGTCGTTCCGGCCAGATCCGCTCCCGTATAGGTACACCAGTTACAGGCAATGCCCAGTATTTTCGGTTCAAATTCCATGTAAATAATTTCCTTTCTAGCAAATCATTTATGGCGTCAGAAAAAGTTCCAGAGACAAGGCGCACGAGTTTCGCGGAGTGAGGCCTACTTTTTCGTAGGTCGCAGCGACGCGAAATGAAGTGCAACGCAGTATATGGACTTTTAATGATGCCATAACTAAAATTCCATTAGGCCTTCAATCTCAGCCAGAACTTGGTCGTTAGTGAAGTGCCGCGCGATGATTGCCGAAGCCGGACAGACCGACGCACAAAGTCCACAACCCTTGCACAATGCTTCGTTGATTTCCGAAACGCCTTTCTGCTCGTTAAAGAACGGCGCACCGTAAGGACAGACACGTATGCAGTTCTGACAGGCGCAACACGATGCCGGATTGACCATTGCCGTGGTTGCCTCCAGTTCCATTTTGTCTTTCACAACGATTGTCAAAGCTTCCGCCGCCGCACCGTTGGCTTGCGCTACGGTATCGGGAATGTCCTTCGGACTTTGGCAGACTCCGGCAATAAATATTCCTTCAGACATGGTAGAAAGCGGTGCCAGTTTCGGATGTCGCTCCATAAAAAAGCCATACTTGTCTGTGCTCAAATTAAATAGTCTGGCGATGTCTTTTGAATCAGATCGCGGAATCATTGCCGGCGATAGTACGACCATATCCACCGGTAGCTTAATAAACTTACCGGTAATCGTATCTTCCGCTTCCACAATCATACGTCCCGGCTCATCGGCGCTTTCGGCCACGCGCGCGCCTTTGCCGCGAATAAATTTCACATCTTCTTCAATGATACGGTTATAAAATTCCTCATATCCTTTTCCGGGTGCCCGCATATCAATATAGAACTGGTAAACATCCGCTGATGTCTTTTCCTTGAAAAGATGGGCAAACTTAAGCGAATACATACAGCACACCCGGCTGCAGTGCTCATAATTGTTTTTGTCGCGGCTGCCGATACAGTGCAGGATGGCGATGGCCTGAGGTTCCTTGCCGTCGCGCAGTGTCACTTTGCCGCTTGTTGGTCCGGCAGAATTAAACAACCTTTCCACTTCCAGAGCGCTGTAAACACCCGGATATTTGCCATAACCATACTGTACAAGCGGTTTTGTATTCATCAAATCATAGCCGGTGGCAACGATTACTGCACCGACTTTCACGGTCGAGAAGGTATCCTGCTGCTCGAAATCAATGGCTTTTTGTTCGCAAACCTTTTCGCACAGGCGGCATTTTCCCTTAATAAAAAAGGTACAGGCATCTCTGTCGATAACCGGTTTCTGCGGTACGGCCTGTGGAAAAGGAATGTAAATGGCTTTTCTTTTCACCAGACCTTCATCCCACTCGGAAACTCCCTTACCTGGACACTTTTCCGTGCATGCCAGACAGGCGTTGCATTTATCGTGATCGACATAACGCGCCTTCTGTTTGACGGTAATGTCGAAATTGCCGACATAGCCTTTAACCTCGGTTACTTCGCAATAGGTCATCATGGTTATGTTTTTGTGCTGCAGAACAGCATCCATTTTGGGAGTAAGAATACAGGCGGAGCAATCGAGCGTGGGAAACGTTTTATCAAACTGCGCCATATGTCCGCCGATAGTTGAATTCTTTTCCACCAGATATACTTTTTTACCGGTATTGGCCAACTCCAGCGCAGCCTGAATTCCGGCGATACCGCCGCCGATAACCATCACATCGGGACTGACGTCAATGAAACGTGATGTCAGCGGCGCAAGTAACCGCGCGCGGTAAACCGCGCCATTGAGCAGAGCTTTGGCTTTGGACGTTCCTTCTTCAACATCGTGCGTTACCCAGGAAACCTGCTCCCGTATATTGACAATGGTTACCAAATATTTATTAAGACCGGCGTTTTCAATGACTTTGCGGAAAGTCTGTTCATGCATCAGAGGAGAACAGGCCGCTACGATAATACGATCCAGCTTATGCTCTTTAATGTCGCTGGCAATCATTTCCTGCCCGGGCGTGGAACACATGAATTTGTAATCTTTGGCAACCACAACATCAGGCAAAGTAGACGCAAACTGCGCCAGTTCACTCACTCGAATTGTTTTGGCTATATTTAAACCGCAGTGGCAAACAAAAACACCGATTCTGCTCATAGACTCTCCTAACTATACTTCTTCCGTCATACCGACCCTGCATGCGCGGTTTTACTCCGGCAGCATCTAGTAGGGACTGCTCCCCGAACAGTATGAATTGCAGCGCGATCGGGGATCGCGCTCTATCACATTTTTTACCGGCCTTCGCCAATATGACAAGGAAATATTTTCTTCAAAAGTTTCCTTTTTACTCCCCAAACTTTTTCAATCAGCTTTACAGGTGAAGTTAAGGTCGGAAGTGCCCGCCATTAACTCATCCATATTGACACCCAGACTCTCCAGAAAGAGTTCCGTCACGTCTTTTATTTTGATCTGTTCATCAACATTGAGCGTCCGGCTGCTGTCTTCAAACATGGTGATACAATAAGGACATGATGTTGCCAAAACAGTTGCACCGGTCGCCATTGCTTCCTCAATTCTCAGGTCGCTCAGGCGTTCACCCTTGAGTTTTTCCATCCATAATCCGCCGCCGCCCCCGCCGCAGCACATGCTCTGTTCGCGGTTTCTGCCCATTTCCACAAAATCAATACCGGGAATGGCTTTGAGAATATCGCGGGGTGCGTCATAAACACCACTGTGCCTGCCCAGGTAACAAGGATCATGATAGGTCACTTTAAGGCCGCCAAAATCCTTTTTCGGCGTCAGTTTACCTTCTTTTATCAGCCGTGCAATTAGTTGGCTTAAGTGCATAACATCATAGTCTTCACCATATTCTTTCTTAAAAGTAGCCAGACAATGAGGCGACACGGTGACAATTTTATCAACATTATTGGTTTTGAAATAATTCAGATTGTTTTGTTTGAGCCGTTCAAAAAGTTCCAGATCGCCGACTTTCCTTACACTCTCCCCGCAGCAATTGACATCTACCGATGGAATCCCCCAGTTTAAGCCGGCTAAATTCAATACTTCCGCGGTCGCCTTGGCCAACTTAATATTACGGGGGTCATAGCACACTGTGCAGCAAGTGAAGAAGAGATAATCCATGTCTTTGGTATAAACAGGATACTTGTCCTTGGCCCAGTCGTTACGTTTGTCCTGATCGCCCGACCAGGGATTGCCGCGTGCGGAAAGGGAACCGACAAAAGCCCGCAGACTCTGCGGCAGCATTCCTCCACCGCTGTAAACATTGCGGATAGCAGTTACGACATCTATAAGTTCGACACCGCGTGGACAACGATCAACGCAGAACTTGCATGTTGAACATCCCCACATATATTCTTCAATGCCATCTATCCCCAGCTGTCCGAATCGTATAAGTTTACGGATATTAAAATGTGTTATCGGTGTCCAGGGGCATGTTCCTGTGCAGGTTCCGCACTGGTAACATTTTTTCAGCGCCTCACCGCCGGCATCCACAATTGCCTGAGACATTTCCAGATATGGTATAACTGTTTGCGACATTCAACATCTCCTGTCATTTATGAATCAATAAATCAAGGACCATTTTCCTCTGGATTTGCTAATAAAAAGAAATTGCAAATTCAAAACCGACAAAAGCATTACTGGATAGCAATTCGAAAGTCTTAAAAATAAGGGATACCAGAAGCTACCTAAAAAATTATTTTAAAAGACTCGGGGGATATTTTTAATATTCCGGTGTCAGTTTATCCAATTCCGCCAGTGAAAATACCGGACCGTCTTTGCAGACATATTTACTGCCTACGTTGCAGCGACCGCATTTACCGATTCCGCATTTCATCCTCATCTCAAGAGAAGTAAGAATGTTTTCTTTGGAAAATCCCAAATCAAAAAATACCGGCAAAGTAAAGCGAATCATAATTGGAGGTCCACAAATAACTGCTACGGCGTTCTCCTTACTGGGAGCGACTTCTTTACAGACAGTGGGAACAAACCCCTCTCTTCCCTTCCAGTTAGCATCACCTTTATCAACAGTGACGTTCAAGTTTAAATCGGTTCTTTTGCCCCATTCGGCTAATTCATCCTTGTAAAGGAGCAGACCGGGAGTTCTAGCACCGTAAATAATCGTTATGTTACCGAAACGTTTGCGGTTATCTTCAAAAATCATGTAATTTATCAGGGAACGCAAGGTGGTAAAAGCGAAACCGCCGCCAACGATGACAATATTTTTTCCGGCAAGAAAATCAAGCGGCCACGAATTACCAAGCGGCCCGCGAATGCCCATGACGGTACCTTCTTCCATTTCATGAAGTGCCGTAGTAACCACCCCGGCCTTTTGAACCGTGAACTCTACATAACCTTTTTGTGTCGGAGATGACGCAATACCAATTGGTGACTCACCTTTACCATAAATGGAAAGTTCGCCAAACTGGCCCGGTATGTAGGCATATTTCTGCTCATCTTCCGGATTAACGAATTTAAAACGGAATGTTTTGATGTCTTTGGTATCGACTTCAGTAATGATTTTATCCACCACAACAGGATAAGGTATATACGGGTTTTGCATTACTAACTCCCTAATTATAATTTTGAAATATCTTCAACAATTTTTCTTATATCAATATTCACGGGACAAGACATGACACAACGGCCGCAACCGACACAGGCAATGGCATTGAACATGTCCACGTAATACTTGAACTTATGCATAGTGCGCTGACGCCATCTTTCCTTCTGGGAAGAGCGTGGGTTATGTCCGGATGTTTCCTTGGTAAACAGCGGAAACATGCAGGAATCCCATGATCGGATACGGACCCCGTCACTACCTTTTACTTCATCGCTGATATCAAAGCAATGACAGGTGGGGCACATATACGTGCAGGTTCCGCAGGCCAGGCATTTGCCGTGAATTGTGTTCCAGAAGGGATTGTCGAAATTCTTATCCAGAATCGGCTTGATTTCATGAGCCGGTATTTTGGATTTGATTGCATCTTTGGCTTTCACCGCGATTTCATTTTTCTTGGTTTCGGCAACGGTATCCGCTTTGGTCTCGCCGAAATAAGAGGCCAGTTTTTCTCCTTTGGAAGTAATGAACTCAACCAAATAATCGGAACCGATATCGGTCAGCAAAATATCCGCACCATCGGCAGAAACAGGCTCTCCGTCAACCGATGTACAAAAACAGCTGGAATATGGCGGTTTTACGCAGGCCAGTGAAATGACTGTCGTGTTCTGTCTTTTAGAGATGTAATAACTATCTTTGTATTTTTCCTGATCAAAAAGCTTGTCCAGCAGGACGAAGCTATGGGCGTCACAGGGACGAACTCCGAACAAGACCGCTTCATCAGCTTTGTTTTCTTCAGATGAAAAAACCATCCCATTGGGAGTACGGGTATATTTCATCATGGTTTCCGTATGTGGGAAGAAAACATTTTTAGGTGCATTTTTGGAATTCAAGTAAGCGAAAAAGGGTTCATTATCTTTCTTAAGTGGCGCAAAAAGAACGTTGTCCTCCTTTTTAACCGGCGCCCAGACATGGAGCTTTTCGGCCATCTTTTTGGCAATACCCGCCAGCGCATCTTTTTTTATTAAACGTTTTTCCATAATTAAGAATTTTCTCCAACTGTTTGTTTACAAAACATGCACAAAATTAATCAAACCAATCCCAATTGCTTCAATAGCGGCTGGGGATCAAAAATATGCGATTTAAATGTATCCTTGGAACCGGGAAGATCCATCGCCAGCGATATTAATTCTGAAAAATAAAAAATGGGCAACTTCAAACCTTCGCTGGGCCGCATATCCAGATTGCACATACACAACGGACACGCTGTCACCACGCAATTGGCGTCGGCTTCACGGGCGGCACGCATTAACTTATCGCACATATTTACCACAATGGCCGTTTTGCTGATCGCCAGCGAACCGCCGCAGCAGTCGGTCTTGTACGACCAGTTTCTAACGTCGGCACCGATGACTTTCATCATCTTATCCAGCATAAACGGATTTTCATAATTCTCAAACTGACAAACCTCGGGCGGTCTGAGCAGTAGACAGCCATAATACGAAACAGGCTTTAGTCCCGTCAGCGGTTTCACAACCTTCTTGGCCAGTGAGTCAATGCCGATATCGTTGTAAATAATGTCAATGGGATTGCGAATCGCAATGCCACCCTGATATTTTGCTCCAACTACGCCTTCAATTTTCGCTTTAAGATCTTTGTCCGCTTTTAAATGATGTTCGGCTGTTTTAAAACGATTGAAACAGGCGGCACAGGGCACCATAACATCCATCGCGTCTTTTTCCGCTGCGATGAGGTTGCGCGCTGAAAGCGCTATGGATAAATCGAAATTCGTCGAGTGCGCTGAAGAAGCTCCGCAGCAGCACCAGTCATCAACTTCCTTGAGTTCGATGTCAAGAGCACGACTGATGGCCTTCATCGACTGGTCATACTCTTTTCCCGTCGCGTGCAGCGAGCAACCCGGATAGTAAGAAACTTTCAAGTGTATCCTCCTTAATTCGGCTTTATAAAAAGTCCCCGGCATGTGCCGGGCAAGCACCTGCGAAGCATGTCCGGTGTATTCCGGATTTCGCTTCAGCCTCGCTTCTGAAGCTTTTTCTAAGAGCCTCCTTTTGCATATATCAAACTTCTAAAAAAATTTACTCCTTACGAGTTCTTTGTTTTTTCAAAAATATTCCTAACCGATTTCATGTCTTTCGTTCGCGGAGATAAAAGTGCCAACTTGCCTTTCATAAACATATTCAGGCCCAGCATCGCGTCGGAGAACAAATCTCCGGACTTGAGCTTGTATTGCACCATCATCATCGGTTCGTTGATACGTCCACCGAATTTCATGCCGGAGAGGAATGCTTCGTGGAACTTCAGAATATTCGCCTCCCGTGCAGTAACGCCGGATTCGATGGCCATCTGCCTCAAAACATCCATCATCCTCGCAATATCGACCTGATTGGGACAGCGGGTAATACAGGTTTCGCAGGACAGGCAAAGCCAGATCGTTGAACTGTTGAGCACCTTGTCACGCTGACCGTTTTGTATCATTTTGATGATTTTGTTGGGATTGTATTCCATATTCATTGCCATGGGACAACCCGCCGTGCATTTGCGGCAATGATAGCAGCGCTGAATGGGAACACCGTTAATTTTTTTGTTTACTTCTTCCAGAAAAGTTTCCATGTAAACTCCGTCCTGATTATGGGTTAAAGATAAAATCTTGTTTATCGTGATGTTCATCATACTTGCCCAGCGGCGGCATATCTTCCATGCTGGAACCGGCGCGGTTGCCGAAAAATTCAAAGCAATCCTTGTCGATCTTCTTGAGGAACTTGCGCAGATCCACGCCCATCGGGCATACGGAAATGCACGAACCGCAATCGACACAACGTCCGACCATGTGGTACAGGCGCATCAACTGGAATACCTGTGTGTCGGACGGATCTTCACCGATGCCGACCCACTGCGGCTGGCTCTGTTCCACAAAACAGGTTGGACAGTAGCAGGAAGGACAGGCCTGACGGCAGGCATAACAGCGTATGCACTTATCCATTTCCTTTGTAAAATATGCCCAGCGTTCTTCTGTGGATTTGCCTTCAAATTCCTTGACGTCTTCATATTCCGCGTCGGGATTCATCGCCGGAGCAGGAGAACCGATCATGACATCGGAAATAATCGGATTATTGAACCGGCAGGTACGGCAGTTATCCGCCAGAACGTCCCTGAAGGCAACCGTCTTGTCTCCGTCAGACGTTTGCATCTTAACTTGGCCGCCGTCAATTGATCCTTCAACGATATCCGCACCTCCTACGGCTACCTTAATGCCCTTACCGTCAATATAGCCGTCACAGGGAACACCGATGATGTAAACTTCATCTCGTCCGTACTGTCTTTCCTGGAGGTGAATAATCAGCGAACGGGTGGTGCAGCCGCGTGCGACGACACCGATGATCTTTTTCTTTTTGTCTTCAGGTTTGACTCTTTTTTGTGAGTTTTTATGCTGAGTAATCAGGTCATGCACATACTTAGCCAGGTTCTGCGTACAGAGATTATTCCACACTAATTTTTCAGTATCTTCCGGTTTTGTGATGAAACAAGGCGTTGCCGTTAAAGGCAGCGTGCCTTTTTCATAACCGATAATTACATCAACCTTTTTCTCCAGAAGTAACCTGCTCGCTTCTTCCCGCAATTTTGTTTCGATGTTTTCCACAGTTATTGTTTCCCCGTTTATTTTTATTGCAAAAGTTTAGCCAATCTTTTTTACCAACTTATTTGCCGGTCCCAGCGCCCTTATTTTCTCCGTAGCACCTTTGATGACCTGCGCCCATCTGTCACCTTCGGAAGCGGAAACCCAAGTAAATATGGTTCTGTCACCTTCCACGCCGATGTAGTTCAGGAAACTTTTTAACGTCGCAAACTTGCGCCGCGCCACCAGATTTCCTGAGGTATAGTGGCATTCACCCGGGTGTCAGCCCGAAACCAGAACGCCGTCAGCTCCGGTCTGCAGGGCTTTTACGATATAAAAAGGATTGATTCTTCCCGTGCAGGGAACGCGGATGATTCGGACATTCGGCGGATACTGAATTCTGCTGATTCCTGCCAAATCGGCTCCCGCGTAAGTACACCAGTTGCAGACGATGGCAGCGAATTTCGGCTCCCAGTCTTTGTTTGCTAAATTTTCAGCCATATATTCTCCTTCCAGCGGCCGAACGGCTTTAACCGTTAGCCTTCGTTTATGTTATATATCTGTGCCAGAACTTCTTCGTTATTGAAACCGTTGAGGTCTACGGCATTCATGCGGCAGGACGCCGTGCATACACCGCAACCCTTGCAAAGCACCGCGTTGACTTCGGCGCACCCCTCCGCGACATTCACCTGAATCGCGCTGTAGGGACAATTGATTTCGCAGAGTCCGCAGGCCGAGCAACGTTCTTTGTTGACATATGCTGTCTTGCCCTCCGCCTGAATATAATCAAGTGTCAGAATCATGCAGGCTCTTGACACAGCGGCATTGGCCTGGGTAATGGATTCATCGCTGAACTTCGGCGAATGCGCCATGCCGCACATGAACACACCGTCGGTTGCAAAATCAACCGGACGCAGTTTGACGTGGGCTTCCAGGAAGAAACCGTCCTGATTGGTCGGAACTTTCAACATATTGCCGATGGTGACGTTTTCCGGATTCGGCACAACACCGACGCTCAAAGCCACCAGCTCGGCAGGCAGAGTCACGACTTCGTTCATAATCGGATCAAATACTCTTACCTCCGCCTTGTCGCCGGCAGCAATCACTTCCGGTTTGCGGTCTTCTTCATAAGAAATAAACTTGATATTGGCTTCACGCGCCTTCTTATAATAATCCTCTTTAAAAGCGAAGGTACGAATGTCACGGTAAATTATCGTTATATCACGTGAAGGATCGGCTTCTTTCATCTCCAGCGCGTTTTTGATCGCTTCGGAACAGCAGTAACGGCTGCAATATGGCCTTTCCTTGTCGCGGCTGCCCACGCACTGAATCATGACCACATTTTTCACAGCCGCAAGCTTGGCATCCTTCTCGTAAATCATGGTTTCCAGTTCTCTTTGCGTTTTCACTGCCGCGTTCTGACCGTAGAGATATTCTTTCGGTTTGTTTTCGTAGGCACCGATGGCAACAATGACCACACCGTGCTCGAAAACCTTTTCACCGTCTTTGGATTGAACAGTCGTTTTGTAGTTGCCGATATAACCTTCAATCTTCTTGATCTCAGCGGATGTGACCACCGTGATTAAAGGATTCTTGTATATTTTATCCAGCAGGTTCTTCAAATGCGCTCTTGTATCAAGCCCCTCGAGTGTTTTGTAAAGATGATTGTAATTTCCACCCAGGCGATCTTCTTTCTCTACAACGAATGATGCGAATCCCTGATCGGCCAGTGACAGGGCCGCAGTCATACCGGCCAAACCGCCGCCGATAATCAAGGCTTGATGGTTTACGGGCAGCTGACCAGGCTTCAATGGTTTGAGATACTGAGCCTTGGCCACAGCCATTCTCAGCAGGTCTTTAGCTTTCGCGGTCGCCGCTTCCGGTTCGTGCATATGCACCCAGGAATCCTGATCGCGGATATTGGCCATCTCAAACAGGTATCTGTTCAAACCGGCCTTTTCACAGTTTTCCTGGAACAGCCCTTCATGAGTTCTGGGCGAACAGGAGGCAACAACGACGCGGGTCAGATTCTGTTCTTCGATGACTTCTTTCATCTTTACGGCTGTGTCCTGTGAACAGGTAAAGAGATTGTCGGCGGTATAGACAACCGTCGGTAATGTGGCCGCGTAATCGCGGACGGCGGGAACATCAACAACACCGCCGATATTGATACCGCAATGGCAGACAAACACGCCGGTACGTACGCTTTGTCCGCGCATATCCTTTTCTTCCGGATTCTGAACCGGCGTAATCATGGTACCGCGACGGGAGGCAAGCAGTCCTTCCGCACAGGCTGCTGCTGCGGAGGCTTCCATAACGGTTTCCGGAATATCCTTGGGACCGCCGAAGGCGCCGCAGACAAACACGCCGGGGCGCGACGTCTGCACCGGATTTTCCAGCGAAGTCTTGCAGAAGCCGTGTTCTTCCAGTTCAATACCGAGGTTGGCTGCCAGTTGTTTGGCTTCCTTGGGAGGCATCAGGCCGATCGATAGAACCACCATATCAAATTCTTCTTCGGCAAGAGTTCCATCCTGATTGACATAGGTAATCAGCAGATTATTGCTTTGCTGCAATTCTTTGATTGATGAAGGCATAGAACGTATATAACGGATGCCGTATTCTTCCTTGGCGCGATTAACAAACCGGTCGAAATCTTTGCCGTGCGCACGGATATCCATGTAGAAAATGGTGGGTTCCAGTCCTTTGGCATGTTCCTTACCGATAATCGCTTCCTTGGTGGCGTACATACAGCAAACGGAAGAGCACCAACTGTTGTCGCAGGAAACGTCACGCGACCCCACGCATTGGATAAAGGCGATTTTCTTCGGCTCTTTACCGTCGGAAATTCTCTGAACGTGGCCGAAAAACGGACCGGACGCGGATAGAATTCTTTCAAACTGAATCGCCGAAACAACATTTTTGTAAATGCCGTAACCGTATTCGCCACGCAGACGCGGGTCAAACAGCTCGAAGCCGGGCGACGCGATAATGGCACCGACTTCAATGGTTTCCTCTTCCACTTTCATATCGTGATCGATGGCCTTCGCAATACAGGCATCCACGCACTGATAACATTCGGAGCAGATCCCACAGGAAAGACAGCGGCTTGCTTCGGCAATTGCCTGTGCTTCACTGAACCCCAGGCCAACTTCCTTGAAATTGGTTTTGCGATCTTCCGGTTTCATCAGCGGATACTTTTCACGCGGAACTTTAACGACATCGGAAACGTCCGCTTTGTCCGCCAAATCCTTGGTCCAGTCTTTTTCCCGGCCGGCTTTCATATCTTCGCCGCGCAGATAACGATCGATGGATTTGGCCGCTTCCTTGCCGGAATATACAGCCTTGACAACCGTCTGGGGACCGGTAGAAACGTCACCACCGGTGAAAATACCGGGAACATTGGTTGCAAATGTTACTTTATCGAAATCCACATTATTCCATTTATTTATAGAGACGCCGCTTTCTTTGGTAATAAAGGACAAATCGGCTTCCTGACCGATGGCAGGAACGATGGCATCGCATTCGACAATAAATTCGGATCCTTTGATTTCTACGGGACGGCGACGTCCGCTGGCATCCGGCTCACCCAGTTCCATGCGCGTGCATTCGACACCGGTTACTTTTCCATCCTTGCCTACAACACGTTTCGGAGCGACGAGGAATTTCATTTCGATTCCTTCTTCGATGGCCTCTTCGATTTCCTCCGGAGATGCGGGCATTTCCGCTCGGGTACGACGATAGAGAATGAAAACTTCTTGGGAACCGGTTCTGACGGCTGTGCGAACAGCATCCATCGCGACGTTACCGCCGCCGATGACGGCGACCTTGTCGCCCAGTTTAACCTTTTCGCCTAGGTTGACCTTCATCAGGTAATCAACGCCGTGAACCACGCCCTGCAAATCTTCGCCGGGAATGTTGAGTTTGCTGCTCTTCATCGTACCGCAGCCGACGAAAATAGCACTGTAATCAGATTTCAATTTATCGAAAGAAATATCTTTGCCGACCCTCTTATTAAGGTGAATTTTCACACCCAAGTCTTCAATGACTTTGATTTCCGCCTTCAAAACATTTTTCGGCAGGCGGTATTCGGGAATACCTACGGCCAGCCAGCCGCCGGCAACCGGCAGAGCTTCGAAAACATCGATATCGTAGCCTTCAATGGCCAGATAATAAGCGCAGGTCAATCCAGAAGGACCGGCGCCGACAACCGCCACTTTCTTGCCTTTACTTTCTTTCTTCTCCGGCACGTATCGGGTCTCGCTGTTCAGATCCAGATCGGCGACAAATTGTTTGAGGTGCATGATATCAATAGGATCATCAACCTTGGCGCGCATACAGGCCGTCTCGCAGGGATGGTTGCAGACACGACCGCAAACGATGGGGAAAGGATTATCCTGTTTAATGAGTTTGAGAGCTTCCTTGAATTTTCCTTCGGCAATCAGTGCCACATAACCCTGAACACTGATATGCGTTGGGCAATGGGCTTTACAGGGAGAAGTTCCCAGTTTATCAATGGCAAAACCGCTGGGAATGGCCTGAGGAAAATGACGATAGATGGCTTTTCTTTCGCTTAAATTGCCGTTGAATTCGGCTTTGACTGTCACGGGACAGACTTTGGCGCAGTCGCCGCAACCTGTACATTTATCAAGATTGACGTACCGTGGAGCGGATGTCATTTTGACTTTGAATTTTCCGGGTTCACCTTCAACCGAATTAACTGTACGCCGGGTCTTGATTTCAACATTGGGATGGCGACCGACTTCAACTAGTTTTGGAGATAATATACAGGCGGAACAATCATTTGTGGGAAAAGTCTTGTCAAGTTGCGCCATGACGCCGCCGATGCTGATCCCGTTTTCGACCAGATATACCTTCATTCCGGAATTGGCCAAATCGAGAGATGCCTGAATACCGGCGATTCCCGAACCAACTACCATTACCGCACCAACTTTTTCGTTATCTTTTAGCACCTGATTACACCTCGTTATTCTATATGAAAGAACTTCTTCACGGGTATAATATTCGTAGCAGGCTACCAAATATATTATACCCTCCGCTGCTGCGGGATTGTTCGACCTGCAAGTTCCGACGCACTTTGTTTCTGAAACTTTGGTCTTGTTAACTTCTCAATTCTGCTGATTTGTAATGACCTTTAGGTTATTCACTTTCAGAACTGGAGTTTCACAAAAAACGTTGTCAAAAAACTTCTTTAAACTAGCGCTACTCGGCTAACATAATTTGCTTACCCTGTCAAGGAAATTAGCCTTATTTATGTGTTTTTTGTCGCTAACTTATTGATATAACGCAGTTAAAAAATGACTACCGTTCACTGACCGGCGTTCATACAATTACAGAACAAATCCTCTTTTAGTCATCTTAATCTACTACAGAAGCACTACTTGATTTTAAAGATTTGAATCATTTAGGCAGAGAGCTTAAATGATCTTCCATGAATTGCCAAATTTCATTTTTGCCCTTTTGAGTTTTTGCAGAAAACAAAACTAATTTCTTGCCATCTGTAGTCTTTAAAATTTTTTCAATGGCACGCACACGGACAACTGCCTGATTGTTGGATAATTTGTCGGTTTTGGTCAGAATGTATAAATAAGGTATACGATAATGTTCAAACCAGTCGCGCAAAGATAAATCATCAGCGTTGGGATCACGCCGGATGTCCAGAATAAAAACTACCAGACAAAGAGATTGCCTCTCGCGAAGATAGGCCTCAATCATATCGCCCCAGTCTTTTTTCACCGAGCGGGAAACCTTGGCAAAACCATAGCCTGGCAAATCAACAAAAGATATTTTTTTGTTAATCGTGAAAAAATTAATTAACTGCGTCCGCCCCGGAGTATTACTGGTTTTGGCCAGATTTTTACGCCCGACAAGTGTGTTAATCAAGGACGATTTCCCGACGTTGGAACGCCCGACAAATGCAATTTCCGGCATCGTCGCCGGCGGATACTGCGGCGGCCAGACAGCGCTTTTTATAAATTCTGCGCTTATAATTTTCATCATTTAAATAACCCGAGGATTAAATATCCTGATTACTTCCAAAAACTATTTATTTACAAACATATTTATTCTTGCATTGTCAATATGAATCAGGCCTCATTATTTCTCCTAGATAGTAGAACGCTCTCTATACTGAATCTTAGTGATTAGTAATGCAATGACCCGTTCCCTCAAGAAAAGAATATATGACGTTGCCTGCATACATGTATAAACTGCGCCGTCCGCAGGATTCGGATTATCATCACTGCATGGACAGAAAGGCGTGTTCTGAGTCACGCCATCCCTTAAACTTAAAAACCGGGAAATTATTCCTCTGTACATGGTTTTATAGTGGCTTCTTAATCAAGGATAAAAGAAATGGTTCGGATGTTCATAGCGTGACGACATTGCGGCTTTTATATCTTCGGTAAGCACATGTTACTATAATACATGTGGCTGCAATGCGATAGAGAATACAGAGCGGTACATCACCCATGCGTCATTTTTGCAGCAACACATGCGGTATCTGAAAAAGGAAGATAGGAAACAACGATGACCAAATCATACCAAAGGCGGAGAGCACACAAAGTTATTCTCCGCCTTTTTTTGATCATCCTATACCTGGTTTCAATCCGCCGTTATTTTGCTGTTTTACTCCACCTTTAATTCTTGCGCACTTTGCCAGAGCCCGTGAATATTGCAGTAAGAGGAAGCCAAAACAGTTCCTGATTTTTCGGTCTTAATTGCACAAGTTACCTCAGGGTGGGTGTAGACTGTACTGGTATTCGGTCCCTCTGTAGACGCTCCATGGGCCAGGAATTCGAAACGTCCAAGATGAAAGGGAAATTTTGCACCGTCCGGAAGAAAGAAAATATCGATCCATGTGATATGATGTTCTGTCGTGTTCGGATGAGCAATCTCCTTCCCTACGGAAACGCTTATTTTTACGATTTCACCCTTCTTAGCTACAGGGGGAAGATCAATGACTGGTGCGTGTTTCTCCTGTTTCCAATCAGCACTTTGAAGTACTTCGCTTAAGATTTTCATAGCCGGCTCCTCCTCTTTAAAATTTTTTAAATTTATCCTTGGACACACCGCACACAGGACATTTCTCCGGTGGATCTCCTATATGGGTGTATCCGCACACGGGACAAATGTAAACTTCCTCAATCTCTACGTCTTGTCCCTTGTCTATCTGCGCCTTTGCCCTTTTATAGAGGTCAGCATGAATCTTCTCTGCCTCAAGAGCAAAATGTATTGAAGTCTGCGCCCCCTTTTCAGCTTGCAATTTTGCCACTGCATCATACGCAGGGTACATTTCATCTATCTCGAAGGTTTCACCATCAATACATGTCTGAATGTTATCACTAGTTTTTTTCAGTACGCCCAAATTTCTCGCATGATTGGTAGCATGCACCTGCTCTGCGTAAGCAATGGCTTTAAAAAGTCTGCTCATATTCGAAAAACCTTCTTTTTCTGCAATCTCGCTAAAACCAAGATATTTCATGTGGGCCATGGACTCCCCGGCAAACGCCTCTTCTAAAGCTTTTTCAGTCATTTTTCTCATTTTCTTTACCTCCTTGACTTTGATTCATTTTTATCGTTCATCATGTATCAAGAATATTAAAGATATTGAAGATATTTATATTAATTTAAATCTATTTTCCATCATTTCTTTCAGAAATATTATTTTAAAATCTTCCACTTTCGCTATTTTAAGCATCTGAACCATATTCATTTCAAGTAGAAGGCAGATGTTGAAGACTATTCGGACTGTCTCTCTCGCACACACATCATTTAAGAAAGAACCCGGACTTCAGCAGTCACAGGAAAATCGGGAAGGAAACAAATCGTGAAATCGGGGGAGAAATTTAGGGAACTATAATAGTTTTTTATCATCTCCGACATTGCGGCCAACGGACACTGCGGCAGCCACACCGCTCTTTTTATGAATTCTGCACTGGTAATTTTAATAAACTTTTTATATCTTAATTAGTTAAAAAATTTAACAAACTATTATACCATCGGTGTAACGCAAATTAGTATCTTTCGAGATCAGGATTATTTTGTGGAAGTTACTTCTAAATTTGTTTTTAAAAAGTCACCCATAACTTTAACTAATTTTTCAAATGGTTCACCAACGTAAGGGTCAAAGTGGCCCATCGGCAAACTGATATAAGTGGCCTTCTTTATTCTATCAGCTGTCTTCTTTGGCCCAGTCGACGGAAACAAAGTGTCTTTTTCTGCTCCAATAATCAGCGTCGGACAGATAACCTTTTCAGCATAACTTATCGGTCTATAAAGACCCAGCGTAAAGACTACATTACCGGGGCAGTAATTATGCTTTTCATATTCCTTGTCATCTGTTCCAATCAGATTAAGCAATCCCGGCATAGAATCCGGTGTACTCATCATGGCAAATGCCTCACCTGGTCTACCTGCAATACGTACATTGTGGCGATGGTTTGTGAAAATGGAAGCCAGTACATCTGCAAAGCCATGGTATGTTCCTTTCAGCGCAAACAATGGATTGGTTGTTATGTAATACCACTCTGTGGACATACCGTCAGTAAACGGAATTTGCGATACAACTGCCATTATCTCCGGATGTTTTGCCGCTTCGACAATAACATGCCCTCCACTGAATGACGTGCCCCATAGGGCCATGCGTTTTGCATCAATATTGTCTAGAGTTTTCACATAAGCAATAGCCGCATCCCAATCCTGCAAATGACGTTTCGGGTTAATATAATTACGCGGTTCGCCTTCACTGTCGTTAAATCCACGATAGTCAAAAACAAAAACCGCCATACCCATTTTAGAAAATCTTTCCGCATAAGCAGGCAAACGCATCCAGCGCTGACAACCGAAGCCATGGGCCATAACAATTACAGGAGGCTTTACTACACCAGATGGCAGATAAAGCCATGCCTTCAATTTGTTTCCCTTGCTCTCGAAAGTACGATCTATCCTTGTAAGTTGTATTGAACTATCCGGCAAATTTTCTTTTTTGACAGAAATCTCCTCTGCCCAGGAAAATGAAAATGTTACAAGCACAAGCAAAATAATCAAAAGGCGATGTTTGAACATTTAACGGTCTCCTTTTTTAATTCAGGAAATCTAAAATTTTACAATAACATACTTGTTTTGGAACGTCGCTGGACAACTTTTCCCTTAAGGTTTCCCCCCCTGACTTTTCCATCATGTTTTTTTATAATTTACTAGAAAAATCTTTTTTCTCAAAACAAATAATATTCTGCCTAAAAAAGGGTACCGATACATAATATTGTAAATACTGTAGATGATTATGGCCTTCAAATAGCATCCATTTCCCCCTTGCCGCTCCATAATGGGTTCATAATATTTTCTAAAGAAATAAGAAGTGTAATAAAGATTCCAGAAAAGATAAGAAAATTTCCCGACGCGTTGACCTCCGCTTTTAACTTCCGATAGATGCATATGCACACTATGAGTATCATTGGTCATGATGATTTTACCGCCGTGAATGTAAATATTAGCCTGCACATCGCTTTCCTCGCGAAACCCGTTTCCCTTCCTATAGAATGTGTCTATATCATAGGACAACAGAAGATCTCTTCGCGCCAGAAAAATGGAATGTGTAAAAGGTAGTTCGATATCTCCCTGCAATCTCGCATCCATGTTAATATAAAAAAACCGGAAGTCAAAGGGCTGCCCGTCATTTTCTCCCCTTTGGAAACGGGCAATTGCTGAAGCCACACTCTCGCCCTGTTTACGGAAAAAATGACGCCCGGAAACAATATCAGCCGGCAAATTTTTCAATTTTTCCAGGCACACTTCCGTATAATTTTCTTCTAGGAAATCGTCATCATCGCCAAAGAGAACATATTCGCACGAAGCAACCAGAAGTCCCCGCCTGCGTGAATACGGAGCGCCCTTCCTTTTTTCGTTTTTCAGATAAATTGTTTTGATTGGAGGATACTTACGGCTGAATTCATCAACAACAGCGGACGTGTCATCCGACCCGCCATCATCAACAATAATCATCTCTTTAATAAATTTTTGCCGGTAAAACGAATCAAGAACCTGAGAAAGGGTGTATCCCCGGTTGAATGTAGGAATTATTACACTGATCATAGAAGCAAGTATCCGGTCACCTTGTCATTGCGAAGCGGCTCTCAGCCGCTGTGGCAATCTTTCTTCTTTTGTCATAATCCAGAAAAGACTTGACGCCATTTGACTCATTTCTTTTGTGAATACTTATAATAATGTATCTCATCTACAGCAACTGGAATAAGTGCACCGAATAAGCCAAACCCACTACTTCCATACATTACCACAAGAGCACCATCAGCAGCTCTCATTAACGTATATTTGTCCCGACCTAAACCAAGTATCACTTCAGGTATCACTTCCACGCCCTTGCTTATTTCTATGCCTTCATCGGAACACGTATAGTCATCTTTCTTATAAATCTTTTCAGCAAGGCGAGTATTCTCATTCCAGACAGTTACAATGAGCACATCATTATCGCCTTTGTTTATTTGTACGTAATTGCTTTTATTAAGATCAGGTGATTTTACCCTTGTTCCGGTAAGCACGTAACTCAATGGATGCTGTTTTTTTGAACTATCATCATTATACATACCGGTGATAGTCCAACAGTCTTTTGAAGGTTTCACAAGCGGCGCCCAATCAGGTGGATATTGCTCATGAAAAGTACAGGAACACAGAATTATCGATAGACAAATAAGTAAAAGAATTTTTACACGCATCTGAGGACCTGCAGGTTTTGATCTATTCACGCCCATCAATTACACCTGTTTTTATTTTATCACTGGATTCCCGCCTGCGCGGGAATAACAAATTCTAGGGGCTTTTCAAAAATGGTCAAATGCAAGGCGCGCGAGTATCGCGGAGTGAGGCCTACTTTTTCGTAGGTCGCAGCGACGCGAACGGAGCGCAACGCCGCAGATGGCCGTTTTTCAAAAGCCCAGCTACTCGCGTTCAAAGGTGATGCCATACTTTTCTAATTTGCGTTCCAACGTCGGCCTGGAAACCCCCAACACATCGCAAATCTCACCTTTGTTTTTATCGGTCTCTTTAATGACTTTTCGAATGTAGCGTTCTTCAACCTCATCAAGTGTAAGAAATTTGCCCGGCTCAGATGATCTAAATAAATCCGCCGATGAACCCTCCGGTAATTTGGAATTATCTTCCTTGCCCAGTTCGGGAAAATCATTAACACCCAAAACTTGTCCCTGAGCGACAACACAAGCTCGTACAAGCAGATTTTCCAATTCCCGAACATTGCCCGGCCAGTTATATTTCATGAAGATATCCATTACTTCACCGGAAACTCCGATAATCTTCTTATGCAAATCCAGATTAATCTTGGCCAGCAGGTAATCAATTAATTGTGGAATATCCTGACGGCGCGCGCGAAGCGGAGGTAAATTAATTGATACAATATTTAAACGGTAATACAAATCATCACGAAATTTCCCCTCTTTAACCAGTACTTTCAAATCCTTATTGGTAGCAGCCATAATGCGGGCGTTGACTTTAACTTTTTCTTTACCCCCTACTCTGTCAAATTCCATTTCCTGCAAAACACGCAAGAGCTTCGCCTGTAAATTGATGGACATCTCGCTTATTTCGTCCAGGAAAACAGAACCGTATCGTGCCAGCTCAAATTTGCCCAGTTTTCTGGCAATAGCCCCGGTGAATGAACCTTTCTCATGACCGAACAGTTCCGATTCCAGCAAGGTTTCGACAATAGCCGAACAGTTGACCGCAATAAATGGCTCATCAGGCGAAGTATTATGATGAATAACTTTGGCAATTAATTCCTTACCCGTACCGCTCTCACCTTGAATCAGTACTGTAGTGCGGCTCTGGGAAACAATACCGATGATTTTAAATATTTCCCGCATTTCATTGCCGGTCCCAATGATATCTCCGACACGGAAAGTTCTTGATGGTTCCATCAAAAGACCATCGATCTTTTTTTCCATCTCCAGTGTTTTCATTGCTTTTTTAATTGCCAGGTCAAGTTCGTCAACATTAACCGGTTTGTGAATATAATCAAAAGCGCCGCTTTTCATCGCGTTGATGGTAGTTTCCATATCATGAAATGCAGTGATCATGATGACCTTGACGTTCTCATTTTCTTCTTTAAGATCATCAAGGACGGTAAATCCGTCAACATCCGGCAGACGGATATCCAGAATTACGACATCCGCTTGCTCCTGCACGTATTTATTCAAACCATCAGTGCCGGTCAGTGCGGTGCGGACATTGTAACCCTCTTCTGTAAGATACAAATCCAGTGTCTCGGCAATTGAAACATCATCATCAATAACAAGGATACTTGGCATAATGTAATTACCTTAGTCGTTATTTGTAATAGGTGAACGCGCGCTTTCTGTTCCCAACGGCAAAATAATAAGCACCTTAGTGCCCTCATTCTTTTTGCTGAAGATATTAATCATTCCCTGATGAATATCAACTATTTTCTTTACCAGAGAAAGACCTAAACCTGTACCATAATTTTTACGTGTGAAGAAAGGATTGAATATATGCGGCATGTCTTCCTCGTCAATACCGTTTCCATCATCTTTAATTTCCACAACAACTGACTGGTGATTTTCATACGCGTAGCGCAGCGAAATTTTGATTTTGCCGTGTTCCTTCGATGCTTCCACCGCATTACGTATAATATTCAGGAACGCGTCAGCCATCATATGCGCGTCAACTGTCACAAGAGGAATATCATTGTACTCTGTCTGTATCTCAATCTTCTTATCTGTGATTCCTTTTTCCGACAAAGCTATTGCCTGTTCCAGAATCTTCGACAATGCTATAGGGCTTTTTTTCGGCTCCACCGGTTTGGCAAATGCTAAAATATTATTGACCAGCATCTCCAGATGGTCCACTTCTTTTTCCGCAATTCTAAACCTTTTTAAGTCATTACCCTCGGGATTCATGCGTTTTGCCAGTATTTGCAGGCTCATTTTTATAGAAGAAAGCGGATTGCGTATCTCATGGGCTATGCCCGCCGATAACTGTCCCAAAGCTGACAGTTTTTGACTTTCATAAAGCTCCTTCTCCAGATTTTTAAATTCGGTTATATCACGTTGCACCAATATGAAATGACTGGTCCCTGTAACAGGAGAAGTTGTAATCAGAAGATTATGCTTGCGACCGTCTTTACCCGTTGCTTCAATTTCATAGGAGTCATAAATACCTTTTTTTGCATCTTGCCATTTGGACAAAACGATTTCTTCGTATCCGGGGGTAACAAAATCTATAAAATATTTTCCCTTGAAATCAAGGGTTTGGGTCCCTCCTTTCTTTAGGCCACTGCTCATATAGTTAATGATGCCGTTTTCATCGATTTCATAAATTTTATCCGGCAAACTATTTATTATCGACTGCAAATAGTTGTAAAGTTCTTCAATCTGTCTACGCAGTTCAATGTTTTCTACCAATTCGTTTTGTAATGTTTCCGCATATTCGTTTAAACTTCTGGTCATTTCTTTTTCGCGTGTAATATCCTGCAGCGTTTCAATTGCCGCCACAATTTCTCCTTTTTCATCATAAATAGGAGCCGCCAAAAAATACAAAAAACGACTTCGGCCACCAAGATTCTGAAAATAATCGGTTGCTTCATAAGCCCCTAATACATTGTCCGCTTTTTTTATTTCCTTTGTGCCGTAATATTTACTCAAATCTTCTCTCTTGTTATCGATAATTAAATCCGCAATAATAGGCCTCGGTGTTGAATAAAATGGTTTGTATTGATTATCGGTACCAAGCATATCCTCAGCTGAATATCCGGTAAGTTCAGTACAAGCCCGATTCCATAAAATAACCTTATGTTCATTATTAATGACAAAGCTGGGAATAGGTGAACCTTCAATAATTCCTTCCATGATTTTCTTTTCCCGCAGCAGTTTTTCCTGCCAGTCTTCCCGCTCTTTTAATCTTTTTACTCCTTCTTTAATACGCAGTCTTTTACCCTCTTTATAGGCAAAAGAAATACTGGCAATTATAACTACCAGAATGAGTAAAAACGAACCGAAAAGCGTATAAACAAAAGTTTTACGAACTGGTGAAATTACCTGACTGTATGGAGTTGCAACAAAGAGAATCCATCTTTTATACCCTGCCTGTAAAGGATAAAAAGCAATCACGCTGCGCTGCTGTTTTGTATCATTCTGACGAACCATCGCTTCAAAGTAACCGCCTTGACCCGCTGAAAAATCTATTTGTGCCCCTTTACCGTTTTTGAACAGGCTTTTTATGTTTTCTCCTATAAATGCAGGATTATCGTGAATAATTATTTGTTGATTTTCATCTATTAACCATACTTCTCCCATTTCATTATATCTGGCTTGCTCTTCGTATTTATTAACAACGACCGCCAAAGAAAAAATGACTATCCAAGCCCCTCCGAATTCACCACTTTGATGCTGAAGAGGACAACCTATTATCAGATACCGACCTGTTTTTTGTTTAAAATCGGCAACTCGCAACTTCCCCGGCACAACTACACTTAAATATTGTTTTCGTTCTTTTTTTATAATTTTAAAATGATTTAACAAATTTATTCTGGGTAAGTTCTCACGGGGATAAAAAACTTTTATTTTACCTGTAGCATCAAGCAGAACAATGGAATTGAGAGCGTTTTCCCAACCGGAAGATAATATTTTATAATAACTATCAATTTCTTCTGGAGTTTTTTTTAATTGAGAATCAAAACGAGAAAATAAAGCAACATTTTTCTCAACTTGTGAGAAAACTTCTGACAATCTTGTTGCAGTATTTTTTACATTGGCAAGTTGCTGCTGGCTAAATAACTCCGCCATATCTTTTTCCCGGGCATAATTAACCGTCAGGACAAGCAACAGAATCAGAATAATTACGGCCGCGCTCGATAACCAAATGCGTACATCAATAACCCTAAAGAAAAGATTACTAAGTCTACTAAATAATGTCACCTAATCTTCATTGTCCTTTTTACTTGCTTTATGGGAGAGCTTAATCCCTATTAAGACATAAACCAAAATTGCCGCTGTAAGTGAAATTAGAAGTTTTGCAAAACCGCTTTCAATTTTCAAAATGTGAGAACAAATTAGCCATACGATGGGATAAGTAACTGCCGTTAAAAGCTCCTGCATGATCATCCTTTAATGTAAAAAGTGGTCTTTTATTTAATTTTATACTAACGGCCTTGGTAAAAAATTTCAATAGAAATATAAGAAGCAAATTCAATGACTGCTGATAAATCAACAGTAAGAATCAAACTGATTAAACAAATGTCTGCATATAAAGATCATTATCAGCAAATATATTTTAATGTTTTATAATAATTTATTTAACAAAATATTAAATCCATTTCTAAAATATTCTGGTTTCCCGTTTATAAAAAACACTCACGAATATTTTTTTATGAATTTTTTCCATCTCTTTTGTATTGTGAATTGAAACAATCTCAATAGATTAGATTAATATTTTCCCCACAGCCATACTTTCAAAAATATATCACATTGAAGTATTTTATTTATGTTAAAAACATGGCATAAGTCATGCATACTTTTTAACCAACTAAAGTTTAAATTATTTCTCTTTCCCATGAATAATTATTTATGTTATGAAAGCACGAAATAATAAACAATTTATTATGAAAGGAGATAAACAATGTTACACAAATTTAGTAGAGGAATTTTAACAGTAATAACAACCGTCGCGGCTCTGCTTGTATCGAGCCCGTTCGTTTTTGCATCAGAGGCTATTCCTGCAACTGATTCCAACTCAAAAGCCCTGTTTACTCTGGCAGCAATGCTTGGCGCTGGTTTAGCAATGGGAGTAGGAGCTGTCGGTGCGGCTCTTGGTATCGGATCGATCGGTAATGCTGCATGTAATGCCGTTGGAAGAAACCCTGGCGTTCAGGGCAAAATCATGATGACCATGCTGGTCGGTATGGCCATGGCTGAATCCATCGCCATTTATTGCTTGGTTATAGCTCTTGTACTTCTGTATGCTAACCCTTACATGCGTTATTTTTTGGGTTAATGAAAAAAATTTTAACACAAAATAACAAAGGTTAGGGGGAAAAGTAATGTCAAAAACTAATAAAGATAAGCGGTCTTTTAGTATTGGAAGCGTGTTCTTCCTGCTTATCGTAATCCCCTTATCATTAATGGCTTTCTTAATTGCCAACGGCATGTTTAAGCTGGGGGTTACTGTAAAAGAGAGGACTGTTAACGTTCTCGATAATAAATCCCAGGAAGATATGAAGGCAAGAGCCGTCAATACTGCAAACGAAATTGCTAAGTTCCTGACGGAATGCAAAAAAGATTTACAAGTTGCAACAATTATTCCCTCAACGGAATCTGTCTACAAACAGTTTGTCGCTGAAAATAAAAAACTGCTCTGGGTAAAACGTGACGGCAAAGTGCAGCAGGTATTGATCCCTCTGTACAAAGAAATGGCTCTGATTGATAGAAGCGGCAACGAACAAATTAAAATCGTTGACGGTCAGGCAGTGCCGGCGAACAAGAGGGTAAATGTCAGTAATCCGGCCAATACAACATATAAATCTGAAGATTATTTCGCTAAAACAAAAAATCTAAACAAAGGTGAAATTTATGTTTCCCCTGTAACAGGTCTTTATGTGGATAAGACAGCGTTTGATAAGGGGCAAAGATTTGAAGGAATTGTCCGTTTTGCGACACCGGTCTTCAATAAAGATGGGTTTGCCGGTGTAATTACTTTGGCTCTGGATTATGGACATCTGGCTGCATTTACCGATCAACTTGTTCCTACGCAAGCGGAAAGGGTTTTTGAAACAGATGCTGCCACAGGAAATTACGCGTATATGGTAGACAATCGCGGTTACATCGTTTCTCATCCGGATGATTATCATATTGTCGGACTCAACTCTAATGGAACGACTGTGACGACTGTTACTGCTCAGAATGCTTCGGAAATGGCCAAGAAAGGCACGGAAGCGTTAAATATGTTCCAACTTGGTTTTATGGATCCAAACATATTCAATATTGCCAAGGAAGCTGCAACGGGAAAATCAGGAATATTAATGTACAAATTTGGTGGAATTACAAAGTTTGTAGCTTACGCGCCAATCAAGTTTTATGCATCCAATCTTCCCGAGCCAGCCGGCTTTGGATGGGTAGGACTGGGATTGGATGTTGAGAAATATAACTATGAAGCGATGAAAGTATCCAAGGAAATTGAAAAGGAAGCTAAAGCATGGACGGCGACGGTCATCTTTATTCTAATCGCTTCTATGATTATTTTGTTTTTCATTATGTTGCTTCTGGTTCGCGGAATCAGCCGTTCGTTAGAGGCGAAGATTCCCGAAGGATCCGAAGTCGGTGCCTTCGACGACGATGATGATGACAAATAATTTAATTTAATAAATCAACCAAAAGGCCGAATCGAAATTCGGCCTTTTTTTTTC
>SCVW01000055.1 GCA_007244375.1 Smithella sp. | reverse complement strand
CCGTCCTTCCATTTATATACGCCTTGTACGCCGTATTTGTCATTATCGCCATCCGTGAAGTTTGTCCCAGTAGTGACTGCCGAATAGCTCTGATCCTTTACTTTTGTATAGGCAAGGCTTAATGTGAATGGATTTATGGTGTAAGCATATTTTATGCGGGCAGACGGAGCATAGCTGTTGGCGAAAACGGTCCCAGTGCTGCCATCATTCATAATACCGACATCAAAAGTTCCTATTGGCGATACATAATTAATGTAGACCCAGTCAACTGCGATGTTTTCATTTTCGGAGCGGCTTTGTGCCGAATCTGCAGCTAATTCCGGTGGTTCAGACTCTGTATTTCTGACACCACCCCAGATTCTTTCCATGGCATCAAAACGGGTAACCAGTTTTAAACCCGGAGAGACGATAAAGTCCGTTCCCACACGCAATCTCTGATAAAAGAACGCTGTGCTCAGATTGGCGATAGCATCGCATTCATCAAAGTTATTTACGTTGGTCTTGTTTAAGTACAATCCGGCGGCGTAGTATTCTCCGCTTACCTTAACATCAACCGCGAAAGCTGACACGCTGAAGGCCATGATCAACCCCAGTGACAACAAAAACAACCAAAATTTCTTCATTTCTTCCTCCTTAAATTTAAAAATATTCTCAACTAACATTTAATCAGATAAATGTTAGTCTTTAAAAATTGAATTATATCCGGCATTTTCTCGAATTATAAATACAATAATAATGAGTAAGCCAGAAATGGCATAGTACATTTTGAGTGTTTTGTAAATAATAATTTAATGGAATGAGGAATAAAGATAATTTAATATAATGATCCGGCTTACGTTATTTGTATTTAAAACATTGTTTCGTATAATAATCTTCCGTTTACTTCGCTTCCGGAGATTAGAACTTGATTTACATTTCGCTGCCGATTACGACAAGTCGTGTATTGGCAGGATAATTCCCTGTCCCGATACATCTGAACTGGATAGTTTGTCTAGCTCTTCAGACTTCTCTATGCTTGTCTTCAGAGAGACTCACTACGACTTACAGACATTACTGCACTATATTTTTGAAGGTGTCTCATTTCCCACGTCGCTTTGTTTCTGGGATAATTCCACTTACGCTTCGAACTTCGCTTTGCTCGTTCTTAGCGAGTGTCATTAAAAAAAACCCCGGAAGGTTGCCCGCCCTTCCGGGGTATAGTTAAATTAAAGGTTTAATCCGGCATTCGCCGGAGCAAGCCACTCTCTTAGAAGCTGAGAGTAAGTTTGTTGATAACGATAAAGTTATCATCGATTTCTGCAGGATACATTGAGAAATCATGACCCTTGAACAAATCACCGGTGAAGAGATAACCTGCGCCCAGCATATAGGACAGGTTATTGGTGATTTTGTAGGTACCGGTAAGATCAACTTCCCAACCATATGTGCCGTTCGGGAATGCTCCAGGACCCCACGAAGGTTTCTTATCCGCCTGTGCCCAGGAAAGTGATGCCATAACGTCTAACTGAGGAGTGGGTTTTACACCAACTCTTCCCTGAACAAACCAGGCATTCTGCATTTCCTGATTGACAACTGAACCGCTGTGCCCGGGAATATTTCCTACCCAGTAACCCAGTGTTTCGGTGTTAAACAGAATCAGGCAGGGATTCCAATCCAAACCGGCTGAGTTGACACGGAGACCAAAGGCACTGCCTTCTGCTTTGTCTGTAGTTGAAGGATCGTCACCGGACAGATAAGCAAAAGAACCGCCTACAGAAACCGGACCGAAATTGGCTTCAGCATCAACAAACACATCAATCGTGCTTATGCTGACATCGTTGTTGGGAATGCCATATTCCATTTTAACCAGATCACCAAAACCAAAGCCTGCTTCAGCCTGAATAGCTACAGGACCAATATTGGCTTTAGCATAAGGAACAATCTTGTATGCTTTTGTAATGTAAGGACCGCTTGCCATACCTCTGTTGCTGGCGTCACGGTTGTAGAGCAACAAAGCACCGGTTTCACCCTTGACTTTAGAGGTTTTGATGTCATAAATGACACCCAATCTGTAAGAGTCATAGTCTCTGTCGGTTCTGGTGGCATTGAGATTGTTAATCCAACTCCAGGAGTTGGTGCTGACAGCGCTCCAACTGTTGTCTTCTTCCTTCGCGTAACAGAGAATAACTTTGAC
>SCVW01000009.1 GCA_007244375.1 Smithella sp. | reverse complement strand
AGGGAGTGTCTTGCTATAGAGATTAACACATCGCTCACCGGTAGACGCCTGATCCGGGTATTTGAACGATTGCGCAATGAGCGAGGGTTGCCGGATGTTTTAAGGGTTGATAACGGTCCTGAGTTTTTAAGTGGTGATTTTGTCGCCTGGGCTGAATCGGCCGGAATGTTCATCCGGTACATCCAACCCGGCGAACCGAACCAAAATGCGTATATTGAGCGGTTCAACAGAACGTACCGTGAAGAAGTTCTAAATCTTTATCTTTTTCGTAACCTTGACGAGGTGCGGGAAATAACATATTGGTGGATTATGGATTACAACGAGAGGCGCCCCCATGACGCGCTGGAAAATATGACGCCTCTCGAGGTTATGCAAAAATATACCGGAAACTCTACTTTTAAACTGTCTGCTTTATAGGGAAGCTTACGGGTTTTCTAGCTTTTTACTAAAAGCATTAGTCAATCGCGTGAAACGCCTGTTTTGCATTCGTATTGTTAAATTTAGTCTTTCAATATGGGATGTACAAATTCTGCGGGGGTCTGGACTTCCAACAATATATTGCTTCTTTGTAGAAATAACTTTAGGCGGACTATACCTACCCGCGCCAATGGGTTCAGCTTCATACGATTTTACAATCTGTCCATAATCCACATTACCGCCAAAACCACATTCTATTGCTTCAACATATGCTTTTAATTTATCTGAACTTATTTGAATGCGATTATCTAAGCGTGACGACAAATCGGAAATAAATTCTTTAGCGGTGACAAGATCACGTTTCCCAACTTTATAACTTGGAATTAATTTAGTATCTGAATCAACAGCAACAAATGTGTAAAAATCACCAACCTCATAAGGATTGTCATCTATATTAACGTGACGTTGTTTCTTTCCAACGTAAGTCCATAATTCATCAACTTCAATATTTTTACAGGTTAATTTGTGCATTTGGGTGTCCATGATACTTTCACAATTATTTCCTGTTTTAACCATCAAGCGCATGATCGTGTCCCGATGAACACCGGACATCCTTTCTAAAGAACGGATAGAAACTCCTTCAACTAAGCCAGTAATTATAGCTTCTTTCTTTCCTTAAAATATTCATTGACAAATCTCCTCTGAAACGTTATCATAAATCAGTTAAAAAGCTGGAGCGCAGGGGAGTTGAACCCCTCCCAGTTAGGTTGTAAAGGCCACTAGGGAACCAATCGCGCCCCAAATACCAGCCTCATTCAAGTGATATTGGATGAGGCTTTTTCTATTCTATAACTTTCCTTTACCATATATTCATACCCAGTGCAACAACTTTTAACTCACTAAATCATATTTTAAATCTCATGTCAAGCACAAAATAAAATATTTTAATTCAAAATTTAATGTTAATTTTGTGCTTGACTTTTATCCATGATGGAATTATAATCACTTCCAAGGAAAGATTAAGGGGGTATTTATATGAATACTGCACAAGAAAAAAAAGTGTCAAAGCGTGGAAAGAGAAGTCCCGGATATCCTATGATTAGCCTTGAAGAAGCCATCCAAAGGGCAAAAATATTATGGGATAAAGATAAAAATAATCCCATTCCTTTAAGGGCTGTTTTTGAGCACCTTGGATACAAAAATATAGGGGGTTACGGAGGAAGAGTCCTTTCTGCTTTGAAACAATTTGGCTTGATTAATGAGAAAAAAGGTGATATAAGATTAACAGATGAAGCGGTTGATTTGGCACTACATGAGCCACAAGATGATATATATATTGAAACAATAAAAAAATTAGCTATAAAACCAAATGTTTATGAAAAATTATTTAATGAGTATAATGGTAATTTACCTTCTGATACTACATTAAAAATAAAATTAATTAAGGAACCTTATGAATTTAATCCTGTCAAGGTGGATGGTTTTATTTCTGATTTTAAAAGAACTATTGAATATGCAAACTTAAATAGATCAGACACAACTGGAGATGAAAATACAATGCAAAACGAAACAATGACACGAACTAAATTTCCGTCACCATCACCGTCACCGTCACCTTCTGCCTCAATTTATTCCATGAAACCTATAAGTTCAGTTAATAGAGAAAGGGAAATAGCAACTTATACAATAGGGAGAGGTTTAACGGCTCGTATAATAATTTCAGGCGTAGATGATACTACTCCAAAATCTATAAGTAAATTAATTAAATTTTTACTAGAGAATGAAGAGGATTTACCTGAAAGCATTGAAGGTAAAACGGATGGAGAAAATTAAGACTGATTTGAAAAAAGCTATTGAACGTCTTCATAACTGTCGCGCCTTATATATTGAGGATGTTATTGTAGTGGAGAAATTCGGGTTAGAGACAGTATGGGAAGGCACAGTAAGTGTTTTTGAACTTACAGGGCATTCTCAAACTGATAAATGTTATGCTTGGTCATCACCAATAGATGGAAGCACTAAACTACGATACTATGCTGTTCTGCATATTCCACCTGTTGACTCACCAGAAAAAGCGGTTCGCGCCTCTATAATAAGTGACCACAAGAGGGGGTAATTATGACGTGGAACGAAGCTATCCTTGAAGTTCTCCAACAACATGAAGATGAACCTGTTAAGCTGCAAAAAATCTATTGTGAATTATCAAATCATCCACTTGTTACCGATCAGCATCGTAAGTCTTGGAAACCGGGTTTGCAACCACGTTATCAATGCTGGATTAGGCGTTGCCTTACTAATCTCATTCGTGAAGGAAAGGTTAAGCGCACACA
This sequence comes from Smithella sp., assembly GCA_007244375.1. Classification (GTDB taxonomy): domain Bacteria; phylum Desulfobacterota; class Syntrophia; order Syntrophales; family Smithellaceae; genus Smithella. Next base: position 25,207 of record SCVW01000009.1, on the reverse strand, counting down.
AACCGCAACCTATCAGTTTTTGCATTCTTAAAATTTAAATTAGGACACTACCAAAAAATCAATTATCTTGACAGCATATACAATCTGTGATTATAAAGAGCTGTAAAAAATCCATAATAATTTCATTTCCCGGGTATAATGTAGTCAATAAGCTGTTCTCGTTATTTTTTAAAAGGGATCACTAATCTTGGCGCCTCTTGAATCCTTTGAAAATTCCAATAAATTCAAAATCATAATGTTCCTGTTACTTATTCTAATAGGACTCATCGTCACTGGATCGGTTTTTACGGGAGAGAAATTTCACCTTGATCCAAAAGTCCTTCAAAAAGCGCAGGAAAAATACGGCCCGGAAGGCCGGTCGCGTCTCGTTGCATGGGAAGAGCTCATACAACGCTATAACGGAGCATCGGACAGGGAAAAACTCGAAAAAATAGACTATTTTTTTAATAAAAAAATAGTCTTCGCAAATGATATGGACCTTTATGGAGTACAAGATTACTGGGCAACTCCCGTTGAATTTCTTGCCAGGGGAGCCGGAGATTGTGAGGATTATGCCATCGCCAAATATTTCAGCCTTAAAATAATGGGAATAGCCGAGGAAAAGCTGAGAATTGCCTACGTCAAAGCTCTGCAATATAATATGTTTCACATGGTAATGGTATATTACAGCAATCCGGAAGCAGAGCCTTTAATTCTCGACAGTCTTATTGATTCAATAAAACCGGCGTCGGAACGACGGGATCTATTACCCATATTTACTTTTAACGGTGCGGGACTATGGCTGGCCCATGACCGTGGGCAGGGAAAATTGGCCGGCAAAAGCAGCCGTTTAACGGCATGGAACGATCTTCTGCAGCGAATGGCAGAAACAGGAATTTAATATTGACAGGAGGCACTAAATGACTCTTTACAGACAACTTGTTATTTTTACAATGTCATTATTTTTGATTCTTTTTGTGGGAACATGGTTTGCCAAGCTTGAAAGTACACGATCATTTCTGACAGATCAGCTTGAATCCCACGCACAGGATACGGCAAGTTCTCTTGCTCTGGCCATTTCGCAATATCCTGACGATATGGTCAGTACGGAAACCATGATCAACGCCATTTTCGACAGGGGATATTATGAAACGATTAGGTTTATTGATCCCAACGGGAAGATTCTAATGGAGCGAAATCTTAAGGTAGTTATTGAAGGAGTTCCTTCATGGTTTATAAAACTGCTCCCCTTAAAGGTACCCGAAGCAAATGCTTTTGTTACAGCCGGCTGGCGCCAGGCCGGAACAATTTATGTAAAAAGCCATGCCGGATACGCATACAACAGCCTGTGGCAGGATATTAAACATACAACATTAGTTTTCGTGCTCTGCGGAATTTTTATATTAATCGCCGGTGGATTTGGATTGCGTATGCTATTACGTCCTCTTGTTCTTGTTGAACAACAGGCAGATGCACTATGCAGAAAGGAATACGAAATTCAGACAAAGATACCAAGGACAAGAGAACTGCGGCGTATTGTCTTTGTAATGAACCGCATGACGGAAAAAGTAAAAGAAATGTTTTCCGAACAGGTAATTCAGGCAGAGGCTCTGCGGGAGCGAGCTTATAACGATACGTTGACGGGCATCGGCAACCGTCGCTACTTCGAGGGTCAGGTAACAGCCTATCTTGACAACAAGGATATTGACATAAAAGGAATTTTTATGCTGATCCGCATCCACGGTCTGGAAATACTTAATGAGCAAAGAGGTTTCCTCATTGCCGACGAATTATTGAAGAAAGTTGCTTCTTTATTAAAGGAAACTGCTGCGGAACTCGCCGGTTCAATTCTTGCCCGCCTTTCCGGAAGTGATTTCGGATTGTTCCTGCCTGATTACCCCTCATCAGATGCAGACCGTCTTTCCCGCGAAGTAGCCAACAAACTCAGCTCACTGACAGCAGCAAACATCACTGCTTCCGAAAATGTTTCCAGTATCGGTGTCTGTGCCTTTGACCGTTCTGTTACTCTTGGTCAACTCCTTGCGGAGGCCGATCTGGCACTTGCCACCGCCACACAGGCCGGAACTAATATGTGGCATGTTCGCACTATTGTGGAAAGTACAACTAAGATTCCTTTCGGTCAGAATCAATGGAAAGAAGCGCTGGAGAAAGTGCTTAAGGACCGTCGCATCGCTTTGTATTCTCAACCCGTAGTAAAGGCAATTGACATGAATATTTTACTCCATTTGGAAATCTTTTCCCGAATCATTCTTGGAGAAGGTGAAATTATCAATGCCGGAGTATTTATTCCTATTGCTGAACGCTTAAAACTTATTTCCGCTCTTGATCGCCTGATTATCGAAGAGGTAATAAAACTTGACCGAAATAAGCTTGGTACGGAAACTATTGCGGTTAATTTATCTCCTTCTTCACTGCGAGATGAATCTTTTGTTCAGTGGATCCAGCAGACTTTGGTAAATTTACCGGAAAATGCGCCCATGGTAATCTTTGAATTCCCGGAATTTGGCGCTGTCCAAAATGAAAATCTTATAAAATCATTTGGTGCAATTATTCGCGCACACGGCCATAAACTGGGGCTGGATCATTACGGTCAAAGTTGCGGAAATCTGAAATATCTTCAATCACTGCGTCCTGACTACGTAAAGATTGACCGGGCGTATACAACTGAATTAAAAGATGAAGACAGCGACAGCCGTTTCTTTATCCGCTCCATTTGCAGCGTAGCACACAGTATCGATGTTGTAGTTATTGCTGAAGGTGTCGAGACGGAGAATCAATTGCAACACCTTAAAGAACTGAATATCGACGCTATTCAGGGATATATTATAGATAGCTCAAAACCGATTGCTAAAAGTTAAGTTTAAATTTTGCCAAAAAAAGGGCGCCTTTTATGGCGCCCTTTTTTCATTGTGAGATATTTTATTGTTTCTTTAACATCTGAGCTTCGAGATGAGCCTCAACACGACGGTTCTTAATCCTTCCTTCTTCAGTATCATTGCTGGCGATGGGTTTGATGAGACCGTACCCGACGGCTTTAAGACGTTTCGGATCAATATCTTCTTTTTCAATAAGAAATTTCATAACAGAATCAGCACGACGTTGTGAAAGAGCCATATTATACTTCGCAGACGCTATATTACAGGTATGTCCCTCGATAGTCGCATTAAGATTCGGATGCTTTTTCATGAAATCACCGAGTTTTTTGATTTCATCATAGAATTCCGGTTTAATGTCCCACTTTTTATAATCAAACTGAACCGTAAGTCTTATGACAGCCGTAATAGGACAACCATTAGCATCTACTTTAGAAATTTCCGGCGTATCGGGACATTTATCCAAACAGTCAGGCACACCGTCTTTATCGGAATCAACCGGACAACCATTAGCATCTACTGCACATCCTGCCGGCGTATCGGAACATTTATCACAACCATCGCATACACCATCCTTATCGGAATCAACCGGACAACCATTAGCATCTACAACACAACAGGAAGGCGTGTCAGGACATTTATCTATGCCATCGCATACACCATCCTTATCGGAATCAACCGGACAACCGTTTTCATCTACAACACAACCCACAGGGGTATCTGAACATTTATCGCATCCGTCACACACACCATCTTTATCGGAATCAACCGGACAACCATCATCGTCGACTAAGCAACATTGAGGCACATTGAAACATTTCTTTTGCTTAACAACGGGTAACGGTTCCGGTGGAGGCGGGGGGGCAACAGGTTCTACACCGCCGAAGTGGTAATTAAAACCCACCAAAAGAATGTGATTCGCGATTGTGGAGTCTCCCAATTCATTAAGGTTAAAATTACTCATGAAGTAGCGGTATCCAAAATCAACTGACAAATTGCGTATGATTTCCAGATTTATTCCCGCTAATCCCTGCCATGCCAGGACATTAAATGATTTATCCACAGGTCCTCCGGCAACTTCACCCATTGACCAACCTGCTCCAACTCCAACATAGGGACGAATCATTCCTTCCGGATACCTTAGTAAAAGATTGGCCATTATATTGTTCGACTTATAATGACCACTTCCGGGATCATCGACATCCTGATCTGCCAGGTAACTGTACTCCAACTCGGCAGCTAACCATCTAAACGGAAAGATATAACCGGCTTTGGCACCCGCAATCCAACTGTTTTGAAGCTTAATCGACTCCCCGTTTTCTACCTTGAGTTCATCAGGAACGACAAAACCGCCAAAAATTCCGGCATAATAGGGATCATAAATAACCGGTGTTTCCTTCGTAGCGTTTATGGTTTCTGCTGCTGATATATATGAGAAGGTTAAAAGAAAAATTGCTGCTATACTCAAAACTATACCCACAAAAGGATAAGAAACTCTTTTCACAAAAAATCCTCCTTTTAATAAAACATTTAAAGCTCTTACATGTGTTTTGTTTATATATGATAAGAAACCAAAAGTAAATACAAATTTATTCCATTAAAGAATATTGTATTTTTATTGAATAGTATTAAATCAATTATTTATTACAACATAAATTGCTATGGTACGATTTTAAAACTTCTTCACATACAACTACTTTTCTCTGTTAATAACGTGAACTGAAGTCGCCTTGAAGGAAGCATGCACTATAGATCCGTGAGTTATTCCTAAATCTTCGCAGGAAGTTATAGTAATATACGCAATTAGAGGAAAACCGCAATCAAGAATAAGTTTATTAAAAAATCCCTGGCGGATGATTTTGGATACTTTGGCTTCCAAAACATTGCGCGCACTGATTTTCTCCTGCGCTTTGCTGGAAATGGTAATATTCTCCGGTCTTAAGCAGCAAAATACTTTCTGTCCAATGGAACAATCACCGATTGCTTCTATTTCTCTGCCGTTTACATCGACAATCATATTTCCCGCTGTACAGTTTCGCACCGTGCCTTCCAAAATTGTTTCCGTCCCGACAAAGCTTGCTACAAATTCTGAATCCGGCTGATTAAAAATCTGGGCTGTTGTTCCAGATTGAACGATCTTTCCGCTGTTCATCACGCTGACATCCTGCGCCAGACGCAGTGTTTCTTCCCGATCATGTAGTGCCAGCACTGCCGTAATTTTTGTTTCATTGAGAGTGTTTTTCAAATCATCAATAATAGTTTCCCGCAATGGCGGATCAAGTGAATTAAAAGCTTCATCAAGCATAATTATTTGCGGTTTAATGGCAAAGGCCCGTGCCAGCGAAACTCTTTTTGCTTCCCCACCGGAAAGCGCACGGACTGATCTTTTTTCCAGGTGACTTATGCCGAAATATGCCAGAGCATTTTGAACTCTGTCTTTTATTTCTGCTTTATTAATTTTACGAAACTTTAACCCCAGTGCCACATTTTCGAAAACATTACCATTTAAAAGTAGCGGCTCCTGAAAAACAACGGATACATTTCGGCGCAATTGTATCAGATGAGCCCTGCTTTCAATCGGCATTCCGTGAAAATAAATTTTCCCCTGCTCTGGTTTTAATAAACCTGCCAGCATAAAAAGCAGTGTGGATTTTCCTGCGCCATTTGGTCCAATAAGTGCCAGAATCCTTCCCCGTTGCACATGCAATTCAGGAATATCCAATACAGTCACGCCGCCGCGACTCAAGTTTATGTTTTCTATTTTCATCAAAGTTTCTTGATTCATCGCGGATGCTGCCTTTGCTGTATCTGCGTGAGAAGATAATTTATAATGAAAGAGAGCAGGAGGAGAATAATACCCAGAGCGATGGCAATATCAAAGTTTCCTTTGCCGGTTTCCATAACTGTGGCCGTAGTAAGAACGCGTGAGTACCCTTTAATATTACCACCGACCATAATGGATGCTCCGACCTCTGAAATAACGCCTCCAAAGCCAGCCATGACCGCTGCCAGAAGCGGCAACCTTGCCTCTTTAATCAATACCCATACCATCTGTAAACGGTTTGCTCCCAGCGAAAGTATCTGCAGGCGCAAATTTGGCGACAGATTTTGAATCGAGGCCAGCGATATACCCATGACAATCGGTGTAGCAATAATCGCCTGAGCAATAATAATTGCTATAGGAGTGTAAAGAATTTCCAGAAAACCGAATGGCCCGTTACGCCAGATAAAAATTGTTACAAACAAACCAACCACTACCGGCGGCAGCCCCATGCCTGTGTTGATTAAACTGATGACGAATCTTTTTCCGAAAAAATTATTCAAGGCAACGGCGGTTCCGATGGAAACACCAATAAAAAGACTGATGAGCGTGGCTGTCCCTGATATTTTCAAAGACAGCCACGTTATTCCCAATACTTCAGGATCAAAACTGATAATTAACTCAAAAGCCTTGATGATACCCTGAACAATTAATTCCATTACACACCTTTAAATACTTCCCCGCCACTGGCGTGAGGGGATTGAGGGGCGGGGGTAATCTTTATTTACACCCTCACCCATCGAGGGAAAGGGAATTAAAGTTTCTTCCACATTATTTACCTAAATCTTCCACTTTCTTTCCTGCATCGGGGAAGAACAATGGAGAACCGTATTTATCAACACCGAATTTCTTGATGATTTCCTGCGTTTTTTTCGAAACCATAAAATTGGCAAAAGCCTTGGCGCCTTCAGCATTGGCCTTAGGCCACTTGGCACTATTTACTTCTATTACATGATAAACGTTAAGCAGTGCGGCGTCGCCTTCTACCAGTATATTCAATCCCAGATTTTTCTTCAAAGCCAGATATGTTCCGCGGTCAGCCAAAGTATAACCCTTTTTCTCCGCAGCAACATTTAAGGTTTGTCCCATGCCCAGTCCGGTTTCCTGGTACCACTTTTGTCCGACAGGAGTAATTTCCGCTTTATTCCATAATTTCTTTTCCTTGGCATGTGTTCCCGAATTATCACCACGAGACAGAAAAAGATTTTCTGTTTTGGCGATCATTTTCATAGCTTCAGCTGATGATTTCACGCCTTTAATCTTGGCCGGATCTGCTGACGGGCCAACAATTATAAAATCATTGTGCATGATCAATTGGCGGTTTACACCGTATCCTTCTTCAACAAACTTTTTTTCCGCATCCGGTGAATGAACCAGCATGACATCGGCCTCACCTTTTTCGCCCATCTTCATGGCCTGACCGGAACCTACTGCGATTGTTTTGATAAAGTATCCTGTTTTCTTTTCAAAAACAGGAATTAAAACATCAAGAAGCCCCGAGTCTTGAGTACTGGTTGTTGTGGCAAGAATAATATTTTTTTGCTTGTTTGCTGCTTTGCCTGCAAAAACACTTGACGTTCCAAAGGCTACAAGCAACGCGGCTATCATCAATGTTATTATAACTTTGCTGTTTCTAAAAACTTTCATGATCTTTCTCCTTTATATTATTAAATTATTTATTCGTGAGACTCAAATTTCAAAAACGAAGTGAATTGAAATTTGCATGTCGAACAATCCCGCTATAAGCGGAGGATATGAATCTCAAAGCTTGCTTTGGGGTTCATATCCGTGATTTTTTCTTTTGTGCTTTCTGCCATTCCACAGAATTGGGGAAGAAAAGCGGTGAACCGTATTTATCCTTGCCGAAATCCCGGATAATCAACTGACCTTTCTTGGGAGAAGTCATCCATTTTACAAAAATCTTTGTATCTTTAACATTGACTTTAGGAAACTTCGCAGGATTAACTGGTATCAATGAGATATAGTTGATCAGTGCTTCATCCCCATCAACCAGGATTACCAGTTTGATTTGATCTTTCAGAGAAAGATAAGTGGCGCGATCAATGAATGTATAGGCTCCCTGATGATCGGTGTATTTCAAGGTCGCGACATTGCCTTCCGCACCTTTTTCATAAATCACATACCATGGACCTTCCGGTTTGACATTCACAGCTTTCCAAATCTCCAGTTCGGCAACATTTGTCCCCGATTTATCGCCGCGGCTGATGAATTTTACATTCTTGTCCATAATCTTCTTTAAAGCTTCCGCCGCTGATTTTTCTCCTTTAACCGCTGCCGGATCAGCCGCAGGTCCCACAATGACAAAATCATTATACATCAGAGGAATTCTTTCCGTGCCAAAACCATCATCAATAAATTTTTCTTCCAGTGATTTGGCATGAACCATAACCACATCGATACTTCCCTTACTGGCAATTTTCAGTGCCGCTCCTGTCCCTGCACCCACATGACGAACACGAATGCCGGTTTCCTTTTCAAATTGATCTTCCAAAACACTTACAATACCAGAATCAATCGGCCCAATGGTACTTGATAAAAATATAAACTTGCCACCGCTTGCAGCAAGCGCCAGAGACGACCAGACAAAAACAAGTAAAAATGTCATTCCTCCGATAAATTTTTTCATTTTTTATCCTCCTTACATTAATTTATTTTTTCTGATTTATTATATGAATGAAGAATACATTCAGCGTCTTTAAAAACTTTAATTCCAGATTTATTACACGGAAATTTCAATCACTTCTCAAACAAGCAATTTTCCCCCATATATTCAGACACAAACCAATATCGTCAGCTACTCTTATACTTCAGATATAGTTCAATACGATGTTAATGTCATAATTGATATAATGCCAAAATTCAAGTGAATAATCATGAGCAAATAATATATTTATATATAGAGAAACTGCTATAAATTTATTGACCTTACCTTATAATTTGGGTATTGATGTAAACACAATTTTAACCAATATATTTAATTTGTCATGTGCTAATGCAACGGGCTAAAAAGGAGATGTATAAATGAGTATGGAAATAAAAGCACCGATGACCGGAAAAATCGTCAGTATCGTTGTTAATGTAGGAGACCAAGTCAAGATCGACGATGAAATCGTCATTATGGATGCCATGAAGATGGAAATTCCCATATATTCGCCTGCTGATGGAACAGTTAAGAAAATAAATGTTAAGGAAGGTGATTCTGTAAAAACGGATCAACTTTTGGCGATACTTGATTAGAGGAGCCTCTATTACTCAGAGTCCTTAATCAACATTGTTGCCGGATCAAGAATCAAATCGTTTTGTTTTGATTCGATTGATATTCCTTTAAGAGATTTGATATATACTTCATCGCCTTTTGCCGCCAATTGAACGATAGCATCAAACAAATCCGCTATGTGCAAAAAAGAAAGAGGCAGGCCGTTTTCCTGCGGAGGTTCATGGCGATGCGTATGTACAGTAAACCACATTCGCATAGAATATTTGTTAACTAATTCCTTCAATCGCATAAGCTGACCGCGTTCTGCGTCATCAAATCTGAATCCGTCAATAATAATCGTATGCGGTTTGAAGATATTCTGCTCCATTAAATCATTCAGGCGTTCTTCCAATTTTGGTGCACTAAAACCTTCTACCTTGAATGTCATGATAAAACGATATGGCTGAATTCTATCCCAGTATTCAGTTACTTCAACAATGCCGAATTTTTCAGCAATATCGTGAAAAATTTCCTGATACCACAGATCAACCTTACCAACCGCGTCGTTTAGACTAACGTGAAGGATAGAATTCCCCCGCAGCATCATATTCAAAGCCAATTGAACCAGCAGGGCGGTCTTTCCAACGCCTGCATGAGCAAGCACTGCGCCGAATCCTCCCGCTGGTAAAATATCTTCATTGTCATAACCGAGATTTACAAGCGGATTGCGATAAATAATTTCTTTTTTTATCATTACAATATCCTTATACGTTAAATGGATGATATTATCTTCCCTCTTCAGGGCAACATTAAATGTAAACATTTTTATATGACTGATGCAACAAAACTTTTATTAATCTGTCATTTCGATGCGCAGCGAGAAATCTTAATTTTAAAAATTCACGGTTTAAGATTCCTCATCCCGAAAAACCGGGATTTACCCTGAATGGCACTCTGCGGAACGACATAACATCTACGCTGCCGATTTCTTATTTTGAGCCACTTCCAGAGCTATTTTTTCCGCAATCGACTGCGGTACCTGCCGGTAAAGAGCAAACTCCATCGTAAACTGCGCTTTTCCCTGCGTGGCTGAACGCAGGATAGTCGAAAATCCGAACATTTCCGCCAACGGCACCTGAGCTTCTATCACGCACATGACATCTTCATCCTGAGACCCGATAATCATGCCGCGACGCTGATTTAAAAGACCCATAACCGATCCTTGAAATTCCGTTGGAGTTTCCACAACGACTTTCATTATTGGCTCATGAATAACGGGTTTTGCCCGTAAATATGCTTCCTTGAATGCGCCGCGTGCTGCCGCCTGAAAAGCCATATCCGAAGAATCAACGGAGTGTGATGATCCGTCATTAATGACAACCTTTACGCCGGTAACCGGAAATTCCAGCTTCGGTCCCTTGGTCATGCTCTGTTTGAATCCTTTTTCGCATGCGGCAATGTACTGCGTGGGTATAGCGCCGCCAAATATTTTATTTTCAAAAACAAATTCAGCATCGGAAATAGGTTCCAGATAGCCGGCCACACGGCCGAACTGACCCGCACCTCCTGTCTGCTTTTTATGAGTGTAATTAAAATCGGCACGCTGAGTAATCGTTTCGCGGTAGGCAACGCGCGGATTGCCTGTCGTAACCTCAGCACCGTATTCACGCCGCATTCTTTCCACGTAAATATCCAGATGCAACTCGCCCATGCCCTCAATAATTGTATCGCCGGTTTCATTATCAACATATGTTTTGAAAGTCGGATCTTCCTTAGCAAATCTGTTAAGGGCTTTGGCCATGGCGATCTGCGATTTATTGTCTTTGGGTACAATCGCCAGCGAGATGACCGGTTTGGGAACATACATAGAAATCATGGTTAAGTTTACTTCCGGAGAAGTGAAGGTATCTCCAGAAGAGCATTCAATTCCAAACAACGCGCCGATATAGCCGGCTCGCAGATATTCGACATCTTCCATCTGGTCGGCATGCATGCGCACCAGCCTGCCGACCTTCACCTTCTTACCGGTGCGGACATTGACTATTGTCGAACCTTTTTCTAAAGTTCCCTGATAAACACGAATATAGGTTAACTGCCCGTACTGACCGTCCTCCAGTTTGAAAACCAACGCGACAATCGGTTTTTCCAGATCGTTACTCAACACGACTTTTTCTTCATTCTTATCCATATCGATAGCTTCATTTTCTATTTCAGAAGGACAGGGCAGAAGATAAGTTACACCGTCGAGCATTGGCTGAACGCCTTTATTTTTATAAGCAGAGCCCATGTAAACGGGGGTTATTTCTCTTTTAAGCGTTCCTTTGCGCAAAGCCTCGTAAATCATTTCCGTAGATATTTCATTTTCATTTAAGATTGCGTCCGTAAGTTCATCGGAAAACAACGATGCAGCGTCAATCAATTCTTCTCTTTTGGCTTTGGCTTCTTCCAGTAAATGAGAAGGAATTTCAACTTCGCGAACAATTTCACCGTTGCCACCTTCAAAATAAAGAGCCTTCATGCCAACCAAATCAACAACGCCCTGCACATCGTTTTCCAAACCAATGGGAATCTGCATTGCCACGGCATTGTGACCCAGTTTCGCTCTCAACTGACTGATAACACGGAAAGGATTGGCGCCGCTGCGGTCGCATTTATTGATAAAAGCAATGCACGGAACCTTGTATCTTTTCATCTGACGGTCAACCGTGATGGATTGAGACTGAACACCGCCCACAGCACACAAAACCAAAATTGCACCATCCAGAACGCGAAGAGAACGTTCCACTTCTATGGTGAAATCAACGTGTCCCGGAGTGTCTATGATATTTACTTCATGGCCTTTCCATTCACAATAAGTGGCCGCTGAAGCGATGGTTATTCCGCGCTCCTTTTCCAACTCCATGGAATCCATCGTGGCGCCGACACCGTCTTTTCCTTTGACATCATGAATGGCATGAATTCTTTTCGTGTAATAAAGAATTCTCTCCGTCAGCGTTGTTTTACCGGAATCGATATGGGCACTGATGCCGATATTGCGAATTTTTTGATCTTCAATCTTCATTATTTTTTTCCTTTTGTTTCTTATATAATCCCGCGTCGCTTCGTCCCGATTTATCGGAACTCCTTTTCAATAAAAAACCCCACACTTGTAAGAATCGCTGCAAGATGGGGTATCCACCGTAAACCAGAATTTTTTGTGAAAGGGCTTGTTACACGTTGTTTGACAATATGTCAAGCTAACATTTTATTATTTTCTTATTAATATTTTATTAAAAGAAACACCTCTGGGGAAATTATAATATTTTCAACACACTAAAAAAGCACTCCGCAATGATTTCTCATAAACGAAGTGCTCATTTTAAATTCCGGCAAATATTACACAGGTTTGACGTTTGTAGCTTCCGGGCCTTTTTTGCCCTGAGCAATATCAAAACTTACCAGTTGACCTTCTTTTAATGTTTTGAAACCATCGGTTTGAATTGCACTAAAATGTACAAAAACGTCGGCACCGTCCTCTTGCGAAATGAAGCCGAAACCTTTGCTTTCATTGAACCACTTTACTTTACCTTCTGACATAGTTCTAATCCTCCTTTCTTAAATATTTCCAAAAGTCGAATCAACGCTATGGCAGAACTAAAAAAGCCACCAAGACTCTAAAGTACAGGTGGCTAACCTATGTGCTTCAAAACGTCTAAATTCAACTCTTTCCTTCAAACTTTCATTTCTGAACATTTAAAGTTAACGTGATCTTATGGCAATTTCATAGAATAGTCAAGATTTTTTATATAGATAATTTAAAATTATTTCATCATGCCGGCTTGCGGAAGACAACCTGAATATCACCCAAAACGCGTTCGGCAAATCCCGCTTCGCATATAGACAAATAGTATTCCCATTTTCTACGGAAAGCATCATTAAATCCCATTGACGATATATATTCGATATTGTTAAGGTATTTCTCGCGCCAGTCTCTGAGTGTTGCAGCATAGTTAATGCCGATATCCTTTAAATTTTCCATCAGAAAACTCGAATATTTTGTCGCTGACTGACTGAGAACAGTAACTGAAGGAAGAAGCCCACCCGGGAAAATATGTTTCTGAATCCAATCTATTTTCCGCTTGTATTCTTTATAACGCTGATCAGGAATGGTGATAACCTGAATAACAAGCAACCCGCCCGGTCTGAGAAGGCGGTCACAACACTGGAAAAATTTGCCGAAATACCGGTAACCAACGGCTTCCAACATTTCAATTGAAACTATTTTATCATAGATACCCCTGATTTCGCGGTAATCCTGAAGGCGAATCTCAATATTTTTTTCCAGTCCTTCCTTTTTTACACGATCCAATGCCATCTCATATTGTGCTTTGGAAACTGTAATGCCCGTAAGACGGCATTTGGTCTGTTTAACCGCTTCTATTGCAAATCCGCACCAGCCACAACCGATTTCAAGTACATGATCTGTTCCTTTTATTTGAGCCTTTTCTATAATGCTGCTTACTTTATTTTTTTGAGCCGTTTCACAGGAATCATTATCTGAAGCATAAATCCCGCAGGAATAAAGCATGGATGGGTCAAGAAATTTCTGAAAGAATTCGTTGCTCAAATCATAGTGCTGCTGAATATTTTCCCGGCTGCCATCCGGTGTATTTTCCCTTGAATTATAAAACAAACGATTTTTCTGATTGCACAACCAGGCTACGGCAGGATACCCATCTTTTAATGCCTGCCGGTTCTTGATAAATAATCGGAACAGACATGGAATGTCTTCGGTATCCCACATGCCAAGCATAAAAGATTCACCAAGGCCGACATCGCCCCGCAAAACAACTTCAGAAAAAAACCGGTAATCGAATACATTAATATCGGCCGATAGACTCGAACCTTTGTCACCAAAGGATTCCTTTTGACCGTCAGGAAGACAAATCGTCAGATGACCAGCTCGAATCTTTTTTAGAAGCTGAAAAATAATATTTTTGCAAATTTTCTGCGTTAAAGTTGGTGACATTTTACGGATTGTCATAACAGCACCCTCCTAAAAATTATCACTAAGTTATGCAGTTAATTTTATTGTGAGACTTGCAAATTTCAAAAACGAAGTGTATTGAAATTTGCAAGTCGAACAATCCCGCCATAAGCGGAAGTTATAATACCCTGCCCATTGGGGCGGAATTAGGGTCCAGTCCCGATAGCAATCGGGATTGCCCTGGAGTTCATACCCATGCTTTTTATAATTTTACCATTAAACAATTTTTTCTTCCAATTTTTTTACCGTTTCACGAGCAACCTTTGATAAGGGAGTACCGCTACGTGGAAATGTATTTAAAAATTTCACAGATTTATGCCCTCCTATCGCAGCAAGCGTTGATAAACATGCATATATAATTTCTATATGTTCTTTATCGGGAGCTGATTTGTATTTTAAAAAACCAATTCGTCCCTTCACTAAATCTGTTGTTATTCCCAGAATTTCATTTTCCAAATACTCCTTCAGGACACCGGCATCCCTCTCCATTGTCTTCAACAGGCGGGCAATAAATTTTGCTTCATGGATTGTTATATCTTGTTTTTCCGCCAGTTCGGTCTTTATTGACAGACAAAGCCTGTTGAAGAATTCCACAGAGAATGATGAGTCACGCTCTATTATAGTTGCAGCGTGATTCCTTACTTTTTCATCTTCATCGGTCAGAGCCTCTATTATCAAAACCTCCGCATCTTTTTTGTTTAATTTTATTGCCACATCAAGAACTTTGGTCCTGATACCCGGATTCACATTTTTGGTATGTTTTTTAACCAAACTTATATCATCGCTTTGACCAACATTCATAATTACAAGCAATGCCGTATTTAATATATGTAAGGATTGGTTTGGGCTATCAAGTATCTTTGTGGACCATTGTTTAGCTAAATCATCCTTTTTAGATATCAAATCTATTGCTTCCTTCAAAATGCCGGGATCTTTACATGTGGCAAATACCGTTTCCAGTATTTTTATGCACATAAATGTCATTTTCGAGAGAATTTCATCCATTTGATCACGCGCTGACTGTTCAGCATTCACATATTCTTCAACAAATGCTTCTTCCGAACCTTCAAAAACAGCATCAGGCAGGTTTAATTTAAATTCGGATGCATTTACGTAAACACCTTTTTGAAATTGAGAGCCATATAAAGCGTTTACAATTTGACTGATTACCGGCCATTCCTTCATCCTGATAAGCACCGGAATGACCACGCGGAACGTCGCCATAGCAGACTCCATCTCTTCAATTGACGAAGCTTTTAAAATCCTGTCCATATACTGATCTTTTTGTGATATTATCTCACAGGCCAACTTTTTGCATTTTATATTAAACTGAAGTTGTTCAGGAAGCATATCAAAAGTAATAATCTCATGCTCGTATAACTTTTCAGACAACTCTATGGCATCCGGCAATTGTTCCGAATCAATTCTCCCTGCCAATATTTTAAGTACTGTTGCCAAATACTTGCTTCTTTGTTGAAGCGTTAAGTCATTTTGATCCGATTGAAGCACATCCTTGCTGGTTCTATATACGTTGAAAACAGCCTCCGCAACAGGTACAACAGTTCCTGCCGGTAGTGAATCTACAATCATTTTTTCAAGTTCGTTTGTTTCCAATGTCTGGCCGAGATAACTTATAATTATATCACCGTTAACAATCAGTTCACCGAGCAAATCAGGACTATTGAGAGGTCTTATTATGTCATCTATAATTTGAATTTTCGCCTGTTTGATTTTATCATCAGAAGCAAGACGAAACATCGGTATTACTTTCAAATCTTTTGCAAGACGACGCAGTATAATTGACACCCGCCACGGCAATTTTCCCCTGGGAAGTACAATATCATTTTTGAAAATTGTTGAAACTTCGGTTATTCCCAAATCAACAAGAGATTTTGTCAAATATTCACCGAGCTTAGAATTATCAGCAAGATCGGCAACCGGTTCACTCATTACATCAATAAATGATTCAAAATGTTCGGACGTAATTTGTTTTTTGATTGCAAAGCTATTGAGACTTTTTCGTTCAAAGTAATCTTTGAGTTTTGGAATATATAATTCTAAAATATCAGAATGAGCCAATTTTCGAATATTGAATGGTTCATTAAGAATGCCACTGACGTGAATATCATATTTTTCTTCTGACTCATGGCAGGTAAGCATGATTTCGGAAGAACTGCCCATAGTAGTTTTGAAAAAATCATAAAGCCCCCGCTTTACTTCACGGGACACAGGATGATTCGAATCATAATAGCCACTTCTTGAAATTGCTTTTGTGAGGTCAATAACAAATTCGCATGCGGTTTTTGCTCTGACCAATTCTTCAGGCGTGAAGTCCTTTTTACTGTCACTCTTATAATGATTATCAGCAAATGTCTTCACTATTTACTCCATTTCAAAACGAATTACATATTAGATATCAAATGTGTCTATTAAGCCACATCACTACGTCCTTAAAAACCTCTTCACGGTTAATCTCGTTAAGCATTTCGTGGCGACCGTCTTCATAAAACTTGATCCCCACATCAATAATGCCTGCTTTCTTGAAAGAATTATAAACCTGAATAACTCCTTTTGTATTCGTACCTACCGGATCTTTTGTTCCGGAAAACAAATAAATTGGCAGGTTTTTGGGTATTCTGGCGATATTTTCTTTTTTATTGATATGAATTATTCCTGACAGCATATCGCAGAAAAATCCCGTCGTAAAAACAGCGCCACACCATGGATCTTTGATGTATTTATCCACTTCGCTGTTATCTCTTGAAAGCCAGTCATAATCTGTCCTATTGGGCTTAAAGGCACTGTTGAAAGTACCAAACGAAAGTTTGTTCATGATTTCACTTGTTGCTTTTTTCCCGTTAAGCTTCGCGTCTATTTTCGCGATTAGAAGACCTATTTTACCAATTATACCGGGATCACCTCCAGTGCCGGAAAGAATAAGTCCTGAAAGATAATCGGCATAATTCATGGCTAAGTATCTTGATAGAAATGAACCCATACTGTGTCCGAAAAGAAAAACCGGTTTCCCCGGGTATTCCTTCTGTATGATACCGGTCAGATTGTGCATGTCTTCTACGACCTTACCCCAGCCATTTTCATCGGCAAAATAGCCGATCTCTTCCTGCGAACCGGCGGTCTTCCCATGTCCTCTGTGGTCATTGGCATACACGGCATATTTTTCTTTTGTCAGATTTTCCGCAAAACGCTCATAACGTCCTGCATGTTCAGACATGCCATGAGCTATCTGAACAATACCGCGAATGGTTGAAGCTTCATCAGGTATCCATTTATAAGTGAATATATCTGTTCCATCTAATGTTTTAAAGGTGAAGGTTTCGCTTTTCATGTATGTCCCTCCACTAAGATTTGAATCCTCGATCCCGCTTTGTTTCGGGAATAATTCTCAATCCCGACATATCGGGATTGGATAATTCAACTAAAAAACTTCAATGCGCTTTAACTTTTGAAATTTGAGTCTCATTATTCTTTCAAAGATTTAATTATCAAATATGCCGTAGCAGTATTTGTCGCCAAGGGAACATTATGAACGTCGCATATGCGCATCAGCATAAAAATATCAGGATCATGCGGATGTTTTCCCAAAGGATCACGTAAGAATATAACCGCCTGAATTTTTCCATCAACTACATCGGAAGCAATCTGAGCGTCGCCACCATGAGGTCCTGAAGCTTTTTTTTCTACTTTTAACCCGGCCTTTTCAATATGGCTGCCGGTTGAACCGGTGGCTATCAGATTATATTTTTTAAGTATCTCCAGATTATCTTTTACAAAGGCAACCATTTCTGCTTTTTTTCCATCATGCGCTATTATCGCTATAGTTTTCATTGCAACTCCTTTAATGTTTATATTAATAATAATTTAACGAATATCATTTACATGTTAACAAATATTCATAAATTTATGCTTTTATTAATGATGAAAGCGTATTTATGAAAACATCAGGTTTGATGCTGACATCCCCCGTAAAAGGATAATCCATGGCAATTGTTGTGAAAAGAGTAATTGCAATTAATGCCGCAAGCAATGATACCATGATCAGATGCGGAATAATATTTTCAGTACCGAACAACATGGCAAAAGCGATGGTTATAAAACTACCGGTAATAAGTACGAAATAAAGTATAGGATTAATACCTGTACTGGCATAGACAATACGCCGCCGTCTCATGTCTTCCGCTTGATTAAACTTTTTCACCGATTCCATTAAAAATATTTTTTGTGTTTCATTTTGAGGTTGAAAACTGCCGTAGAGTTCCCACAATTTCTCCTGTATCTTCTGAACACCTGGACTTTTCCGGCCATTGGCCATAACCTGCCACTCATCGTTAATAATGCCTCTCACGTAATTTGTCAGGCCGTTTTTCAATTCGGCGCGAAATTCCGCAGGAAACGGTATTGAATCGAGATAAAGCGCTTCGATGCAATTGGCTTCATTTACTGTAACATCCTGTGCCTTGTCAAAATCCTGCCAAGTAATAATAACTGTGAAAGCAAGAAGAACTGCATAAACCACACCGAGGGTGGCAAATATAAAACCGGCTATATCGTTATGAGGTTTGCATTTATAATGAGGATAATATTTCCGGATAATAAGCAATCCCGATATCGAAATGGAAACATAAATAAACACCATAATGCAACAAAGCAATGGCGAAGGTATATGCACAAGCAATGTCTGAATAAAAGACATAATTTTCTCCTGACAAGATTATAGATTAATATTTTGATTGTTTCTTTTCTTTTACTGTGTGTTGAAATTGTATGTGAATTCTTAAATAATAATTCACCATTATCTTCTATTGCACCGATGTCAATAACTTTAATGAATTCAATTGATAAGAGATTCCTTATAATATTTGGAGTATAGGAAAGAACGGTATAGTGTGTCAAGAGAATATTGTTCCTTTATAAATTACACATACCCATCAAACTTTCGATGTTTAATTATTATCAAACTAGCAGAATATATAAACGTGCATTCGTATTTTTATTTTACATTATTATTTAGATTTTCCGGATATTATTTTCTGAATGACAACAACGTTGGGCGCGTTCGGACGGAATTGCTCTTTGAGGACTCTGTCCAGTGCCTTTTCTGTAATTGTTTTCGGAATCTCATCGACAATCTGAAAATATGATGGAACAGAATTGCGTTCGAGTTTTTTAACGCAAAGAGCATATAATGACTCCACATCTATTTTTTTACCGGGAAAAGGCGCAACCGCAGCTACCAGATCGCTTTCACCGGGTGCTCCCGATGATGCCGGAACTCCGTATACGCATACTTCGGAGATACTTTCATGTTCTCCAATTATTTTTTCAACGTAATCAGGCTGGATGAAATCACCCTGTCTGCGCAATCCGCCTCCTTTACGGAAATCAAAGTAGAAAAAACCTTTTTCGTCGCGGTGGCAAATATCACCGCTGCGTAACCATCCGCCCTTTGTTTTTTCGTCTGATTCTTTTTTCTTTCCGAAATAATCAACCTTTGTCGGACGAAACGTCATCTTGCTGATGAGTTCTCCCTTAACAAATGGTCCAACCTCCTTGTCGTTTTCATCAACTATTTTCATTCTGTACATCAGGAAGTTCGGTTTACCAAATGATCCAACAGGTCCCTTTCCCGGAGGATTGTGTGCAAGACCACCTTCGACTGCCGCATACCATTCGTGTATTTTGACATTGAAGCGTTTTTCAAAATCCTCCCAGATGGCTGCCGGCGTGCCTGCGCTTATTACTACGCGCACCGGATTGTCCGCATCATTAGGCTTGGGCGGTTCATTGTAAATTCCAGCCATCATGCCGCCCAGTGAGGAAAAGGAAGTGCAACTATATTTTCGACAAATATCCCATATCCGGCTTTTGGTAAACTTCTCTCCGATAACGGCAGTGATACCTTTGGACAGAGCCGGAAACACAGTTACAGCTTGACAGTTACCGTGCGTCATGGAAAGGCCGTTGTACAAAATATCGTCATTTTTATACTTATAAATTATCTTTCCCAATAAAGCGGAATCCCTCAACCGCTGGCCTCTGAGCATAACTCCCTTGGGATCGCCTGTGGTACCCGACGTATGAATTATCTGTACCGGACGCTTCAAATCCATCGGCAGAGCTTTGTCCGGTAAGGAACCGCTTTCCTTCTCCAATATTTCATTTAACACCGGATACGCTGGATTAACCGGAATCCCGTGATGCTTTTTATAAGTAACTCCGATAACCGGAACATCCTGTATATCGTTTTCAATTTCTTTTATACTGCCTATGAATTCATCGGAGATGATAATTCCCTTGCATTTGGTATTTTTTATCTGAAAGGACAATTTCGCCCCCCTGGAACGGGGATCAATAGGCACAATCATAGCACCTATCGACAGTGCAGATGAAAGACAGTAGAGAAATTCCGGATGATTTCTCATTACGATGGCAAAAGTGTGGCCCCTGCCGATTCCACCTTTGATGAGAGCTCGCGAAATCCTGTTGGTATTTTCAAAAAGTCCGGCGTAAGTAATATGCTCGTCACTGCCATCATCATTGACAATAATCAAAGCCGTCTTATCCGGTTCCTTAATCTTCAGCCATAGTGATTTAAAAAGTGGAAAGTTTTTCAATTCATCTGACATGTTTCTCTCCTTTTTTTACCATTTCTAAATCAAAGATGATATCGAGGCGGCCAGGCGGAGGCGACGAGGCGTATATGATAATACGTTGAGGAAGCCAACAAAGATAGCACTTTGATTCAGGAATGGTGTGGTGCTGCCAGTATGTGAATGCACATAGCCGCTTCTTCAACTCCGATATTACCTCCACCATTTTCGGCTAATCCCAAACGAGCTCCTTCTACTTGTCTTTTCCCCGCGTCACCCCTTAATTGGGTTACGATTTCGTGAATCTGTGAGAGCCCGGATGCGCCAATCGGATGACCTTTACACTCCAGACCTCCACTTGTATTAATAGGCTTTTCGCCTCCTAATTTTGTTGCTCCGGATTCAGCATAAGGACCTCCTTCGCCCATGGGACAAAATCCCATAGACTCCGTCTGATGCAATTCTCCCCATGCCGTGGCATCATGAACCTCGGCCAGGCTGATATCTTTTGGACCGACGCCGGCCATATCATAAGCCTTTTTTGCCAGGCGTTCGCCGATATCCGGATCATCAATATCTCTGTCCCTACCCGTTCCCATTACAGAGGCCAAGATTTTAACCGGCCTGGCGTTCTTTAATTTTTTTAAATAACGCTCTGAGCAAACAAGAACTGCTGCCGCACCATCACCCACCGGAGCGCACATTGCTCTCGTTAAAGGATAGGAAATCGGTCTATCTGCCAAAACTTCTTCAACTGTCATGTTTGTTTGGTACTGAGCAAGAGGATTGAGAGAAGCGTGCCAGTGATTCTTGGCGCAAACAATAGCCATCTGGCGTTGTGTGGAACCAAAACGTGACATGTGCCAACGGGCACCCATCGCATAGGCATCCATAAAGACACTGTGTCCCTCTCCGGGAGCGGGTTGTCCTTCGGGTATTTCAATATGCACGCGTCTGGTAAGTTCTTCATACAGCTTCAGCTGTTCTTCATATCCCTCCGTATCCATACAGTACGCATAAGCCCCCAGTGACAAGGCTTTATCGGGATTAGATATCTTTTCCGAACCGATAGCCAGAGCCACATCATACATTCCTGCACGTACACCGGTATATGCCAGATGCAACGCGGTAGAGCCGCCGGCACAAGCATTTTCAACATTGGTCACGGGAATATTGCCAATTCCCATACTCCTTAAAACGACTTCACCTCTGATAGAATGCTGACTGGAAAAAAGTCCCCAAAAGGTATTGGAAAAATAAGCTGTTTCGATATCTTCTTTGGTTAACCCGGCGTCTTTCAAAACCAGATCGACAGCTTCATGGGCCATGCCCCGGACAGTCTTATCGGGATATTTGTTAAACCTGATCATGCCCACACCAATGACATACACATTATCCATCTTTACATCTCCTTATTAAAATATTACCGTTGTCTCTCCGATCAGGAAAGACAGCGGCAATAAAATATTTCTTCAACTTCTAAACTCAAAACAAAACCGAATTAGCTCTTTCTATTAATCTACACTTTAAAATCCGTGCTCAGATGATGTTCAAAAAGCGCCAGCCGGTTGATCTGGTTTGTACCTTCGTATATCTGTGTTAACCGCGCGTCGCGCCACGCACGCTCAACGCCGTGCGCATGCAGATAACCATGATCGCCCATGAGTTCCATCGCCTGATTGCACACCTTAAACGCAGTGTCAGAGGCGAATACTTTGGCCGAAGCCGAGGCCGACTGATAACAACGAAACTGTCTGCAACTGTGCCAGATCATGGAACGCGCCGCCCAGAGACTCATCGCCATATCCGCCAACTCCAGTTGTACATCCTGATATTCAATGAGATGTTTCGGTCCCAGATATGTTTTTCTGCAGAACTCCAGACAACGTTCAAAAGCTCCGCGTCCGTGTCCGAGAGCCATTGCTCCGACAACCGGCCGCGAATAATTAAGAACATTGCGATTAATAGCCCAGCCTGATCGAAGCTTTCCGACAACATTCTTATTGGGAATAAACACGTTATCGAAGATAAGTTCCGAAGCGTCTGACGCCCGCTGTCCCAATTTTCGTTCGCTTCTTCCAACAGAGAATCCCTGCATTCCTCTTTCAACTAAAAAACATGTCCATGATTCAATGCCTTCATTCTCCAACTTTGCAAATACGGTTACTTTATCTGCAATGGCTCCGTCTGAAATAAAACATTTCCGTCCATTGAGAATGTAACCTCCTTTTTCAGGCGCGTGCTTTGCTGTGGTGACAAGTTTCGCCAACGCTCCTCCCTCAGTTTCTTCAACATCGGAACCAGCACCGGGTTCTGTTATGGCAAAAGCCATGCAGTCCGGCCTGCCCAATATGTAGGATTTCAGATAAAAAGGAATCATTTGTCCCAGTATATTTCTTAAACTGCCCGAAAGCAGAAGCGGTGCGACACCCAGATTATGCGCCAGAAGAAGAAGCGTCAAACCTCCACACTCCGTCGCAAATTCTTCCCCGATAACCGCCAGTTGAAACACCGTGTTTCTGTAATACGGAAGTATGCTGGCTGTACCCAGCGGCGGTGTAAGAAGCATCGTCTGAAAGCCTTGTCGCGCCGCAGCAGATAATATTGGTTTTGGATCATAATCATGAGGATGGAGATCAGCCTCCGTAGCCAGTGGTCGAATATATTCTCTGGCGAATTTCAATGCTTTTCGCCGCCATCTGCGAACGCCCCAGCTAAGAAGTTTCGTATCGTGCTCCCAGAGGCTCATTTCCCGGTTATCCACCAGAAGGCGCCCGAAAAAATTCATCCTCTGAGTGGCATTGGCCATCTTGATTTGTTCTATGCGTTCCTCAAGAGAATTGTTCATAGCGCACCCTCCTTCTCAATATCGAAAATTAATTGCTTGAGGTAAACCGGAGAACCAGAAGCCGATTTCAGTACAGTAACATCTCTTAACCTTTTCTCCATGCCGTAATCTTCCATGTAACCATACCCGCCGAAGCTCTGAAGGCAGTCGGTTACCGCACGGGAGCAAAGATCTACAACAGTTAGTTTGGCGGTGGCAGATTTCTTCAATCCTGAAAATGTTGCAAGAGGTCCATTCTGCATTGAATATAGTGTTGCGTCTGCAGAAGCAATTGAGGACTCACCGCCGGCGATAAGCATTTTCACTGCCGGGTGTTCTTCAATCTGCATTCCTCCCTGATATCTTTCCGCTGCATATTTTCGAGCCGCGGCTGCCGCACCCCTGGCAATACCGACAGCAATTGCCGCCATTCCCATCCAGTTCAGGCTCATAGCCCGAATCAGTAAAGAACGGGCATCTCCATCGTCCAAACGTGCTTCAAGTGGAATTTGCACATTGTTAAATTTAACATGTTCAACGCAACACGCCCGAAGACCTGTTCTCACTCCCACGTCCGTTTTTTCAATCCCCTTACCTTTGGCTTCTACCAAAAAACATCCCCATTTTTCACCTACGCAGGCAAAAACAACATATGCATCAACACCGCTCATCGAATATACAAAAGATTTAGAACCATTGATTATATAATTATTGCCTTTCTGTACGGCTGTTGTCATACTTTTTGCCGGATCATCTTTATCCGGCGATGTTATTGTGCCAAGAAAAGGAGGGCAAAATCCTTCTTGAAGACCTACTGCCACTTTAACCGGTATAAATGTCAATTTTCTTTTTGCCTGAAGAATCAGATTTGATGCTACACCCTGCGCATTAAGGCACATGGCCACTCCGCCGCATGTTTCGGCTATTGTAGATAAAATAAGCGAAGAAGGGATTATTCCCGTCTCATCTATGGCACCGCCCCAAACACCATATTGGCAACCGGAAAGAGATTCGTCGGGAGCTGCTGCAATTCCAATGTCAAAAGCTGTTTTTAATTTCTCCTGTAGAAGCGATAAATTGCCATCGGAATATTCGCCTTCAAAAATCGGATTTATTGATTTCCTGGAATACTGACGGGCCAGATCCTGATAATGCACGATATCTTCTGCGCAGATATTCGTGACAGGTTCCTTTTCCATTTCCCCTCCTTTTTACATAAAATTGTTATTCTTGAATTTTCGCGGCGGCTTCATTACACTGCGATCAATTATCTTGAAGTGATAACCGAAATCATAAGGTACGCTGACTGTAATCGCTCCTCTCTCACACATGGCGGCACAGGCGTTGCACGACATGCACTGCGGAAATTCCGCCTCCATCCGGGCTTTCTTATCCTTACCCTCACCCTCAAGATATAAGGCGTGACCCGGACAGATATTTACACACAAACCGCATCCGTTACATTTCGTCAGGTCGATCTTTACCCGACCGGGATGAGCGTATTTTTCATTATCATAGGTCGGTATTCTTAATCTTTCGTAGAGGCTGATTTTGGTCATGGCTTCCTCCTAATAGGTTATCGTTTTCTGACCGTTTTCATACCAGGCGATTTCGTGCAACTCGCGCTCAACCATCTTGTTCGGATTACCTCTGGCATAGCCTATGGTAATACCTTCCAGCAGTTCATACGGATATTTGATGTTAAGGCGCTTCAGCCACTTAAAACGATAAGGGGATTTTATAAGAGCTGTTACAAAACCCACCCAGCAGGTGGATAGTCCCAGACTGTGCGCGGCAAGCACCATGTTCTGACCGCAGATGCCGCAATCCAGATC
>SCVW01000008.1 GCA_007244375.1 Smithella sp. | reverse complement strand
TGTTTTAACCGTCGGTTCTCTTCCTCCAATACCTTCAGTTTCCTGGCATCGCTTACGCTCATTCCGCCATACTTGGCCTTCCAGTTGTAGTATGTCGCGTCGCTGATCCCATGTTTGCGGCATACTTCCATTACTTTCTCGCCTCTCTCAGCCTCCTGCAAAATACCGATGATCTGCTCCTCCGTAAATCGCTTCTTCATCCGTGCCTCCTTAAAGTGTTTTTCTATTCTACACTCTAATTAACTCTGGCACAACTTTCGGGGGGTATTCCCCTCTGTCCCATACAGGCCACGGTAATTTAAAGGTAAAATAATGTACAAAGTGATCATTTTCCCACGGCTTAACAAAGAAACTTTCATAGCACTTATGTGTGAATTTTTTGTGTAAAGGAGCATGAGATAATATTCTACAAATAATATCCATAGGAGCAGGAATAGTAGTGATGCCTTTGCATTCATTGAAACCAGAATTTTTATACGGACGAATATAGACTTCTATGCCGTCGGCATTTTTTACCAGTTTCCAGTTGTCTTCTGCATAAAGATTTGGAAAAATACAAGGACTGAACAAGATTAATAAAAATAAGATACGAAGAAAAAATCTGTTTCTGTTGGAGGAGAAGTATTGCATGGAACAAACACCTACTTATCTGAATTAATTAATAAGACATTGTTATACTGGTTATTGATTTGCAGCAAATCTTGTGTAAAACGAGATAACCTGGTCGTAATGTTTTTCCCATATTGATAGATAATTTACTCAGATAAAAATTTCTCCATTTTGTTATATTGTCTGTTTTGACAACACCTTATAAAGAATTACTGCATCATTTTCTGATTTTAGACTGAATCCTTTTCTGATATTCTAAAATTTCGTTCCTCAAAATATTTAGATCAGTTATGCGGTCGTCAAGCCTACGTAATTGATTGTTCAATAGTTCAAGAAGTCGTCTAAGGACTTTATCGTTAGATTTCTCAATTGTCCATATCGCTTCTAATTCCTGCATTTCCGAAAGGGTCATTCCCATGATCTTCAGACGTTTGATTAATTTCAATCGGCGAAGATCCTTGTCTGTATAGACTCTGCGACCAGCTTTAACACGCTTGATGGAATTAAGCAGACCTATCTCCTCATAATAACGAATAGTTCTTTGACTCATCTCCAGTTTCTTGGCCAGTTCACCAATACTGATTTCCCCGGCAACAGTTTTCATTCCATATATCCTTTCTTGATTTCAAGAATATTTTTCTAAAGAATCTCTTTTAAGCTTATATTTCCAAGTCTAATCATTTACTGTTGCATAACAAAAGTCAAAGATTTTTTAATAAATGTAACTGATATGCACCCTCTAGCAATATTGCAGAATCACTCACATTAATTTTAGCGTATTTCAGCAAAAGTGTTCATCTTCCTATTATATATCTGTCAGGATCGACTTTCCCCCTCAATATCCGAAGCTCATCTTCATCAGGCTCGTGGGTCTCGGCAATAGAATCTGCCCATATTAACTCAAAGCCGCAATTATTCTGAACATCCTTTCTGGTATAGCCAGGGTTTACAGAAAGCACTTTCATTCTTTTAGTCGTATCGTCAAAACCCATAATGGCCATATTGGTAATTATTCTATACGGTCCTGTTCCACGGGGAAGACCAGCCTCGTACCGGGAATTGCCGCCCTGAAGGTATCCGGGAGAGGTAATAAAATCAATATCGTTTGTAAAGCGTTTTGCGTCCTGTATGGTCATCATCATGGTACGCCAACACAGGGACGCAAGGTCGTTGGCTCCTCCTGATCCAGGGAATCTTACCAGTGGCTTTGAATGATCAGGCCCGATCATAGTGGAATTAATGTTTCCATACATGTCGACCTGTGCGCCTCCGAGGAACGTGTAATCAATCATACCTCGCTGGCATGTCTCCATAATCTCAGGCATTGAACTGGCCATTATAGCCTGATGAAACGTACGCGAGTCTCCAACAGATATAGGCATAGCGGGAAGATTAGGAGCCACGCCTCCGGCCTCAAACAGAATACAGAGGTTGGGAGAGTGAGTCTTTTGTGCTAGCATCGCGGCGGCACAAGGAGCTCCGGTACCGACTACAACCGTTGCTCCGTCTTCCAAGTTTCTTGCCGCAACACATATCATGAGTTCGATTTGATTATATTTGATCATTTGTCCTCCTACTTTTGATCATATAAAAGTTCAATAGCCCTCAGTTTTTTCATTTTCTCCATACCGCCATTCAGCTCAAGGTATTCGAAAAAATTCTTTGTGCCAAATATCTGCTTGTCGATAAATTTCTTGAACTCAGTTGGATCTTTTTCAATGGTGAGCCATTTACGCAAATATTCTTCATCCGAAAAGTATTCATACGGCATGTTACCCGGATAACTTCCATACGGTATTTCAACAACAGCATCAACGCACCAGAATGGGATGGAAGTTGCTTCAGGATTCTGCCGTATTTTCTCGGTCGGTATTATTTTCTCGGTAGTGAGCACAACGTACCTGGAAGCTTTGGCAAGGTCCTGATCAGAAACAGAAGCTCCGTATATGTGCGCGTTGCCGTAAACATCGCACTCGTGCACATGAATGGCGGCGAAGTCCGGATAAAGGGCCGGATGAGCCATATACTTTTGTCCTGTGAACGGGCAGATTATCTCTTTAGACGCACTGTATTTAAATGTGTCGGTTCCCATCAAATTTCTTGCAGGCAGAAAAGATAATCCCATGGCTGCAGCTTTTATACGCCAGGATAACGTTGCGTTCGACCATTCAGTGATTTTTACCTTGCCGCTTTCAATATAACGCCTGGAATTTGGCGAAAGGCCACGGGCTTCCAGTCCTACTATATAGGCTATATCACACTTGTCGAAGCATTCTCCTGCAGCAAGGATCTGAAAGTCGTGAGTGGATGTATGACCCGCAAAACCCAAATGCTTTTTTTTCTGCCTTATGATCTCATGAAGAATCGCCGTGGGTATCCTAATGGCGCCAAAACCACCTATTCCGATATAATCGCCGTCATGGAGGTAATTTTTGACAACTTCCTCAACCGTCGAAAGCTTAGGTTTGAGTGCCCGTGACTTTGTCCGGAAGAATTCTCTGGCTGCATCTGCGTCAGGATTCGTAAATAATTCATTCTGCCCTGATTTAAGGTTACCATCTTTATTAGTAATTTTTTTCTTTAGCATAGTCATATCCGAATCCTTTAAGGTAACATTATTAAGAATAGCACCCTATCTGCCTCGAAATAACAAGGCGCTGAATTTCCGAGGTACCTTCACCGATTGTTAAAAGTTTATAGTCTCGGAAGAATCGCTCAACATTATACTCCTTCATCAGACCGTAGCCACCGTGAATCTGCACAGCCTCATTGACGACTCTACCCATCACCTCGGAACAATAAAGCTTGGCCATGGCTGCCTCCTTGCCGAAGGGCTTGCCCTGGTCTTTCAGGAAGCAGGCTTTATAGAGTAAATTTCGCGCGGCCTCTATCCCTGTTGCCATGTCGGCAAGCTTGAATGCATTGACCTGGAATGTGGCGATAGGCTTGCCAAACTGCTGCCTCTCCTTGGCATACTTCAGAGCAAGTTCGTAAGCCCCTTGCGCCCCACCTAACCCCATTGCTGCGATGGCCAGGCGGCCGTTATCCAGGGTCTGTAGCATCTGGTGGAATCCTTCTCCTCTTTTGCCCAGTAGGTTTTCTTCCGGGACACGGCAATCATCGAAATAAAGTTCACCGGTATCAGAAGCCCTCCACATCATCTTTTTTGTCATTTTTTTTGCTGTGAATCCGGGGGTACCATTCGGTACCAAAACACAAGACATCTCCTTCTTACCATTTGCACCGGCCCCTGTAATGGCCTGAACCGTGCACACGCCAGCCATCTTGTTTGTGGAATTGGTTATGAAAATTTTACTGCCGTTGATAATCCATTGCCCGTCGTCAAGTTTGGCAGTGGTTTTACTCGCTCCTGCGTCAGATCCGGCCTCCGGTTCAGTAAGCCCGAAAGAAGCCAAAATCTCTCCTTTACATAATCGTGGGAGCCACTGATTTTTCTGCTTTTTATTCCCATAATAATAAATTGGTCCTATACCCAGAGAGTTAGCGGCGGCAATTGTAGCACCTTGTGAACCGTCGATTCGGCATATTTCCTCAACTGCGATAATGTATGAGAGATAATCCATGCCGGCTCCGCCGTATTCGTTTGGCACGTAGATGCCGAAAAGACCGAGCTCCGCCATCTTCCTGGTTATATCATACGAAAACTCCTCTTTTTCGTCCAACTCCAGGGCCAGCGACGCAATCTCTTTTTCCGCGAATTCCCTGATATTGTAACGCAACATTTTTTGTTCATTGTTCAACCAGAAATCCATTGCAATCCTCCAAATTTATCGAGCTTTTTTTGACCAACCCTAAACCCTTCTTCTGATCAAAGAAGGGTTTAGGTATAGCTACCTTTAATACTCTCTTAAAATGAAAAGCCTTTTGGCAGATGGTTTGATTTTGTTTTTTCGGGTACCCAAGCCATATCTAGAATTGTATATGTGGGATCAAGTTTCTGGAATATGGGAACCACGCGCATTCCGATTTCCGGCTCACCAACCGCAAGATAACTCATCAAAATTGTACACACTCCGTCAAATTCGATATTGATGAACTTGATTGGTCTTTTCAGTATATTAAAAGCTCCCGATCGTTCACAGACCATGAAGGTGTGTATCTTCGCCGTTTTCTTCGCGATGTCAGTCATATCAATGACTGTCATTTTGCTCAGACAATCAGGACAAAAAATCCTGAAAGGCTGGTAAATTGAACCTTTGCTCTCGCATTTCTTATTGTCGCACCGAGTAGCCATCAGTTTTCCTTTACTTAACGATTCAAAAAATATTGACTCGCCGCCATATGAATGAATATACGTCATATCGCGCGGGTTGGTCACACCCATCAATTTCCAACCATCATCTGAGTTACGGATTGGCATATTGGGCGTCAGTTCATGGAAGTCTCCTTTTATTTTATATTGTCCGTTTTTAACGTGTACTTGTCCAAACATGCTCATAGTCTATTCCTCCTCTATGCGTCCTTTTTAATTAATTTGTCCGGGTCCATCAATATTGTCGCCGTCACGTGTGAGCCGACGCCGGCATGGCTGATGGCCAATGCCCGTTTGGCGCCTTTGACTTGAAGGTCTGTCCAATCGGCAGGTTTCTTACGGTCAAATTTCTTCCATAATTTATCGTCTCCGTGGATTTCCGCCCATCGATTCCAGATATGGCACGCTATCTCGAACACCTGCATAATGCCGGTCGCACCGACTGAGTGCATGCAACCAATGAGTCCGCCGGAAAGGTTGGACGGAAGCTTGCCCGGTTTTCCGGTCTTCGGGTTCATGTGATAACAGTCGCCCGACTCGACGTAGTCCCGGCCGTAGCCGTAAGGCCTGATACCGATATCTTCATATGTTTGTACGTCGCTGATAGTGAAGGCGTCGTGGAGCTCAATAACGTCCAAGTCTGCGGTTGGATCTTTAATGCCAACCTGATTGTAGGCGTAATACGCCGCCATGCGGGCTGCAAGGAAGCCGGTGAAACCCGGATAGCGCTCGCCTCCGGGAAATTTTTTCCCCAGATCTTTGTACTGATCTGCAGTCTCATTGGGCAGAAGGGGTATAGCCATGTCGCGACGGTCTGCCGGCCGCAGTGTGTGCGATCCCGCGGTTACCCATATCCGCAGAGGCTTGTGGGGTGAATTTTTTGTCAGCTTAATCGCCGTTGCCTCGTCGCAGATGATTGCACAAGCTGCGCCAACGCTCATAAGGCAGCAGTCCAGAGCGCGCAGAGGATATGCTACAACCGGTGAATTAAGAACGTCTTCTATAGTGATCTTCATAGGTGATTGTGCGTATGGGTTCATGCGCGCATAGCCGTGATGCTTAACCGCAATCTCAGCCAAGGTTCTGCGGAAAGAATCTTCTTCCTTTCCAAATACCTTCCAGTACTTCTGCGCCATAACCGCATAGTATCCGGTATAAATATGACCCAACGGCGATTCCCAGTCCTTGTCAGCGGCGCAGGAGATAAGGAAATTACCCTCGTCCGTTGGGACCTCGTCCATTCGTTCCCAGCCCATGGACAGAACACAGTTGGAATATCCGGACGCTACGGCTTTAACGCCCTCCCACAATGTCGTGCCGCCAGTGGCCCCGCCGGTTTTGACTCCACAGTTGCCCAGCGGATCCAATCCTAGTCGATCATGTATCACTGCTTCGCCAAGAAGCTGATCGCCGAAATGGTCGGCGAAGTGTCCGTAATAACATGTATGTATGTAACTCTTTAGCTCAGCCGGAGTCACATTAATCATCTCGGCGGCTTGAGTAAGAGCATCGATGCATAGTTCTTCTGTTCTTTTGTCGGGGAATGCCCTATCAAACTTTGATTGACCTGCTGTAACCAGATATACTGGTCGCATCAACTTCGGGATTGCCAATTGCTTGTCGCTGAACTTTATCATAATTTAATTACCTCAATAAAAAATTAGTTGGTTGATAAAAAATCTGTAAAATGTCTGTCTTTCGAATATCTATTGATGGCCGGATTCGAGCTCAAATATCATTAAGGCGAGAAAAGGCCTCTTTTCCGAACTGGCAGGGGCTTCCCCTGTTTTTGATAAAACATCGTTTATTCATGGTTGAGCTTTAATAAAGCATTAAACATTCGCCAATAAATCGCGTAAGTTTTTGCCACTTTAACTAAAACCACTTAACGTAAACTGGTTTTAGTATAAACAAATTTAAGATTCTGTCAAGAAATATTAATTGACGAAAAGGTTGATTCTTTAAGCAAGTTACAACTTCAAAACAGATTCAAAATATAATTCATTTTTATAACCAGCCTATTCAATACCACAAAGTCGATAACCGGAGAGTCAATTAACCTGATCATGTTTTCCTAATAATGTGTATCCATATTGAAATATTTTATATACCCCTAAATATGCCCCCATATTTTTTTTAAAGCAAAATATGCTTGGCAGACAGCTATAATTGGCCTTGTTCTTTAAAGAAGACATAAGCAAGAGAGACGCCTCATTCAAGACGATATTGGGGAGCAAGCTCCTTATATATTGGCTCCTTCACTAAATTACGCATATTAACCAATGAATAATATGGAACATCTTTGCAGATAAAATTTACAAACGTTTGAGGAATAATCTTTGCTACTCCAGGATTCAAATAATTTTGATAGGTTATCCTAGTCTTTTCAGGACCGAGTTTCTCAAGAGTCCACGTATTGTTAGAGTCTGTAACACGAACGACTTTATCCTTAATAGGAACAGAAGCATTCTCAACTACTCTACTAGTAACCACAATATTCCCTGTTTCGTGATCAAGTTTAGCGCATGTTTCATAGATGAGATCTCTGTCCCACAGAGGCCATGGTGCTTTAAAGGCAAAATAGTGTACTTGACAACCATTTTCCCATGGCTGGATGAGGAAACTGTCATAGCAACCATGCATTAACCTTTTATGTAAAGGCGCGTACGATATTATGGCGTAAACGATATCTGTGGAAGCTGGAACTGTAACGATTCCTTTAGATTCATTAATTTTTGAATTTTTATATGGCCGAACATAGACCTCTACGCCATCGGCATTTTTCACTAACTTCCAGTCATCATCTGCATAAATTCTCTGAGAGAAACAGATACTAATCAAGGGTAGTAAAAAGAAAAAATAAAGAAATGTTTTATGTCTACTTGAGTAAAAATGTCGCATATAAGCCCTCCTTATTTAACAGATATTTCTAATTTCTCCGATACAAGATTTCGGCATTGATGCGCAATTTTATCCATTCTTTCCGATGATGGAGTTGACATATCTTCTAATTTATAATCCATCCCCAGAGCGGCATACTTTCCTGAACCCCACTGGTGATAGGGAAGTAGGCAGAATTTTTTAACGGAATGCATTTGAGAAGCCATATCTGCTATCGCTAAAATGGTTTTATCGTCATTAAAATCTGGAATCACGGGCACCCTTATCCAAATGTTTACCTTACCGTCGAGAAAACGCAGATTTTCCAGGATTACTTTGTTATCATTCCCTGTGGCATTACGATGAGCTTCTGAGTCAAGGTGCTTTACGTCGAAAAGTACCAAATCGACAAATGGAAGTACTGATTCAAGAATACATTTCTGGGTCATACCAGACGTGTCAAGCACGGTATGGATGTTCCGTCTTTTTGCCTCCTGAAGCAAAGCCTGTGTGAAAATTGGTTGAGCTAGAGGCTCTCCACCGGAAATTGTAATTCCGCCTCCGCTTGCTTCGTGGAAATCTTGATCTTGTTCAATAACGCTGAGTATATCTTCTACCGTTTTTGTTTCTCCAACTACTCTCAAGGCTTGAGTCGGGCATTGATAAACACACTTGAAGCATCTGTCACACTTATTTCGGTCGATTGTTCGTACAAGTTGGCCATCTATTTCCTGTACGATGATTGCTTCTTTCTCACATGTATTAAGGCAATTATTACAGTGTTGACAAAGGTAAAAGTGAGTAATTAGTTCTGGCCAGAAATGTTGCGATTCTGGGTTGGAACACCAAAGGCAGCGCAAAGGACACCCTTTTAAAAGTATTGTTGTGCGTATTCCCGGTCCATCATCGAGGCTTAGCTTTTGAATTTTGAACACTGTTCCTGAGACACCAGAATCGCTTTCCTGGCATTGTTTCCTTTCGTTGGACTTTTTTTTCAGTTTCCGTAGCAAAAAGTTCATATGAGTTGTATTAATAAGCTTTTTTCATTTGCAATGGTTCCTCATTGAGTTAAACCCTTCAAAACGTCAAGATCAGACCCGCTTTCTCATCTTCATCTGGTGCTAAATCATCGACACCAGCCGACGTACCCCGTTGTGCTTCACTTAACATGATCTTCTGCTTAACTTCACCAGAGAGTTCATCTACAGCCAACCAGGTTTGACAATTTGGACATTTTCTTAAGGTCAGAAATGCATCTATTGCAGCATCAAAATTACATTCGATACATTTTATATTTTTTCTCTCCTTTTTTTTTGATGATCGAGGAATTTTTACCATATTTTTCTCCTTTACATTCTGGATTTGACAAATTTATACTTATCTATAAGTTGATTTATCGAATAATAGATCTTGGCGCTGCCAGACTGTCAATGTCTTCACCCAGGTGAATGCCGTGATCCTGGAATTACCCTGATTGTATGAAGGGAGACCTCTCTCCAACGAACGCTCAGAAGCGTCTGGAAGGAATGGACAAGGTGTACAATCAAGGGCATAAGATCTAACGGCATTCACCGTACGGATCAAAATACCGGAAATGTTTTTCATTTGGATAATCCAAACATTATATACCTGCTAAAAATCGAAGAACGTCGCCGCATCAGGTGTTTCCACCTCGATCTGCATATTGATCGCAGGATTGAATCCGCTGGTCATTACATACTTCACCATGATAACTAACTTTAATAATAATTTAAAACCATCAGCCATTATGTTTCATGTTGTATCTTGTTTTCTGTTTGGCCAGCTCATTGACCGCACGCAAATCACCATCCAGCTTGCAAGGATCCATCTCGATTACCCGGCATTCAACTTATCATACCAACACTCATCCTTAATAAATAGTTACCAGGCTTTGATATCAAAAAACAATTTGTACTTAAATTTATGAACATCTCTAAGTAATTTAACAATGGAAAGAAAAAATATATTCGGTATTGGAATAAGCATTTTCCAGCGAATTATTCCTGTCGAAACAGAGGCAAGCAAAATTTTCAACAAGGGAACATGATATTGAAAATCAAAGCGTTCATGACCGTAATTAAAGATTCTCAAGAGATGATTGAGTTCTATTGGTGTAAATATTTGGCCAGCGGCATCAGTATTTCTTTTTCTCCAATCGCGATATATTTCTTCTGAATGAAAAAAGTAATTCGAATCGCAAGGAAAAATAAAATCGCCCTCATACCCTTTGGTGCTCAACCACTGACCAAATGGACGACCCCAGTAAATACGAAGTGTTTTCGGTTTGTAATCCAATAATTGGCCGTCTTTACCTATAATTTCTATTGTTTCATGTGTCTCATGGCACATGGATTGTAGTACAACTTCTTTTCCGGGAAAGAAATAGGAAATAGTCACTGCCTCTACAGGACATTCGCCAAACCATTTTTGCTCGCCTTCCACAAAAATTTTATGGTG
>SCVW01000007.1 GCA_007244375.1 Smithella sp. | reverse complement strand
AATTTCCTCCCTTCTTAACCTTTGGCTTTTCAGCTGACTCCCCTTTTAATACGGGTAAGCATATGATCTGTTTTTATTTCTTCTCAAATGAAGAGCACGAACTCGCATCCATATTTGCTCCTACCGGTTTTGCTTTGTAGTAAGCTTGTCTTGGATCAACCACTCTTTGAACGCAGTCCCCCTTGTTTGGATCTTCCTTTATTGGGAAGAACTTCTTACATTCCTTGCATAACGGCATTAAATATCACCTCCTTCAAATGTTAACTTTTAAAAATTTTGGCTGACTCTGACTCTATTTATTTATCGTCACAAAACTTTTTTCATTTCTAAGAAGATATATTGCAACTACAAATGAATTTGTCGGCTATTGTATCAGCAGCTTCTGACCTGCTGCCGAGTCATATCCTGTTCGGTGCGGGCAATGATGTCTTCCTGTATGCCAGGTGTAAGCTCGGTAAAAAAAGCGCTGTATCCTGCTACCCTTACGATTAGATTGTCATAAATTTCGGGGTGATGCATTGCGTCTTTTAGTGTGTTGTTATCAATGCAGTTAAATTGAATGTGCCAGTTATTAAAACTAAACCATGTTTTTAAATATTCTGTAAATAATTTCTTGTTTTTCCCTTTAAGGAATTGAGGCTGTATTCTTTGACTGAACAACTGATTTCCGCAGCGGACCGGATTTATCTTTGAACATGACTTAAGAACAGCGGTAGGACCGTTAACATCACGCCCTCGCATGGGTGAAAGCTGCCCGTCAGAGAGAGACTCATGCTGCCTTCGACCATCAGGAGTAGCACCGGTGGATATACCGATACCGTAATAACCTCCGGCCATAGTGGCTTCCGGTACCAAGTGATTACCGAAGTGGTCTTTCACTCTTTTGAATACCTTGACTCCTTTACGATACATTTCTTCAAGGACAAGATCCGCATAATCATCATCGTTTCCAAATTTCGGAACGGCCAAACATTTACGACGCAAGTTCTCACGATCTCTCCAATTTGATTTACATGCCTCAATAATCTCACTCATGGTTACAGATTTATCCTCATAGACCAGCTTCTTTATCACTGTTAGGGAATCAGCGGCGTTTACACTGCCGGCCAGGAAAACTTCGCTATAGGCAGCATCTCCCTTACGGGTTGCGTCTTTGCCCCGAATAATAGATGTTTTCATTCCTGTCAGTATTGAGGGAAGAGGACGTGGCATCATTTCAGAGTAAAGTTTTTCGCTTATCTTATAAATTTTGGCAATCTGTTCCAGTGCGTACTTCACCTGGTGAAGAAAAGCGTTCAAGAATTCATTATACGTCTTGAAGGTGCATGGATCAGGAATCCGTGCACCTAACTGCTCTCCTGTGGTTGGTTCGACACCCTGATAAAGTACATACTCCAAACACTTGGCATAATTGAAGATGCTTGCGCAGATGAGGGTAGCGAGTGTGCCTTGGACAGAAACCATGCCGGTAAATCCGGGGCCCACGCAAGCAGTATTGGACCAGTTACGCGCAAAGGAGAGGGCTTTATCGGCATTAAAGAAACCGGTTCGCTTAGCGAGAGCACGAAGAGCATCCCCTATACTGCCGCCGGCGACAAACATCTTGTATGGCCAATTGTGAAAATAATTTTCTAACCCTTCCTCAATAGACTTTGGTAAAAATGAGATGATCTTTTTAGCCACACTATGCACATTTTGTAACAACGGCAGACAAGCGACTCCAAAGAGCTTGCCACTTTCGGGAGACAGATGTTCCATTGCTGCATAGAGCGTCCAGGGTATTACAGCATTGTCGTTGAATATCGCCGGCATGCCGATGCCGGTTGCAATGCAATCCGTCGCTTTATCGACAATGCCGGGATTTATTTTTTCATGATAGCGCAGACTTAGACTGGGCTGCAGGGTGCGAATGTTCATTGTGGCATCGATCATAGCAAAAGAAAGCTCATTTGTGGCGTCATTACCATATCCGTCCGTTCCGCCAAGTGTCGCACTTTGAAATTTGGTGCCCCCAACCTGAAGTATGGAATGCTCCATAGGATTAATCTGGCCCAAGTCGTCCAACTTTATCCAAAGATGTTCAAAAAGTTCAACTGCCCGTTCATAGGTTATCGTTCCTTCCGACTTGCCCCTCTCATAAAATGGCCAGAACAACTGGTCGAAACGCTGACCCAATCCAACACTATTCCAGTCGATTTGAGTTGTTATCAGATGATAGAACCAGAATGTTTGCAACGCTTCATGGAAAGTCTCCGGAGGGTTATCCGGAACGCGGGAACAGATCCTGGCTATTTGTTCGTATATATTCTTCTGGTTACCTTCAGCCAAGGCTGCTTTTTCTTCAGCAAGAGTTGCAAAACGTCTGGCAAAAGCTATGACTGCTTCAGAGCAGATTTCCGCAGCTTGGTAGAATTCCTTCTTTTCCCCGTATTCCGGGTCTTTTGGAGAAAGTAGTGAGCGGTATTTGCGCACATCAGCCAAAATTCCTTTCAACCCTTCCTTAAACGCAAGCTCATAGTTGAGTACCATACAGCCCAGAGGCCACTTCCAGGCTCCGCCAACCGCGCCGGTCCAAGTAGTAAAAGGCTTGAGTTCTTCTGGAACAGCTGCGAGGAATTTACTCTCTATACTTTTGTCCTGCCAATAGCTGTTAATTTCCTTAAGTCTCTTCTTCCCTTCTTCATCCAAGGCGTATTTGAACTCATCTTCGAGGCCATCCTCCAGCCAGCGGTAGGAAAACTCGGGATAGGTGGGCAGGCTTTCCGGTGTGCTGGCGTAATTGCCCACGATCTCTTCACCTTCCAATATGTATATTGTCATGTGTCGCAACAGGTGATCCAGTCCTCGGGCGCGTCTGATGATCCACGGTTGATTTTCTGTCTGGCGGTAAGATTCTGTAACGAGCTTAGCCCGCTCAAGGCAGATCTTTACTCGCTTATCTAATTTGGCTTTGATAGGCTTACGAACAGCTGGTCGTTCTGCAACATCAATGTTAATAACCTTATAAATACGTTGCGAGTTTAAAGCTTGGGTAGCAACGCTCATAAACGAATCCCCCTTATGTGGGATATTAACTGATGTCAAATGTACTATTGTCGACAATTCACTTTTTCTTACATAATATGAAATTTTTGTCAAGTTTTTTCAACAAATCGATAAATAATTTTTGATAAAAATATACATTCTTATTGCCCTCAGATTTTATTTAAGATAAATGTATCAATATATTGAACAAATCCTAATCTGACCGTCGGAGGTGGAGGATGGCTATTGAATTTAAAGCATCAAAGGGTCTGGCTCAACAAATAGCTGAGTATCTCGGCTTTCGTATCATCCACATGGAGTTGAAGCCAGGCGAACGACTCCTTGAGGCAAAACTCGCTGCCGAGATGGGTGTAAGCCGAGCCCCTTTGCGTGAAGCATTGCGTATCCTGGAAATGAATGGCCTTGTAGAGTTTGTACCCAGGCGTGGAGTGAGGGTCAGCGAGATGACGGAGAAAACAATTCTGGCAATTAACGATGTGGTTAAAGAAGTAATAGGTCTGCTTGCACAGCGTGGTGTAGAAAATGCAAACGCAGAAGATTATGAAATAATCACTCAGGGAGGGAGAGCGTTGCAGGAATATGCCGAAGCAGAAGATATTTCGGGGTACCTTAATGCTACACTGGAGTTTGTCCGTTCTGCCTGTAAAGCCACTAAGAATTCTTTCATTGAGAAGGTTGTTCTCTACTTCTGGCCTGTAGCCAGCCGAATTCAATATGTTTCACGTATCTCCAAAAAAGAAGAATTAAAAAAGAACGTGAAATACTTCGAGCGTGCTTTAAAATACTTTAATGATGGGAATGCTGAAATGACAGCCCAAGAAATGAGAAACCTGGTCGAAAGTGAAGCAAAGAATGCCATCCAATATGTGCGTGAAAAAGGCTATGCCAAATAGTATTCATACCATTCACTCTTCATATCAGAAGAAACTATACGGAAATAAGTATTATCGGGTTGTTAACTCGTTGTTCTTTCAAACAAGTTCTCGTTTTGTAGTGCGGCTTCCTTCTAATTACTTACAGGTTCATTTTGAGAGAGTGTAAGAACAAGTGGATTCGGGCACAAGTCTGCTCCCAGCCGGGAAATTCATCAAACCTGCGGCGGGCTGACAATGCCAGCGCCAGAAGAATATCCCTATTTCGACACAGATGACGAAGTTGGCTTTCCAAGGCAGTCGAATCACCTGGTTTGACCAATAAACCATTTTTATTATCTTGAATAATTTCATTCCCACCTCCTGCGGAAGAGGCAATGGGCACAACACCATAAGCCATCGCTTCCAGGTAAACAATTCCGAACCCTTCATAAAATGAAGGCATCACCAAAACATGACTGTTTTGTAAAAGCGAAACAATGTTGGAATCAGGTGTCTCTCCCAGGAAAATTACCCGGCTGGAAAGTCCCCGTGATTGAACAAGCCCTTCCATTTCGCGAGCGTAAACCGTATCAACATCCCGGCAACCTGCAATTCTCAACAGCCAATCCTCGTTCTTTATTTCTGATAAAGCTGCAAGCAAGGTATGCAATCCTTTTCTCCGTATGAGATTTCCAAGAAAAAGTAACCTCAAAGGGCCTCCCTGTTTAGCTCTGGTGGCGATATACGCTTCTTCTAAACCGGAGTCAAAACGGTCGCCAGCAGGCGTTGCAACTACGGCAGGCGCTTTGTTGCCCACCAGGTGCTCCACCTCGTAACGTGTTGTCTGACTGTTAAAAATAAACGCATCGATTGTGCGCAGGTAAGAAGTCTCTATCCAGCGATAAAACCAAAGGAGCGCAGGAGGATGTTCTTCGCTGCTCCTCAGGTGGTGCACAATTGAAACCAAGGGATAATTTGTCTTGCTTCTGTATCTGCGATTGATAAAAACGAGTGAGGAGTGAATCAGTTCATCCTGCAAAAGGATATCGACATCAAGATCAGCTAAACTGCGGCGTAAAACCGGCGAGAAATTTCCAGCCAAATTACAGGGATAATTT
The DNA here is from genome assembly GCA_007244375.1 of Smithella sp. Lineage (GTDB taxonomy): Bacteria > Desulfobacterota > Syntrophia > Syntrophales > Smithellaceae > Smithella. Next base: position 2,746 of record SCVW01000007.1, on the reverse strand, counting down.
TTCGGGGATATTGAAACGACCTCCACCGTATCACCCTGCTTGCGTAGATATTCGACCAGCTTTCTATCATATAAGTAACCGCCGGAACGTGTCTCCAGATTGTCGTATATTAGAAGTCCCAAACGCATTCATCGCTCCATTTCGTAAGAGGCCCAGCTGATCTTATTCTCCCACAGACGTAACGTAATTTTTTGTGCCTCCTGTGCGCGAATACTATCCGAAAGCCTTTTACAGAGAATGCGACAAAATTGCTCAAGAGATGGATTCAATCCGGAAAATTCATCCAGTTCGTTTAGCGTTCGCTCACGGTATCTGCTTATCTGATTATCCAAGTGCTCTTCGATATCTGTAATATCTGCCAGATAACCGTGCTGATTCAGCGAAGCTCCTGCCAACTCCAGTTCCAGCATGTAATGGTGTGAATGTAATTTATTTTCCGAACCCCAATCCCCTCCGATCAGAAAATGATGTGCTATAAAGTCTCGTCTTACGGCGATGCGAAACATTCTGTCTCCTTTTTCAATAAAACAAAACAATCTGCAAAGCTTCTTCCGGCGATTTATCAAGTAGGCTATATGCTGCTTGTACGTCATTAAACTTCATGCGATGAGTAATCCACTTTTCCGGTTTGATTATGGGTAATTGTTGTAAGGCAACGGCCATGCGGCGCGATTTGTTCCAACGGCCGGCCAACCCGGGCGTCAAGGTGCTGACCTGGCTACTAAGAAGGTGAATGCGGCTGCGGTGAAAACGTCCACCCAACTCAAGCTTCGTAGTTTTTCCCCCGTACCAGGAACCTATCACAACTCTGCCGGCAAAACCGGTTACTGCAATTGCCTGATTTAAAGCATATGGCGAACCGGAAAGTTCAAATACCAGATCGAAACCGCTTTTCCCTTTTCCCCATGAAGGCAAAATACTCGTCAGCAGTTCGCCGGTTATATCCTCCGGCGGAAAAACCCTGTGCGCCCCGGCTTCCAAAGCAAGCGTACGTCGTTGCTCAAGTCGATCTATTCCTGCAAGCATTTGCAACGGAAACTGAGCTAACAATGAAATAGTAAGCAAACCGACGACTCCCATCCCAAAGACGATCACCTGTTCTCCGATTACAGGCCGGCTATCAAGCAGGAAATTTACGGCCGTTTCCATATTAGGAATGAATAATGATCGTTCTATTGGCATTGAATCCGATAAAGGAATCAGCTCTTCTAAACCAGCCAGAAAATGGCTCTCATGGGAATGAAAAGAAAATACTCTTTTGTCTGCCCATTCTGCCGGAACTCCAGCACCCAATGAAACAACCTGGCCTATACAGGAATATCCGTATTTGAAAGGATATTGGAATGGATTTTGTACGGAAAGGTTACTTTCAGCAAGATCTGCTTCATCTGTTGCCTGCCCTCGATATATCAGCATCTCAGTCCCGGCACTGATGGAGCTGGCTATCGTTTGCACCAAAACCTGACCCGCCGCTGGAGCAGGCAGTTGTTCTTCCCGTATTTCCACGTGTTGAGGTGAAACGAAAAACAGGCTGCGTCGCTTCATATTCTGGAATCCTCTATCAGTCCACAGGCCACTACATTAGTACCAACATGCTGATAAAACGGCTTGGCTAACCGTGGATAACCGGACGGAAATACAATTTGGTTGCGGTTCATCTCCCGTTCCAAGACCGGCAGTCCAGCCAACCAGACCGGCGCAAGAGTAACAACGGCACGATCTACCAACCGGTAGCGTAAAAAGCTTGAGATGACACGAGATCCTCCTTCAACCATTATACTACGCACTCCCATCTTGTTCAGATAATGCATTATCATCAACAAATTCAGGTATCCTTTTCTTTCCTCCGCACAAATAAATACACTGGCACCCTTGCCTACATAAGTACCTCGTCTGATGGTGTCTATATCGCTGCCACTAAAAATCCAAGGCATTTGATCGTCCCGCTGCATAAGTCGGCTTGTCAGTGGAGTCCGCAGGTAGGTGTCAAGAATAATTGGTTGGGGACTCGAACCAGGAACCAGACGGTTATTTAACTGCGGGTTATCCACCAGAACCGTGCCGATTCCTATAAGTATAGCCTCATGTGACGCACGTAGCATGTGGGTCAAGCGCATAGCAGCCGGATCACTAAGTTTGGTATGCTGACCACGGTTAACTGTCAGACAACCGTCCAGACTTTGTGCGTAGCTTAATGTCACTAAAGGCCGATCCTGAGGATGACAGGTCTGTGTGGCATTCAGCCAATTTTTGAAGCGCTTCATTTTGTATCAACCCAAAACTGCTCTTTAGTTTTTTACTTTTTGATACATTACTGAATAATTCCGCCCAAACTTTATGGCATTGTATTTGCGATATACCATAAATTATAGTTACCAGGCTTTGATATCAAAAAACAATTTGTACTTAAATTTATGAACATCTCTAAGTAATTTAACAATGGAAAGAAAAAATATATTCGGTATTGGAATAAGCATTTTCCAGCGAATTATTCCTGTCGAAACAGAGGCAAGCAAAATTTTCAACAAGGGAACATGATATTGAAAATCAAAGCGTTCATGACCGTAATTAAAGATTCTCAAGAGATGATTGAGTTCTATTGGTGTAAATATTTGGCCAGCGGCATCAGTATTTCTTTTTCTCCAATCGCGATATATTTCTTCTGAATGAAAAAAGTAATTCGAATCGCAAGGAAAAATAAAATCGCCCTCATACCCTTTGGTGCTCAACCACTGACCAAATGGAC
>SCVW01000039.1 GCA_007244375.1 Smithella sp. | reverse complement strand
CTTGATTCCCTCAATGCCAGACGTTTTCAGATTGTTGAGATGCTCACAGCAGAGAGAAATCGTTTGAGTCATGCCACAAAGTGGACGAAAAAAGGGATACAGGGGCATATCAGGATGCTGGAGCGGCTATTAGAGGAGATCAACGGGGAGATGGATGATCTGATCAAGAACAGTCCCATCTGGCGCCAGAAGGACAAGATCCTGCAAAGTATTCCGGGCATAGGAAAAGTGATGGCTCGGACCGTTTTGGCAGACGTTCCTGAGATTGGAACCATGAACCGTAAACAGATATCGGCTTTGGTGGGAGTTGCACCCTTGAATCGTGACAGTGGCAAGTATAAAGGCAGACGCTCAATTTGGGGCGGAAGATCCAAAGTTCGTACCGTTTTATACATGTGCGCTGTTACAGCTATTCGTTGCAATTCCAAGATCAAAGTGTTCTATAAGAGACTTCGAGAAGCGGGCAAATGCTTTAAAGTTGCTATCACTGCGTGTATGAGAAAGCTATTGGTCATAATAAACTCGATGATAAAGACCGAAACGTGCTGGAATTCGTGAGTTGTTGATTTGGCTTGACACACAGTTGCTTGCATCTGAAACTTTTTACGACGTCTTCAAATTTTATATTTTGAAGTATAAATTAAAGATTTAAGGAAGATTATGGAGTTAAATCAGTTTACCATTCATGAATTACAGGGAAAAATTAAAGACGGCAGTGTAACAGCCACGCAGATTACCGAATCCGTATTTTCACGAATTGATGCAGTGGAAGAGCGAGTCCATTCCTATATCCGTTTGATGAAGGAAGATGCCTTGGCCGCTGCGGCAAAAGCGGATGAGGATATTAAAAAAGGCGACATTGAGCCGTTAACCGGCATTCCCATCGCGTTAAAAGATATTGTCTGCACTAAAGGCATCCCCACAACATGCGGTTCGCACATTTTGCATAATTTTATTCCTCCCTACAACGCCACGGCTGTGAAGAAACTTCGTGATGCAGGAGCCGTGTTTGTCGGCAAAACCAACATGGATGAATTTGCCATGGGCTCTTCCACGGAAACTTCATATTTCGGTCCTACCCGCAATCCGTGGGATCTGGAAAGAATTCCCGGTGGTTCCAGTGGCGGTTCCGCCACGGCAGTTGCGGCAAATGAATGTATTGCCTCAATTGGTTCCGATACCGGCGGTTCCATTCGCCAGCCTGCGGCGCTTTGCGGCGTTGTCGGCCTGAAACCGACATATGGCCGTGTATCGCGTTTTGGTTTGATAGCCTTTGCGTCTTCGCTTGATCAAATCGGTCCTTTCACTAAAGATGTGGAAGACTGCGCCATCATGATGAACGTTCTGGCCGGATATGATCCGAAAGAATCAACTTCTGTTCCTATGGAAGTCCCCGATTACCGGCAGTTTGTAGGACGCGATATCAAAGGCTGGGAAATAGGCATTCCCAAGGAATATTTTATTGAAGGAATTGACGCGGAAGTAAACACCGCCTTAAAAAAAGCTATCTCCGTAATAGAACAAAACGGTGGGCAGTGCGTGGATATTTCCCTGCCGCATACGCAATATTGTGTGGCTGTCTATTATATTATCGCCCCGGCGGAAGCCAGCTCCAATCTGGCGCGTTATGATGGAGTTAAATACGGCTTTCGGGCAGCTGATGTTCGCGAGCTTCTGGAAATGTACAAAACAACTAGACAGCAGGGATTCGGCGCTGAAGTAAAAAGAAGAATCATGATCGGCACCTATGCCCTATCTGCCGGTTATTACGACGCCTACTATAAAAAAGCTTCGCAGGTGCGGGCTTTAATCAAGCGGGATTTTGATGAGGCTTTTAAAACCTGCGACGTTATTCTGACGCCAACTACACCGACACCGGCTTTTAAAATCGGTGAGAAAACGGATGATCCGCTGCAGATGTATCTTTCCGATGTTTTCACCATCTCAACAAATCTGGCGGGAATACCGGGAATATCCGTTCCCTGCGGATTTACAACCAGCGGACTGCCGATTGGAGTGCAGTTTCTGGCCAGCCATTTTGAGGAAGGAAAATTAATTCAAGTAGCGTCTGCCTATGAAAAGAACGCCAAAATTGAAAAGAGGAGGCCCGCGCTATAATGGATTTTGAGACAGTTATCGGGCTGGAAGTTCACGCCCAAATGTTAACGGATACAAAAATATTCTGCAATTGTTCCACCAAATTCGGCGGATCGCCAAACAGTCATACCTGCCCCGTTTGTCTGGGCATGCCCGGAGTTCTGCCGGTGTTGAATAAAAAAGTCGTAGAATACGCCATGAAGATGGCGCTGGCGACAAACTGCATTATCAACAAATCCTGTGAGTTTGCCCGCAAGAATTACTTTTATCCCGATCTGCCCAAGGGTTATCAGATATCGCAATATGCCTACCCGCTCGCTGAATACGGTTATGTCCTGCTGGACACCAACGGTACGCAAAGAAAAATCGGCATCACCAGAATTCATATGGAAGAAGATGCCGGAAAACTTCTTCATGATGAACATAATCCGGTAAGTTACGTTGACTTGAATCGCACTGGTGTGCCGCTGATTGAAATCGTCAGTGAACCCGACATGCGCTCGCCCGAAGAAGCGGCCGATTATCTCAAACGCCTGCATGAAATTCTGGTTTATCTGGAAATATGCGACGGCAATATGGAGGAAGGCTCCTTCCGCTGCGACGCCAATGTCTCCATCAGACCTAGAGGCCAGAAGGAATACGGCACCCGGACGGAATTAAAGAACATGAATTCCTTCCGTAATGTGCAGCGCGCGCTGGAATACGAAATCAAGCGCCAGCAATATCTTGTCGAAAACGGCGGCACCATCGTTCAGGAAACAAGACTCTGGGACGATGCGCAGGGTGTTACCAATTCCATGCGCAGCAAGGAAGAGGCACACGACTACCGTTATTTTCCCGATCCTGATTTAGTGCCGATTTTGGTTGATGAAGTGTGGGTGGAAAAAGTCAGAGAAAATCTTCCCGAATTGCCGCTGGCTAAACGGGAAAGATTTGTCAAAGAATATCAGATTCCGGCCTACGACGCGGGAGTGCTCACAGCAGATAAGGCGCTGGCTAATTACTATGAAGAAGTCGTCAAATTATCTTTGAAACCAAAAGTCGCCAGCAACTGGATTATGGGCGACGTAATGCGCTTTCTCAATGAGGACAAACTGGACATTCGTCGATGCCCCATAAAAGCTGAATCTCTGGCTGATATGATTCGGCTGATTGAAGAAGGTGCCATCAGCGGGAAAATGGCCAAAGAAGTCGTTGAAGATATGTACAAAACAGGCAAGTCTCCGCAGGATATCATCAAAGAAAAAGGCCTGGTACAGATTACGGATGAAGGAGAACTGATCAAGACCATCACTTCCATCATCGAAGCCAATCAGGCGCAGGTTGCGGAATATCGCGGAGGGAAGGAAAAAGTCTTCGGTTTCTTTGTCGGTCAGGTTATGAAAGCAACAAAGGGTAAGGCCAATCCGCAACTGGTCAACGAACTTCTCAAAAAGATGCTTGCCGGATAATCACGGGCATAAACCACAAAGCAAGCAGCGGTATACAGCACCATCCGCCATGCGGGATAGCTGGAAAACTTCGTATAATACCCGTTGTGTCATTTCGAGAAGTCCCGACTTGTCGGGACGACGAGAAATCTTTCTTGATTATTGTTTTATAAGATTTCTCCCTTCGGTCGAAATGACAATTTGATCATTTTGCAAAGTTTTAATTTCGGCTTTCCGATATTGCTGTGCTAAACTTAAAATAATTTAATTACATTAAATTGGAAATTTTTAATGATAAAAACAATTTTTTGGAAAAACAATTCAGTAGTTTTAATCGATCAGAATGCTCTGCCGCTTTTCGAAAGACACGTTGTCTGCAAATCGTACAAAGAAGTAATTTCCGCGATCAAAGATTTGACCGTTCGCGGCGCACCTGCTATCGGCGTTGCCGCCGCAATGGGAGTGGCTCTGGGAGCTTTTCACCTGCCCTCTTTATCGCCGGAGAAATTCCACAAACAACTTTTAACTATCTTTGAAGAAATCGCCAAGTCCCGACCGACGGCGCGTAATCTTTTCTGGGCGCTGGAACGGATGAAGCAAGCTGTTGACCGGAAAAATAATGAAAAGCAAAACAAACTGGTAAAAGAACTCATCGATGAGGCCAAGCGTATTTGCGCTGAAGACATCGAAATAAACAGGAAGATGGGAAGGTTCGGCAGCAAGCTTCTTGCCGACGGTGATAACATCCTGACTCATTGCAATGCCGGTGCCTTGGCGACGGCCGGATACGGAACAGCGCTCGGTGTCATCCGCGCGGCCCGTGAAAAAGGCAAAAAGCTGCACATTTACGTGGACGAAACCAGGCCGGTACTTCAGGGAGCAAGACTCACCACATGGGAACTGAAAAAAGAAAAAATCCCTTTTACGCTGATTACCGACAATATGGCGGGATTCCTGATGAGCCAGGAAAAAATTGATAAGATTATTGTGGGAGCAGACAGAATAGCCGCAAACGGCGACACCGCCAACAAAATCGGCACTTATTCTCTGGCGGTTTTGGCTCAAGTCCATCACGTTCCATTTTATATTGCCGCTCCGATGTCGACCATCGATATTTCTTTAAAATCAGGGAAAGCTATTCCAATCGAAGAGAGGAAAAGCGAAGAGGTAACTAATTTCAAGGGAATCCGTAGCGCGCCCGCTGGAACAAAAGTTTATAATCCGGCTTTCGATATAACGCCGGCTGAATTTATCACAGCGATTATTACGGAAAAAGGAATTTTGACAAAACCATACAGCAGCTCCATTTCCCTTATGCATAAAGAGGATAAGCCTTCATGAAATTGTTTCTTTTTGATTTTGACGGTGTCCTTGTTGACTCACTGGATGTTTATGAAAAAACAGTCACCGATTGTCTCATAAAAATTAAACAGCCTTTAACACGCGGCCGGGAAGAATTTCTGGAACTTTTTGATAATAATTTCTACGAATCACTGGAAAATAAAGGTGTTGATTTAGATGTGTTTATGAAAGCTGCCGAAGATATTATCGCGCGGATTGATTACAGTAAAATGAAACCTTTTACGGCCATGCTGCCGGTTCTTGATGAACTCAAAAAGAATAATATTCTTATCGTTATTTCTTCAAACGACAGCCCGACAATTCAGGAAACTCTGCGCCTCTATAACTTCAACGGAATATTTCAGGAAATTCTCGGCTCCGATTTTAAGTTCAGCAAAAAGGAAAAGATTCTTTACGCCATAAAAAAATATTCAACAGCGCCGGATGATATTTATTACATAGGCGATACAACCGGTGATATAAAAGAGGGAAGGCAAGCCGGTGTAAAAACAGTTGGCGTAACCTGGGGCTGGCATAGTAAAGAAAAAATGGCCGCGTCCAAACCTGATCATCTTTTTGACAGCCCTCAGGAATTGCTGAATTTAATTCACGATTGACTCACTTCTTTTTTTTTATGGTTGAAAGTATTTAAAATGAGTTTCCAGCAGGCGGTGTTTGTCAAAATCTTTGAGTTTCAGATATTCAGGCGTTGTTCCGGCAAAAGCGCATTCCGGTGTAAGGCCGATTAATTCCGATTCCAATATTTTTGCACCACCTTCAGCTGCCATAATTTTTACCCGGTCAAAAACAGTTTTCAGCGGCGTTTCTTTAAAGTTGATCAAATTAATTGATACCTGTGCCAAACCACGGCTTTTTAACATTACTCCAATGGCCCGCACAGATTTCAATCCGCCGCCTTTTTCTCTGATTTTCGAAGCGATATGTTTTGCCAGATGTAAATCATCACTGGCCAGATTGATATTATAAGCAACCAGTAAATCTCTGGCGCCAACGACAGCCGCACCGGAACGTACGTTGAATTGTTCCTCTCCTTCGTCGGGAACAGCCTCTTTTAAGGTAATCTTTTCTGCCAATCCTTCATATCCGCCGCGCCTGATATCAGGCAATTCCACATACTGATCTTTTCGTGCCGCAAATCCATAAAAGTATACGGAAACTCCGAAGTGTTCACTCAACTGTTTCCCAAAAACATGCGCCAGGTCAACCGCATCTTTCATCCGAGCCGTACCCAGCGGAACAAAAGGAACAACGTCAACAGCACCCAACCGCGGATGTGCCCCGCCATGTTTACGCATGTCGATAAGCTCTATAGCCTTGCCGCAAGCGGCAAGTGCCGCTTTCAGCACATCTTTCGGTTTTCCCAAAAATGTAAAAACACTTCTGTTGTGATCGGCATCACTGCTGAAATCGGCCAGACGCACGTCCGGAAATGATTTAAAAACGGCGGCAATTTCCCCTATTTTTTCGGAATCCCGCCCCTCACTGAAATTCGGAACGCATTCGATGATTTTCATTGTTACGCCTGATAAATTTTTAGATCCGGCAACTCAATGCAGGTAAGCTTTCCGCCATAAACCACACCGGTATCAATACCTATTTTATTCTTTCTGATTAGCGGTTTCTCCCCTACAGGAGTATGGCCAAAGATAACTATTTTACCCATGTCTTTCTTGCTTTCTATAAACTCGTATCTAACCCATAACAAATCATACATTCCCTGCTCGGCCAGGGGCACATCAGGATTTAAACCCGCGTGAACAAATATATATTTCCCCTTTTCATAATAAGGCAGCAGAGATTGGAAAAAGGACTGATGATCAGCGGGAATTTTGCTTTTTCTTTTTTTAATATCGTCATAAAGAGAAATCCCATAGGAGTGAAGGGTGTTTATGCCTCCATTTACCAGATACATGTCCTCATCCACACCTTCAAGATAGTTCAAAAACATTCTTTCATGATTACCGAGAAGACATATCATTTTTTTATATTTGCTTTGCAGACGAAGGATATAATCTATAACTTCTTTACTGAACCGGCCACGGTCGATAAAATCACCGATGAAGATTAATGTATCATTGCGACCGTCGATATCAATCCTGGACATCAGCTCTTTGAGCTTTTCCAGGCAGCCGTGAATATCTCCTATGGCAAAGATTTTATTCATAGTATCTTGTCACATTTTTATAACGATTTAATCTAAGATAGCCTTGGTAAAATCGGCGCTGTCAAAAACGCGCAAATCATCCAGACCCTCACCTACTCCTATATACCGTACAGGCAGGGCCAGTTCACTGGCTATACGCACTAGCACGCCGCCCTTGGAGGTGCCATCGAGTTTTGTCAGAACAATGCCGGTTGCTCCTATCTCCTCTTTAAAAGTTTTCGCCTGGGAGACGGCATTCTGACCGGTTGTCGCATCCAGAATCAGCAATATTTCGGGCAACAATTCGGGCATTTCTTTATTAATAACTCTTTTTACCTTTTTTAATTCCTCCATTAAATTTACTCTGGTATGCAACCGGCCGGCGGTATCCACGATAACAACGCCGGAATAACCGGTTTTAATTTTTGCCATGGCATCAAAGACGACTGCCGCCGGATCGGCGTTTGTTTTTTGCTTGATAACCGGAGCTCCTACGCGTTTTCCCCATATTTCAAGCTGTTCGACAGCCGCCGCCCGGAAAGTATCTGCAGCAACAAGCATGACCTCATAACCATCGCTTTTCAATGAACCGGCTAGTTTACCTATCGTGGTTGTCTTGCCGCTGCCATTAACCCCTATGGTCATTATAATAAAAGGCTTGCCCTTGGGAATAATCAAAGGTTTATCCACTTTTTGTAAAATGCCGTTCATTCTTTCCTGCATAACCTTTTTTATTTCATCCGCATTCTGCAGATCCTGACGACTTACCCTCTTCTTGACATCATCAATCAAATCGTAAGTAAATTGAGGTCCCATGTCAGCACCGATCAGTAATTCTTCCAGTTTGTCATAAAGATCTTTATCAATAACCTTTTTACTGAAAAGATCATTTAAATCCATGGTCAAAACATCACGTGTTTTGGCCAATCCCGCTTTTATTTTCTCAAAAAAACCTAATTTTGCCATGAAAACACCTTTCCAAAGTAATAATAATTAATAGCTGCTTTTTGTAAAGAAGTAAAGATTGGATTAATTAAGACTTACGGAAACCAGAGACGATATCCCCTGTTTTTGCATTGTCACTCCAAAGAGCGTATCGGCTACTTCCATAGTGCTCTTGTTGTGAGTAATCATAACAACCTGGGATTTCTCGGCGACATCTTTGATTAGACGGTTGAAAAGATTAGTGTTGGCATCGTCGAGAGCGGCGTCAACTTCGTCCAACACCAAAAACGGAGACGGACGATACTTTAAAATGGCAAAGATCAGAGCAACAGCCACCAGAGATTTTTCACCTCCGGAAAGTAGATTAACGTTCTGCTTCCTCTTGCCGGGAACCTGTATGTCGATATCAACTCCTGTCTCCAGCAAATCACTTTCATCAGTCAGCACCAATTCTCCCCGGCCTCCCGGAAAGATCTGCGCGAATACCTCCTTGAAACAAACATTGACTGCTTCGAAAGTCTCGGCAAATCTGGCGCGTGAAATTTTATTAATGCGTGTAATTGTCCTTTGCAAAACATTAAGCGAAGTATTCAAATCCGCTATTTGTGCAGACAAGAAATTATAACGTTTATCGAGCTCTTCATATTCACTAAGGGCCAGCAAATTTACTTCGCCGAATTCATCTATTGTTTGTTTGTTTTTTTCCAATAAGGCTATGAGTTCGACAAATTTCTCCTCTTCAATCTTTATAAATCCGACCACCATGTTTTTCAGGTCAACATCATGTTTTTCGGCAATTATCTTTCTCAAATTTTCGCCATTCAAGGCCACTTCGCGATACTGAATTTCCACTTCATTTATCTGTTGACGCAATTCATCAAGCTTCTTTTTAGTCTCCCTGATTTCATTTTCCTTTACTTTCAGTTGCGCATCTTCCCGATTTTGCGTCGCCTTTTTTTCTGCCAGAGAAGTTTCCTGTGCCGCAAAATCAGCATAAAGGCTGTCGAGCGCCGTCCGCTCGGTTTCAATTGTCCGGGTTAATTCGACGATCTGATTTTCACAGGCCACTATTTCATCAGCCTTGGAACTATTTTCATTTTCTATAGCACTGATATCATTTTGCAGCCGCGTTATTGTCCGCAAATCAGCTTCCTTCTTTTCCTCTGAAGAAGCCATTTCTATTTTCTTATCCGTTAAATAACGCTCCTGCTCATCGATCAGCATCCGCGTCTGTTCTCTTTCCGCATTTAAATTGAAAATAATCGCATTGATTTCTTTTTCTTCTTCATCTTTGAGTAAAAGATCGGCGCTGAATTTTTGCAATCTTTCTTCGGCTTCCGTTCCTTCCGCCTTGATATTTTGCCGGTTAAATTCCAAAACGGCAATTCTTTGTCTTAGCCTGTTTGTCTCATCTCCGAACCGTTCGTTATCTTTTTTCCTGCCGTTGATGGTTATCTCGAGCAAATGGATTCTATTTCTTGTTTGAGTCAACTCTTCTTCCCATTGGGCTATCATGGAAACAAGTTTCTTCCTCTGTTCTGTTTTTCCTTCCAAATCTGAAGTAAGCGATGATACTTCATTTTCCAGTTCACTAATTTCCCTCTTTGTGGCTAGAAGACTTTTTTCTACAACTGATCCGCTACCGCCTGTCAACACCCCACGCGGGCTGACAATATCTCCATCCCGTGTAACAAAAGTTCCTTTGAACCCCTTTTTCTTCCACAGAGAAAGACCTTTTTCAATCGTTGGAATGATGAGAACATCGCCTAACAGGCATTCGACAATTTGCTTAAAATCATCATGAACTTTAACTTTTTGCAACAAATACTCAGATTCCTGAAGATCATCCTCGCAATAAAGATCAGCATCGTGGTTTCTCAAATCCACTGACACAAAACTACCGCGCCCTAATTGATGATTTTTCAAATAATCGATAGCACGAACACCGTCTTCCTGACTTTTGACTACCACATACTGAAGCTTTTCACCCAGTACCGCTTCCACAGCCACTTCATATTCACGGTCAACATTTATATGGTCAGCTACAACTCCCTTAAAATTTTCTTTATACTCATTATTCTCAATAATCGTTTTAATACCTTCATTACTCCACTTATATGCTTCCTGAAATTCTTTCAGTGAATCCAGTCGGGATGATTTAACGCTGATATCCTCTTTAATTCTGGCGATATTTTCTTCGTTTGATTGTAAATCCGATTTATTTCTTTCAATTTCATCCGTTGCCGCTGCTTTTTTTTCCTGTAATTGGACAATTTCTTTCTCATCCTCTACTAATTCTTCATTCACCGATGCCAGTTTCCCTGTCAAATCAGCAAACACTTTCTTATCATCATCCAACTCGCGGGTTTCTCTTTCTTCGCGTTTTTTTAAATCTTCGATATTTTTGCTCAGACTCGAAATCATGTTTTTGAGTTTGGCTTTTTCTGTTACTATATCGATATACAGAATTTTCTTTTCTTCCAACTGAGTATTTGCTGTTTTATCGATATCAGCCAGTTCCTGAATTTTTTGCTGAATTTCGTCATGTTCTGTTTTCAGAACGAAAATCCTGCTTTCGGCTTCAGCCACACCTGTTCGCAAATTTTCAATTTCAACAAACAGATCGGATTTTTTTGTCTGAAGTAGTTGAATCTCTGTTAAGTCTTTTTGCCTGCGTTCCGTTGTGTCCTCAATCTGACGATGGGCAAATTCAATACTTTTCTCTTTAATACTGATAGTGCTTTTTATCTCGTAGAGCTCTTGCTGGCTTTTGGCTATCAACTCTTCAGTTTCCAAAAGTTTTATTTTCATCTCTTCCAAAGCCGATTCTTTAGCTTCGAGGTTTGCATTAAGGATCGTATTCTGATTTTGCAATTCAGCACGTACAACCTGCAGAAAAGTTTCTTTCTCGGTAAGTTCAGCATAATTTTGCAGCGCAATCGTTAATTCTGTTTCTTTGACCTGCTGCTTTATGTTTTTATATTGTTCAGCTCTTTTGGCCTGACGGGAAATGGTACCAAGCTGAGATTTTACTTCCTTAATGATATCGTTCAGCCGCAATACATTCTGCTTTGTTGCTTCCATTTTACGTACGGCGGCTTCCTTGCGGCTCTTATATTTGGATACACCGGCAGCATCTTCAATGAACAATCTCCTGTCTTCAGGCTTGGCTTCAACCAGATTTTGCACATGTCCCTGTTCAATCAAAGAATACGTTCTTGCGCCAACACCGGTACCCATAAAAAATTCCTTAACATCAAGAAGCCTGCAGGGAACCTTGTTTATATAGTATTCGTGCTCGCCTTCGCAAACAACTTTACGGGAAATAGAAACTTCACTCAAGTCGGAATAGGATCCAGGGAAACTTTGACCGTTGGCAATCAAAGTCATGGTAACCTCCGCTATACTTACCGGAGCGGAATCCTGACTGCCATTGAAAACGACATCGTCCATCTTTGTCCCCCGCAAAGCTTTAACACGCTGTTCACCCATTACCCAGCGAATCGCGTCAACTATATTGGATTTTCCACAACCATTAGGTCCGACAATGCCCGTAATTCCGTTGTGGAAATCAAGGACAACTTTGTCGCGAAACGACTTGAAACCGGAGATTTCTAACTTTTTTAAATTCATAGACTTTTCTTCATTTATGAGCTGGAATATTAAAATTCTAACAAAAGATTATTCCTTTGTAAAGAAAAAATACAACAAATGGTGTTTTCTAATAATTTATACCACAATATATAGTGCTTTGATCTTGTTTGCTTTTTTCCGCAGTTTTCCCAAAACAGAAAAATTTTAGAAATAAAAAGCCTTTAAATCATTCGGCAGGAAACCCCGTTAGACCCCGGTCGAAATGTTGGGTCTTTCCTGGTTGCTTTAATTTAATTTTCCATTCATCCCCGCTTTGAAAAACGGGGCTTTGGTGGTCTAACGGGTTAAAAACAGAGGAAAAACTGACGGAAAATATTTTGACGGAATTTTTAATTAAAAAATTAATTATTCTCCCAGAAATTTCAATGCAATCAATGCTGCTGCCCTAGCATCACTTAACGCTTCATGGTGATTCAGTTCAATTCCATAGTGCTTACATACAGTCGATAACTTATGATTTGCCAGATAGGGCAGATATCTGCGTGATGCCTGGCAAGTGCAAAAACTTGCTGGTAATTTATAATCAATTCCATATTTTTCGCAACAGGCCATTAATACATTCATATCAAATATTGCATTATGCGCTACCAGCATATCCGAGCTCGTAAAATATTCCGATATTTCACACCACAATTCATCAAATAATGGAAAATTGCTTACCTTTTTAGCGTCTATATTATGCAGTTCGGTAAAAAACGGGACAAAGAAATTGGGAGATGGTTTTATGTAACTTGAATAAGTTTTTATTATTTCACTATTTTCAACGACTACTATTCCGATTTGACAGGCACTGGTTCTATCGTAATTAGCAGTTTCAAAATCAATTGCCGTAAAATTCAGCTTATTTCTTTTCACAGCAATCTCGTTTTTATAACCTGATTTTATTTCCATAGTTGGCAACTTTAAGAAATTTGAGTTAAAGATTATTTCGATTGTTTGAAAATGTCGACTTCTCTCTTCAACCAGTTTGTCCAATCTTCTATACCCGAGCCTGTTACGCAGGATACTTCTATTATAGTAATACCGGGATTTAAAGCCAAAACCCGTTTACGCAGCGCCGACATGTCAAAATTGCTCAGCGACAAATAATCAATTTTATTTACAAGTAATACATCGCAAATGGAAAACATTAAGGGATATTTAAGAGGTTTATCGTCTCCCTCGGGAACACTGAGGATCATCACGTTTTTGTGAGCACCGGTATCGAATTCCGCCGGACAAACCAGATTCCCCACATTCTCAATGATTATAATATCAAGATCCTTCACAGGAAGAGCTTCAATACCCTGAGTAACCATTGTGGCATCGAGATGGCAGAATCCTCCTGTTCTGAGCTGAACGGCGGATATGCCCTGGGCGGCAACTTTTTCCGCGTCAACCTTGGATTCGATATCAGCTTCAATAACACCCAGACGCAAGTTGTCTTTCAACTTGGCAATCGTTTGAAGAATCAGACTGGTTTTACCCGAACCAGGTGAAGACATAAGGTTCAAAAGCATGGTTTTTGTTTTACGGAGCCGTTCCCGAACTTCGGCAGCGACTTTTACGTTGTCCGCAAGGATTTCTTCCTTAACTTCTATCAGTCTGACTTCGTCCACTATTGTACCTCCATGTCCTTGATGTAATATTCTCTTCCGGAAACAAGCGCGATGTTCTTTCCTCCGCAGGCCGGACAGACAAGCTCACCCAAATTTGACGCCTCGGTTTCATAAGAAGTGGAACAATTACTACATTGCATCATAATTGGCATTCGCTCTATTTTGAGTCTTGCCCCTTCGGCCAAAGTGCCCTTGCTCAGATAATCAAAATAGCGTTGAATCCACTCATCTTCGAGATCGCTTAACTTGCCTATCTGCAAATTAATGGCGACAACCTGTCGCACATTATTTTTCTCTGCGTGTTTTATGACAATCTTTAAAATACTCTCAGTAACCGGAAGTTCATGCATATTTGGACATTACTCCAATTCTAAAATAATTTTTGCACATCTTCATTTCTTTTCCCTTGCTTCAATGTTTTCAAAATATCCTGTCAAGTAGCTGCGGAAAGCCCGAAAAGGTTCTGTATTCTTAACAACCTTCATATGCAGGATAGCCCCTTCGAATCCATAAAAAATTAAGCGCGCGGTATCATAAGTTTTCAGGCCGAAAGGTATTGATCCGTCGCGCCTGGCTTCTTCAAGACACGATTCTATTTGTGTAATGATAGATTCGATTACCTCTTTCAGACGAACACGCAAACGTTCATTAGTACCGGCCAGCTCCAGAGAAAGATTCCCAATTGGACAACCCTGGGTATGACCGTTTTCTTTAAAAGCGGCTTCAAAAAATTCAAACAATCTCTCCATTCGTTGAATGGGTGGTATTTTTTTGTTACCCAAATAGTGTGCCAGGATTCCGCTGATCATTACACCGAAATAATTAATAATCTCCAATCCGAAATCTTCTTTGCTTTTAAAATAAAAATAAAAAGAGCCTTTGGGAATACCCGCTGCTTGTAGTATCTGCTGAAGACCTGTGGCATTAAAACCCTGCGCGTGAATAAGTTCAGACCCTTTGCGGATTATCTGTTCACGTGTTCTTGTTTTTGTCATAACTACGGCTCCTTACAAATAAGAAACGTAGGGATATTTGTTGAATGAACCGTTCATGAGGCAAAAAACAGGCTCGGCTAAAGTGATAAATTACATGCTACATGATATTGATTCTATATTTCTTCACCAGCTTTGTGGCCTTCATGAATGGCTTCCAAAACACGGCGAGGACTTTTTGCATCACCAACTGTTTCGTAGGAAATGTTCAACTCTTTAAGTACTTCCTCCAGAGAATTATCAGACTTGGCACCCATGGCAGTCACTATCATGGCTGCATTTTCCATGCGCTCTGTATCTTCCTGACGATAACATACATCTCCTGCTAAAATACCTGTTACTTGGGCACCAAAGAGCAATCTGCCACCGGCACTCTTGATACGTTTGTGCAGCCAGTATCCGTGTGCGGCTAACTTACCGACCGGAGGAAATGCCTGCATCTCTAATACTGTAACCATTATGCCTTTAGATAATAAATAATCAGCTGTCTCCATACCCACATAACCGGCACCCAAAATAACAGCAGGACTTTTAAGATCGACCTTGCCTGTAAGAACGTCACGGGCATCAACTACAATTTCGGAATCAAGCCCCGAAATGGGAGGTGTGACAGGATATGCACCGCAGGCAATGATTACAGCTTCAGGCATATGTTGTTTTATTTCCTCCTTGGTGATCATGCGATGACAATGAATAGGTATTGAACTTTTTTTAAGCTGACGCAATGACCATGTAACCCAATCCTTGAATGCCGATTTGTGCGGTGGTTGACTGGCTGACAACAGTTGTCCTCCCGGTTTTCCTTCCTTCTCAAATACTTCTACTTTATGTCCACGCGCTGACGCTGCCATAGCAGCAGATAGACCAGCCGGTCCCGCACCGACGATCCATACGCACTTGGCAGGCTTTGCTTTGGATGGTTGACTTTTATATTCAGCACCGCATTCAGGATTGAAGCTGCAGGTTGCCGACTTCATTTCAAAACTTAACCGTTCAATACAACCCTGATTACAGGCTGTGCACCAGCGTATATCTTCAAGCTCACCATTGTGAGCCTTGTTAATAAAATCTGGATCGGTCAGATGCTGACGTCCAAAACTTATCAGATCGGCATCACCACGCGCAATGGCTTGATCAGCCAGTTCGGGATTATTGATACGTCCTACACCGATAACAGGAACACTCACAACATCCTTAAGCGCACGGGCACGAAACAAATTAAAACCGGGTTCCGTATCCATGGAAGCAATAGACAAACCGCCGGGCGTGGAATAAACTCCCACTGAACAGTGAATGGCATCAACTCCGGCAGCCACCATCATTGGCGCAAATTTCCGCATGAAAGACAAATCATATCCGCCGCGCACCAGTTCATCAGCTGATATACGAATCCAGACAGGAAAATCATCACCTACTGCTTTACGTACCGCTGCAATAATCTCCAAAACAAATCGAGCGTGGTTTTCATCGTTTCCGCCATATTTATCATCACGCTGATTGGAAAAAGGAGAAAGGAATTGATTTAAAAGATATCCATGAGCCCCATGAAGCTCCACAGCATCAAAGCTTGCTGCCTTTGCGCGTCCAGCCGCTTTGGCAAAAGCCTCAATAACCTGGACAATACGCTCCAGACTCATAGCCTCACACGGCTGTCCTAAAATAACGCTGGGTATAGCCGAAGGTGCTTCGGGAATAGTGCCTATCGCATCTTCAAAAGTCTCCCTGCCGGCATGATGAAGTTGCAGAGCGACCTTGGCCCCGAAACGATGCAAAGCCTCAGGAATGCGCGCCAGTCCGGGGATAAACGCATCGCTCCAGATGCCCATCTCATTCGGAAAACCTTTGCCGCGCGGATCAACAGCGCATACTTCGGTTATAATCAGACCGGTACCGCCCTGCGCCCGCCGTGAAAGGTATGCTACCAACCGGTCGCTGACCGTGCTATCGGAATTGCCATATCCCGTACCCATCGGCGGCATCACTGCCCGATTTTTTAATGTCATACCATTAATGGCAATAGATGAAAAAAGATGTGGGAATTGCATTTGTGCTTCCTTTGAATTAATAATTCATAAAAAACTGCGGGAACATTCGTATCATAAAACAAAATTCACACGCTACCAGATTTCAGGAAATGCCATATTTGTATATATATCCTCAAGCTTACTCTTGTGTCCGCGTTCCATTGATGCCAGCTCAAGAAAGACATTTTTTTGTTCTGCGTCAGTGCTGATATTTGCCAACTGAGTATACATCTGCATGGCTTCCAGTTCGTTCTTGATTGCAATTATAATACCTTCAACAGGTTTAAGATCTACAGTCAGCGGCGGCGTAACAAGTGTATCCACGATTTTGTAATCTTTGGACTCCGAAAAATGTATTTTTCCCGGAGCTTTGGTAAGAAAACCCTCTAATGTACGCCGATGCCCCTGCTCTTCTTCGGCAAGTTTACTAAAAAGAGATTTTATGCTTTTGTCCTTAGCCTTTTCTGATACCGCATTATAAAATGTATAGGCCTCAATTTCACGTTCTATCGCGGAGGAAATTATTTTCTTGTATTTATTTTGATCCATCGTTTTGTTCTCCTTGGCAAAATACCTTTTGAAATTTAAGCTGTTTATTGAAGATTATTATCCCTTATCTATCGATTACTGCATCTAAATCAATTAATTTCACAATCACGGGTATGAACCCCAGGGCAAAGCCTGAACATTAATTCCGCCCCAAGGGGCAGGGTATTATACCCTCCGCTTTGTTCCGATAAAATCGGGATTTGACCTGCAAATTTCAATATACTTATAGTGACCTTTAGGTTATTCGTTTTTGAAATTTGAGTCTCACAATAAAATTTGTCTAAAAAATATTCAAAAAATCCCATCCAGTTCCGTTCCGCATTTTAGACATTTGTTACCCTGCAGGTTGAGGTTGGTAATTCTGAATCCGTAGCGTTCAATCAAAAGATTGCCACAATTAGAACAGTATGTGTTTTCACCTTCATCTCCCGGCACATTACCGCTGTATACATATTTTAATCCGGCCTGCTTTCCTATTTCTACAGCGCGATGCAACGAGGCAACCGGAGTTGCCGGCATATTCTGCATCTTGAATTGCGGATGAAAACGGCTTATATGCCAGGGAATTTCTCTTCCAATTCCGGCAATGAATCTGGCAATATCTTTTAATTCTTCGTCACTGTCATTCAAGGTAGGAATTAGCAGCGTGGTTATCTCCACCCATATTCCCTTCTCCTTCATTTTTTTCAAACTCTCCAGAACCGGATTAAGTTTGGCTCCGCATCTTCTTTTATAGAATTCGTCGCGGAAGGATTTCAAATCCACATTGGCAGCGGATAAATAAGGAGCTATTGTTTCAATTGCTTCGGTTGTCATAAAACCATTGGTGACAAAAACATTTATCAAACCATTCTCTACGGCGATTTTCGCAGTATCATAGGCCAGCTCAAAATAAATTGTCGGTTCTGTGTAGGTATAAGCAATTGTTTTCGATCCGCTTTTCTTTGCCCTTGCCACAATTTCTGCCGGCAGAAAATCATTGCCGGTTATCATACGCGAGGTACGAGGCATCTGCGAAATGTCGTGATTCTGACAAAAATCACAACTGAAATTACATCCTACTGTGGCAATCGAATAGGATATGGAAGCAGGATGAACGTGGAATAAAGGTTTTTTTTCGATAGGATCAATATTTTCGGCTATCAGTGTTCCGTAAACCAATGAGTATAAAACACCTTCTTTATTTTCTCTTACTCCGCACAAACCCCTCTTACCGGGCTTAACCGTACATCTATGTGCACATAGGCCGCAACGCACCTGCCCCTCAGAAAGTTTTTCGTAAAGCATCGCTTCTTTGATCATTTGTCCACCTGCCTCAATATTTCCCGAATAGCTTCCGGGGCTGTGTTTCGAGCTTTACCCTTTAGTTTAAATGATTCAGTAATCGGGCTTTGTACTGTACGGTAAGTGTATTTAACGGGAAATGTCATACCAATAAAAGCCCCGAAGGGATTTTTCCGTAAGGGAAAACTCTTTTCCAAACCTTCGAAAAAATAACGAATAATATTTGGCATATAAATAACACTACCCCATTTAATTGAGGTATTGCCTGCAAAATTTCTTACCATGGTTTTAATTTCAGAAAAACTAAAAAATCGCATTTCCCGTGAAAGCGGAAAACCAAACATTTCCTTCAATCCCCGCTTTGTACTGACAAAAGAATAATTATTTATAAACCCGATAAAGACACGACCACGACAGACTCTAATTACTTCTTCAATAATTTTTTGTGGATTATCGGAAATTTCCAGTACATTAATCAAAGTCACAATGTCAAATTCATTATCGGAAAAGGGGATATCTTCAGGATAAGCAAGAATAAACTCGGCACGGTCACCGTATTTTTGCCGGACAACTTGCAGTCTTTCCTTAGAAGGATCAATTCCTGTTAAAGAACACCATTTCTCCTGAAAAAACTGTAAATTGTCTCCGGTCCCGCATCCTACATCCAGAATTCTTTCACCAGCCAGCGGAACCAGCAAATCCAGAATCAGTTCTTTCTGCCGGGAAATAACATATTTTCTTCGCAGTGCTTTCAGTTCTTTATCGGATAATCGGGATGCCTTTTGATCTAAAAACATTTGCGTTATTCCAAAAAATTATTATATCAAATTACACGGCAAATAACATCTTATTCTTTTAAACAATGCCTTCTGATTATTCTATCTAACCGCCAATTGCTGACATATTCCGGCATTTTTTCAAAGCGTTTTCCGTACAAATCAAATCATGCTGTTTTGGTTTCAGCAAAACAGCTTCCCAGAAAAGCCTTTCCAAGGCTTCATCACTGCAATTTTCCCGTAGAGCCTTCTTCAAGTCAACTTCTTTTTCATTAAGAAGGCAAGCCCGTAGGTTTCCATCAGAAGTAAGACGTAAACGATTGCAAGTAGAACAAAAATGATCACTCACCGGATTAATAAAACCTATTTCGCCACAACCTTCTTTTATTTTAAATATTCTGGCCGGACCATCTGATCTTTTTTTCTTGTTTCTTATCGGCTCCAACTCGTATTTCTGTTTGATTTTATCAATCAACTGCGATGTCGGCATATAATCCCCGACATAGTCCAGATTTGTTTGCGGGCCCACCCGCATCAATTCAATAAATCTCACTTGAAAGGGCTTGTCTGCGGCCAATCGGACAAAATCCATCACTTCATCATCATTAAACCCCTTAATGGCAACTGTATTAATTTTTATCGGAGCAAAACCGATTTCTTCAGCACGCATAATTCCGCGTAAGACAGCATCTATGCCCCCGCCTCCGGTTATATATGAATATTTGTCTTTATTCAGCGAATCGAGGCTGATATTTATACGGCAAATACCGGCATCAAAAATCTTTTGGGCGAATTCTTCCAGAAGAATGCCGTTTGTTGTCAGACTTATGTCCTGAAGACCTTCGATCTTTTTCAGCCGGGAAAGAAAATCGATGCAGCCGCGGCGCACCAGCGGCTCACCTCCCGTTACCCGTACCTTGACTAATCCCATTTTCACAGCAACTGAAACTACACGGATTATTTCTTCATAACGCAATATGTCATCATGTCCCTGCAAAGAAATCCCTTCCTTGGGACGGCAATAACGGCAATGTAAATTGCACCTGTCGGTTATGGAAACGCGCAGGTAATTTATTTCTCTATTGAATTTATCAAGCATTGTATTAAAACCTTTATTTTTTTCGCAGCATGCTGCAAAATATTTCCAAAGTGTGTTTCAGATTACAACTTTGATTATGCCCTAAATAGCACAATTAGACAAACACAGCCATCAAATGTTTCTTGACAGGGTAAATATTCTTTATTAAACAAAAGCTATGTTATTTCCTGCCCGTTGTTTAAAAAGAATCACGCCAGGACATAGTTAAAATCTGGAGTTTTTATGCAGAGGATACCTATTACAAAAGCAGGCTTTGAAAGATTGAAAAAAGATCTGGAAACGATAAAGAATGTATTTATTCCTGAAAACGTTCGCGATATCGAAACCGCACGCGCGCATGGTGATATTACGGAAAACGCTGAATATACCGCTGCCAAAGAAAGACAGTCTTTTCTTTATGGAAGGGTGCAGGAGTTGGAACATCAGCTGGCCATGTCCAATATTATCAATATTAAAGGATTAACCACTGAAAAAGTTGTTTTCGGCTGTCACGTAAGCATGGAAGACATCGACAACGGCGAAAAAATTAAATATCAATTGCTCGGCCCTTATGAATCCGACATTAATCAAAACAAGATTTCCGTAACATCTCCCATCGGTAAAGCTCTCATTGGTAAAAAAATAGGCAACGAAATAACCGTGCAGACACCGGGTGGAACGCGAAATTTTGAAATAACAGATATTTCCATTGAAGAGGACTAAACTTTTCTCTTTTCAATAGCTATAATAGCTTGTTTGATCTCTTTCTTTTCAATTCCTTCGCTGTTGTCAAAAAATTTTCTAAGTCCGGTCATTGCTTCTTGATTGCCGATACGCCCCAAAGCCCAGGCTATCATACATCTGACACGTTCATCAGAATTTTCTCCAAAAGCCAGAATGAGTTCTTTGACATATGCCGGATTAAGACTATTGCCCATGGCACGAGCTACATTCATTTTCCAGCGCCAGATGTCATCGACTGACATGTAAAACATATGAGGCCAGACTTTTTGCTCGAAATATAATTTATCCATATGCAGCAGACAGGAAAGATCGAAATTCGATTCTTTTGCTAAAACACGCGGATTTTGCGGTTTTTTCCGGACCATCCAGGGAATATTGCGGGGACAAACATTCTGACAACGGTCACATCCATAAATGTACATACCCATAGGTTCACGTAGTTCAAGCGGAGTAAGGCCTGCACCGTAATATGTTAAAAAAGAAATGCAACGGAGGGGGTCAATTTTCCCGTCTCCTTTTAGGGCACGCGTGGGACAAGCAGCCACACAGGTATTACGACACCATTCAGGACATTCGATGGCGATACTCGATTCGTCGGGAGTATATTCAGCATCAATTACAATGGCTATGGGAAAAACAAAAGAACTGTTGAGGGCAACACGCCGAGCATAAAAAAGGCTATTCTTGCCGAAAGTTCCCAACCCGGCACGAGCGGCCGATAACCGATGCGGCAGGTCAAACGGAACCTTGGAATCAATACCGTTTAACTGAAGTAACTTCCGGAAAGATTTAATTTTAAGCGCCAATCCATCTTTGGTAACCCGGTCATCGTCCAGATAACAACGTCCGAAATGATGCTCCAGTGGCAGAGGATAAGATTCCTCGAAATAAGATTCCAGTAATACGATGATTGATTTTGCCTGTGGCAGAATATTTTTAGGATCCGTTCCCGCAAGCAAACCCAAACCGATTGCTTCTGCCCAGCCATATCCATCCTGATGCGCCAGTAAATATTCCTTTTGAGAATCAAAAGGCTTAGCATCTGTAAAACCGATATCGGCAAATTTCAACCGCTTGGCTTCCGCAATTATGTCTTGTTTGGTCAGCATAATATCTCCCGATGTGATAACCTTGCCTGCGTAATTTATACATTAACCATAAGTAATTATAAGAACATACATCGATTACGCTGTCAATAAACAAAGATGTCTCTTTCGCGGTAATAAAAATACAAACAAAGTAAGGTTCAAAAGATTTGACAATATCGTCTATTGTCTATTAAATGCGTTAACATATAATTTTAACTAAATAATATTTTTCTAACTGTCTTCGCTATTAAATTTTAATCTTTTAATGTTCATCTAATAACACTTTGCACGATAACGTTTAAAAATGCTAGTAAGAATTAATTTAAAAAACAGCTAATTAAAGGAGATGACAACATGATGGAAGGAAAAGACGGGAAAGTTTTAACACCCGGAGAAATGCTTGAGGCGTTGGTTAAGAATAAGTCTATGAGACCGGCACTGATTTTTGGCGCAATTCTGCTGCTTGTATTGTTTTTAAAGCCATGGGTTCAGATTGGGGCGGGTGAAAGAGGGACTGTCCTTAATTTTGGCGCTGTTCAAAAAACAGTGATGGGAGAAGGACTGCATTTCAGGATTCCTATAATGCAAACTATTATTCCAATGGATGTTAAGGTTCAGAAAGCGTTGACAAGCGCCGCAGCTTCTTCGTCTGACCTTCAGGAAGTGAGTTCAGAAGTCGCGATTAATTATCATATAGTTCCGGATAAAGCGAATATTGTATATCAATCTATCGGCGTGCATTTTAAAGAGCGAATCATAGATCCCGCAGTGCAAGAAGTGGTAAAGGCTGTATCAGCAAGGTACACGGCAGAAGAACTTATCACGAAGAGGCCGGCGGTAAGCGATGCAATGAAAACAACCCTTTCAGAAAGACTTCTGCTGCACAATATAGCAGTTGATGCTTTTTCTATTGTCGGCTTCAGTTTCTCCAAAATATTTATGGAAGCCATCGAGTCAAAGCAAACAGCAGAACAACTTGCACTAAAAGCAAAAAGAGACTTGGAGAGAATAAAAATAGAAGCGGATCAGAAGGTTGCCGCAGCAAAGGCAGAGGCAGAATCTCTGAGACTACAGCGGGCAAATATTTCACCGGACCTTATAGAACTTAGAAAAATAGAGGCCAATCTAAAAGCTATAGATAAGTGGAATGGGATACTGCCCCAGGTTACAGGCGGCGGAGCAGTCCCGTTTATTGGTGTAGGAGATATACAGAAAAGATAAATCTTCTTGTTTACTAAAAAGACCCGTCGTGCAGATTTTAGGCACGGCGGGAAAACGGGGTGAAAATTATTCTAGTCTTGGAATTGCAGAAGATGAAATTTATACATTCGATGATTGTAATCGCCATGGTCTTCATGTTCCTTGGCTGCGCCTCCAATAAGGAGCAGGTTAAGAAAGACCAGCCAATTAAAGCAAAAACACATGATGAAATACCGATTGCTCCCGAATTGGAAGACAATACAGCACTAATTGGCCATGTTAAGATTCAAAAACTGAAGCAGCATCTGATCGTAAACGGAGTGCCTGGAGAATGGTTCGATGAACAGATTCAACAGGATACATTCCGTCTTCACTTCAATATTGATCAGTACTTTCAGAAATCAGCGGAAAAGCAAACCGATCATGACAAAAAACACGATATTCCCTGGTATTTTGCCCGACTGGACGTAAACGCCAAAATCGAAAAGGGAAAATCATTCATTGAAGACCGCATCGAATTTTTCAACCGCGCCGAAGCAAAGCACGGAATTCACAAGGAATTGATCGCCGCCATAATCGGTGTCGAAACAAATTTTGCTGATCGTCATCAACGCGGCAAATTTTACGCATTTAATTCTTTGGTATCTCAATACATTTTTACCAATCGGAAAAAATTTGCTATCCGCGAAATCACGGCACTTTATAAATTTTCACAAAAAACCGGACATCCCCCCCAATACTATACCAGTTCATATGCCGGCGCGATCGGTTGGGGTCAGTTTATCCCTTCTTCTTTGCAGTCGTTTTTCATAGACTCAAACGGTATTGATGATGACGTAGATCCTTTTGATATTGAAGATACCATCTTCAGTGTGGAAAACTATCTTTATAAAAACAACCTGACGGGAGAAAATATTGACGACTATAACCGCAAGTATAAAGCCGTTTTCGCCTACAATCACAGCGATGTTTACGTGAAGGCTGTTCTCTATATTTATGATCATCTTCGGGATTATTTCCGTCAGAATCAAACTGATACCAACATGGAACAAGGGAAAGCACTTAACAATCTATTCAATTACTGACACAGGCAATGCCGCTTACCGATTAATACTTTTCAGGCTTATTTTTCTTTTTACGATACAAAAGATAGCTATGTAAAAACCATCCAAAAACAAAACCGATTAACATAGAGAAGAAAAGCAGCACCGCACGCGACATTGATATATCCCATAATAAAAAATTTACTTTAACGACTTCTGTATTCTGAACCAAAAAAACAAGAACTAAAATAATTAAAATGGCACTTAGCGCTGCTTTGTAACTCATCTTTTAATCCTCCAATCTCATTTTTTATACCAGTTCGATTTCAAAGGATAACGAGGCGGCAAGGAGGAGGCTCCGCAGGCGTATATGAACATACGTCGAGGAAGCCGACGACGATGCCAACAAAGTTAGCCGAAGACCGGGAGCGCAACCTATATATAGGGGCGCATACCAAATAAATGAATATTACCTTGCCGGTAATTACCACCGACAAGGTGGTAACTTACAAGCGAATTGGTATCACTTTGGATCTTTGCGCAAGTTATATTTAATCATCTTCAGCTGCAAGCCTTTGCGGCTGAGCCCCATTTTCTTGGCGGCGTTGGTGACATTCCATCTGGTTTCTTCAAGGCACCTGATAATCATCTGTCGCTCGACATTTTGCACATGATCACGCATGTATTCTTTAAACGACTTTTTGCTATCATCCGTTGGCGCAGTGGTAATCTTATCAAGAGAAAATTTGAATTCTTCGGGAATTTCTTGAAGAGTAATCAGATTATTCTTTGCCAGAAGCGTCATTCTTTCAACAAGGTTTTCCAGTTCGCGAATATTGCCCGGCCATTCATAGCGCAAGAGCATTTCCTTTACCTCGTCATCCATGTCGACCGAACGCCCCAGTTTTTTGTTGAACTTCTCTAAAAAATAATCAACGAGTGGAAGAATATCTTCTTTTCTTACTCTGAGCGGCGGAATATCAATAGGAAAAACATTAAGGCGATAATACAAGTCTTCACGAAAATTCCCGGCCTGCACCTGACGCGACAGATTCTGATTGGTAGCGGCTATAATGCGTACATCGACTTTAATGGTTCGCAAGCCACCGACCCGTTCAAATTCCTGTTCCTGAATAACGCGAAGCAGTTTTACCTGCATCTCGCGCGGAATTTCCGCAACCTCATCAAGAAACAACGTTCCTTTATGCGCCAATTCAAATTTCCCCGGCTTGGTAATAGCCGCGCCGGTGTAGGCGCCTTTTTCATAACCGAAAAGTTCGCTTTCCATCAATGTTGAGGCAATGGCGGCACAATTAAGCTTGATAAGCGGATTATTTTTGCGTGGAGAGTTACAATGAATCGCTTCGGCGACCAACTCTTTGCCCGTGCCGGTTTCACCTGTAATCATAACCGTCGTTGTTGTCGGGGCAACTCTTTTAATCGCGTCGAAGATATCCAATGTTTTGGGACTTACCCCGATAATGCCTATGCGTTCAATTTCAGCCGGTGGCAAAGATAATTCGCTTTCTTTTAAAGTGCGGGTTTTAATCGCTTTGGAAACGATGTTTTTTAAATCATCAAGGTCAAAAGGTTTGGTAATGTAATCAAAGGCACCCTTCTTGAGTGCTTCCACAGCGGTTGCTATTGTGCCGTGAGCGGTAATCATAATAACGGGAATTTCCGGATAGCGTTCGGAAATGATGGTCAATAATTCCATGCCGTCAATATCCGGCATTTTCAAATCGGTAATAACGATATCTATATTATTTAATTGCAAAATCTGCAGCGATTCGCGGCCGTTGGAAGCAGAAGAAATTTCATAACCTTCCTTCTTAAGCATGGCTGATAACACCAGCCGCATATTCAACTCATCATCAACGATTAAAATCTTTCCCATTTTTTTTAATTATTACGCTTTGGGATATAAATCAAGCCGGATTGTTTCAATTTTATTCAACTGCTCTTAGCCTTATGGAAAATACAGTGCCTTGAGAAGGAACTGATTCAACACTGATATTGCCGCCATGTTCCTTAATAATTTTCTGACAGATGGCCAGTCCCAATCCTGTTCCTCTTTCTTTAGTAGTAAAAAACGGTTTGAAAATATCTTTGATATCTTTATTACTTATTCCTATTCCAGTATCCCGAATAGTAATAGTTATCATCCCTTCGGTTTGCAATTCTTCACCGGATGTACGGAAAGTTAAGGTGCCGCCCTGCAGCATTGATTCAATCGCATTTAGCGCGATATTTAGAATTACCTGCATTAATTGTTGTTCATCAATTTCTGCTTTGGGAATTCTTTCATCCAGATCCTGGACAATGGCTATTTTTCCCACCAATTTATTTACAGCAATAATGGAAATAGCTTTTTTAATAATCATGTTGATATTTTGAAATTCAAGACTGAGTTTATAAGGACGTGCGTAATCGATAAGCTGACTGACAACGTTATTCAATCTGTCAGTCCCTTCGACAATAACATTCAACAGTTCCTGCTGCTCCTGAGTGGTCGCCTCCGATTTCAGATACTGCGCCGCGCCTTTGATGGAGCCCAGCGGATTACGAATTTCATGGGCAACAACAGGAGCCATTTCCGCCAGCATCAACGCTTTTTCTCTTTCCAGCTTTTCGTCAAATTCATAAAGAGATGTAAAAACATCTTTACTGTCCGGATAAAAGTAACTGAATATTTTTCTCAGTATCATTTTCATCGGCGAGAAAGAAAGAGATATCAGGAAAGCTGCTATTAACAATCCCATAATAGTTGGCGGAGTACCATTGAAAAATAAAATTGCGAAATAAAAAATAATGGCACCGGTAACAGTATTGACAAAAATTATCAACCAGCGCGCGAAGAAATCATGAAGTTCACGAAGCTGCGGATAAGCAATGACAAGCAAGATAAAATAAAGCAAAACCGCTGAAGCAATGCCTTTTACTACCGGCAAATTGAAACCCCAGTAATTCAATAAATGCATATAAGCCAGAACCAGAGCTACGGGACATACGAAAAGTAAATATCCCAAGCGTTTTTTTTCATTGCCGGATGGTAATTTATTTGTATGCCATAACAAGGCTGCGTAGCACAAGACCAGGGCAAGAAGTGTGTATGATGCAATAGCGACATTAAAATAAATTTCGTTGGACAAGGAAGTGAAAACGCAAACAGCTCCGCACAAACTTGCCAAAGCGAACACGACAAACATTCTCGTGGAAATTAAAGTTTTGGTTCTCGTCAAATAGCGGAAAAATGCGAGCGCCAAAGGCGCGATGGCCAAGGTTCCGAGATAACTGATTTTCTGCAGAAGGCCAAAGTGAAAAACATGTCCCGCGGAAAGTGCCCCCTGCGAGATAAACACGGCAGCGCATAAACGGGAAAAGGAAGACTGCAGACGATCCTTCTTGCCTGTAATCATCAGAGAAACTGAAATTGTAAAACTGGTCGCTGCCAGAATAAAAGTATCCATAGTTATTTATACCGAATCGCTTCACAGAAATGTCAACTTGAATGCATATGGTTACACCATATTAATAAAATGAAAAAACCAGTTACAAGAAATTTTTATTTATTTCCCAAATTACTCAAGCCGGCAAGTGATACTTTGAATAGAAACCTGACGTCATCGTTGGTTTCGGTTAAATCAAAT
The DNA here is from genome assembly GCA_007244375.1 of Smithella sp. Classification (GTDB taxonomy): domain Bacteria; phylum Desulfobacterota; class Syntrophia; order Syntrophales; family Smithellaceae; genus Smithella. The sequence goes on along the minus strand of SCVW01000039.1, from coordinate 6,143 downwards.
CCCATTCCCCAGCATTGCTTGTGATAAAATAATTCGACGGTATTCTCTATTGTCTTGGAATTAAACAGATCGTGTCTCGAAATAAGCGTACAATCGATATTTTTAGTGATTACGGCTTTTAAATAAAAATTGATTTCTTCAATAGAGTCCGATGTATAACGATAACCGACGGTCATCATATCGCCTCGCCAATCCTTGACATTTAAATCATAATTTGTTTGCTTCCAGCCATCGTACACATTATAAATATTGCGTGCCATAAAAGAAAAATATTTGTGAGGGGCAAGATCAAATTCTATCCCAAGATCGGATAAAGGCCTTCTTCCTTCAGTAACGCCTTCCATGCTTTTATTGGCTTCATGTATGTCGTAAGTCTGAAATAATCTGAGGCGGAGAAATTCCAGGTAACTATAAGCGCCTTGTTCGTCTTTTATTCTGGCCGTAAAAGTATTGGTAAGAGACCAGGCAACGGCATTTTGCTCCGTCAACGCGCCGTCAGCTACCGTTGTGAAAGAAATTGTACCCGGCATTTGAAACATTGAAAAAGCCGGCCGATAATAATCGGGAACGTTATCCATATTCACATATGGAATATATGAATAGATTAGCTCCGGTTTTATTTCATGCCTTACTTTTTCCCAGCCATTTATATTAACATCAAATACGCGGGAAATCTGGCTGCTCAGAGATACCGACGCATTAAAAACAGTTCTATCCGCCGTCTTGTCTTTTGAATCGGTTTTGTTGTCATCTCTGCTCCAGAATGTCTCTTTGAGGGTAAACTGTGGGATTATTTTCATGTATCGTGACACATTGAACGGAACGGAAACAGTTGGCGAAAAATCAACATAGTGACCTTTCTGACCTTCTCCCCGATAGAAATAATCATAATTCCCCGTGAATTCGTAATACAAGGGAGTGTTTAAAAAAGGCTGTTTGATACCCGTCAGAACGATTTCCGGATATTTCTGTAAAATTTGGTCATTGTTTACAGCCGCAAAATCTTCGGTGGAATTGATCAGCCCCGTTATATTAATGTTAGACCATCCTTTGTAAATACGGGCAGTCGATTCCAGATAACGCAGCGATTGATCGCCTTTGAAGGGAATATTTTTAAAATTGTCTTGACCTGTCTGCGCATAATTATCAAGAAAGTAATTCCGGGAAGAAAAATCTTTAAAGTACCACTTATCCGATGCTTTTATCAGATCTGCTCTCACATAAAACTGTGAATCAAAATTTGTCTGGTGATTAATATAATAAGACCAGCGCTTGTGCATTTCCTGCCAGTCGCGGCTTGTCGCCATGTCTGTTATCTCGGTAACGTGGCGCGTATCTTCTATGTAATCGCCATAGAATGTACCGAATGATTTCTCCCCCAGATAATATCTGAATTCTCCGCCTTCTTTGAATCCTCTTTTTTCGATATAGCGCTGATAAAAAGTAGCATCCATCTGTGAAGAAATGGCACAGAAATAAGGGAGCTCGATATCAATACCGTCTTTATCCCTTGAGTAGGAAAGATATGGAAGCAGAAATCCCGACTGACGTTTGGTTTTCGCGGGAAAAAGAAGAAACGGAGAATAAAATATCGGCAAGCCTTTCGCTAGAAAGCGAGCGTCTTTCACTATACCATATCCTTCAATCGTTACATTCATTTTACTTCCGGCGATTTCCCAATCCGGGTTATTGCCATCACATGTTGTCGCTGAAGGTTCTTTGATAACATACGTATTTTCACCGCTCTTTTCTATCTCATTGCCCTTCACGTGAAAATTGTTTCTCGCATAAAAAGCCTTCGCTTTATAAGCAACACCGGTTTTGTTTTCTATATTGAAAACAATTTTATCGCCCTGTAAGGTATCGTCCCCCATTTTCAAAAGGGCACTGCCGCAAGCAGTGGCAACATTATTTTTATTATCCAGTTCTACATCATCTGCATAAAGAGCCGCACCGCTGTAAAATATGCTTACTTTGCCCCTGGCATGGTAAACATCACGAACATTGTCGTAATCCATGCTGTCCGCTTCAATATTGGCGGATTTGCCTTTCTTTGCGGCTTCAGCGACAGAAGTTTCTTGAACCGGAACAATATCGCTTTTATTACTTAGTTCTGCATCTTCGGCATCAGGAGCATCTTCGCTATAAATCAAGACTAGTTTGCCTTCAGCATTATGTACCGCGTGATTTTTTTCTTTACCCGCGTCTAATTTAATTTTCACCAAATTTTTATTACTTGTGGCTACGGCAGCAAAAGCCGAGGGGCAGGAAATAAAAAATATTATTACAATCAGAAAGGCAATAAATGAATTAATTTTCAATATATCGAACGCGACAAAAAATATATTATTGTTTTTTTTAGATTCGTGTTTTTTACACCCGATTGACTTCATCATTCTACCTATGTTCGATAAACGTGCTTTTTTCTTACCGATTTTGTATTATCACATAAGGTAATTTTAGGAAATGACTCTTTTATCTCGCCAACTAAATAGATAGAACCTGTGGCACATATTAGATCATTTTCCCTCGCCACTACCAGCGCCTGCTCAATGGCACGTTTTACATTTCTGGCAACCATTGCGGAATAGCCCATTTCTCTCACTGTTTCCATAATATGATTGGCAGACAAAGACCGTCTGGTTTTCAGTTGTGTTAATATTATTACAGAAGAGATAGGAAGTATTTTTCGCAACATTTGATGATAGTTCTTATCAGAAAGAACGCCAAAGATAAGAATTAAACGGCGATAAGAAAAATCATTTTTTAGAGAACGGCATAAAGCACTGATGCCTGCAGGGTTATGAGCTCCGTCAAGAAGAAAAAGAGGCTGATTTTGCAGAACTTCGAGCCTGCCTTGCCAATGCGTATTTTTCAGCCCTTCATAAATTGCCGTATCATCAATACTAAAACCTTTATTCCCGATGCACTCGATTATCGCTAAAGCCAAAGCGGCATTAGACAACTGATGTTGACCGCGTAGAGAAATCGCTAAATTTTTTAAGTTACGATACAATCCCCGATAAATAAAATAACCATCTCCTTGCTTTTTGATTTTTATATCATTGCCCAAGCAATATAAGCGTGCCTGACGTTTCCAGCACACATCTTCCAATATCTGCAAAACTTTTTTTTGTTTTGCAGATGTAATACATATCCCCTTTCGCTTGATGATTCCTGCTTTCTCGATGGTTATCGATTCCAGGGTATTACCCAGATAATCCATATGGTCAAAAGCAATATTGGTAATGACTGATACTAAAGGCTTGCAAACATTTGTAGCATCCAGTCTTCCGCCCAGGCCAACCTCCAGAACTGCAATATCCACTTTCTGACGCTGAAAATAAAGCAAAGCTGCAGCAGTTAGAAATTCAAAATATGTCACAGGTTGTTTTTTTATATTCTTTATATGCTCAATGATCAGATTAAATTCTTTTCGGGAAATTTTCTTTTCGTTAACGATAATCCTTTCCCGAACGTCAACCAAATGCGGAGAGGTATATAGACCAACCTTATAACCGGCGCTACATAAAATAGAAGCCGTCATCGCCGCCGTAGACCCTTTGCCGTTAGTGCCGGCAATCAATATTGTCTTATATGAATTTTGCGGATTTCCAATACTTGACAGCAAGCCAGTAATTGCCGCAAGTCCGAAATGCAGCTTATCGATATTTAAGCCGGCAAGATATGCAGAAGGATTAAATCTATTCATTTATCTTAAGGGTATTAAATACGGATTATTTGACCATCTTTAATAATACTAATCTTTCTATCTTTTATTGCCGACACTTCTTCGCGTATAATTTCATGATAACGTGGTTTCATATGATAGAAGTAAATATCCGGTTTTTTGCCTTTCAATTTTTTAAGTTCCGCCTGTAAATAAAACGGAGTAAGGTGCCCTGTTATATTGGCAACATCTTTCATGGAATCCGGCAAAGAAGTTTCGATAAACAAAGCATTGAGGTTTTTAATCTTCCTTGCTACCTGCCAGGTCTTCTCGGTAGGTCCGGTGTCACCGAGAAAAATCACTGTCTTGTTTTTACTTTCAATCACGTACCCGACGGTTTCCACAACATGATGAACATTAATCGCGCTAATCCGGAAATCACCTATTGTATGCTTTCTACCGGGTTTAATAATGTGAAAATTTATCAGAGGTATCTTTGCGCTCGGTATTCTGGAAAAATCAGGCCAGATAACATTGTTAAACAGATGACGGCGAATTGCACCGATAATTCCTTTTGTGCTGATAATAACCAACGGATTCCTCTTGCGTTGACGGTAAATATTATCGGTAAGAAACATAAGATCCCGCACATGATCCAGATGAGCATGGGTAATCAGAATATAATCTATTTTCAGCTGTTCTTTGAGGCTTAAAACCGTGGTAACCGTTCCGGCGTCAACCAAGACATTTTGTCCGATCAGAAAGCTTGTTGTATTATAATCAGGAAGCTGCGAACCGTGACAACCAAGGACTTTTATTCTCATTTCGTCCTCCTCATAATTGATGCTTCATACCACGCTGCCAATAAAAACAGTATGCATGACTTAGGATTGATGCCATTAACTAGTACCTACCTGCATAAGTTCGTGATTTGTTATTTCGACCGCAGGGAGAAATCTCTTTAATGATTTTAAAGATTTCTCAGTCACTCCATTCCTTCGAAATGACATCGATTTTAGAGTAGGTACTAGCACACCTTCCCCAAGCAGGCAATGAATTTATAATACTTTAATTTGAAGAAAATAAATGGTTTAAATCGGTTTCAAGAGTACCATACTGAAACATCGCCGTCAATTTTGTACTTGTTAACGAAGACCGTATGGCAACAAATTGACAAGATACCCTTTTAAGAATGTATGAGGTATTTCCCGATATATCAAAGAACTTGATGTCTTGAGCGTTAATATAAAATTTTATTCTCTGACTTTTCGTCACTGGGACTGTATTTGATGGCAAGACTGCGAATTATTCCCAGGCACAACAAAAGAAATCCAAAAGCCAGGATCACTTCATAAGAAACATTTTGTTCGCCATATAATTTTACAATTAACTCGCGAATAACAAAAATTATGGCAGGATCAATCATTGTGTTCAGGCGAAACCTGTGAGTTTCAAAATATACGATAAAACTTCTAAATAATTCGATAATGACTAGAAATGTCAAGATATCTACTACAATAACATTAAATGACTGACCGATAGATTTTGTAAAGAGAAATTCTTTGATTTCCAAAATTGTATTGAAAAGACCGACAACCAGTACTACAACAATAAATACTGTAAGTATGATGACAATAACTTTAATCGCCAAATTAAAGACGGCATTCATTGTTGGTATTTTCATTATTTATATTCTTTTTGATAGACACACAAATTTGCACAAAGGATTTCTTCAGAAAATAATTTCAAGACTTCTTATCGCCAATGGCGGCAAGAAGTCTTGAAGAAACGATAATAATCAAATACTTAGCATTATTTTATTTTATATTTCTCTCTTAAAAAGTCAGAGTAAGTTTATTCATAACTATGTAATTGTTGTTAATTTCTGTTCCCGGTGAATCATAACCTTTGAAATAATCGCCGGTAAACAGATAACCTACGCCCAACATGTAAGAAAGGTTGTTGGTGATTTTGTAAGTACCGCTAAGATCAATTTCCGTACCGTAGGTGCCGTTGGCATAACCCGTCGGTTTCTTATCCGCCTGTGCGTAGGAAACTGAGAGCATCGCATCCAATTCCGGCATTGGCTTGATACCTAACCTGCCCTGAAAGAACAAAGCGTTGGTCATCGGACCGGTAACGGTTGTACCACTGTAACCGTGAACGTCTCCTACCCAATTAGCCACATCATAGTAGTTAAACATTATCAAACAGGGATTCCAGTCACGGCCGCCGTTCAAAGTGCCTTCGTTTACATCCGAGGTGCTGGGATCGTCACCGGAGACAAAAGCCACGGTTGCACCGACATAGACCGGTGCAAAAGTGGCGGTTGCGTCAACCCAACCGCTCCAGCTTTCCAGTTTCTGATCACCAGTTCCGTCATCGTATTTCTTGTTTTTTCCGGTTCCGTAATTAAGTTCCGCCTGTAAGTTCACCGGGCCGATCTTGGCCATGGCATAAGGCGTGAAAAGCA
>SCVW01000006.1 GCA_007244375.1 Smithella sp. | reverse complement strand
GCCTCGGGCACATTCACGATATCGGATTCTGACGGACTGGGCGATGTAGAGAGCGTAACGATCAACGGCGTGACGATACCGATAGCCAGTTTGGGTACGGGCAACGTTATCAGTGGCACGAACGGCGACCTGACGATCACGAGTTACGATCCTGCGACAGGTGTAGCCAATTACACCTATGAATTAAAGACCCCGGCTACGGATGCACCGGCTGTTAGTGAGACGGACGTCTTCAGTTTGACGGTATCCGACGGTACCGGCACATCGGCTCCGGCGACAATCACCATAGAGATAGTTGACGATATGCCGAAACTCACTGTTACGGCTGATTCGCTGACTGTAGACGAAGATGGTCTGACAGGGCATGCACAAGATGGTACTCCTTTAAATACAGGAGAGGTTACAGGCACGGGTTCTGCATCGGCCACAGGAAACCTGATAGACAACTTTAACTTCGGTGCAGATGGTCCTGCCACAACACCTATTTACAGTATTAACGGTCATACGGCAGGTACGGATGGACATATAGTGATTAATGAAACAGGTTACATTTTAGATGTGGATGTCGTGACCGGAAACTACACATTTACCTTAACGGACAATCTAATTCACGATCCGATTCAGGGTGAAAATCTACAGGCACTGCTGGCCAATGGTATAGATCTTAACGTTGTTGCTCAAGATGGGGATGGAGATCAGGTAAGCGGAACGGTCACTCTCAATGTAAATGTTCTGGATGACATGCCGACGGCGGGTGACCAAAACGTGACCGTTGATGCAAGCACCAGCGTTGGAGCAAACCTGCTCATTATCCTGGACAACTCAGGATCGATGGCTGAAAATTCAGGAGTCGATGGATTGACGCGTCTGGAATTGGCCAAAAATGCGATTGAACAGCTGATTAATGAATACGATGGTCATGGAGATGTCATGGTCCGAATTGTTACCTTCAATACAATAGGTGACGACGTGGGCGAACACTGGATGACTGCCAATGATGCCATAACGGCGTTAGAAAGTATAACAGCTAACGGAAGCACAAACTATGACGCCGCACTTGCGTCTGCGATAGAGGCTTTTCACGATCCCGGCGCAATCCCTGGCGGTCAATTTGTCTCCTACTTCCTCTCCGATGGTGAACCGAACAGACCCATCGGCAGTGTTGGTATCTCCGACAGTGAAACAACCGTTTGGGAGCACTTCCTGGCCGAACATGACGTTACGTCCTATGCCTTGGGCATGGGCACAGACGTCAGTGCTACATCCCTGGCTCCAATAGCTTATGATGGGCTCAATGAGGTACAAATCGATCCAATTATTGTTACTGATCTTGCCCATCTCAATGATGCTCTGTTAGATACCGTAATAGAGAGCTCTGTTGAAGGCAATCTCATTACAGGTTCGCCCGAGGTATCCTTCGGCGCTGATGGTCCGGCTGACGTAAAGATCGTTTCCATTGCCCATGATGCAGACGGCGACGGAATCATCGACAGCAGTGAAGTTTACACTAAACCAGCCTCTGGTGATACCCTTTCGATTACGACCCACGAGGGTGGCACATTAGATGTGAATTTCTCGACAGGAGATTACACGTACACCGCCCCGTCGGGTACGTTGCTGGAACCGGAAGTCTTTAACTACACTATTGCGGACGGTGACGGTGATATGGCTACGGCCAATTTGACAATCACCACGACGGATAATGGTAATTTCAATCTCGTTGTTGGTAGAAATGTTGATGATCATTTTGGTCAAATTATTGACCATTATATCGATCATGACCATCCACACGATGGTTCAATTACGGGCAGTATGGGACAAGATATTTTGGTTGGCGATACGGGCGGATCCGCCATGACCGGTGCGACCGCCAATATGGTATTTATCCTGGACAGATCGGGCAGTATGGGACAGGAAAAGATAACTTTTGATGGAGGAGAGATAACAAGATTGCAGGCTTTGAAAAATTCAATGATCGACGCTTTGCACGACCTGTATAACAGCGATGCGGAAAATGTGCGAGTTCATCTCGTGAGCTTCAACAGTAGTGCGACAGATCTAGGAACGTTTGACCTGACAACAAACGGCGTTGATAGTGCAATAGCGCTAGCCGCTGCTATTGCGGCAGTGAACAGCCTCACCGCAAGTGGTAATACAAACTATGAAGCCGCACTGCAGATGGCGAACACATGGATTAGCAGCTCAAGCGGTCCTTTATCGTCCGCTGATGTTAACGAAGTGATATTTGTTTCAGATGGTGCTCCGAATACGCCAACCAGCAATGTCAACCAGTATACTGACGACGCTGACAATATCCTTAGTCACGGCTTTACGATCGATGCGGTAGGAATCAATGTCGACAATACAGCTCTTGGTTATCTGGATAAGGTGGAAGGATCTACCGCCGCTTCGGGCTCTGCGGATAACATACAGACGGCGGAAGAGCTAACGACGGTTATCGGTCAGCTTTCCGGAGGTGACGTTGTTCTGAGCCATGTAGGTGATGACAATATCGTCGGTGGCGCTGGGAATGATATTATCTTCGGCGACTCTGTGAACACCGATGCTCTTTCGACAACGAGCCTCGATGGTGCAGGATGGAAGGTGTTCGAGGATCTTGGATGGAGCGAGCAGGAGATCGCGGACTATATCAATGCCAACCATGAAGCACTTTCCGCTGAAAGCGGGCGTGACGGCGGTAACGATCTTATTCACGGCGGTTCCGGCAACGACATCATATACGGCCAGGAGGGTAACGATGCCATTGACGGTGATTCCGGAAATGATATCCTCAGCGGCGGAACCGGCTATAATATACTCGCTGGCGGGACTGGGGCCGACACGTTTGTCATTTCCAACGGTGGACATGATCACATTCTGGATTACAGCAAGACAGATGGAGATAAAGTTGACTTAAGCAGCGTGTGGCATCAAGGAGCAGGAGACATTGCCGAGGTTTCTCCCAATGCAGATGGTTCTGTTAAACTAAAGATATTTGACAGCAGCCATACAACTGAAAAGGCGAGTGTGTCGTTCGAGAATATCCATTATGCAGAGTTGAACGATATGGGTCCTGGTAACGAACTTGATTCATTACTCGGAAAGGTGGATGTGGAACATTCATAAATTATCGATAAATCCTTAATTATTAATGCCGCGAAAATGGATTCATTTTCGCGGCATTAATTTTATTTAGACAAGCACTTAAAGTTTTACACAAAATATTTTTAATCCTGATTAAGAAACGTTACAAAAATTCAGGAGGAAAGAAAATGTTGTATACTCAATTCTGTGGAGTGTTCCCCAAGTTAATCAGCAGAGCCAAATTCAATCTATTGCCGGTTTTTGTTTTTGCATAGATTGATGTCAGGTGGGCTTTGACGGTTCTTTCCGTTATGTTGAGATCTGCAGCAATTTCCAGATTTGATTTTCCACGAGCAACAAATTCGGCAATCTGACATTCTGCTTTTGTCAACTTTGTCAACGTTGATTCTGGAGTATTACTGGTGTCTTTTTTTATTGCTTTTACTGAAGAGTCCGCAATCAGACGCTGGATGACTTTTTGTCCCAGCCAAACTCCTCCGTTTGTAATTATACGCAAAGCTTCAAGAAGCCGGGGTAATGAAATGTAAGTATTGCCGTATCCCACAATTCCCAATTTAAGAAATGATATGGCTTCTTCTTCATCCGGAAGGTCTGAAAGAAGAAAAAATCTGTTTGCAGGTGACATTTTGGATAATTCGTAAAAAGCGGACAAGTCGATGAGCATTCTATGCAGAAGAATGACATCGAAATTTTCGGCAATGCACATTTTTTTCAGCTCTGTAAAAGACCGGGCTTTTTTAGTTTCGAAATGTCCGCTTAAAAGATCCGCCCATCTCACGAGAACTGAGTCATTTGAACTGCTTAACAGGATAGCCATATTATTCCTACACGATATAAAAACAAGACAATGTCAAATAACATTTCTCTTTTAACGTTCTCTCAAAGCCATGTATCGCGCTTTCAGAACAGGTTTAAGAATATATGAAAGGACCGTTTTTTTGCCGGTAAGAATGTCCACTGTTGCAACCATGCCCGGCATTATTGGCAGTGGATTCTTATCCGTACCCAGATAATTTTTGTCTGTTCTTAATCTGACGAGGAAAAAGCTGTTTCCCTTTTCATCTGTAATACTGTCGGCACCGACATGCTCAAGTTCCGCATTAAGAGAGCCATAGATAGTATAATCATAGGCAGTAAATTTTATCGTAGCTTTCTGACCCTGATGAAGGAAAGCAATGTCAGATGGTTTAATTTTCGCCTCAATTTCCAGGTTACCATGCATTGGTACAATTTCGATAATGTCCATGCCTGGTTGGACGACGCCTCCCACGGTCTTCACCATTACACGATTCACTATACCGTCTACAGGGGAACGTACAGAAGTTCTATCCAACCTGTCTTTCAAAGCAAGCGATGAACTGGCGCTTTCATCAACTTCCCGGAGAACTTCGTTGGATTCGGTGTTAGCTTTGTTTCTAAAACTCAGGTTCATCTCGCGAAGAGCAGCCTGACTTTCCTCGAGTTTCGATCGGGCTCTGGGAATCTCGTGGCGGGTTCGATTGATTTCACCTTCCATTTGACTGGCCTGACGCTCCAATTGGAGAACTTCCACATCAGATGCCGCACCTTTTTTAACCAGCGGCTTTATCATGCCGATTTCCTTCTGCAGAAGAGCATAAGTCCTGTTTAGCTCTTCAAGTTTTGCTTCTAATTCTTTTACTTCCTGGGTTCGTTGGGTAATTTGCTGTCGTTTGATTTCAGAGCTCGAAGTCAATTCCATTCTCCGTGATTCATATAACTGGCGTTCACGGGCGGCAATATCCGGTCGTTCTCTCAAAACATCTTGAGGAATTATCAGAGCGGTGCCGGTTGCTTCAGCTTTAAGCCTAGCTGATTTTGCCTTGTTGGAAAGATATTTAGCCCGGTTCTCTTCAAAAGATGAAGAAAACCGGGTTTGATCCAACCGCACAAGTAATTGGTCTTTCTTGACGTTATCACCAACATTCACAAGAATTTCTGAAACAATTCCCCCTTCCAGGTTTTGTATAACTTGAACATGGCTTGATGGAACAACTTTGCCTTCTCCCCGGGTAACTTCCTCCAGTTCCGAGAAGGCTGCCCAGATTAAGAAAATAACCAGCAGGACAAGGGTTGCCCAAATAATCAGTCTACCGCCTTGAGGCGTCTGAGAAAGAATGGTCGCGCGAATATCGGTTGCAAAGTCAACATCTTCTTCCGGCAGCTTCCTGAATAGTTGGTTTATTTTTGATCTCTTTTTCATTTGCTCGACAACAGGCCCTTCTTTTTCCGGTAGATTACGTAACAACTGGAATAACTGGGATATAGGGTTATTTTTAAAATCCTTTAATATCTTTTTCAAACCGAGCTCTCCTGTTAAAGGTGAATCTGACCTTTTTTCATTGCTTCCAGCACAAATTCTTTCGGCCCGTCAGCAATAATTGTCCCGTTGTCTATAACTATCAGACGATTTACCATATCCAAAAGCGAGGCCCGATGTGTAATCAATACGACCGTTTTTTCTTTTACAGCCGTTGCCAGATAGCTTTTTAACCTGATTTCCGACCGGTTGTCCATATTGCTTGTCGGCTCATCGAGAACCAAAACAGGGGGATCGAGCAGCAGGGCGCGAGCTATAGCGACGCTCTGTCGTTGACCACCGGAAAGTCCGCGGCCAAATTCTTCCACCATCATGTCAAATCCGGAGGGATGTTTCTTTACGAAATCCGCAACGCCTGCCATTTCTGCCGCAATGGTGACGTTTTGATCATCAATCTCATGAACGCCCATCGTTATGTTGTCCCTTACGGTTCCCCGGAAAAGAACTATGTCTTGTGGAACATAACCTAAAAAATACCGGAATTCTGCCGGATCGATTTGTCTTATGTCGGTGCCATCCATAGTTATCATGCCATTTATAGGTTCGTATAAACCGAGAATCAATTTGCCCAAGGTGGTTTTGCCCGAACCAACCGGTCCGATAATGCCCACTTTTTCTCCGGCAGCGATATCCAGGGTAATGTTGTTGAGAACGTTTGTAGTTTGTCCGGGGTAGGAAAAAATAAGGTTTTTTACGCCGATGGCGCCGTTAAAACGTTTTCTCGGTAAAAATGTTTTACCGGCAGGCCTTTCCACGGGAAGTTTCATGATTTCATCAAGCGTTTTCAAAGCTTCTTTGGTATGATGATAGCGCATTGCTAAATTAACAACCTGAGCCATAGGGGCAATTACCTGCCTGGATAGTATAACCAAAGCTATAAGACCCCCCTGAGTAAGATCGCCGGCAGTAATCATGTAGACACCTACAACGACAACAGCTACGGTCATTATATTCTGTACGAGATACGAAACATCCTGAACGGAAGACGATATTATGCGTGATTTGTTACCCCATTTCGAGATGTAACTGACTGCTTCCTCCCATGCTCTTTGAATCTGACCTTCGGCACCCAGCATCTTTATAGTTTCGAGGCCGGCTACACCCTCAACGAGAATTGCATTCTTCTGTGCGGAAGCTTTTATTGTCTTTTCGACAACCTGTTGCAGAGGAGCCTGTATGAAATAAGCATAAGCAATTAATATAGCGATGGTAATGACGTGAACCAGAACAATGTAGCCGCCAATCCACCAGACAACCAAAAGTCCAAGAAGAGTAAAGGGCAGGTCGATAACGGCGGTAATCGAAAAAGATGTAATGAAATCGCGGACACCCTCAAATTCTTGCAGGTTTTTAGTAAAGGAACCTATCGATTGCGGACGTGCCTCCATCTTCAAGTCGAGAATTTTCTGCAGAAGCATAGCGGAAATTTTCAGGTTCGTCTTCTTTGCCGCTTCGTCAATGAAATAGCTCCGCAAAGCGCGCATCATAACTGCGAAGAGGTATATTACCGCCACCCCGATGGACAAGACCCAGAGAGTTTCTGTAGCATTGTTTGGAATTACGCGGTCATAGACATTCAGAACGTAAAAAATGCCAACAAGGCCGAATACGTTTATGAGAAAAGCAGCCAGGAACACATCGCGATATACTCGCCACGATTCAAAAATTGTCCCCCAAAACCAGTGCTTCGATTCGGCTGATTTTTCATCGGCAATTGATTTCATGCCTTTCATATATTTGGGGCGAACAAAAATTGCGTAGCCGGTGTAGAGTTTTTCCAATTCGTCCCTGGTAATTATTTTTTCTCCACTACCGCTTTGTGGCAAAAGAACCTTATATTCATTTAGGGAGGTATTTTTTTCTACGAGAATGCAGGCCTGACGATTATGAAGCAGCAATATTGCAGGTAGCTGAACAGAACCTATCTCGTCTAAAGATTTTTCGAGTGTACGTGATGTGAGATCTGCCCGATTGGCAGCTCGGGAGAACAATTCTACTGTAAGACGATTCTGAACGAGAGGCAACCCTGCACTCAAACTTGCTTTCGATGTGTTTCGACCGTAAAATTTGGTTAGTATTGCCAAACAGTCCAAAAGAGGATCTTCATGAATGTCTTGATTTTCAGTAATATTCCAATTATTGGTAAATAGGGTTGCTTCGCTCATAAATCACTCAAAATAAAAATGAAGGTTCTTTATTTTTAAAACACTTATTATGATTACACATTTTTAAAAAAAAGTATACATATTTTGAAAAACATGCTATCAATTACATGTTAATTAGTGACCAAAGAGTAATAAAGTCGATTCCCAAATTTTTATGGAAGAAAGTTTTATACGTCTGTGCCATAAAAAAATCATCATGTCTGTTCGGATAAAATAATATGCCTTACATTGAACGTTCCGCTGATGGGAAAATTATTGGATTGAGAACTATTGCCGGTCCTGATTCAACGGAAAAAAAATCACTTACTGATGAGGAAATCCTTGACTTTTTAAAAGATAACATGGACAACAAATTTCTTGAAAGTCTGTTGTCTCATTCCGATGCGGGTTTAATCCGGCTTCTCGAGGATCTGATTAATCTGCTGACGAAAAAAAATATAATACTTTTTACGGAACTTCCGGAAAAAGCACAGGAAAAAATAATTGAGCGCGAACAAATAAGGGAAAAAATGTCTTCCCAAAACATAATTGTAGAAGAAATTATTTAAAGTAGAGGGTAATATTGGGCCAAGAATTTACATCAACATTAGGAGAGACATATGAAACGAGATCTTAAAATTATTCTTTTTTTCGTTCTAACTTTTGTCCTTATTGGAACGGTTGACGTACGAGGGGAAACGCTTCAGGATGCGGTTAAATCAGTGCTGCAAAATAATCCGGACATAACATCCGTGGCCTACAATCGATTGGCAAGAGACCAGGAAGTCAGGCAGGCAATGGCCGATTTCTTTCCCAGGGTAGATTCATCTCTTTCTGCCGGATATGTTAATCAGAACAATCCTTTTCGCGATCATTTCAGTCCTGATGAGGCTAATGTCAGACTAACTCAGAACTTATTCAGGGGAGGTGCGACATTATCGGAAACGAATCGTCAAAAATCACGAGTGATTTCTCAAGCATATCTTTTACAGGGCGCATCGGAAAATAACGCGCTTCTCACATGCAAAGTTTATTTGAACTATCTGCGTGCACTGGAACAGGATGCTTTGGCAAAAGAGAATTTGCTCATCCATCAACGTTTTTTCGACCAAATCAAGTTGAGAAGCCAGGCTGGAGTAGATAGAGGTGTCGATCTTGAGCAGATTAAAGCACGGTTGGCTTTGGCTCAGTCCAATCTTGTTGTCACTGAAGCAAATGTTGAAAATGCACGAACCGATTATAAGGCGATAATTGGCTATTTCCCGAATAGTCCGGTCAAGCCTGAACCTTCATACGCGGAGATTCCTGCTACTTTGCAGGAAGCAGAACAAATAGCTTTGGATAATCATCCGACTTTAAAATCGGCCAAGGCAGATGTCGAAGCAAGAAAATATCAACATAAAACAGCAAGAGCGCTTGTTTACCCCAGTCTGGATGTCAGTGCCGGATACACATGGGGAAATGAAATGAACGGACCATCAGCCTGGTACAGTTATCAGGATTATTTTCAGGCAAATGCGACTCTTACGTTTAATATATTCAACGGTTTTACTAATCAGGCGAGAATAAAAGAAACTTTCTATTTGATAAATGAAGCAGAAGAAATAGCTAAAAAAACTGAATTGCAGACTATCCAGTCTATTCGTCTATCCCATGATCAATATATGGCGGACCAAAGACGAATCAAGCAGCTTGAACAATATGTAGCTTCCACCGCCAAAACTGCGGATGCTTATGTTTCGCAATGGTCTATCGGACGTCGCACACTGTTTGACGTACTTGATACATCGGCGGAAATGATAACGGCGAAAAAAGATTTAATAAATGCTCAATATGATAAAATGTACGATTCCTATCGTATTTTAAGTGGTTTGGGAAAACTGGTCCATACTTTAGGTTTGCAATGGCCGGAAGAAAGCCGCATAGACGCCAGTCTGAAGAAAACTTTGATATTTGCTGAAAGCGCTGCGCAGAAAAAGGTTGCCCTTGCTCCCAAGAAAGAGGAGTCTATTGTTCCGCGATATGAAAAGATTGTTGCTGCCAGTTATGAAGAACCTGTTGCAGTTAACTATGAAGAAACGATTATTTCCAAAACTGAGGAACCTATAGATTCGAAAGGGAATGATGTTGTTGCTTCAGTTCCTGCCATTACAGATAAAAATATAGTTTTAGGCGGCAGTAGACAAATCGAAACAAAATATGTTCCTAAAGAAGATATAGAAAGATTCGTAAATAAATGGCTTGCCAGTTGGGAATCAGGTGATATGGAGGCATATCGCAGTTGTTACGCAGCAGGTTTTCAGTCAAAAGGAAAAAACTTAAATGAATGGATATCCTATAAAGCTGATTTGCAAAAGAGAAGTAAAAATATAGATATTAGTATTAACGATTTGCAGATATCATTAGATGGAGATACTGCTTTGGCTATGTTTGTTCAGAATTACAGTTCCTCGATATTCAAGGATACAGGTACTAAAACGTTGGAACTGAAAAAGATAAACGGCGAATGGAACATATATAAAGAAATTATGTAATCACGATAACCGTATCTGTGCAAGTATATTAATACTTGCGCAGATACTCTTGTATTAAGCATCCAGGCAGTAAGTTGTTCATTTGTAACTGATAACTCTGCCGTCTTTCCCTAACCTTAAACTAAAATTCCGAAACTGCATGGAGATGAGTCTCTCAATATCATATGATAGAATAATCACCTGATTAAAAAGGAGAATAAAATGATTGAGAAGAAAATTAGAGATGCGATGAATGATCAAATAAAGCATGAGCTTGAATCTTTTTATATTTATTTGTCAATGGTTGCTTACTTTCACAAACAGGGGTTGGACGGTATGGCGCATTGGATGCGCTGTCAGGCTCATGAAGAAATGATTCATGCAATGAAGTTTTTTGATCATATTATTGACCGTGGCAGTACAGTTATACTTCAGGATTTAAAACAAATCAAAACTACATGGAAAACGCCGCTGGAAGCATGGCAAGATGCCTACGAACATGAAAAATTTATCACCGGTAAAATCAACAATCTTACTAAAATATCCCGTGAAGAAAACGACTATACATCCGAGCCTATTCTTTCCTGGTTCTTAAATGAACAAATAGAAGAAGAAAAAAATACAGAAAAAGTTGCTCGCGAATTGGCTCTGGTCGAAAAGTCGAAACAAGGTATTCTGATGCTAGACAGAGAATTAGCCGCGCGCGTCTTTGTCGCGGGTTCATCTTTTGATCCAACAGCTTATAATGTCGCTCCATGACTTGGATTATGAGGTAAAGGAGGCCTTCATTTTTAATTACCATATTTACCTGGAAAAACTAAAATCAGGTCAAAAAGGGGTAAATCCCTTTCTGGAATTTCTGGGAATATTCTTGGAAGAGCTAAAAGATGGTTATGCCAGATTCCGAATGCCTGTACGTCCGGAATACTTGCAGGGAGCTAAAGCAATGCAAGGAGGATTAATTGTTGCATTGGCTGACGAGACAATCGCTCATGCAATGATGACTCAGTTAAGTCCTGATGAAGGTTTGACCACAATTGAATTAAAGAGTAATTTCCTGGCAGGTGTTAGTAATGGAGAACTTATTGCCACTGCCACTGTGTTTAAAAAAGGTCAGAGCCTGGTTATTGGAGATTGCTTAGTTGCTGATAATAAAGGGAAAAATATTTGTCGTGTTTCGGCCACCTTCCTGCTTTTGAGAAAAAATCTAAAATAAATTAATATCTTAAAAATCGCATATCCTTATTGACTATCAGTCTTAAATTTGCTAAGTCTACTCAGTTTAAAATAAATTAAATTTGGAATATTTTAGTGATTGACTTGCATACCCATTCCATTTTTAGTGATGGTAGTTTGATACCTACGGAACTAGCGCAACGCGCTTATGCCGCAGGTTATGAAGTTTTGGCCATCACCGATCATGTTGATCACTCCAACATTGATTTTGTTCTTCCACGGATTATCAGGGTTTGTTCAAAGATAACGGAAAAAGGCAATATTAAGGTTCTTCCCGGCATAGAAATTACGCACGTTGACCCCCGTGATATATCCTTCCTTGCTAATGAGGCAAGAAAATTAGGGGCAAAGGTGGTAATTGTTCATGGGGAGACAATTATCGAACCTGTTCCTGCCGGAACAAATTTGGCTGCTCTTAAATCAGCAATAGATATTTTAGCCCATCCGGGATTGTTGACTGAGGAAGAAGCGCATCTGGCTGCCCAGAGAGGAATTTATTTAGAAATTACAACGCGCAAAGGTCACAGTCTTAGTAACGGGCATATTGTGCAGATGGCCAGAAAGTTTAAAGCTAATCTGGTTTTTAATAATGATGCCCATGCGCCTGTTGATTTTGTGGGCAGCGAAATGGCTGCAAAGATCGCCAGAGGTGCGGGATTGAACGATGATGAAATATCAATTATGTTTGAAAATTCAAAAAGAATAGTGCAAAAGGTGAATGTATGAAAAAGTCTTCTGATTCAAAACCGCTGAAAATTTGTTTGTTAACTTATCGCGGCAATCCTAATTGCGGTGGACAAGGTGTTTATATTAAACATTTAAGTAAAGCGCTTAGCGATCTTGGCCACGAGGTTGATGTATTATCAGGCCCCCCTTACCCGTATCTTGATTCCAATGTGCGTTTGCATAAGCTTCCCAGCCTTGATCTTTATAATCCGGAACATTCTTTCCGTCCGAAAAAGATGAGTGATCTTCTTGTTGATCCTTTAAATATGTATGAATATTTGACTATGTGCTATGGCAAATTTCCGGAGCCGTTTACTTTCGGTGTGAGAGCTTATCGCTATTTGCAGAAAAGCAAAGTGAATTATGATATTGTTCATGATAATCAGTGTTTGGCTTATGGCATAGGTAAAATAGCTCAAAAAGTTGTACCAACTATAGCTACTATTCATCACCCGATAACCTATGATAAACAGGAATATCTAAGAGCTGCAAGAACAGATTTAAAAAGAAGACGGGTTAATCGCTGGTTTGCTTTTATTGAAATGCAAAAAAAAGTGGCTCGGCAGTTATCACATATTGTAACTGTATCGGAATGCTCTAAAATTGACATTGCCAAGGAATTTGCTATAAATTTGTCCAAATTTCGTGTAGTACCCAATGGCATTGACAATGAATTCTTTTATCCTGTTAAGAATGATTCGAGACCGGAAAATTCTATTATTGTAACAAATAGTTCGGATACGCCGTTAAAGGGTTTAAGGTATCTGCTGGAAGCTGTAGCTCAGATAAGAAAAAAACAATCTGTAAAATTAACTGTTATCGGTGAACCTAAAAAAGACGGGTCGATTGTGAGACTTGTTGCCGAATTGGGAATCGGCGACATTGTTCACTTCACCGGCCGCATAAAAAATGAGGAATTTGCCGGTTATTATTCAAAAGCCACTGTCGCAGTCGTTCCGTCTATATATGAAGGTTTTGGTTTGCCGGCAGCGGAAGCAATGGCTTGTGGCGTGCCTCTGATCAGCACCAGCGGAGGTGCATTACCTGAGGTTGTTGGAAATGCCGGTTTAATTGTTCCCCCTGCCGATGCCGATGCTTTGGCCAAAGAAATAGAATTTTTGTTTAAAAATCCGGAGCTAAGAAGAAAAATGGGTCAGGTAGGAATAGAACGTGTAAATTCTATTTTTAATTGGTCTGTAGCTGCCAAGGAAATGGTTAATATATACAGGGAGACGATTGATGGTTACAGTAGAATTTCCTGATCTGGGATTAAACCCACAGGGTTTTGTTTTGGATGCAGGTTGTGGAATGGGAAGACACTTGCGCTTCCTGGCAAAGCAACCGAATTTGAGAATTGTCGGAATAGATAAAAATACAGGGGCATTACGGGAAGCTTTAACATCACTGGAAAATATGCCGGACGCTTTATCGGGAGATTTTTTAGTTACCGAAGCTGATATAAATAGACTTCCTTTTGCCGATAAATCATTTGATTGCGTAATTTGTTCAGAGGTCTTGGAACATATTCCCGATCATGAAGCAGCTATAAAGGAATTAATCAGGATATTAAAACCAGAAGGTACTTTTGTAGTTAGTGTACCGCGTTATTATTCTGAGAGAATATGTTGGTTAATTTCACATGATTACTGCCATTCAGAAGGCGGTCATATTCGAATATACAGAAAAAAAGAACTCCAGATAATGTTGATGAAAGAGGGATTTAAATGCCGGAAAATTAATTATAAACACGCTCTCCATATGCCATACTGGTGGCTTAAATGTATTGTCGGTTTGAAGAACGAAGAAAACTTTATAGTCAAATATTACAAGAAATTCCTGGAATGGGATATGATGAGAAACTTATGGTTGATTCGTCTACTGGAAGAATTTCTAAATCCGTTTATAGGGAAAAGCATAGTATATTATTTTAAAAGAGGATAATTAATGGAACTAAAACTTTCCATAAGTGAAGATTTAACTCCGGTTTCGTTGGAAAAGATAGCTGTTTTTATTGCTTCTATTCAAAAAGAAAATGGTGAAATTCCCTGGTCGGTCGGCGGAAAAACAGATCCGTGGGATCATGTGGAGAGCGCAATGGGTTTGAGTGTAGGCGGTTTTTATCAGGAAGCAAGGCGGGCGTATGAATGGCTCGCCAATACTCAACTCTCCGATGGCAGTTGGTGGTCGGAAACTCTTGATGGAAAGATTATCAATTCCACAAAAGAATCTAATTTTTCTTCTTATGTGGCTGTAGGTGCGTTTCATTATTATTTGATTACCCGCGATATAAAGTTTTTAAAAATGATGTGGCATACAATTTCGCAGGGCATACAGTATGCAGTTAATCTGCAGGCTCCCGATGGTGAAATTTACTGGGCAAGGAATAAAAACGGAACAGTTGATAAAATGGCACTGCTGACAGGTTCCAGTTCCGTGTATATGAGCATTAAATGCGCTCTGGCCATAGCCGGAATTTTAGGCAAGAAGCGTCCACGCTGGCGGAAGGCTATAACTTCTTTGGGAGTTGCCATAAAGGACGGACCAGATTTGTTTAACATGATTAAGTCCCGATATTCTATGGATTGGTATTATCCGATTTTGTGCGGAGCCATAACCGGTGAAGAAGCGAAAAGAAGGGTGGCACATTTATGGGAAAAATTTGTTGTTCCCGAATGGGGAGTACGCTGTGTCAGCGATCGCCCCTGGGTGACAATGGCGGAGACTGCCGAATTTGTTTTGACACTTGCGGCAATTGAAGATAATTCCCGAGCCAAGATGATATTTAGCTGGCTGACTGATAAAAGATTTTCCGACGGATCTTTCTGGATGGGCGTGACCTTTCCGGATGGAGTTATTTGGCCTGAGGAAAAAACGGGATGGACGGCAGCTGCGGTAATGCTGGCGTGGGATGCTTTGAACGAAATAACTCCGGCGGGAAAACTTTTTAATCATAAATTTTGGGATTTATGGAATAAGTGAAGATTTTAACTTAAAAAGTTTTTTTGTTTTCGCTTCCAATCAGTCTCTGTGATTAAGATAGAAATCGCTTTAGCAAAATCCACTTAAAAAGGTAGAAAATTGAGAAAAGATCATCGTCCATATTACCTTAAGCGTTTTTATAATAAATATCAGAAATGGTATGCAGGATATTTTCTTGCTCCTCAGTTTGAATATTTCGGCCGCGGGCTGGTTTTTATGAAACCTCAACATGTGGAAGTTTTCGGCGGTCCGGTTTACCTTGGAGATTATTCTACTGTAATTGCCACACCTGATAGAAAAGTAAGATTTGCTGTCTGGCCCGTTTGGTTGGGTAGGGGAATAATTGAAATAGGGAAATGTTGCCTTATTTGCCCCGGTACCAGAATTATGTCAGCCACTTCAATAACTATGGGTGATGGCTGTATGACTGCTCAAAATGTCAGCATTTCCGATGCCGACTGGCATGGTTTGTATGATCGCAGTAAACCGATCGGTAATACGCAGGCTGTCACAATCGGTAACAATGTCTGGCTGGGAGACAGTGTGATTGTAGGAAAAGGAGTGACTATAGGGGATAACGCAGTTATCGGCGCCGGTTCCATAGTTGTAAAAGATATTCCTGCCAATGCCATTGCCGTTGGTAATCCGGCAACAGTGATAAAATATCTTGATCCGGATATACCGATGAAGACAAGAACGGATTGGCTTTCTAATCCGGCCAAGCTGGCTTCAGACTTTGAATTGATTGATCGGGCTTTGATGAAAGGCAATACTTTGGCGGGGTGGTTCAGATCATTGCTGTTTCCACGCAAGGGAGATTAAGATATGCGTATTGCCATTATTGCTCCGCCTTATCCGCTGGAAGAAATGCCTTCCCCGCCGCTGGGGGTTACTTATGTTGCTGCGGCGTTCGAGGCTGCCGGAGCGGAAGTTAAAATATTTGATTATATCGTTTGTGCCTACACTAAGGAAAATCTGGAAAAACAATTAAAAGCTTTTCGACCTGATGCGGTGGGCTCTACTGCCGTAACAATGAATTTTTATAAGGCACAGCAAATACTGCATGATGTAAAAAGTTATAATCCGGAAATCATCACCATGATGGGCGGGCCTCATGTATCGTTTACGGCTATGGACACACTAAAAAATTATCCGGAAATAGATCTGATAGTCATTGGAGAAGGGGAGGATACGATTGCCGAACTGACTCCTGTCCTGAAAAAGAAAAATAAATGGCAGGATGTTCGTGGTATCGCTTACCGCAATGGTGATGAAATAGTTATTACCGGCAAGAGAGATTTCATCATGGATATTGACAGGATTCCTTCACCGTCGAGACATTTGCTCCCGATTTCGCGCTATCGCGCGTTGGGATTTCCTGTCAGTCTGATTACCGGACGTGGTTGTCCGTATTCCTGTATATTCTGTTTGGGACGAAAAATGGTCGGTTCCAAAATTCGCAAAAGAAATCCCAAACTAGTTCTTGATGAAATTGAAACGATCATTGGTTATGGATTTGATCGTATCAATATAGCTGATGATTTGTTTACCAGCGATAAGGAAAGAGTCAAGGAAATATGCACCGGCATTAAAGAACGATCCTTAAAGTTCGTTTGGAGTGCGTTTGCGAGAGTGGATACGGTAAGTCGGGAGGTATTCGATTTAATGGCCGAAGCGGGCTGCGACAGTGTCAGTTTCGGGGTGGAAACAGGAAATCCGGAAATGCTCAAAAGAATAAAAAAAGGAATAAAGCGGGAACAAGTCTATTCGGCAGTAAAGATGTGCCAGGAATCGGGAATGATAGCTCACGCTTCATTTATCATCGGGTTACCCGGAGAAACTAAAGAGACATTGTCGGAATCGGACAACTTTGCGAGGAGTACAAAAGCCATTTACGGTTATCACTTTCTGGCGCCTTTTCCCGGAACGACGGTTCGGGAAAAAATCCAGGATTATGATCTGGAAATCATAACGGATGACTGGAATCGTTACGATGCCAATGATGCTATTGTAAGAACTTCATCTCTGCTTCCGCAGGATATGCATGATTTCGGTGCTAGTTATAATGATGAGATGGAGTCTGACTGGAATAAAATTGTGCAAAAGTATCATGAAGGCATTGCTGACGTGGAAGATATTATGCGTGTTGAAGGCAACTGGCGAATGAAATTGACCTATCAGATTCTGAAGAGCGACGTTATTGAAAAATGCGGTTTTATCGAACCACATTTATTAAACGGTTCCAGAGACAGTGCTTTACACGAACTTTGCCTGAGAGTAAAAGAGTATACAAATGCCAATGAAAAAGTGGTATATGATACTATACGCGATTTTGAGTGGCGTGGCTATCTGGTCGCCAATATTACAGATAAAGGTTGTGTTTGGTCCTGGTCTTGATCCCGCTTAAAATTGGACTTTCCGCCGTTCCGGCGAAAAGTCTCGGTAGGGAAAGGGGACTGTTTATTATGCGCTCCCCTTACGGGAATGTGCTCCCGATTAGCGCTATCTTTGTTAGTTGCGTCGTCGGCTTCCTCAACAGATTATCAATATGCCTCGTCGCTTCCTTCTTGCCGCCTCGATATCATCTTAAAATTTAAACCGGTATTAAATTATAAATTGAACCTTCCACCATCCTGGTGGAAGGTCTCGGTAGTGTGAAATTCTATTTATTATCCGCTTCCTTTTAATTTTAAACGGTATAATCAATTTATCGCTGGCGGATTAGTATTCCCAGCGATTCACACATGGGTTTCTCTTCATAAAGTCCGGAAGACAACGCTTTTTGATAAACCAGATATGGTGCCTGTCCTCCTTTGGCCGGATCGGAGAATATATCGTGAAATAAAAGGTATCCTCCTAAAATTAAGTTTTTTGCCCAAATATTGTAGTCGTTCAAAACTGATTCATATGCGTGACTGCCGTCAATAAAAATCAAACTCAGAGGAGTTTCCCATACGCGGCCTATTGTTTCCGAACGGCCGATGATAGGGATTATTGTATCTTCCAGGTTGAAATCTACGATTGTTTTGCGGAAAAATTTTAACGTATCTATTTTTCCTGCTTCTTTATCCAACAGATCGGAATCAAAATATTCTTCACCCGGTTGCTGTTCTTCAGAACCGCCGTGATGATCGATCGAAAAAAGAACCGTGGAATTTTCCTTACATGCTGTTCCAAGATAAACAGATGATTTCCCGCAGTAACTGCCGATTTCCAGGCAAGGTGCTTTTTTACCAGCTTCCATGGCCAGTTTATAAAGGTAGTTTGCTTCGCGCTCGTCTAAAAATCCTTTGACCTTATCTATTTTTTCTTTATTTATTAACATTTTCAGCCTCGAGAGTAATTTGCCTTACATAAACCCCATTGAAATAAAAATCAAGGCCTGTAAATGTATGAGCATTTCATCATGATACATAAATAGAAAAAAGACGGTCATTCTTTAAAAATTTCCGCCTTTTCTATGCTGATCTGACCGAGGTATGCTGATTTTAAATTAATTCATTGGCAAATGGTTGCTCGCTTATTTATTACATAATTTCTCTATATATTTTCCATTTGTTGCCTATTTTTTTTAGCTCCAAGGTTTTCGTGCCCTTGTCTTTTAGTATCGAAGAACTGTAAGTTTGAGTAAATTTTGCTATGGCATTGTTTTCATCTGCAGATATTTGCAAACCATCAATTCGAATACTTATATTTTTACTTTTCTGCAGTATCTTGTTTTTATATTTTATCCAGTTATTTAAATTCATTCCTTTTGACTGGAAATCTGATGCGTAACAATTGCGGTAACTTTCTAAATCACCTGATTCCCAACTGGCGACCCATTTGATTACCAGATTCCGAACATCTTCTTCAAGGGTAGTTGTTTCAGTTTGTTTATTGTTGCCCTGAGCTTGGTTTTCAGGAGCAACTGATGCTGTAATAACAGGCGCCGAAACTGTGGCAGTTGCAGATGCAGTTTCTATTATGGCCGGAGCAGTAGTTACCGGTTCTGAGGAAGCTATAATGGGTGCGTTAACGGTAGTGGTTTCTGTCACAGCAGGGGCAGCAGTCATTGCCAATTTCTTTTCTGGATTTATCCTTTCTTCAAAGGTTAGTAATATTTCATTTCTGACATTTTTTGTATCAGAAGCTTTCTTTTCCGGAACATTTTTAATAAAATTTTCATAAGCTTCTTTACTTGGATTATGTCTGATAGCTAAAGTGTAGTCTTCTAATGATTTCCCGTATTGTTCTACACCGTAATAAGCAAGCGCCCTGTTGTAGAGAGATGTATTATCGCTCGGGGTTTTTTCTAACGCTTTGCTATAATCATTGATGGCTTGTTGCAGGTTGCCTTGAGATTGATAAACATTTCCACGATTTGTATAAAACCCGGCGAAGTCAGGATTAATTTCGATAGCCTTATTATAATCGGCAATAGCTTTTCGGAGATTGTTTTGAGATTGATAGACATTTCCACGATTGGCATAAAACCCGGCGAAGTCAGGATTAATTTCTATAGCTTTATTATAGTCTGAAAGAGCTTGTTGAAGATTACCCTGGGTTTGATAAGCATTCCCACGGTTACAGTAAGCTGCCGCATATTTAGGATTGATTTTAATAGCACTGGAATAGTCAGAAACTGCCTGGGCGAGATTACCTTGTTTTTCGTAAGTATTTCCACGATTGTAATAAGCTTCTGAATAGTCAGGGTTTATTTCAACAGCTTTGGTGTAATCGGAGATAGCTTGGGCAAGATTACCTTGTTTTACATAAACGTTCCCGCGGTTATAGTATGCTTTAGCATAATTGGAATTAACTCTGATGGCGTTTGTATAGTCAGAAATAGCCTGGGCGAGATCACCTTGTTTTCTAAAAAAATTACCACGGTTAAAATATTCTTCTGCCGTCCCGGCAGGAATATCGGCAACAGTTTGTTGAAAAGTGTTACCGGTTTCAGCAAAAATCGAAGGCGCAGACAACAAAAATATCAGAGACAAGCTTATAAATAATTTTTTTTTATTCATATATTAATCCTCTCAAGGTTATTTATGTTGTTTTTTTCAGGCTGCTCAAAAAACAAAACAAAAATAATTAATATTGTCAAGTTAATTATTCTGGAAAATTGCACTTTTATGGTGTTAGAAAGATAACTTACTCCACTTTGCGGAAAGTCTTCAGAAGGTTGTCATAAGAAAGCAATAAATTTTGAATTTACATAAACAAGATCACTAAAAATAACCAATTTTATATGTGAACTTGATTTTAATTATAAAGCCGCTTCTCTTCCGCTTAGATAAAATACTAACTTTATTAATTTAAGCTTGCAGTTTAATAAATTGTCCATTAAACTATAAAAACTCAAATGCGTAATCCAAGTTTATCGTATTCACCAATGGATGAGGAATTAATTTCCGGAGTATTCAACTAAGAAGCGATGATTCTTTTTAGCAAGATTGAGAAAATGTCAATATATTTAAGTTGCTAGATCAAAAGCTGGCTTGTGGGAAAATTATAATTTTAAAAGGTGCATTTGTGAAACATAATTCAAAATTTTATAAGGAGAAGGTTTATGAAAGCAGTATCAGACTACAAAGAAATTGTTCCGAAAAAAAAATGGTTTGAAACGATTGTAGTGCGTGTTTTCTTCTTCTTTATCGGGATGGGTATGCAAACTGCCTATCGGATAGATCCTGACGTAAGGAAAGAGGTAGATAGCTGGCCGGAGACATTTTCATTCTGTATGTCTGTGGTTGGTGGTCCAAGCATGTTAATGCTTAAAAAAGCAGGTTCTTTTCAGTACTTAGGTGAAAAAGAAACTTTCTACTGCGATGTTGAAATGTGTTTCAAAAACATTACCTTTGCCTATCTGATTATGACTGGTCGTATCAGCGTGCCTAATGCTATTTATCATAATCGTCAGTTTGTTAAGGGGAGTCTAAATTATGGAATGTCGATAATTAGGGTAATGAATATAGTGCAGACACTTCTACTGCCGAATTTCCTAGCGCGGTTTTATATCAAAAAAGTGCCGAAACTTACTTTGAAAAAACTTGTTAATCGTGCCATAACCTATTTTAATATAGGCTATGGCGTAATAAAATAAGACCGGAATAAATTAGGAGGGCGACTGTTATGCTGTTCAAAAAAAATGTTGTGATACCTGAATATTATGAGTTTTTCAATTCTGTAAAGATTATCTCAGGATATAAAGCGCTGGAGGCCATACCTTTTGAGCTTAGCCGCCTTGGAGCTAAAAGACCCATTATCATTACTGACAAAGGCGTGGCACAGGCCGGTCTTATAAAATATGTAGTTGATAGTTTCGGTGGTACCGATACAGTGGTCGGCGCCATCTACGACGAAACGCCTCAGGACTCATCCAATATTGTTGTAAATCAAATTGCCTCTATATATAGAGCTAATAATTGCGATTCCATAATTGCAGTGGGTGGAGGTTCGGCAATTGATACTGCCAAAGGTGTCAATATAGTAATAACTGAAAACTCAGATGACCTGCTTAAATTTATGGGCAATTACCGCCTGAGCAAACCAATGAAGCCTTT
The DNA here is from genome assembly GCA_007244375.1 of Smithella sp. Lineage (GTDB taxonomy): Bacteria > Desulfobacterota > Syntrophia > Syntrophales > Smithellaceae > Smithella. Next base: position 3,019 of record SCVW01000006.1, on the reverse strand, counting down.
CGCGGTTATACCTACCACAGCGGGAACCGGATCCGAGGTCACCATGGTGGCTGTCATTGCCAATCCGGAAAAAAATGTAAAAATGTCTTTTACTTCGGAATTGCTATTACCAAAATTTACGGTTCTTGATCCACGCATGACAGCAAGTATGCCATCCAAAATTACGGCTGCTACAGGTATGGATGCCCTTACTCATGCAGTTGAAGCTTTTATCGGGACACAAAAAAATCCGGTCAGCGATGCATTCGCTGCAGCGGCTATGGAATTAATCCGTAATAATATCGTAACGGTAGTTAAAGAGGGAGGCAACAAAGATGTTCGTTTGGCCATGGCCAATGCATCGATGTTGGCCGGATTGGCTTTTTCCAATTCAATGGTGGGTGTTGTGCATGCCACAGCCCATGCAACAGGAGGTATCTGCCATGTGCCTCATGGTGTTGCTAATTCAATATTGCTTCCTTTTGGTTTGGAATTTTATATCGGCAAGTCGCCCAAAACAAAGGAGTATATTGAGAGTTTATTGCTCCATGTGGCCGGTCCGGAAATGTACGTACAGACGGCTCCTGCAGAACGGGCTGTTAAAGCGGTTGCTGCAATAAGAAGTATTACCAGTGAGCTAAATAAGTTATGCGGATTACCGGTACGTCTGTCTGAGGTCGGTGTAACTGAAGATAAATTGGAAAGCATTGCTAAGTCAACACTTAATGACGGTGCCTTGTCATTTAGTCCGGTGGAAGTCAGCTTTGAGGAAGCTTTGGGTGTTATCAAAGCTGCGTATTAAAAAATATAATCTCTTTAACGAAAAGGGGTAAATTATGGGTGAAGCTAAAGAAAAAGAAGTCAGCAACGTTAAAGAAAAAAATCTGCCGGAAATAATAGGTTCCAGCAATAAGGTTTTGGAAGTTGATCTGACCACAAGGACTTCTACCGTCTATCAGGTTACAGATGAAGAAAGAAGAATGTATCTGGGTGGAAAAGGACTGGGGTTGAAACTTATCTACGACCGCATGCCGGCAAAAATAGATCCATTTGGTAAAGATAATATAATTGCCTTTATGCCTGGCGTTTTAATGGGGACGGGTGCCCCTTGCTCGGGTCGCTTTTCGGCCGTAACAAAATCTCCTCTAACAGGAATTATGGATCATGCTTCCTGCGGAGGGCCGTTTGGGATGAGCCTTAAAACTGCCGGATGGGATGGATTACTGGTTAAAGGAATATCCGAGACTCCTGTATATCTGGTGATTACATCATCAGGTGTAGAGTTTAAGGATGCCTCTCATCTATGGGGTAAGGATGCATTTGAAACACAGGATTTGCTTGGTAAAAATAAGAATGCCGGTGCGGCAGTCATCGGCCAGGCCGGAGAGAACAAAGTCCTTTTTGCCAATATAGTTTCGGGCAAACGCTTTTTGGGACGCGGTGGCATGGGTGCTGTAATGGGTTCCAAAAATCTCAAGGCAATTTATGCTATCGGCGGAGCATACAAGATTGTAGCTAGAGAAAAGGAGAAATTTGATAAAATCAAGAAACTAGCTACTAAACGTATCAATGCAAATTCAGTAACCTCCGACATGCTCAGAAAATTCGGTACCGATAATTTGGTTACTTATACCAATATTGCCGGAATTATGCCGGTGCACAATTTTACTTCAGGCTCTTCAGAAAATGCTTATAAACTCAGCGGTGAATATATCAGTGAAAATTTTAATACCAAGCATCATACCTGTAAGCCATGCACGATTTTATGCGGTAAAACCGGAAAGTTTAACGGTAAAGATTTGTCTGTGCCGGAATATGAAACTGTGGGTGTAATGGGTTCGAATCTGGAAATTTTCGATCCGGTATTGATTGCCGAATGGAACGATTTGTGCGGCAGGTTCGGTATGGATACAATCAGTATGGGCGGCACTTTGGCCTGGGTTATGGAAGCGGGTGAAAAGGGTTTGGTAAAGACTAATTTGAAATTCGGTTCTCCGGAAGGTGTAGCTGAAGCTATAGAAGATACGGCTTATGGCAGAGGTTTCGGCCAGGAAATGGGCAAAGGATCGCGCGCTTTGTCCCAAAAATACGGTGGAGAGGATTTTGCTATCCAGGTAAAAGGAATGGAAATGGCCGCGTATGATCCGCGTGGTTCATATGGCGTGGGACTTAATTATGCGGTGGCCAATCGTGGAGCCTGTCATCTTTCTTCAACTGTTATGGCGCAGGAAAATTTCGTGCATGTTCTCGATCCGTATTCAACAATCGGCAAACATGTGTGGGTAAAATTTTTTGAAGATTTTTATTGTGCTATGAATTCTTTGCACACATGCACTTTCACATCGTTTGCTTATATATTGGAAAATCCATTGACAAAATATAGCGGTCTTTTTTACCTGAAGCTTGTAATGGGTTATCTCTATCCGTTAGCGACGAAAATTGCCGATATCAGTATTTACCATAAATTCTGGTCTACAATAACAGGCATGAAAATGTCACGTTCGGATTTTCTGAGGGCGGGTGAGCGTATCCATATCCTGGAACGATATATGAATACGCGTGAAGGTATCACAGTCAAAGATGATACTTTACCGGGGCGCATGCTTAAAGAAGGCCGCAAAAATGATCCCAAGGGCAGGGTAGTACCGCTGGAGAAAATGCTGAAGAATTATTATCGAATAAGGTCATATGATGAAAACGGCAAACCTACTGAAGGAATAATGAAGAAACTTTCCATTGCTGTTCATTAGAGTTAATTTCAGTAATATGGGAATACCCCCCGAAAGTTGTGCCAGAGTTAATTAGAGTGTAGAATAGAAAAACACTTTAAGGAGGCACGGATGAAGAAGCGATTTACGGAGGAGCAGATCATCGGTATTTTGCAGGAGGCTGAGAGAGGCGAGAAAGTAATGGAAGTATGCCGCAAACATGGGATCAGCGACGCGACATACTACAACTGGAAGGCCAAGTATGGCGGAATGAGCGTAAGCGATGCCAGGAAACTGAAGGTATTGGAGGAAGAGAACCGACGGTTAAAACA
>SCVW01000019.1 GCA_007244375.1 Smithella sp. | reverse complement strand
AGATAAAACAATGTGGCCAAGGAGGCAAAACGCTGGGCGATATAGGTTACCGATTGTGTAGCCAGCGGATGAGTTACAAAAAGCAAACCGGTCAGGAAAGCAATTATATTTTTATGTCTGCTGATTTCCGCGTTCTTCATGACCGGAGAGGAAAAGGTCAGCAAGATTAACCACCAGATGAGCAGTGCGTTGGTCAGATGGATGATCAGATTAATCAGATGATATCCCCGGACATCGAGGCCGTGCAAATAATAGTTAAGAGCAAATGTCAAATTACCTATGGGACGGGAGGGAAAAAGCAAAAGCCAGTCGCCGATGCCTGGTGAAACTACCTTTTCGATCTTCTCGAAAAATTTAGCATCGTCGAAATGAAGAGAACAATCAAATGAATTGGAATAGGCAATGATGCCCGCTATGATGATGACAAAAATAAAGAAGAGATTATAAATGTAATCTCTTCTTGTCTGAAATCTTCTTCCCTTTTTATCATCCGAATGGAGTTCCTGCGATGACTGGACAATCTCCTGTTCTGTTATATTACGTTTCATGCCCTGAGCTTGAATTCATCTGTTTTTTATTGTCTGGCGAATTATTTTGCCAACTGTAGCTTTTTAATATCCACGTGGTCGCTGATCATCTTCTCGATTAGAGAGATTTTCTCCTTGTCGTCTTTTGTCGGCAGCACTTCGAGATCGTCTATTTGTTTTGCTGTCTGAAAAGAATCAGAAGAAACTAAAAGTAAAGGGATACACATCTTCTCCGCCCGGGCAATGATATTTGATTGCGGTAATATATTATTAGTCAGGATGATGGCTGTCGAATGACTGTCTAATGCAGCCACAATCATATCGCTGCGGTCACCGCTGGTAAGAACAATTTTGTTTTTTGCCTGGAAAAGAGGATCTTTCGAAACAGCACTTACTGAGGCAGATCCGATAAAGACATTCTCTACTATGCCGTTTAAATTATTTTCTCCCGCAATGACTTTGGCAAATAAACGGTCGGCCAGATAGTTAACCGAAAAGCATGGCAATTCTTTATAATAGGGAATTACGCCCAGCATATTGACATCCAACTGTTTTATTTTGGGTAAATAAATATCATTGAACTCGTTAATGTTGGTGACTTTATTGATGATAACGCCTAGTAATTTCGTTTTCTCCGTATGGATACGTTTTTTTAAAAAAATAATATCATCAAGAATGGTGTCTTCATTACCGCTGGCTACTACGAGCAAGCCAGCATCTAAATATTCTGTCAAAGAAAGTGCGTCAAGATAAACAGAAGAACCGTAGGTGATATCTTTTCCGGCTTCGATAAAAACAACATCTTTTTTGTCTCCGGTAATGGACAGAAGTTCGGATAATTTTTGTTTGGTCATTTCTTCATCCAGCATGGACATAAGTTTGGAAGGATGGAAGCCGATACTTAAATTTTCTCCGCTTTCCTCCATTCCTAAAATATTGGATATCAAGGCGGCATCGTAGTCCCACAATTTCTTTTTACGATAGATAAGTCTTTCTCCGAAAGGCTTCATATATCCGGTTTTTTTGTTCAATGCTTTTGCCAGACCGATAATAACGCTGGTTTTTCCGGCTCCCTGTCGCATTGATGTTACGACTAGCTTATCCATTTATTTCACCTCTCATTTCTTGAAAGTATTATTCTTACGTCTACAGCCTTTGCACCCATGCCCTGTTCATAAAGTATCAAAGGATTAATTTCAATATCGGAAATTCCTTTGCAGCAACTGATTAAAGAACCGATCTTGATTATTGTATCGACGAGAACGTTCATATCACGTGTCTTTTCCCCGCGCACACCGAGAAGCAAGGGGTAAGAACGAATTTCTTTAATCATTGACATTACCTCTTGCTTGCCTAATGGAGTGGCACGGAAGGAAACATCTTTCATTACTTCTACATAAATTCCACCGAGACCGACCATTACCGTCGGGCCGAAAGAACTATCTATTCTTCCTCCGACGATCATTTCCGTTCCGTTGGGCACCATTTCCGATACCGCTACTCCTTCAATCACAGCCCTGGGCATACGGGCACGACAATTGCGCATAATCGCTTCGTAAGCGGAAATTACCTCCTCATCATTGTCCAGGTCGAGTGCTATGCCGCCCGCATCGCTTTTGTGCAGAATATCCCTGGAAACCACTTTCATAACCACAGGATAACCAATTGTTCTGGCGCTCTGCAAAGCGCTTTCAATGTTTGTGGCAATAAGGCTTTTGGGGACAGGAATGCCGATAATTTTCATCACTTCCTGACCTTCATGGGAAAATAGAAACGACCGATCTTCTTTACGGACTTTCTCTACGATATTGTTAACCGCCGTTGTGTCAAATTTAAAATCCACAATTTCATCTTCTTTTTCTTCAAAATATCTTTTGTAAGAATACATCGCGCCCAATACTTCTGTGCCTTCATAAACATCTTCATAAACCGGAATGTTTTTCCGGCGCGATTCTCTGATATAATCAGCCACAGTTTGTCCGCCTAAAAGACCGAAAACAATGGGTTTGCCGGCAGACCGGAATTGGTTGTAATTTTGTTCCACAGCCGCGTCCAAGTCTTTATTGGTGAAAAGGGACGTCTCGCAGAAAACACCAATCACGGAATGAATTTCGGAATCATGTAAGGCTGCATTAAAAGCCTTTGTATAATCTTCGGCCTTGGCCTGACCGGTGATGTCTACCGGATTCTTTGTCGAACCGAATTCTGGTACTGACGGTGAAAAAATTGTTTTTAAATGCTGGAGATCGTCATAAAGATTTACGTTATATTTTTCGCAGGCGTCAGTAGCCATAACCCCGGCGCCACCGCCATTGGTAATTATAACCGTGTTTTCACCTAAGGGCAGTGGATTATGGGCAAGGAATTTGCTCCATTCAAAAGCCTGGGTCATGTTTTCCGCCCGGAGCACTCCGCATTGTTTGATTATGTCGTTAAATACAGTATCGGAACCGGCAAGCGATCCCGTATGCGATGCCGCAGCCATTTTTCCGCGCGTGGACCGGCCGGACTTGATTATAACGACCGGTTTTATTTTGGTAGCGCGTTTGAGTGTTTCAACTAATTTTTCTCCTTCGCGCACTCCCTCCATGTAGATGAGGATAACTTTTGTCCGTTCATGGGTGATCATGTATTCCAGAAGATCACCTTCATCGATATCAGATTTATTTCCTACGGAGACAATTGTTGAAAGGCCGACATTGCCGACCGTTGCCTGCCCGATCATGGATAAACCCAGGGCGCCGCTTTGGGTGATAATACCCAGGTTGCCGGAAGGGATAATACTGCCGGCAAAAGTAGCGTTTAATGATACTTCTGCCGTAAAAATGCCGAAAACGTTCGGCCCCAGAATGCGCATACCTTTTTCGTGGGCGGCTTCGACAAGTTTTCTTTCTTCTTCTATTTTACCTATTTCAGAAAAACCGGAAGTTATAATTATGGCATATTTTACGCCTTTGTTTGCGCATTCTTTTACGGATTCCAAAACGAATTTTGCCGGAATTGCAATGCAGGCAGTATCAATTTCTTCCGGCACGTCTAAGATGCTCTTGTATGTTTTTATGCCTTCAATTTCTCCCCCTTTGGGATTAATCGGCACGATTTTGTTCTTATAGCCATTTCTGATAATATTGTTGATTACTGCATTGCCTATTTTACCCTTATCATTGGAGGCTCCAATAATGGCAATTGACCGGGGCTCGAATAAATACTTTATGTTTTGATCTTTAGTCATTTTAATTATATTTGTTCATTGTTAAAAAAAGATTGAAATCTTTTAAAGTTGACATCTATTATGTTCTTCTTTATACAAAATGCAAATTTATTTGCTGGTTTGTTTAAAAACTTAGAGTTCTTAAACGTTTTCTCTGCCCTGTAATTTGGAATACATTTGCTTCAGCAAAAGGCGGAATGTTTTTTATAATTCGCGGGACTTTATCGGTAGTGTCCGGCTTCCGCTGAGGATGTTGCAATATAGCATAAATATTTATGGATATAATCATTAATTTTATAGATTTTTTTATTCATCTGGACAAGTATCTACCGGCAATTATCCAGAGCTTTGGTATCTGGGCCTATATCCTTGTGTTTTTAATTGTTTTTTGTGAAACCGGCCTTGTGGTAACACCTATTTTGCCGGGCGATTCACTTTTATTTGCCCTGGGAGCTTTGGCCACTCAAGGAGCTTTGAATATTGAAATTTTATTGGTTTCGCTTTGTATTGCTGCCATTGCCGGAGATACCGTCAATTATTCAATAGGACATTTTATCGGTCCCAAAGTTTTTCATTATGAAGGCAGTCGTTTTTTTAAAAAGGAATATCTCTTAAAAACACACCAATTTTACGAAAAGCATGGCGGTAAAACAATTGTTCTTGCCCGCTTCGTTCCCATTATTCGCACTTTTGCACCTTTTGTTGCCGGCGTAGGAGCCATGAGTTATGCCAAATTTATTTTGTACAACATCAGTGGCGGAATAGCCTGGGTCTGCCTTTTTCTTCTGGGCGGCTATTTTTTTGGCAATATACCTTCCGTAAAAAATAATTTTACCCTGGTTATCATGGCGATTATTATTATTTCCGTTATGCCGGGAGTTGTCGGATACTGGCGCCAGCGGAGTAGATATTTAAAGGAAAAAGGTTCAAAATAATAATGAATGCAAATATTCCTTTTATTATCAAAACGTTTTTTCTACGTCATTTTGATTTAGATATTACCCATAATACCGTCTGTTGTTGGTAAATTTTTGCTTGTAAAAATTTAGTTTTCATGTTTAAATATATAAAAATATCTGGATTGTCCTGTGTTTTTTTTCTCTGTTTCTGAGATCATATAAAAATGTTAAATTTAAACTTGACATTCAATTTTTATAAATATATGCTAATGTGAAAGAAACTTCAAATATCGAGATACGTAAATTTCCGGATTAGTTTTATAGAAACCTTAGGAACCTTTCAGGAGCCGGTCCAGAAATGAAAAAAAATAGTAAGCCAACGCAAATGAAGTTGTTCTTGCTAGTAAGGGGGTTGTTTTCCCTGCTAGTCATGTTAATCTTCTTTTTCATGTCATCGTCAATAAGTTTTGCTCCAACGGAGATGATGAATGATCCTAAATTTACCAATACAAAGTCCATCAACTTTGCGGAAAAGAAAATGATGTCTGATGAAGAGCTTTCCAATACCAACGCCCAGGCTTTTTTCAGCATAACTCAAACTTCTAACCAATACGGCAGCCAAAATGTAATAACTTTGAACCTGGGTGCCAGGGTGGATGTATTGTCACATATTGACTCTTTCAAAATCGGGTATTGGAATAACAGCGGTTGGGGCTGGGATTATAATGTAACAAATTACTATTTTGGCGGTTCCGATCAGGATACCAATGCCAACGCTACACCGCTTGTTTTAAAAGGATTATTTTTGCAGGTGGGTTTTGATAACATCTCCAGTGCAACAAACCGTAAACTAAATTATATAGACTTTGGTACGATGAGTGCCAGCGGTCCTGTTACAGGAAGTTTTCGTATGCTGAATGCGCTGGCATCAAACGCCGGTACAGGTCAGAATAACGGTGTGTTAATCAGGCAGACGGCAGCCGGAAGGCAGACTATTACCTTTGCCGATGAACCGTTAACTTTCTTGTTTGCGGCAAAGTACTCTTATACGGATGATGGCGGAAACACTACTAATAACTTACGGGGATTTTTTCAAAAAATTCCTAATCAGTCTACTAAACTGGGTTATACTCTCAATTGACGTTGAAGGGAAGGTAAGAAATTCAGAAATGCTTACTAACATCCTGTAGAAGGGTGTAATTTTTTAGTAAGTGAGGGCAGAGTTAGTTTTATATTCTTTAACCACAGCCGGGAAAAGAAGCGTTGATTACAAGGGGGACTGACGATGGTTCTTTCGCTGGCAAAAAAAATTAGGAGGAATTGAGCATGAAGAAAATTTTGTTGTTAACCGTTGTTGCAGTATTTTTAATGATACCCTTTACGTCTTTTGCCAAGACTGCTATTTCCGATAGCGAACTTGGTTCAGTGATCGCTCAGCAGGGTGTCACCATTGATTTCACTGATTTTAACTTAGGATCTATATCGATTGATACGATATCCTGGGGTGATGCAGGCGGATTTGGCAGCACATACACCAGTGATGGCTGGGTTGGTGCTTCTGTTTCGTTATCGGACAATGCTATTGTGATAAGTGGTACCATGGACATTGATGTCGGTACTGCTAATGGTGTAACTGCAATAGGAATCAAGCTGCCCACAGTCACTGTTTCCGGAAACATTGAATCAGTAGTTAAATTGGCTGGAGATAAGACACTTACTACTGGTGCCAACGTATTGGGTACATCTTTTATTTCAGGACTTAGTGTTAACCCGAGCGGTACATTGGTTATTTATGCTCATTAATAGTTGATGGATAAAAAGGCGTTTGTTTTAGCCTGGTATTTAGAATGTTTTGAGAAGGCGTTTGTTTAGCCGATATTTAATATAAAAAATGTGCAAAGGCATGGACAAGTAGATTTGTCCATGCCCTTTGGACACATGAGGTAAAATTAAGGGCAACAGTTATCATGGACAATTATTAAGGATGCTGTGACTGGAATATAAAAGGCGACGAGAGGAAAATATGAAAAAAAGTATATTATTGGCGATTGTTGCAATATTTATAATGATACCTCTGGCATCGTTTGCCAAAACAGCTATTTCTGATAGCGAACTTGGCTCAGTTACTGCTCAAGAAGGTGTCACGATTGAATTCGTTAATCTTACATTAAACAATGTTAGTCTGACCTCGTTTGCCTGGGGTGACTCAGGCGGCTTTACCGGGTACACCGGTGCAGGCTGGGTGGGACTAGGGAACGTCACTATAAATGGTGATTTAGTTGTAATGAACGGTCCTATGGTTATAGATGTCGGCACCAACGGAACTACCAGAGTTAACATTGCTCTTCCTACTATCAGTCTAGGTGGCACGGCTGGCGTAAATGTGACTGCTTCCATAAAACTGGATAGTACCAGTGCTCTTAGTGGCGCGAATGCGACAGCAGGGGTTTTGGATATCCAAGGGCTAAAAGGTCAGATAACCGGTTCATTACAGGTTTACGCTCATTGATGTGTATAAAAAATCCGGTTTAATGTGACCGGATGTTGTGATGTGCAAAAAAAGCACTGGTAATTGTTCACGAAATTATTTTTATTTGCTTTTTTTATGAGTAAAAAATGAGGTAATGCTTGTGCTAAAACATAAATTCATAAAAATCATCGCTGTTATCTTGATTTCCTCGTTTGTTCTTTCTTCGTCTGTATATGCAAAAATGCAGATAATGAGTGACGATGATCTTACAAAGATTGATGCCGAAACAGGAATAACTATTGCCTTAAATACCGATATTTATTTGAAGGCAACCAGCATCGGTCTTTTTACTACAACCGCAGAAACTTCAGGAATTGTTTTACCGAACGTTGTAATCGACGGTACTTTAGATACTACCTCAGACAACTTTACTAATCCATCTGCTGTTAATGTAAATTCTACTCTTGTAGCAGATGTCGGGACAGCTTCGGGTAAAACCTGGCTCAATATAAGTGGTATAAATATTTACAATCCGATTGGCTTAACCAGTAAAGGTATCTATATAGAAGACGGTGCCAATGACAGAATCTTGGGTGATCTTTACATGCGGGGCGTTTTCATGGGGAGAACGCTGACCAACGGAACAAGCGGGTATACTCCTCCCGGTAATACTCAAACCTTTACTATGGGTAGTCTTCCTTCCATCACAGTGGCGGCTCATGCGGGCGGAGGGCTTGATCTTTACGCCTCGTTGAATGCTTATATCAACACGCTGGAGTACCGTTTTAGGCCGGCGGATTCATCTAATGAATTTAAAGTGTCGGGAATATATGCTTGCCAAAGCTTTACCGGCACTGTAGAGTATCCTTCAACATGGGTTGGAAGCGGCAATCTCAGGATAGGTAACTTTGCTTACAACACATCGTATGCTTACAGCCTGGGAAGCATAACCACAACGCTCTACGCATCCATGGATGTCGGCACTTCAGGTGGTAAGACATATTTATGTTTAAATCTTCCTTTAACCGGATCGATACGGGTCAATGATTTTCAAATGGATAGTACTGGTAGTTTTGGTCCGATAGCAGTTGATGGTATGACCATGAGAATGGTTAAAGTGACTCTCTATAACATCTAAGAAAGAACAGTGTTGCCGGTAAGGTTGCAGGCTAAAAAAGGCATATAAAACTGACAACTACTATTTTTGTTTTCTTTCCGGTTTAATTTTCGAAGTAAGTGACGGTATGGCTGTCACCACAGGATAAAAGGAATTCAATGGGAGCATTAGTAATCGCCGCCATATTTGCAATTGTGGTAGGCTTTACCGGTAGTATTTATACTCTTAGGGATCAGCCAAAATCGGAAATCAATCTTCCCAGTCCCGGACCCGGACCCGGTTATATACGGGCTTATGTGGATCCTCTTTCGGAAATCAAGAAAACACATCTCATAAAACAGGGGTATGACTACAGTTGTGGTTCTGCCGCCCTTGCTATTCTGCTCAATTTTTATCTTGGAGAAAATTTTACCGAAAAACAGGTGATTCAGGGTCTTGTCCGTTACGGCGACATTGAAATGATAACCAAAAGACAGGCTTTTTCTCTATTGGATATGAAAAAATTCGTTAAGGTTCTGGGTTATCAGGGCGATGGCTATAGAGTAGACTTGGAGGATTTAAAAAATCTCAACACACCCTGTATAGTTCCGATAAAAATTTTCGATTACCGCCATTTTGTCGTTTTTAGAGGAGTGTACAAAGGGCACGTATTCCTGGCTGATCCCTGGAGAGGCGATATCAGTTTTACCCTTGATGAATTTAATGACAAATGGTACGAAAAAGTGATTTTTGTCGTTTCCACAAAAGAGACGGATAAAGTGCTCACATTGCTGCAATTGAAAGAGAATGATCTTAATTTTATCGACGAAGATGCTAAGCGTCAGATTATTTTTGATCACAATAATATGGCCGCAACCGCTGCCTCTGAAAGGGAATTTAAACGAGTTGTAGATGATCCCGGCGAATTCCAATATTACAGACACAAGAAATAATTTTAGCAAGAACAAGATCAAAAAAGTACAAATTCTGAAAAATCAAATCATTTTATTTTTCTATAAATCACATAATCTTTGTCAAATTTAATTGCCTGTTTTGATTAAATCACCACAACTTTTACAGCTTATCAGAATTCTTTACTGCGGATAAAATTAATTGCGTTACGGAAAATTATCAGGCCTTGGCCGTCTTCAGGCAGTTTTTCCCTTGTCCAGCGCGGATGGTTGGTCCGGTACAAATATGCTTCAGGATGGGGCATCAGGCCGAAAAGTCGACCGGATTCGTTACACAATCCGGCAATGGCATTTATCGATCCGTTCGGATTGGCCGGATAGTCGCCGGTCGGTCGACCGTCTTTTTGACAGTATTGAAGCGAAAAAAGATTTTGTTTTTCAATTTGCTGAATAACGGAAGAACTATCCGGGATAAATTTACCCTCGCCGTGCCGGACAGGCAAGTACAATATGTCAGTATCTCTTGTATAAATGCAGGGGCTCTGCTTGTTTGTTTTTAAATAAACCCAACGGTCTTCAAAGCGTCCGGAATCATTATAGGTCAGGGTAGCGCTCTGTTTGCCGTAACTTCTATCAAATGCCGGAAGCAAACCCAGCTTGATCATTAACTGAAAACCATTACATACACCTAAAATTAAATTGCCGGCATTGATGAATTCAATCAATTGTGCAAAAAGCATTTCTTTATGATCTTTGATTGGAGCGTGCAGAAAACGGTTGGTGCCGGCTTTTGCAGAGCCCAAATCATCGCCATCAAGAAATCCTCCCGGTAGATTAAGAAAAGAATAATTGTCCAGACGCTTCTCTCCGTAAAGTAATTCACTGATGTGCACAATGTCGACAACGTCAGCGCCTGATAATTTACAAGCCTGAGCCATTTCCATTTCGCAGTTTGTGCCGTTTCCGGTCAAGACGATTGCTTTTACTTTACGGGGCATAAAATCAATCCTGTTTTTAAAAATTAAGAGGCTTTTGCCAAGCATCTTTGAGTTTGCTTATTTCTTCTTTGATAATCAGTTTTCCGTCCATTCCGGTTACCTGAAATAAACCGTCTCCGGTTATAAAGCCGATTTTACTAATTATATTTCCGGCCATAATTTTTTCGAATTTTCTTTTATCTTCCGTATGTATGGTAACTACAAAACGGCTGACCGTTTCCGAAAATAAAATATAGTCATCTCTTTTTTTACCGGTGTAAGGAACAGAATTTAAATCGATGTTCATTCCCAGATTACCGGCAAAAGCTGTTTCGGCAAGCGCAACAACCAGCCCGCCATCGGAGCAATCGTGGCACGAAGCGATAAGACCTGACTGCATAGCCTTATGCAATGCCCTGTATATTTTTATCGCTTTTGCGGCATTTACTTGAGGAATATTATTGCCGATAAACTTTTTCTGAGCAAACCACTCCGAACCGCCCAATTCCTCTTTTGTCTCGCCGATTATATAAACCAGATCCTGCGGTAGCTTGGCGTCCATGGTGACGGCTTTTCTTATATCTTTAATTTTACCGATCACAGAAAAAAGAAGCGTCGGAGGGATAGAAATTTTTGTCTTGCCTATCTGGTAGTCGTTTTTCATACTATCCTTACCGGAGATGCAGGGAACCCCGAAAGCCGTCGTATAATCGTAAATAGCCATATTAGCTCGTACCAATTGTGCCAGTTTATATTCTCCATCAGGTGTTTTTGCCGATTTCACGGGGTCGCACCAGCAGAAATTATCAAGACCTGCCAGATGGTCAATATTTACGCCAACGGCCACAGCGTTGCGGATTGCTTCATCAATGGCGCAGGCGGTCATGTGGTAAGTATCGATATCGCTGTAACGCGGACAAATGCCGTGCGCGACTACAACTCCTTCGGTCGAATCCAAAACAGGCCTGATTATTGCGGCATCGGAAGGCCCGTCATTTTCAGCGCCCACCAGAGGTTTGATAACACTGCCTCCCTGAACTTCATGATCGTATTGGCGCACTACAGATTCTTTGGAACAAATGTTCAAACGGGCAAGCATTTCCATTAGCACTTTGCCCATATTAGCCGGTGGCTCGAAACGCGGTTCCTTATTTTTAGGCTGTTTCCATTTCGCCGCTAACTTCATTTGAGGAACGCCGGCGTGGAGAAATTTCATGTCAAGGTAGGCGACGGTTTCCCCGCCGAAGAGAACGTGAAAATTGCCGGAAGATGTAAATTTCCCCAAAACGGTTGCTTCCACGTCCATCTTTTTGGCCAGTTCCAGAAATTGTTTTATTTTACGTGGGTCAACAGCCAGTGTCATGCGTTCCTGTGCTTCAGAGATAAGGATTTCCCATGGTTGAAGGCCTGCGTATTTTAGAGGTGCATGAATGAGGTCAATTTCGCAACCGCCACAGTGTGTTGCCATTTCACCAACGGAAGAAGAAAGACCGCCTGCCCCGTTATCGGTAATAGCGCGATAAAGCCTGCGATCGCGTGCAACAAGCAGAAAATCAGTCATTTTCTTCTGGGTGATAGGATCGCCGATCTGCACTGCCGTTACCGGTGAACCTTCGTGCAGTTCTTCGGAAGAAAATGTCGCTCCGTGAATGCCGTCTTTGCCGATACGACCGCCTGTCATGACGATCAGATTGCCCGGTTTGACTTCCTTTTTGTGCGTTGTTTTTCCTTTAATGCGTGCAGGCATTATTCCTGCCGTGCCGCAGTAAACGAGGGGTTTGCCTAAAAAACGTTCATCGAAAACAATACTTCCGTTGACAGTGGGAATACCGCTTTTGTTTCCTCCATGCTCCACCCCTTCGCGTACTCCTTCGTAAATGCGGCGCGGATGAAGAATGCGAGGCGGCAGTTTCTTTTTATGAAAGGGAGACGCAAAACAGAAAACATCGGTATTGAAAATCAGTTTTGCTCCGAGGCCTGTGCCGAAGGGATCGCGGTTGACACCGACAATTCCGGTGAGGGCTCCGCCGTACGGATCAAGGGCCGAAGGTGAATTGTGTGTCTCTACTTTAAAAACAAGGTTGAAATTATCATTGAACTTAATAATACCGGCATTATCGACAAAAACGGAAAGACAAAAATCTTTTTTACCTTTGGCTTTACGTATTTTTTCTGTGGAGCCTTTGATATAAGTTTTAAATAAGGAATCAATTATCTTTTTCTTGTTTCCGTCTGTATATTTTATCAGACTGTTAAATATTTTGTGTTTGCAATGTTCCGACCATGTTTGAGCCAGGCATTCCATCTCGACATCGGTAATGCTCTCGCCAAGTCCCATTTTTTTTCTTTTTTTGATAATATTATCATTTCGATAGTAGTTTTGGATTGCTTTCATTTCTTCCAGATTTAAAGCCAGAATCCGTTCCTTGCTGATTTTTAAAAGTTCATCTGCCCCGGCTGTAGTCAGATTGATTTCTTCCACTGTGATTTCGGCTTTACCTGATACCTGTGGAACATAGGCAGGTATTCCGTGAACAAAATCGAAGTCATTTTGGGGAACTATTTGATAACGCTCGATTAAATCGTTAGCTAAGAGACCAGAGGCAATTTCCTCTGCGTCTTTTTTTGTAATTTTTCCGCTAATCAAGTATTGGCGGGAAGTATAAATAGCGATTTTGCGTTGACTGATATTGGTGCCCAGTAGCAGTTCGATTGCTTCCCGGGCAGTTTTACCTACGTTGTCGGTAACGCCAGGACGAAAACCGACTTCAATCAACCAATCGAAATCAGCTGCCAGTGGTTTATCAATGGAAAATTTTTGAATTACATGGTCCGAAAGAGGGCCGGAAGCAGCCTTATTCAATTCATCTTTACTTAAGTCGCCTGTAATTGTATAAACTTCGATGGTACTTACTTTTTCCACCGGAAGAGAGAGATTATCAATAATCCGTCTCTTTGCTTTTTCGCCTAAAGCGTCGCGAATACCGTTTCTGAAGCCAACTTCAATTCTACTTGCCATGATCGACCTTGATTTATAATGTAATTAATTCGCCTAATCAATGAATGCAGGATTTTATACTCAAAAGCTGTGAATTATGCAACTTACAAATTTGTTCCTTAATTAATATAAGGCATTGGCGTGATACGCGGGAAACTGATCAAAAAAGCATGAAAACAGCATTTCACTTGACACACCGGTATTTTAACCGATATATTCAGCCGTCATTTTCAGAGTATTCATTCTGAGAATGAATTTTATCCGGCTGGTTGCGGAGAAAAAATGGAAGTAACTCTGGTAATCATTATAGTCTTGATAATCGCCGGTTTTGCTCTGTTGTATTGGCGGGCATCGAACCGTTCTGTTGATTATACAAATCTTTTAAACAGGCTGGACAATTTACGGGATTTTCAGGAACGAACCGATCGCTCGGTGCGTGAAGAAATCGCGCGTTCGCGGGTTGAGACGCAGACACAGGCACAACAGGAAAGAACTGAGCTTGCCCGATCATTTAAATCATTTGAGGATTCTGTGCAGATGCGCATGGCAGAACTGACTGCCGCCACAGAAAAGAGAATAGAAAACGTCAGGGTGATTGTTGATGAAAAACTCAAGCAAATTCAGGATGATAACTCGCGCCAGCTCGAGTTGATGCGCGAAACGGTCAATGAAAAACTACAAACCACGCTGGAAAAACGTCTGGGTGATTCTTTCCGGCAGGTATCCGAAAGGCTGGAACAGGTGCATCAGGGATTAGGTGACATGCGCAATCTGGCTGCCGGAGTTGGCGATTTAAAGAAAGTACTCACTAATGTCAAAGCGCGCGGTACATGGGGTGAGGTACAATTAGGCGCACTTTTGGAAGAAATTCTGGCCCCGGAACAATATGCAAAAAATGTGAAAATTAGGGAGAATAGCAGTGAACTTGTCGAATTCGCCATAAAACTTCCCGGCCAGGGAGATACGGATGATGAGTCGCTGTGGATCCCTGTTGATGCGAAGTTTCCGCTGGAAGATTATCAAAGACTTTTGGAAGCGCAAGAGAGAACGGATACAGTTGCTGCTGATGATGCTATAAAGCAATTGGAATCCAGTATTAAAAAGTCGGCCAGAGATATATCTCAAAAATATCTGGCTCCGCCAAAAACTACAGATTTTGGTATTATGTTTTTGCCATTCGAAGGTCTTTATGCAGAAATTATTCGCCGGACGGCTTTAGTCCAGTTCTTGCAAAGAGAATATCACATTGTTGTTACCGGTCCTACAACCTTTGCCGCTATCTTAAACAGTCTGCAAATGGGTTTTCGCTCTCTGGCAATTCAGAAACGCTCCAGTGAAGTCTGGAAAGTGTTGGGTGAAGTTAAAGCAGCATTTGGCAGATTTGGCGAAACACTGGATGCCGTGCATAAACGGCTGGAGCAAGCCACTAATTCCGTGGATGATGCAAGAAAAAAATCAAAGACCATTCAGAATAAATTACGTGCCGTGGAAATGCTTCCTGGTACATCCGCTGATATTATTGAGAATAAAATATCCAGCGAAGAGGAAGATGTTTAACCTGAACTTACAACCTTCATGGTAAAAGCTTATTTACAATTTACTATAGTGTAGTTTTTTTATTATATCTGGAAAAAGAAAAAATTTGTTTATGAGTAAAAAGATTGAAAGTGTGGTTGAAAGTAAAAAAACTAAGCTGAAGCGCACGAAACGCGACAAAATCGAAGAGGCTTTGCGCGAAAGCGAAGATAAACGTCGCTTCATTCTTAAAGATATTGAAGAAGCTTATTATGAAACCGATATGGTGGGGAGGTTTACCTTTATTAATGATGCGATGTGTCATTTAATCGGGTACACGAGAGATGAATTAATCGGCAAAAGATATTGGCATCTTGTAGACGAAACGACCATTAAAACGATGAAAGATGCCGTAGATAAAAGTTACAAAACAGTAAATATCCTGGACATGGAGGCTAGCAGAAAAGACGGAACAAAATTGATTTTTGAAACTTCTATTTCTGTTATAAGAGATATTGAGGGCACTCTTATCGGATTCAGGGGTATTTCCAGGGATGTCACAAAACGCAGACAGATGGAGTATGCCCTAAAAATGAATCAGGAGGAACTGATAAAGAAAAACAAAGAGGTTGATGAAAGCAGAGAGAAAATTCAATTTGCCCTGGAAAAACTTGGTAAAACCCATGAAGAGCTGAAAGCTTCTCAGCTAAAGATTTTGCAGCAAGAGAAAATGGCTTCCATTGGTCAGCTTGCTGCCGGTGTGGCTCATGAAATCAACAATCCCCTGGCATTTATATCAAGTAATTTGGGAACACTTGACAAGTACATTAATAGAT
The DNA here is from genome assembly GCA_007244375.1 of Smithella sp. Taxonomy (GTDB): domain Bacteria; phylum Desulfobacterota; class Syntrophia; order Syntrophales; family Smithellaceae; genus Smithella. The sequence goes on along the minus strand of SCVW01000019.1, from coordinate 19,083 downwards.
TAATTAATTTTATCGAGGTTCAATCACGGGAAATTGAATCTCTTCGTAATGCGGAAGTTGTTGAAAAAATTGGAAAAAAGAGAAAAGAATTAAAGCTTGATCATGTTATAAAAGATGTAAAAGGACTTATTGCGGAATCTGTTGATGGTTCGGAAAGGATGAAAAAAATTATCCGCGAACTTAATTGTTTTTCCAGAATGGATGAAGAAGAATATATAGAAGCGGACATCAATGAATGTATCGAAAGTGCCGTGAGTATAGTCCTGCCCGAATTAAAATATAAAGCTACCCTGAAAAAAGATTATGCTACCCTGCCTATCACGAAATGTCATCCTCATCAGATAAGTCAGGTAATTGTTAATCTTTTAATTAATGCGGTTAACTCTATCGAGGAACAGGGTGAAATTGCAATTAAAACATGGGATAGAGATCAATCAATCTGGGTGGAGATATCCGATACAGGTCGTGGGATTTCTGAAGAGAACCTCAGTAAAATATTTGAGCCTTTCTTCACTACTAAAGAGATTGGTAAGGGAACAGGTCTGGGTTTAAGTATTACCTATGAGATTATTCAGAAACATAAAGGAGATATAACAGTTAAAAGTGAAGTAGGAAAGGGAACAACGTTTATAGTAAGAATACCGGTTATATAGAAAATAACCGGATAAATTATGTAATTTTGCGTTTGACCATGCAATTAAATTTTTAATGGAGGTGTTTATGTCAAAAAGTATTCTCAAGATAGTTGTTGTTTCATTTTTTTGTTTGTTAGTTGCTTCAATGGCTTTTGCCGCTGAACCGGTAAAGATCGGTGCCCTGTTTTCCGTGTCTGGTCCCGCTTCGTTTCTCGGTGAGCCGGAGCGCAATACGGCGGAAATGATGGTAGCTCAGATAAACAAAGCAGGCGGGATAAAGGGACGTCAACTGGAACTTATCGTTTACGACACTCAGGGTGATGCCACCAAGGCTGTACAGGGAGTCAATAAGTTAATTAAAGATGATAAGGTGGTGGCTATAATCGGACCCAGCACAACCGGCGACAGTATGGCGGTAATCCCTATTGTCGAAAAATCGGAAATACCTCTTGTTTCGTGCGCAGCTGGTATTAAAATAACAGATCCCGTAAAGAAATGGGTATTCAAGACCGCTCAAAACGATGTTCTTGCCGTAATGAAAATTTACAATTATCTGCAGAAACAGAAAATTTCCAGGATAGCAATATTAACGGTGTCGGATGGTTTCGGATCATCAGGGCGAGAACAACTTAAGTTGCAGGCAAGGGAATTCGGCATGCAGATAATTTCGGATGAAACGTACGGCCCGAAAGATGACGACATGACTGTTCAACTGACAAAAATACGCGACAGCAAAGCTCAGGCTATTATTTGCTGGGGTACTAATCCCGGTCCGGCTAAGGTTGCCAGAAACGTCAAGCAACTTGGAATAAAGCTTCCTCTGTATATGAGCCACGGCGTTTCCTCCAAAAAATTTATTGAGCTTGCCGGTGATGGAGCAGAGGGAATTATCCTTCCGTCCGGACGCGTCATAGTTGCTGATCAGTTACCAAAATCAGATCCGCAGAAAAAATCTTTAATGAACTATGTTAATGAATACAAGAAAAACTACAAAGTGGAAGGTGATCATTTTGGCGGCCATGCGTATGATGCGGTTATGCTGTTAAAGGGAGCCATGGAAAAGGGAGGGTTCTCTCCTGCGGCAATTCGCGATCAACTCGAGAAAACGAAAAAATTTGCAGGCATCGGCGGAACCTTTACTTATTCTCAGCAGGATCATGCTGGTTTGACCGTTGACGCCTTTGTTTTAGTCAAGATTGAAAAAGGCGACTGGAAGTTAATTAAATAATAAATTAATCAGAAAGCTGTGTCAGCGGAGCAGGTGATAATTCACTTGCTCCGCGTTAATATTTATTTAGCGGTAATATTGCGAACAAAAATAACTTTTTATTCAAGATTGTAATTATAAATGGATTATTCTCGACAATTATTCCAATACATTTTATCCGGTCTTTCTAACGGTGCTATTTATGCTTTGATTGGATTCGGGTTTGCGATGATTTATAATGCTACCGGCATCATAAATTTTGCACAGGGCGAATTTGTTATGCTCGGCGGCATGTTGACGGTTTTTTTTCTCACTGTTTTAAAACTTTCGATTATACCGGCAATAGTTCTGGCTGTTGTTATTTCGACAATAGTCGGCATTTGTTTTGAGCGTCTCGCCATCAGACCTCTAAAAAACGCCAAGCCGTTAAGTTTGATTATTATTACTATTGGTGCCAGTATTTTTATCCGTGGAGCGGCTATGCTTATCTGGGGAAAAGATACTCATGCCGTGCCTGCTTTCTCCGGTAATGATCCTATTTATATTGCAGGTGCAACTATTCTTCCCCAGCATCTTTGGATTTTTGCCGTAACCATTTTAATCATCATTGCCGGCAGGATATTTTTTAATTACAGCATTACAGGTAAAGCCATGCGTGCTTGTGCTTATAATGCACAAGCAGCCGGATTGGTCGGCATAAATGTTAAGAATATGGTTTTGCTTTCGTTTGCAATCAGTTCAGCTATCGGTTCGATGGCCGGAATAATCATTGCGCCATTAACCATGACTTCCTATGACGTCGGTGTCATGCTTGGGCTGAAAGGCTTTTGCGCGGTGATTATCGGAGGAATGAGCAGCGGATTGAGCACTGTGATGGGAGGACTTTTACTGGGATTGCTGGAAGCTTTAGGTGCCGGTTATATTTCTGCCAGCTACAAAGACGCGATAGCCTTTATCATATTGCTGTTGATTCTTTTTATCCGGCCGGAAGGATTGTTTGCAAAAAAAGAGGCAGAAAGATTTTAATTAAAAAATTCTGGGATTTTTCAAGAGAAACAATTTTGTTCTTGAAGAAACAAAATATCATGACAGAAAAAAGGCAACAGATACTGGTTTTTTTCATTTTCGCAACAGCGGTGCTTATGGTGCCGTTGTTTCTAAAAGGTAGTTATCTTTTAAATGTACTTGTTTTTGTCGGTATAAATACAATGCTGGCCGTAGCTTTAAATCTCCTACTGGGATATGCCGGCCAGATTTCACTTGGGCATGCTGCCTTTTTCGGTATAGGAGCTTATATTTCGGGTATAATCACGACCAGATTTCCGATCGATCCCTTCCTGATAATTATTTTGGCTGCCTTTTGTGCCGGGGTTCTGGCTTTTGTTATCGGGTTCCCTATTTTAAAACTTAAAGGACATTATCTGGCTATGGCTACACTTGGTTTTGGTGTAATTTTATATATAATTTTTAACGAAACTGTTGATTTTACAGGAGGCCCTTCAGGATTATCCTCAATACCAAGTCTTCATATCGGTTCGTTGGTTTTCGACAACGATTGGAACAACTATTATTTAGTTTGGGTGTTTACCCTGGCCGTAATGTTATTATCCATTAATTTATTCCAGTCCAGAATCGGCCGCGCACTGAGAGCCATTCATGATTCGGAAGTAGCTGCCCGTGTTATGGGAGTCAATGCCAGAGTTCTTAAGGTGCAGATTTTTACTGTTTCCGCCGTTATTTCCGCGGTAGCCGGAAGTTTATATGCTCATATCATGACTTTTATCGCTCCCGCATCATTTGGATTTAATTTTTCCGTAGAATTGCTTACAATGGTAGTTATTGGCGGTCTGGGCAGCATTTACGGCTCATTTCTGGGTGCGGCAATTCTGACAATGCTTCCGGAATTTCTGCGCGTTTTTCAGGATTTCGATATCATTGTATACGGATTGATGCTGATGTTAATAACCATGTTCATGCCCGGTGGTCTTGTCGGCGGTATGCAGAAAATGGCGGAAATTACTGTTGCAAAAATTAGAAAAATGAAGGGTAAAAATGCTCAGGCTTGACGGCATAACCAAAGTATTCGGCGGGCTTACCGCGCTGGAAGATATTTCGTTTTCCATTAACGAAGGATTAATAACCGGTATTATCGGTCCCAACGGCGCGGGGAAAACCACACTTTTTAATATTGTAACCGGTCTTTATGCCCAAACAACGGGAGAAGTTTATCTGGGCGAAAAAAACATTTCTTTTCTGAACACAGAAAGACTGGCCAGACTTGGTGTGGTGCGCACATTTCAGAATGTGGAATTGTTTGGTCAGATGACTGTCTTGGAAAATGTCATGGTTGGTCTCCATACCCAAAGCAGTAGTGGAATTTTTTCCTGTGCTTTTAAGTTGCCCGGCCATCTTAAAGAAGAAAAAATTATTCGAGAGAAAAGTATGGAGTGGCTGAAATTCACCGGCATGGTGGATATTGCCGATATGAAAGCAGGCAATTTGCCCTTTGGCAAGGGAAGGTTGCTGGAGATTTCACGGGCATTGGCTGCCCGGCCTCGGATGATTTTGATGGATGAGCCGGCGGCCGGTCTGAACAGCAGGGAAACTGACGAACTCGCAATGCTTATACGTAAAATAAGAAAAGAAGGCATAACTATAACGCTTGTGGAACATGATATGGACCTGGTGATGGATATTTGTGATTCCATCGTTGTTTTAAATCTGGGGAAGAAACTTGCCGAAGGAACACCGCGGCAGATACAGGAAAATCCGGCGGTTATATCAGCATATCTGGGAGAAGGCTGATACCGTTTCGCTTTCAAAGGATAACTTTGTTGGCTGCGTCGTCGGCTTCCTCGACGTATTAAGAATACGCCTGTGGAGCCTCCTTCTTGTCGCCTCGTTATCCTTTGAAAGCGAAACGGTATGAAGTAATAGTTACAAATATTAGAATAATTTAAAGTTATGCTTAAAATTAAAAATATCAATACATATTACGGTCAGGCACAGGCGCTTAAAAATGTCTCTATGCATTTGACGGAAGGTGAAATAGTCACTCTTATCGGTGCCAATGGCGCCGGTAAGACAACGCTTCTTAATTCTTTGTCCGGTGTCGTTCCTCCCCGCAGCGGACAGATTTTTTTCAATGATGTTACGATAAATAATCTTGCCGCGCATCAGATTGTACGGATGGGCATTTCACAGGTTCCGGAAGGCAGACAAGTTTTCAAGCCGATTTCGGTGGAGGATAACCTCGAATTGGGCGCTTATCTGCATCATAAAATGCTGGGCGGCAGTGATGAAGTTAAAAAAAATAAAGAAATGGTCTATGACTTGTTTCCCATTCTTAAAGAGAGGCGAAAACAATTTGCCGGAACGTTATCGGGAGGGGAGCAGCAAATGCTGGCCATCGGCAGGGCGTTTATGGCCAAACCAAAACTTATGCTTCTTGATGAGCCTTCGATGGGGCTTGCGCCGATGATAACTCAGGAAATATTTAGAGTCATCGAAAATTTGTCCAAACGGAAAAAAACCACCATTTTGCTGGTCGAACAAAATGCGCGGGCTGCCCTGAAAATGGCCAACAGAGGTTATGTATTGGATAATGGTCACATGATTCTGGAAGGTACTGCAGCCGAGTTGCTCGATAATAAGGAAGTTCAACGGGCATATTTGGGAAAAGATAAAAAGGAGATATGGGAAAGGTAAGCGAAATAAACAATAGACATTGTAAACTTTTTTCAAGCTGTTCAAAAGCAGCCAGATGCAAGGCGTGCAAGTCCTGACGAGTGAAGCGTACTTTTTACGTACATTGCAACGAGGAGGGATGAAGCACAACGCAGCAGATGTTGTTTTTCAACAACTTAGGCGGGAGGTTATTATGAATATCTGGGATAAAACTCATGAGTGTATGTCACGCGACGAGCTTGAACAATTGCAACTGGAAAGACTTCAGGCCACGGTCAACAGAGTTTATAAGAATGTTACTCATTACCGGAAAATATTCAATGACAAAGGCATCATTGCGGAAAATATTCGTTCGTTGTCTGATTTGGCTAAAATACCTTTCACCGTGAAAGACGACCTTCGGATTAATTATCCTTACGGTATGTTTGCAGTACCGCTAAGAGAGGTTGTGCGCATTCATTCATCCTCGGGAACTACCAGCAAGCCGATAGTGATGGGCTATACGAAAAACGATATAAAAATATGGTCTAATCTGGTAGCGCGCTTTATGACATCCGCCGGAGTTACTCATGATGATGTAGTTCAAATAACTTTCCGCTATGGACTTTTTACCGGCGCATTTGGTGTGCATTACGGTGCGGAAGCCATCGGAGCGTCGGTAATTCCGATGGGTACGGGCAACACAGACAAACAGATTATGATTATGCAGGATTATAAAACAACAGCTTTGGTCAGCACGTCCAGTTATGCTATCGCTTTGGCGGAGCGTATTGAACAATTATGTATAGATCCGAAATCGCTTTCTCTAAAATTGGGATTATTCGGAGGAGAACCATGGTCAGAGAAAATGCGTGCAGAAATTGAGAACAGATTGTTTTTAAGTGCGACAGACAATTACGGAGTCTCAGAGGTAATAGGTCCCGGCGTGGCCGGTGAATGTTCATGTAAAAAAGGCATGCATATTTATGAGGATGCATTTATTCCTGAAATTATTGATCCTGAAACGGGAGCGGTACTACCTGCCGGTTCCGAGGGTGAACTGGTGCTGACAACATTGACCAGAGAGGCTTTCCCGATGATTCGCTATCGGACAGGGGATATTACCAGTCTGGATTATTCTCCGTGTGAGTGTGGCCGTACTCTTGTGCGCATGAAGAAAATTATGCGGCGTTCCGATGATATGCTTATTGTCAGAGGTGTAAACATATTTCCTTCGCAGATCGAAGACGCACTTTTCAGTGTGGCACAGGGAAAAACGCCTTATCAAATTATAGTGGAAAGAAAAGGTGCAATGGATAGTATGGAAATAGTTGTAGAAATAACTGACAAGATATTCTCTCTGGAATTACAAAAGCAAAGATCTTTTCTGGAAGCGATTAAGAAACGAATAGCATCGGTAACAGGCATAAATGTCGATGTCCGATTGGTTGAATCAAAAAGTATTCTGCGGCAGAATGGAAAAATTTCACGGATTCTGGATAAAAGAGACATTTAACTAAGAAAAGTCATTTTGTGTTGACGGCATCTAATGCCTTATTTTTTTCAGTATTTCGATTAGTTTATCGTGGTAATAATAGGCTATGACAAATATCGCCACTCCGACAATCAGAATAATGGTCAAAAATTTGTATTGTCCGTTACTGGCGAAAGCCCCGGTAATAGAAAGCATTATTGTTCCAAAAATGCGTCCCGCTGTGGAAATTGCTATAAATGTTCCAGTTGGGATGCGGCTCACGCCCATAATGTAACATAGATAATCCTTGGGGAATCCGGGAATTAGAAAAAGAAGGAAAGATACCAACAGACCTTTGTGTTCCATAAAATGGTCGAATTTTTCAAAAACTTCTTTTTTGACCACTTTTTCTAAAAGGGGTTCACCAAAAAATCTGGCCAGCATAAAAGCAGCCCAGGAACCGAGCGTCAAGCCAATTGTCGAATAAATAGTCCCCCAAAATGGTCCATACAGGATACCACCAATAAGGCCGGTAAGTTCACCGGGAATTGGTGCTGCAACAACCTGTATTATTTGGACTGCTATAAAAATAAGCTGATCATACGGATATGACCGGATGAAATTCAGTAATCTGTGCCTGTCTTTAAATAGAAGATAAAAGTCATAATGAAATAAAATATAGGTAAATAGAGCAATTAATAAAGATAAAAATAAAATTCTGAGGGTCAGACGTTTATTCATTGGTTTCTGTTAGTAAACTTATTTCCTGATATTATTTTTCTATTCTTTTTGTTTCTTCTCGTGTGTCTTCATCTGGTTTATTCATTTCTCGCTTAAAACCTCTGATCGCTTTACCAATCGATCCTCCCAATTGTGGAAGTTTTCCCGGACCAAAGATAATCAAAACTATGGCCAGTATGATGATAAGGTGCATTGGTTGAAAAAGTCCCCCAAACATTGTAATACCTCCGGTAATTTTTGGTAGTAGAAACGTATAATATAATTTCGGTTTAGTCAAACTGATTGTCCTAAATACCTGCCGGCTTTTCAGATGATGCTTAAATCTTGATTGTTTAACAGTAATACCAAAAAGGTTGACATTAAAAAAACTATATGCAAGAAAGCAAAATCTTTTTAAAATATAGAAATACTAAATTTGTTTTGCTTCAACAGCAATGGAGAATGTTTATATGTCAAAAATACCGCAAAAACTGGAAAGAAAAAAATCTGAAATTTATAAAGATGCACCCATTGCAAAATTCGGTGAAAGAAAGCCGGATTTCAGCACCATGGGCAGAAAAATAAAAAATGTTCATAAAAAATTCAGGGAAGTCGTCTGCGTAGAAGCATGCCGCACGCCCTATGGTCGTTCCGGCGGAGCGCTGAAGGATTTTTCAGCCATGGAACTGGGCGCGCTGGCGATAAAGGAAGTCTTGCGGCGCACGGAAGGAAAGGTCAAACCGGCCGATATTGATTATATCTTTATGGGGCAGGTGGTCCCTGCGGGTTGCGGACAGATTCCCGGACGACAGGCGACGATTCTTGCGGGCATTCCGGAATTCGTTCCGTCCATTACCGTTAATAAAGTTTGTTCCTCAGGAATAAAAACCATTGATCTGGCTTTTCAGATGATTCTGCTGGGACGCGCCGAAATCTGCATTGCGGGTGGTCAGGAAAGTATGAGCAATTGTCCGTTCGTTCTGCCGGATATGCGCTGGGGAGCGAAGATGGCGCTGCCCAACGGACGCGTGGTGGATTCGATGGTTTATGACGGGTTGTGGGACGCTTTTTATAATAGACATATGGCCATTCACGGCTCGGAGGTGGCTGACGAATTCGGTTTCAGCAAGGAAGAGCAGGATGAGTGGGCGCTCAATTCCCAGATGAATGCCGTTAAGGCAATGAATGAAGGCAAACTAGATGATGAGATTTTCCCGGTCGAAATCAAACAGGGTAAAAAAGTTTTTGTGATGGAAAAGGATGAGGGGCCGCGGCCGGATTCGACCATGGAAGGACTGGCAAAACTTCCACCGGTTTTCGGCCACACGAGCACCGTGACCGGCAAGCCCGGTTCCGTGACGGCGGGTAACGCGCCGGGCGTCAACGACGGCGGCGACGTCTGCCTTATCATGAGTCGCGAGAAAGCCGATGAACTGGGATTGAAACCCATCTTCACGATCATTGATTATGCCGAGGTATCCCAACCGACGAAAGATATTGCCACCGTTCCGGGGCTGTCCATCAAAAAGGTTCTGGAACAAAATGACATGACGCTTGACCAGATGAACCTGATTGAAGTCAACGAAGCCTTTGCCGCGGTGGCGCTGGTGAGTTGCCGTTCTATTTTAGGAATGTCCAGAGAAGAGATGTTTAAAAGAGTCAATGTCAACGGCAGCGCGGTGGCCTATGGTCATCCCATCGGAGCGACCGGTGCGCGGATTTTGATGACCCTGGGCTATGAACTGCGGCGGCGCGGCGGAGGCTGGGGCGTGTGCGGCATTTGCTCCGGGCACGCGCAGGGCGATGCAATGCTGATCAAAGTTGAAAAATAATTCTTATTGGCATTCCCAGGCTCCCAAACCGGCGAATGCCTGGGAGACCGGATGAATCCAATCGTTATTACCTCCCCGCCCCTTGTGGGAGGGGATTAAGGGGAGGGGTAAATAATGTAAACTTTGCTATGGTATTATTCACTTCGGTATTTCCAGCAATCTTTCGCTTCGCCAGATGCGGACGATTTTTATTTTGTTGCCGTCGAGGCGGTAAACAATCCGGAAGGGCGCGAAGATTATTTCCCGCAGATTTTCGATATTGAATTCCGGCACAATGCGTCCGCTTTCGGGGAACTCAGCAAGCCTTTCGATTTGAGAAATAATTTCCCTGATTAATCTGTTGCCGACGTCAGGTACTTGTTGATCTTTATGCCAGGCACGGATATCTTCCAGATCGTCAAAAGCTGATATTGCAAAAGTGATTGACCTTTTCTTTGGCATGATTATTTACTCATGCCCAATCTTTTTTTAACTTCAGTCAGGCTTATTTCCCGCCCTTCTTCAATATCAATCAAGCCCTGAACAACACCGCGCAGGAAGGCGTGTTCCTCCATTTTTTCTTCGTAATCTTTTACTGATTCGACAACAGCCACGCCTCTGCCGCGGCTGGTCAGGAGCACCGGTCGGCGAGTTTTATCAACCTGATTTAAAACTTTTCCCGGGTTGATTTTTAAATCGGTAATCGGAATAATATCCTCCGAATACTTGATGTTTGATCGCATAGAAACCTCCTGAACTATCTATTAACTGGTTAGAGAATAGCACTTGTTAAACGACCTGTCAAGTGGACTTGAGGTAATATTAATTTTTGTTAAGTCAATATTTTTCTAAAAACATTTACAATAATTATATATTTCTATATTATTTCCTCCTGCATGACTGGGTGAATATCTTTGCATATTTTAAGTTCATATGTTAGCGATTTTCCAATATCACAGGAATTTTAAAGAGTTTAGATGATGAAAAGGTTTCTTTTTTGCTTATCATTAGCAGTCATAATATACATACTGACTTTTTTAATAAATGTGCCCGATTATGATTTGTGGGCAAGGCTTGCTGTGGGATCGATTTTCTTTCAAACGGGGCATGTATTAAAACACGATATTTTCTCATATCTGCCGACGAAAAATTTATGGATAGATCACGAATGGGGATCGAGCGTTGTTTTTTACTTTTTAACAAAGTATTTGGGTGAGTGGGGACTCTTTGCTTTAAAAGCGGTAATTCTTCTTACAATTTTCATATTAATTATCAAAATAATAAAATTGCAGACAGGTAAAAATGCAGGAATATTTTATTTAACTTTTATAGGCTTTTCACTTCTTCCAGGGTTTGCCAATCTAATAAGATGCCAGGTGTTTACTTATATGTTTTTTACATTATGGCTCTATGTACTGGAAAAGATAAGGCGGGGAGAAAATCACGGGTATGAACCCCAAATCAAGCGTGAGAAAAGTTTCGCAGCAAGCAGTTGGGTATCATACCCTACGCTTTGTCCCGACAAAGTCGGGGCTCAACTTTCCATTCCCGCTGTTCTTCGCTATCGGAATTGGAGTTTTACGAACAAATTAATCTGGATATTTCCGGCAACGATGTTACTTTGGGCGAACATGCATGGAGGCTTCCTTGCGGGAATAGGATTGGTTATTATTTATGCTTTCGGAGAACTGTTTAATCGTAAAAATTTTCTGAGATATTTTGGGATACTTGCTCTGATAATTCCTGTAACTTTTATTAATCCTTATGGTTTTGATTTGTGGAATTATATTATCGAAGCGGCAATTATGCCCAGACCGCATATTTGGGAGTGGACTTCAATTAGTTTAAAGGGTCCGGTTCACATTTTTGCAGGGTTTAAAATACACATACTTACCGGTTTTATGTTTATTGTTTTGTTAGCGATTATTGTAAGTATTAAACTGTTGCTCCAAAAGGAAAGACCTGACTGGACAAAAATTATACTTTTTATAATATTATTATATTTAGGCATAAAACACCAGAGGCACACGGTTTTTTTTATGCTGGCCGCTTCCGGACTTTTTTATTACCAGTTTGTTGATTTGTTTAATCCTTTACAAAGGTTTATCAGGGATATTTTAACTGAAAAGGTTTATAAGGTATGGAATATAACAAAATATAGTTTTGGGTATATTGTCCTTGGAGGAATATTCGTCTATACTATTCCTCATTTATCAGACAACATCATAGTAGATCCTTTCGTTTATCCCGTTGGTTCACTGGAATTTATAAAACAGAATAATATTTCCGGTAACCTTGCTACTTCATTTGGTTGGGGCAGTTATGCATTTTGGAAATTGTATCCTCAATGCAAAGTTCTCATTGATGGAAGGTATGAGGAAGTTTATTCCAATGACGTATACGCCAAAGCAATGCAATTTTCCGAACACGAAAAAAACTGGCAGGAGGTTTTAAAAGAATATCACTCTGATATACTGGTCTTGCCTAAATGTGTTTATAGTCGTTCCGACGCATTAAGTTTAACTGACTGGGAAATTGTTTATCTGGATGAAGTAAGCGCTCTACTTCTGCCGAAAAATAAGATAAAACATTTTTATATTTATCCCAACTATAGAAATCCACTGTACTGGAAGGAAAATCTTTCTAAGGAAATACCTTTAGATTAAGAGTTTTTTAAAGATCGAAAAAAGAACGTTATTCTTTTGTATTAAGTATTTTAGTGTATTGAGGATTAGGTGAGAATTTTTTTCACTACTTCCGCTATCCGGCGGCAGTGGGCTTCGGTTTCTTTTTTTGTGGGGCCTTCAACCATAACCCGGCACATGTTTTGGGTACCTGAATAACGCACAAGTACGCGTCCTTTATTGCCCAGCGCCTTTTCGGCATTCCGGATGACGGCCGTAATTATTGGAACGGTTTCTATTGCCGGTTTTCTTTTGACATCAATGTTGATGAGCATTTGCGGGAAAACCTTCATTATGCGGGTAAGTTCCGACAAAGGTTTCCCTTCTTTTTTTACTGCGGCCAGGACCTGTAGAGCCGTAATCAGACCATCGCCGGTAGTATGATGATCAAGGAAAATCAAATGCCCCGAATCTTCTCCCCCGATAATCGCGCCTTTAGAGATCATTTCTTCCAGAACAAAGCGATCACCCACATTGGCAAAAACGGAATCTATACCTAGTTTTTCAAAAGCGACTGTCAAACCAAGATTACTCATAACCGTGCGGACAACCAGATTGTTTTTTAGTTTGCCTTCTCTTTTCAGAATAGCCGAGCACACAGCCAGCATGCGATCACCGGTAAGAATTTTGCCTTTATCATCAATGGCGATTACTCTGTCGCCATCGCCGTCGAAAGCAAAACCAATGTCGGCCTTCTGTCGCAATACTTCTGCTATAAGTATCTCCGTGTGCTGTGAGCCGCAGTTGAGGTTGATATTTTTACCGTCCGGCTGGTCGCAAAGAGTTTTTACTTCACAGCCGAGTTCAGTGAAAACTTGGGGAGCTACGCGATATGTTGCGCCATTGGAACAATCAAGAACTATTTTCATACCTTCAGGATTAAGTTTTTTAGGGAAAGTGGATTTTACAAAATCCACATAGCGTCCGATGGCATCATCCAACCGTGATAATTTACCCAATTCTTTAGGAGAGGGATCAAGCCGATGCATGTTATTGGCGAAAATTAGTTCTTCAATTTTATTTTCTTTTTCATCGGAGAGTTTGAAGCCCTCGCTATTGAAGATTTTGATGCCATTGTCCTGCGAAGGATTGTGAGACGCAGAAATCACAATGCCTGCATCAGCGCGCATGTCCTGAGTCAGAAAGGCGATTCCAGGTGTGGGAATTATACCTACTGAAATGGCGTTGACACCCATGGAACAAATTCCCGATACTATCGCACTTTCAAACATATCACCGGAAATTCTTGTGTCCCTGCCGATAATAATACGCGGTTTGTGACCTTTTTTCTTGGAAAGATAGGCTATGGCCCGTCCTACATTTGCAGCAACCTCAATTGTCATGGGGTATTCGTTAGCAACGCCCCTGATACCATCGGTGCCGAATAATTTTCCCATAATTTTTCTCCCGATTTGCTATGCGCAGATGTCTTTCTATCGCATGGTAGTTGTTTTTGCAACAGGGAAAAAGATTCTTCTTGTATATTAATTCTTCAAGGATAGGTAAAGATATGGTATTTCAATAAAACATTAAGGATTGGTTATTGTTTGCTGCTCTGTCGGCGGGCCGGCTGGTACGACCAAATGAATATAACGTCTTGCAAGGATGAGCACGGGGGTGTTCCAATCGCGCCCTGAACCATCAATTGCCTTTAGTTCGGCATTCACGATAGTGAGAAATTCATTATTTTGAAAATTCAAGTAATCGGAAAGACGATTACGATAACTTTCCTGAAGCAGCTTCAGATCGCCTTCCACACGATAGCGGTCAGTTTCCACCACTATTCGTTCGTACTTTACTTCTACCGGAGACATCAGGTTACCTCCCTAAAGATATTTTGAGAGTACCATCAATTAAAGAAACATACAAAGACCCAAATTAATCAATTTGGCGTTACTTGTTTTTTTAAATTATAATAAATTTAATTTTATGTGTCAATAAAATATCTGTGATCTTCCGGATTAAAAACATGTTATTCAAGTTTTTTTAAAATTTCCTGCGCTATTATGTGGTTGATTTTTCTGGAAGCGTGTGTGTCATTCATATTTACTATTCTTTCAGCAACAGGAATATTCCTGGCCAGTTGAGAAACATTTATAACACTTATATTGTCGGCTTGGAAAAAATTGACAATATCGTTTAAATACATGGCCTCACTCATTTCAAGATCGGTTAAAAAAGGGAACAAAACTACAATAAGTTGTATAGAGTATTTTTTGGAATAATCCACAAACAATTGAAGATCATTTTTGTGCTTCGATAATATATTATCCTTTTTGTAAGCGTTGGTTAAATAAGTTACGTATGGCAGGCCAAGATACTCTCTGGGATAGAGAAAATACAAGTAATTGAAAAAATAAGAACCTGAGCCAATGAGTACAAGAAATTTATTCATGCCGTGGGGAGGTTTAAAACCATCGAATATTAATCCGTTATTTGTGGCGACACCTTCAATATCGTTTCCGCAATACTGAAGTATTATTTTTGAAGGTTTGATTCTGGTCAGATAAAGAAAATTTATCATCTCTTCATATTCGTTTTTTGAATCAAGATTAGGTTTGCCAATATTTATAACGGTATATTTCTTCTCCATTTTATTTAGTTCTTTCCTGACAATGTCGGAGAATCTTTCATTCACAGATTTCAATCCATGACCCGCTGTATAAGAATCGCCCACGAATAAAATAACGGGATTGTTGTTGTCAGGTTCCTTATCTCTAAAACCCAGAGAGTTGATAGGTTCCCAGTATTTGGCGTACCATAATTTGGAGGCTAACGTGTAATCGGCAGAATGAGATCTGGGAATAAACATGAATATTGCTTCCAGTAATATGAAAATTACAAAAATTGAGAACAGAAAAGTTGCCGCATTTGATATTATTTTATTTATTTTTTTATTAATGAAAATTGTTTTAAATAGTTTCAGGCTTTCAACAAAGAGCAGAATAAGTAACAACAATCTGAAGTAAACCGCTATCCCAGCCGGATAAAATAGCGGCAGAAGAAAAATCAATATCAGCAATAAAATTATTATCAGACTTTTGAATAAAAATTTTTTCATAATCAAACCGCTGTGAATTATAACACAATAAAACTTTTAGTTTAATACTGCGCGAAACCAAGGCTTCTTGTTTTTTTCTTTATTTATTTCCTTAATAATACTTTTTGCGATTAGTCGATGCGCTTTTGAGTTCGGATGATAATCTATAAGTATACTATCCTTGCCGCTTGGTTTCCAGTGACAGAATTCCATGTAATAATCTTTTGAAGGACTTCTTTTTAAATACTCATTTAAAAAGAAGTCTGCTTCAGCAAAGTAAACATTTCCATTTGTAAAAAGACCGTGGGAATTCTTTGAGTATTCAATGTCTCCTAAATTTAAAATGATTAAATTCACACCGTATCTTTCAGCAATCGTTTTTATTTTGTTAAAAGCATATATTTCCACTTCTCTCAAGTTAGTAGCCGGTCTAAGGCGTTGTCCGGTTATTAGAAGAAATTCAATTTTTAGATAAGACCGGATTTCATAAAGGGAAAACACGAAGGCTTCCTTATAAAGAAACTCAAGAAATTTTCCCTTATATAATGATTTAATTCGCCGGGCATCAAAATATTTGAAGTAGCTGTTATAAACGGGCAGTTCCAGAACGATGCTGTTATTTCTTCTTGCAAAGTAAGGAACAGGTAACGACATGAAATTAACAGGGGCAAACATATTTACGCTTCTAGTGGTTAACCAGGGGCTGTATTGTACAATAACATAATCGGGTTTGTATTTTGGGATTAATTTTTCAGCAAGAATCAACATGTGTGCTAAGCTGTAGCTGCTGATGCCTGCGTTGATATAGGAAAGGTTTGTTTCTTTTGATACTATATAGGGGAATGTCTCTTCAGCATAGCAGCCGGCGCCGAATGTAAAGGAACAACCGAGAAACAATAAATCGATTTTATTTGATTCGTTGATTTTTGATACACCGGATAAAGGAATTCTAAAGCCATTGTTGTCGTAAGCTATAGGTATTTTATGACCTGTGATATAAGTCTCAAAAACCACTGCATTAGGAACAGATTTAAATCCTAATATTTCATCTGCCTGATACTCAACACCTTCCAAGCTGGTCTTATTTTCTGCCATCAGATATTGATATGCTTCCAGAGCCCTAAAGACCAAGTTAGTTGAATATAAAAAAAACAGAAAAGATATGAAAGTAATTGAGAAAAACTTTATGATACCTCGTATGTTTCTAAATGTTTGAAACGACCAGAAATGTTTGTAGAAAATCGAAAGAAGCAAGAAAGTCAAATACAACGCGATAATGAAGGCCGTTACTCCAATGCCCAGCTTTTTGGAAATTAAATATAGAGGAGCAAAAAGAAGGCTCCAAAGGGCAGTCAGAATAACTATATTAACTATTATTAAAATTATTTTTTTCATAATAAATTGTTTTGCGAGTTAACCATTTATTGTGAGACTCAAATTTCAAAAACGAAGTGTATTGAAATTTGCAAGTCGAACAAACCCGCCATAAGCGGAGGGTATAATACTCCGCTCCTTGGGGCGGAATTAGGGTCCATGGCTGCCCTGGGGTTCATACCCGTGATTAGCTTTTTGCCGATCGGTTTATTTGACAATGATGATCATGTCAAAAGTAAACAAAAATTACCTTGCCGGGCAAAAGTTGTTTCCATGCAGGTATTACTATGAACAAGTAACACGTGCAACAACATTTGCTTGGTGCAATCAGCAAAGAAATATTTAAACGAGAATTGATATTAAACATTGAAGCGGAAGGTAATAATATCGCCATCCTTAACAATATATTCTTTTCCTTCCAGATGCAGACGACCGGCTGATTTTACCGCAGCCGCAGAGCCGCCGCATGCCATGAAATCGTCATAGTGCATGACTTCGGCTTTGATAAAGCCCCGTTCAAAATCATTGTGAATAGTTCCGGCTGCTTTGGGAGCTTTGGTTTCCTTGGGGATTACCCATGCCTTGACTTCGTCCTCACCGACAGTGAAGAATGAGATGCGTCCCAAAAGGGAAAAAGCCGCACGAATAATCCGCCCAAAAGCCGGTTCGGCAATACCCATGGAATCCAGATATTCTTTCTGGTCTGCGGCATCCAGTCCGGCCAGTTCCGCTTCGATTTTGCAGCATATACCCATGATCGGTTCTGATAATTTCGCTTCAGCGGCAAATTGATCGGCAAACGAAAGATTATCTTCCGCAACATTTACGACAACCAATTCCGGTTTGATAGTCCAGAAGGAGAAACTTCGCAAAGTAAAAACTTCTGCAGGTGTAAGACCTGCCGTACGCAGAGGTTTGCCCGCTTCCAGACACTCCTTTAATCCGGACAGGAGCTCGTTTTGTGCGGCTTCCTGTTGTGGAATCGCTTTTTTAGGCATTTTGGCCAGACGCTCCAGTTTCTTTTCAATGATTAACAAATCGGAAAGAATCAGTTCATCTTCCAGTTTACGATAAGCTTCAAGGCTTAGCTGAATATCAGGTAATGAAAATCCGTCAACAATATGCAGAATACCGTCAGTACCGCTTAAGTTCTGGCGGATTGCCTCCCACGGATGCTCTCCTACGGCATGAACATCAACAAAGGGAACTTTAGCCGGAGATACTTTGGCCGGTTTGTATATTTCGACAAGTTTATCGAAACGTTCATCCGGTACGGAAGCCTGACCGCGTACAACCGTTTCGTTATGCGACTGGCCGCTTTTCACGCCCGTCATGATTTCAAACAATGTGCTCTTCCCGCTTTGGGGAAGCCCCAATATACCCATTTCCATATAAAATCTCTCTCTTGCTTTATGAAATTGCTATGCCGTATTTTAGAATTTCCTGAGCCAGTGCACTATAGCGATCGTTAATATCTTCTGGCGAGAATGGTAATGGTTCAATGTGCGAATCAATTTTTAAGGCGATTCTTCGTAAGAGCATCATTTCCTTCAAATTATTTTTTCCAAACTGAGAAGAAATAATGGCAATATCTATATCACTTTCGGGTTTTGCAGTTCCCTTTGCGTAAGACCCGAAAAGAATCGCCTTGGATACATCAATTCCTTCCTTCTTCAGCAGATCGATGTATTTATTGATTGCACTGAGTTCCTTCTTTTTTAGAGGTATTCTTTTAGCCATGATAAAATCTCTTTTGTTGTTTTAAGATACTTTGCGGTAAATCTCTTGTTTGCTTTTTTGAAAAAACTCAGTTTGTAGTCGTCATATCTTGCTTGGATGTTAAACACACTGATATCAGCAAGGTCGTTCCTTATTTTATCCGATAATTTAATATCTGTTTTTTCTGCGAGACGAACCAAATCATGAATAAGTGGAGGAGCTTTTTTTGTTGTTTTTACAATGATTGCTTTAAGATATTTTTCAAGACTCAAATGGCAGAAAAACAGCGCATGATGATACTTTTTGTTTTCAAAAAGAATTTCTGCCGTCTCCAAATCCTGTTTCGACCCACTTATCCAATTCTTTAATAGTTCTCTTTCGTTCATATTTTTAAATTTAGCACAATATAACACTGAAGTAAAATTCATTTTTGATTCGTCTTGCTTGAGGTGTGTAAAGCTTTTTGGACTGTTATTGGACTACCCCCAGTTGTAGTGCCATCTTGAATTAGAGTTTTCCAATAACATAGTTTCCTCTTTTTGTGCAAATTCCTTTGGCGTGAGAAAGCCCAGCGTACTGTGCGGCCGGGTTTCGTTGTAATCTATACGCCATGCTTCAATCACTTCTCTTGCATGTTCTATGCTTCTAAACCAGTTGATGTTCAAACATTCTTCTCTGAGCCGGGCGTTGAAACTTTCCATAAAGGCATTATCCACCGGTTTCCCCGGTCTGATAAAATGCAGCTTCACTTTC
>SCVW01000045.1 GCA_007244375.1 Smithella sp. | reverse complement strand
GATTGCGGCATCTGCGGTCAGAACATGGTGCTTGCCGCGCACAGTCTGGGACTATCCACCTGCTGGGTGGGTTTTGTAACAGCTCTTATAAAATCCCCTTATCGTTTTAAGTGGCTGAAGCGCCTTAACATCAAATATCCGTATGAACTGCTGGAAGGTATTACCATAGGCTATGCCAGAGGTAATCCGAACAAGATGGTTGAGCGCGAGTTGCACGAAATCGCCTGGTATGAAAACGGTCAGAAAACGATAACCTATTAGGAGGAAGCCATGACCAAAATCAGCCTCTACGAAAGATTAAGAATACCGACCTATGATAATGAAAAATACGCTCATCCCGGTCGGGTAAAGATCGACCTGACGAAATGTAACGGATGCGGTTTGTGTGTAAATATCTGTCCGGGTCACGCCTTATATCTTGAGGGTGAGGGTAAGGATAAGAAAGCCCGGATGGAGGCGGAATTTCCGCAGTGCATGTCGTGCAACGCCTGTGCCGCCATGTGTGAGAGAGGAGCGATTACAGTCAGCGTACCTTATGATTTCGGTTATCACTTTAAGATAATTGATCGCACTGTAATGAAGCCGCCACGCAAATTCAAGTAGAAGAACCAAGGAGCAGATGCATGAGTAATAACGCTTTTTCAGCCAGAACCCAAACAGCCAGACTTCTCTTAAGGACTGTGCGTTCAATAGCCATTTTTCTAAAAGAAGAGGCACGACGGGGCACCTTAATGACAAATTTAAAAGGTTTCTCGGCAAAGGATATTGTCGAAGATATGTCCTGGTCCGATCTTCTGGAAGAGCGCGCCTGTATGGTGCCGGACAAGACCTTCCTGATGTACAAAAACGAACGATTCACCTATGCCCAGATGGATGCCAACGCCAACCGCATGGCCAATTTTCTTCTGAGCAAAGGTGGCGGTAAAGGCTTGGGTCTGGCAATCTTCATGAAGAATTCCCCGCGCTTTCTGGACATTTTTTTCGGCGCTCAAAAAATAGGAATGTATCTGGTACCACTTAATCCCGAACTCAAAGGCGACAATCTCAAGTATGTTATTGAGCACAGCGATGTCAGTTTTCTTGCCCTGGATGCCGAATTGCTTGACGGCTTTACACCTATTGCTTCATCAGTAAAACTCAAAGGTGTATTTGTTGATGATATAGAAGAAGAAAGCCGCGGGTTCTCCATACCTTCCAGCATTATCCGGCTCTCGGAAGCTTACGCCCCCCGGGCTTCGACAGTCAAACCAAAGACAGGCTACAACAAGCAGGACATGTGTCTTATCATGTACACCTCAGGCACTTCGGGTCGACGCAAGGGTGTTGTATACCGCTACTACAATACAACGGTAAAAAAACTCTGTATCATGAGCAATGTTATACTTAATTCCGACGATGTCTGCTATACACCGCTTGCGCTTATTCATGGCAATGCATTGTTCCTTACCATAACTACGGCCATGGCAGCTAAAGCCAGTGTGGCTCTTTCGCGTAAATTTTCGGCCAGTAAATTCTGGGAGGAAGTACGCACCTACAATGCTACAACTTTCAATACACTGGGTTCCATGATTCCCATTCTGATGAAACAGCCACCCAAACCTAACGATGCCGACAATAAGGTACGCTATGTACTTTCTGCCGCCTGTCCCGCTGAAATGTGGGGACCATTTGAAAAACGCTTCGGTTTGAAAATTTACGAGGGCTATGGCGCTGTGGACGGCGGCGGCAAGGCTATCATGAATTTCGGCACCGCTCCGGCAGGTTCGCTGGGGAAACCGGTTCCACCGGCAAAACCGGGTGAGATGCGTCTTGTTGACGCACAGGGTAACGATGTACCGACGGGTACACCAGGAGAACTAATTTTCAAAGTGAGCGGTTCCAAGGGAAGCGTGGAATATTATAAAAACGAAGAGGCCTCCAACGAAAAAGTACACGACGGTTTTCTCTACACCGGCGACCTGGTACGTGTGGACGAACAGGGTTATCTCTATTTCGTGGGACGCAATACAGAATCCATGCGCCGTGGCGGTGAAAATGTCAGCGCTTACGAAGTTGAACATGCCATTATGGAGCATCCCGCCGTGGAAGAGGTAGCTGTATATGCTGTACCTTCGGAACTGGCCGAAGATGAAATTATGGCTTCCATTAAATTGGTACAGGGTCAGTCTGTTAGGCCGCAGGAGCTGATTGCTTTTATGCATGACAAGCTTGAACGCTTTGCCGTTCCCCGTTACATTCGCTTTGTAAATGAATTTCCCATGACCAACACTCACCGTATTATAAAGAAAGAACTGGAAAAGATCGGCGTTACAGAAGACACTTTTGACGCCCAAAAGAATAAGGGATAATTTAAACATCCGTGAATGCTTTCCCCGAAAGCAGAAGCGGTTATGCAGAACAGTGTCTCTTGTTGTAAAAGGCAGGAGTAGTATTGATGACTGAACCCGGTCAATATTCAATTCCGAAGGGAGGCGTTATGATTTCACCAAAAGAAAGTTCAATTTTATTAAACCGAGAGCCTCGTTTCGAGGACACCTTTTGCAGTCTACAGGCCATACCTCGACTGCCTAAAGGTATGCTGAAAGAAACGAAGGATGCAATTGCCTATGCCAAAAAATTCAATGATGAAGTTATCAGACCTCTGGCACTGGATATAGACCGTCAAACATATGCCGACCCGGAATATCTCCCCTGGGATTTAGTAAAAAAGGTCAACGAGTGGGGTTTCTACACCATGTTCATCCCCAGACTCTTCGGCGGCCAAGGAATTAATATGCCGGCTTCTTCTTATGTGGTTGAAGAACTCGCTTCGGCGTGCGTCGGTATTGCCAATGTGGTCGGGGTCCACTACCTCGGCGTAATAGGAGTTATGGGATCATGGAATTCAGCACTGACTAACAAGATATTCCGGGATGTAGCAGAAGGACAACGCACCGGCAATCCCTGCTTGATCTCACTGGCCATTACCGAACCGGGAGCCGGAACGGATGTGGAGGAAGTCGAGTTGATCGACAAGGGACGGGTGAGTTGTTATGCTCAAAAGGTCAAGGGAGGTTACATAGTCAACGGCAGCAAAGTATTTATCTCCATGGGTCATGTTTCGACATGGTGCTGTCTAATCGCTTACACCGACTTGAAAAAACCTTCGGATAACACCATCACTTTTGCGGTCAAGACCGGCACTAAAGGATTTTCATTCGGTAAACACGAAGATAAAATGGGTCAAAGGTGCTGTCCGGCCAGTGAATTGATATTCGAGGACTGTTTTATTTCCGACGAAAATGTTTTGTCCAATTCCAAAGAAATTCCACCATCAAAAACACGAAATGTAAGGGAAATTGTAGAACAATATATTCAATATGCGGTAGGAGTAACCAGACCGGCAGTAGGAGCATTCGGAACCGGCGTAGCCAGAGGGGCTTATGAAACTGCTCTGAAGTTTGCCAGCGAGACTGAAGTCGACGGCAAGCTGCTCATCAATCACGAGTGGGCGCAGATAATGCTGGCTGATATGTATAAGAATGTTGTCATCGGACGGCTCAGTTATATCGAGGCCAATTATTCCAACGGACTACCAGGAGGGATCTACGACATCCTCCAGATGAAACCTATGTATTACTATTTGAAATATGTACCAAAGGTTTTCCTAGATCTCTTCGTAAGTCCGTTTTTAAAATTAAAATTTATGAATCGAATCTTTTTCAAGTTATACGTGGACGGCCAATCCGTTGAAGAGCAGCGCCGCTGCTCCGGATGGTCTTCACTAGCCAAGGTAGTAGGAACAGATATGGGCATGAAGAACTGTCAAATGGCACTGGAATTGATGGGTCAGGCAGGTCTCCGACATGAGAACGGAGCCGAAAAAATCATGAGGGATGCAAAGTTGCTGCAGATCTATGAGGGAACCAATCAATTAAACCGTATTAATCTATTCGCCAACCTGATCGGCCGTTCCATACCGCAGGCCAAAGCATTTGAAGAATAGGAGGACATAAATATGCTAGCGACGATAAAATGCGAACTCAAATCATTCGAAGATCTGGCGCATAGTTTTGCAGCCAAAGAGCTGACTGTTAATCGGGAAGAAAACGATCGTTATCCATTCGGACCGTTCTTTGATGCCACACTAGCCAAGGCTTATGAGGTTGGACTCCTTGGTACAATCCTGCCGGAAGAATGCGGAGGTATCGGCCAGGGCATGAACGCTTTGTGCATCATCCTAGACAATCTCAGTGCAGCAGATGCCAGTCTGGGCGGCATTATTTTTACCAATGCTCTATCTCAGGAAATTATATTATCTGCCGGATGCAAAGATCTTCTGACCGGCATCACGGGACAGGCAACTGATGCCCCGTCATCTCTAATTGCCTGCCAGTCGTTTTGTAACGCTGCCGAAATCAAAACACAGTTAATGGCTGTCAAAAACAAAGATTCTTACATTCTAAATGGCACTGCTGAATATGTCGTTTTGGGTGGATTAGCCGGACATGCTTTGGTGCCGGCACATATCAAAGAACAGGAAGGCTATAGCTTTTTCCTGATCGATCTGAAAGGTAAAGGCATAACAAAAAGTGAACCGGTATTCAGCCTAGGCTTACATTCCTGCCCTGCTGTAGATGTCAAACTGACAGAAGTTAAAGGCACCATTATCGGCAGGGAAACAGAAGGCTCTAAATACTTTGATCAGGCTTCCGATCGCATGCATGCCGCTGTGGCCGCCATGCAGTGCGGTATTATGAAGGGATCATTTCAGGAAGCCCTGTCTTACAGCCAGGAACGCCTTCAGGGTGGCTGGGAAATCATTAACTGGTCTGGATTGCGCATGCTGCTGGCTCAAATGGCCATGCATGTAAAGATTGCCGAAATGGTAGTATCCGAGGCGGCACTTGCCGTGGAACAACATGAACCCGAGTGGAATATTTGTACACGGGCGGCAGCGCTGCATTTGTCCGAACTGGCCTGCAAGTTGACTACCGATGGGATTCAAATTCTGGGTGGTTACGGTTACATGAAAGATTACGGTCAGGAAAAACGTTTCCGTGATGCCAAACAGGTACAGGCACTGTTAGGCCTGGCACCGATGCGTAAACTCGGATTGATCAGTGCGATAGTTAAAAAATAATTTTTTGCCATTAGTCTGTTTTTCAAAATATTTCAGGAATCAGACTGTGATAATTTAAAAACTTTCATGATTATCCTTTACAAATGGTTTCAATAACATTGAGGAGTAAATATTATGAGTAACGCAGTCATAACTGGAGCAGGATCGGGATTCGGAAGAGCAATGGCAATGGTCATGGCCAAAAAAGGATGGAGGCTTCTGCTTGCGGATATAAATCACAAAGGCATGGAAAAAACTCTTTCTATGGTGCGTCACGCCGGCGGAGATGGTGAGGTTTTTGAATGCGATGTATCCAAAGCCGAAAACGTCCAGCGCATGGCGGATTATTCTTTCTCCAAATGGAAACGAATAGACCTGCTAATCAATAATGCCGGGGTGGTATCATGCGGATTTGTCGGAGATATCCCTCTCAAAGACTGGCACTGGTGCGTAGATATCAATTTCTGGGGAGTGCTTTATGGATGCCACAGCTTTATTCCGGGTATGAAAGCTCAAGGCGGAGGACATATTATCAATGTTGCTTCCAGTGCCGGATTGTTCTCCTTAATGGAGATGGGACCTTATAATATTACGAAAGCCGCTGTAATTTCACTTTCCGAAACATTGCGACAGGAACTGGTAGCACACAAAATCGGTGTTACCGTAGCATGTCCCATGTTTTTTAACACTCATTTACTGGACAATATGCGTTATCAGGATGAGTTCCAGAGTGAATTCGCGCACTCGGCTTTTGAACATGGTCGCTTAAGCGCCGAAGAAGTCGCGGAAAGAACAATCAGGGCATATGAAAAAAACAGACTTTATGTGATTCCACAATTCACAGGGAAATATTACTGGATGATGAAGCGCCTGTCACCTGGCATTTTCTATGGTCTTATTTCCTACGCGGTGAAAAAAGGCTATGGTGAAAAGCTGGCACTTTTTTTGACACGTATAGGTATGATGTAATCGCACGATCAGAAGAAAAAGCAAAAAAATGAGAAGGATGAAATTTATTATACCAAGTTGCATTCAAAAGATAACGGGACGGCAAGGAGAAGGCGACGAGGCGTATTTTTACATACGTTGAGGAATCCGACGACGCCAACAAAGTTATCTGAAGAATGCGAATTGGTATTAATTTTTTTCCTTCAACTCCGACGAAGAAGTAAAAGGTATCGTTATTTCATAGATACCGCCTATTAAAACGGCCTGAACAGGGAATGGTGCTTTTTCATACACTTTTAACATCGCTTTATTGGAAGCCAGAACATCGGCGGTGAATCCTTTAATTTCCTCTTCACGCGCCACACGAATCAATAATTCCAGAAGATAGGAAGCAATGCCTCTGCCCTGGTATTCTTCATCGACAATAAATGCCGTGTCGGCAAAAGCATCCGGCTTCAGACGGACGTACCGAGCTTCGGCAATTATTTTTTCGGTGCCGGCCACCTCAATAGTAGCGACAATAGACATGTTCAGGCGGTAATTTACATTAACATATTCCTGCATCCTGGTATGAGGCATTGTTTTTATGGAAGTGAAGTACCGGTAATAGACTGCCTGATCCGAGAATCGATAAAACAAAAGACGCATCTTATCTTCATCAGAGGGTTTGATCGGGCGGAAGCAAACTTTCAGACCTCCTTTAAATTCGTGGAAGGTACATAATTTAGCCGGATAAAGTGATCCTGATTCCTCGATATAAATCTGATCGGCGTAAAGTAATTTTGCCTCTTTAGCTTGTCGGACAAGTTCAGCCCGATCATCGGGATGCGCAATATCAATCAGCTCTTGTGCACGTTCCCGCATCGTCTTGCCCATAAGGTAAGCTACTCCGTATTCTGTTACGACCATATCCATGGATTCGCGATTGGTAAACTGGAAAGGCAGATTATCCACGGATAAGACAATATTCGACAAACCTTTAAGATTACGGCTGGGAAGACCAAAAATTATCCGTCCTTTTTTCGACAATCCCGCACCCATCAAAAGCTCCTGGACATTTCCGGGACCGGCAATAACATTCCCCTTGCCGGTATGAAGAGCAACATTCCCGGTCAGATCTATTTTTCTTGCCGGTAAAATCGCAACAGTCTTGTCATTGGTACCGATAATCTTAGGATCGGTAATCACATCCTCTGGCTGAAACTCAACAAGGGGATTTTTATCAAGCCACCGCATTAATTCCTCGGTGCCCATTAAATAAGACGCGGAACTCTTACCTCGAAAAACACCTTTGAAACGATTGGTGACGGCACCGCTTTTTACAAGATCCATCACGGCATCAGTGAAAAATGGAGAGTGAATTCCAAGATTTTTTTTGGTAGCCAGCTCAACAGCTAAAGCTTCGTAAAGAGGACCTATGCCAAGAGCTATGCAGCTTCCATCTTCGACTATTGTCGCTATATTGGCGGCGATTTTCATAAAAACATCCGCTACAGGCCAGCGAGGAATATAAATAGGATATTCTGTTGATTCGACAAAACAATCGAATTCATCCATATGAACCAAGGTATCTCCCATGATGCGGGGAGCATGAGCATTGACCTCACCGACAACAAGATGAGCGGATTCCATAGCCTGTCTTTCTACATCCACTCCCAGCAAACAAGCGTACCCGTTTTCATCCGGTGGTGAAATCTGAATGAATGCAGCGTCAATATGAATGGCTCCTGATTTGAATAGACCGGGTATCCTTGAGAATCTACTGGGTATAAGATCTACCCTGCCTGCGCTGATAGCTTCGGAAGCAATCCAGCCCGCAAAAAAAGTCTTCAATCGAAATTTACGGGAATATCTTTCATCAATTGGTATCGTATCCCCGAGACTCACTAACTGAATCAATTCTAAATCCTGCAGATTCGGTTCGTTCGATGCCATGAGATGTTTAACCAGCGTTCGCGGCTCAGCCATACCTGTACCGAGGAAAATAACCATGCCCGGTTCGATTTTAGAAAAAATCTCTTGAGGAGGAACGACTTTATACTTCCACATAAATTCTTATCCTTTTATTTGACTGGTTTGCTCGTTAAAGTTTCAAACGATTTTGATATGTTTCCGCATGTACAAGGTACATTAATTTTGTAAAATATAGCACTTTGCTTGCAAAAAATATAGTTTGTTGCAAATATCTAATGACACAAATGCGAAATTATTAAAAGCGTCAAGGTTCTATTCTAATTCTCGCATCCAGAGCTAGCACCCTGGACCCGTCAGCAAGTACCCGAACAGGATTAATATCTAATTCTCTAATAGAAGGAAACTGATGGAGAAGATGAGTTACTCTCTCGATCATGGCCACATAACCGGCAATATCACCGGCACCTTTCCCTCTCGTTCCCTGAAGGATCTTACAGGACTTCAGTTTTCGTACTTTGTCATCAATCTCCTGAATACCGGCAGGACAAAGGACATTGGCAATATCCTGGAAAACTTCGATGTAAATACCGCCATAACCAAAAGAAACGATCGGACCAAAAGAAGAATCAAACTGCCCACCGATGAACATATCGTAACCTTCACCAGCCTGTTTCATAATGCGTACGCCCTGGAAATCGGCATCTTTCTTAAAACGGTTCAGGTTTTTTCTTATGCGTTCAAAGGCGCTTTTTACACCTTCTGCGTTCTGAATCCCCGTAATGACGCCGCCTGCTTCGGATTTATGTATGGCATCGGGTGAAACAATTTTCATTACTACGGGATAACCAATTCGTTCGGCCACAGAGATAGCTTCTTTATCGTCTTTAACCACAGCGGATTCGGCAACTGTAATACCAAAATTGCTCAATAGTTCCAGGGTTTCTTCTCCTTTTACGCCTTTGTTACCCTTAATCCAGTTATTTGCGGCTCCAATGTCAATACCATCGGGCAAATTATAGACAGGTAAACCTTCTTCTTTTTTGGCGTAATAGTCACGCTGTTTTTTAAAGGCATGGATCATTTCGATCGCATTGTTGAAGATAGGAACATCAAGATTTTGCTTGATCCGGGAAATGGTTGCGGAAAGACCGAACAGGCAGACTCCCAAAGGTTTTCCCGACGACAGAATCGTTCCGGTGGCCTCTTTGGAGACGTCCGTATGAAACATCTTATAGAAGACGTCTTCGCCCCGCGGCATTTCCGGCCATTGACTAACGAACACAACACCGTCAACATTGTCGTTGTGCATGATAGAAAAGAAAATATGTGGATAAGACGTGGCATCATATATGTCACCCATATCCAAAGGATTGGAAAAATTGATGACTCCGGCATTGGAAGAATCTTTGAGTCCGTCATAAAAAGCGGCACCGGGATCGGCAAATTCAAAACCAGACTCTTCACAGAGATCTGCCATCATGACTGTGAATCCACCAGCGGGAGACATAACCATAATTCGTTTCCCTCGCATAGGGGGCAAATCAAAGGCCTTAGCTACGGAAATGAAATCATTGAAATGATAAATACGAATAATACCTGCCCGTTCAAAGGCTGCGTCAATGATTGCTTCATTGTTGGAAAGGGCTGCTGTATGACTCATCGCAGCCTTTTTGCCGGCGTTAGTCGTGTTGGATTTTAGAACAATCACGGGCTTATCTATACGGGAGGCGATTTCGATAAGGCGATCTCCGCGGGGAATGCTCTCCAGGTACATCCCAATAACCTTTGTTTCCGGATCACGACCAAAATATTCTAAGAAGTCTACTTCATCCAAATCAAGTTTATTCCCTATGCTGGCAAATTTGGCCATGCCGACATTTTCATCGGTTAGAAGATTCCAGAGCATGAGACCCACGCCGCCGCTCTGGGAGATAATTGACAGTCCCCCTTTGGGCGGACTGAATGAGGGCACGAAGGGAAGACATAAACCATTAGCTGTATTGGCAACAGTGACTCCATTAGGTCCTACAAATCGAATGCCATATTGTCTGGCTTTCTGCAAAGCCAGCTCAGAGAGTTTTTTGCCTTCTTCCCCCATTTCATTAAATCCGCCGGAGGGAATGGCCATGCGTTTTACTCCTGCCTTGCCGCATGATTCGATAGCATCAGGCACAAAACGCGCGGGAATCAGAACATAAACGAGATCGGGAACAATTGGCAAATCACCAACTTCTTTGTACATTTTAATACCATCCACATGGAGATCGCTGGAAAGTGGATTTATACCGAAAATGCGCCCCTTATAGCCCCAGCGGATGAGGTTTTCCAAAACGAGACGCGGAATATTATTGGGTTTTGACGACAATCCGATGATAGCGATAGATTCAGGGTAAAACAGCTTTTCCATTATATCCTCTAGAATAAACCTGTTAATTTTTTTAAATTGGCAATAATTTTCTCTATATAAACATTATAAAGTATAAAGAAACAACGATTATCTGTCAATTAAAACCATTTATATCTATTACCCATTGACTTACACTACTTAATTTTTCTATAATTTAACCACGAAAAAATTGTTTAATAATTATCTAACAAATTTTTAAAGGACATCATGCTATCCAGACGTGATTTGTTAGTAACATTTGCCAAACTAGCCATAACAGCGGGCGGTGCCGGTATGATTCTGTCCGATCCCATCTGGCAGAAATTTTTGTTCGGAGGCAATTCCGGTCTGGCTTTTGGAGAGTCCTATCTGGACGAACTCATTCATTCAGCCCCTAAAGCACGTTACTGGAAGCCGCTTACGTTTAAAGATAGCGGATACCCAAAAGAGGAAACAATTATAAGATGTTTCCTTTGTGCTAATGGTTGCGCCATTGTTAACGGTCAACGCGGTCGCTGCCGGACACGCATGAATGTCAACGGAGAATTACGTAGTCTTGTCTATGGTCGTCCTATTTCCATTCATATTGATCCGATAGAGAAAAAGCCGTTTTATAATTATTTACCGGGGGCGGCAGCATTCTCTCTGGCCACCGCCGGATGTCCGCTTAGCTGCAAATTCTGTCAAAACTGGGAAATTTCTCAGTCATCACCGGAAGATCACCAAGTTCCTTTCACACCACCTGCCAGAATAGTCGATGCCGCACATACCAACAAATCGCCGGTAATCGCTTTTACTTATAACGAACCGACTGTGTTTACGGAATACCTTACCGATATTGCGCGCGAGGCTAAAAAACACGGCATACGTTCAGTACTGATAAGTTGCGGATTTATGAACGAAGCGCCGCTTGCGGAAATGTGCCAAACACTAGATGCCATTAAGATCGATTTAAAAGGTTATAGCGAGAATTTTTATCGCACCGTATGCGGAGCAAACTTGCAGCCCGTACTCAAAAGCATCAAGCAGGTAGCAAAAAGCCGTGTCCATCTGGAAATTGTCAACCTCGTTGTGCCTACTTTAAACGATTCGGACAAAATGATAAATGGTTTAATTGACTGGGTAATGGGAGAAGTCGGTCCCGATGTTCCTGTTCATTTTTCACGCTTTCATCCTGATTATCAGATGCTGAACCTGCCGCCCACACCTGTCACAACACTGGAGCGCGCTTATAATATGGCCATGAGCGAAGGGATGCATTATCCGTATGTGGGAAATGTGCCGGACCATCCGGGAAATAACACGTACTGCCCGAATTGTAAAAAGGCTGTAATCAAAAGGCAGGGGTTTTTTGTTACAGAAATAAATATAAAAGATGGTTCTTGTAAATTCTGTAAACGAAAGATTGCCGGAGTGTGGACATAAAAAGAGGTTAAGAAAATGAAAATGTTAAGATTGAGCCTCGTGCTGCTCATTATTTTTTGTTCTGCCGTTGCCTGCCGGGCAAGTAAAGCACCGGATTCAGATATTCGTGAACCTGCTGTCGCAGGGAAATTTTATCCCGAATCAGCAGCCAAGCTGAAACTTGCCGTTGAAAAATTTCTTCAGGACGCCATTCCTGCCAAAGTTAAAAAACCAATTGCCATCATCGTACCTCACGCCGGTTACATATTTTCCGGTCAAATTTGCGCCGACGGATTCAAGCAGGTCGCCAACCAAAAATTTGATTTTGTTGTCATACTGGGAACAAAGCATACAAATTCTAACATTGAAAAAGTATCGCTTTATGCTGGTAATGGATTTCGCACTCCTCTTGGTACATCTCTGGTAGAAAAAAATATTATTCATTCGCTGAAGAAAGCTGCTCCAATCGACTGCATGTTGGATAAATCTCTCCATGAGTCTGAACATTCCGTCGAGGTAATGGTTCCTTTTATTCAGGTCGTCTTTCCTAAAACAAAGATCGTTCCCGTAGTTGTCGGTGCACAGGATATTCAGACTTGCATTCGCTTCGGCCAGGTCCTGGCAAAGGTTTTAAAAAACAAAGATGCGTTAATTGTAGCGAGTTCAGACCTTTCGCATTATCCATCCGACGACGACGCAAACATGGTAGATAGAGAAACTCTTTCGGCTATTGCGGGACTTGATCCGGCTGCGTTCCAAAAAACTTTGCAATCTCACAGAAATAGAAATATTTCCAACCTGTATACAAGTGCCTGTGGAGAAGCTCCGATCATGGCGGCAATGGTCGCAGCTAAAGCTCTGGGAGCTACTTACGGTTCAATTATAAGTTACGCCAATTCAGGGGATACATCTATCGGTGAACGTTCACGCGTAGTTGGATACGGTGCGGTTGTATTAGCCGCTGATGGAGTGGGAAAAGATACCGGTATATTTACCCAGGCAGCACCAACTGATTCATCCGTAACGCTCACACGATCAGACAAAAAAAGGTTGCTTTCTTTTGCCAGAGAAACCATATCACGTCTATTTTCAACTGATACAGTCCCATTGGCAAGAAATTTTAACGCAGCTTTACAGCAGCCGCGTGGCGCTTTCGTGACGCTTAAGAAAAGAGGAGAATTGCGCGGTTGTATCGGTCGCATCATCGGAGACGAACCTCTTGGCAAAATTGTCGGCACCATGGCGATTCAGGCGGCCTTTAATGATGTGCGGTTTAATCCTTTAACAGCAGATGAACTAAACGAAACCGAAATAGAAATATCTGTTTTGACACCAATCAAACCTGTAGCGGGAGCAACTGATATCGTTATCGAATGGGATGGTGTCTTACTCAATAAAAAAGGTCATCAAGCCGTTTTTCTTCCTCAGGTGGCAACGGAACAAAAATGGAATCGAGACGAATTGCTGGATAATCTTTGCAGAAAAGCCGGACTGGAAACAGGATGCTGGAAGAAGGAAGCCCGATTATCAACTTTTCAGGCTGTAGTATTTAGCGAATCTGAATTTAGATAACATCATGACCATTTCTCTCGTCACCATTGGATTAGTTTCCATTCTGGGACAGGTTGTCCTGCTTCGGGAGCTGAACGTCTCCTTCTACGGGATCGAACTGATTTACCTTTTAGCTTTGGGAATCTGGTTATTCTGGACTGCGGTGGGAGCTGTTATCGGACGCCGGATTCTTTCCCCATCCATTAACCACATTGCAATACTTTTTATTCTTTTGGGAATCACCATACCTCTGGATATCGCTTTCATCCGTTCCAGCCGTCTTCTTTTCGGCGGTGTACCAGGAGCTTATTTGACATTTTTGCAGCAATTAACTGTTGCCGCTATCTCCATTCTTCCTGCAGGCCTGTTAGCCGGTCTTTTATTCCAGTGGACGGCCAAGCTATACGTTGAAAAAAACAGGACATTGGCTGTTGCTTATGGTATTGAAAGCATAGGCGGATTAATTGGCGGGTTATTTTCCACTTTCTTTATTATGTGGGGATTGGATAATTGTTCTGTTGCAATTTTTTGTGCCCTCATTGCTGTAATAACTTCCACAATAATTTTAAAAGGATTAAACAAATCTTTTCTGCGCCGGACGGCAATTATGCTGGTTTGTATTCTTCTCGTGATTCTCTGGAAGGTATCGTCTCTGGATCGCTGGATGACAACATGGAATCACCCGAATCTTTTGCAAAGCAAAGATTCTCCCTACGGTAGAATTACAATAACCAAACTTTACAATCAGATGTCCGTATTTGAAAATGACGCACTGGCATTTGAAACCGAAGGAACAGATGCAGAATATTTTTGTCATTTAACAGCTCTTCAGCATCATAATCCGCAGGATGTACTTATTCTTGGCGGCGGAATTGAAGGAACTGTCAGTGAAATAGTAAAGTACAAACCAAAGCGAATTGATTATGTAGAACTTAACCCTGTCATGCTGAACATGGCAAAAAAATATCTTCCTGACAAAATTCAGCGGTCACTCAAAGAACCCAACGTTCATATCATATTTGCCGATCCTCGCCGGTATCTCAAAAAAAGCGACACGTACGATCTTATTCTTGTTGGTATGCCGGAACCGGCATCGGGACAGGCAAATCGTTTTTATACACGGGAGTTTTTTGAGCAATGCTCTGCAAAATTAAATCCGGCTGGAATTTTAGGCTTCAGACTCCGCACCGCTGAAAACTTGTGGACAAAGCCTCTTATTAACCGCAATGCCAGTATCTATAACGCACTGCAATCCGTTTTCCCTGAAATACTTTTCCTTCCGGGAACAATCAATATCGTAACGGCTTCACAATCAACATTGCCCCATTCACCGGAAATAATGTCCAACCGGTTAAAAGATATGAAAATAACGACAAGATTAATTTCACCGAATTATATAAATTACCTTTTTACAAATGACAGGTTTTTCAAAACAAGAGCTTTGCTTAAAAAAAAAGTTCTTCCCAATACCGACATTAGGCCGATTTGTTATCAATATGCCTTCATAATCTGGCTGTCGAAATTTTTCCCGCACCTTGCTCTTCTTGATCTTTCTTCAATTATAGATAAAAATTTTTTAAAACAATCTTTATTGCTGTTGTGTATTATCTTACCGATTATTTTTCTTTTAAGCCGCTCCCTTCCTACGATTCGTCGTATACTACTGGTTGGCACGGCAGGATTCATTGGCATGGTTCTGGAAACAATCTTCATTCTTTATTATCAGGTAAAACACGGTGTGCTCTATCAGGATATAGGCCTGCTATTGATGAGTTTTATGGCTGGTCTTGCTTTCGGCGCTTTGACGCTAAATAAAGCAATGTTGCAACAAGTAAAAAACCGAAATTTTTTGCGCTTATATGGAATTGTTCTTTTAATCGGATTTTGCATTTTATGTATCTTCACGGATCTGAAAATAATTAAGAGTGCATCTGCCGACTTGGTTATGATTTCTTTTCTTTTGGCAATAACAGGTTTTCTAGTAGCCGGAATTTTTGCTTTCGTCAGCCTTCATGGAATTGAGAACCAGGAAAAAATAATTTCACCGCTATATTCAGCAGACCTTATCGGCGGCTGTATCGGTTCTCTTCTGGGCAGTTTAATTTTAATTCCCTTGGCAGGCATGAATGTAACTTTGCTAGTGATACTTATGTTTGCCGTATTTTCCCTTATAATGGTGTAAGTGAATGGCAAATCGACGGACTTTTGAAATTCTATTAATTCTTTTGAAAGGTTTAAATAAAACAGGTTGTTCAAGCGAAAGCCCGAACAACCTGCATGTTTAAAAACTAACTGTTTAATAACCCATCCATTCGATTTTCTTTTCTATATTGGACTTTGCTTTCAATTTGGCCAGCTCATTCAAAACGCAGAGACCACCGCCAATTTTACATGGATCCATCTCTAATATCCGGTTGTTGAGCTGATCGAACATTTCCCGATCCTTAAGAAGTGGACACAAATATCTAGCTACCATTACATCCACCATTCCAAACTCACCTTGCTCTGCCTTATTGCCATTAGTAAAAGCATTCCAAGACGCTTCCGGACCGCTGCCCATACCTCCGAAGGCGGGAACGACCGCGTAAAATATGCCTAGAATAATCCAGTTAGCACCCCAGGCATACTTCGGATCAAGCTCCGCAGAGCGCTTTGCCGTAGCAACAGCGTCCTGAATGTCCACAATCTCTTCGGGTGTTTTCAACTGTAACGTAACCCGTTTGGCAAGATTAACCCCATACCAAGTCAAGGCCTTCAAATCATCTCTTGTCAGGTATTTGGCCGCATCAGGTACTCTGGTTCCTCCTTCCAATGCTTTACGAAATTTGGAATTATTAACCTTCATGGCCCGCATACCATATTCTGTTCCGACCCGATATAGAGATATGGCGTATTCAGGATCTTCGTCCTCTACAAACAAGCCATAGGCGGCATACAAGAAAGATGTTGTGCAAAGCAGTCTATAATTTGTCGGCGCCAGTTCAGTCAGACCGGTAACAACCAACAAAGCTCCGGGGAGGCCGTCTTTAACAAAAGGACCATTTTTTGTTCTCAGAAGATTATCCACGAGATCATCCACCGACGCGTCCAACATAGGAACGACAGCCCTCTGCGCCGTGTGTCTTATTGTCGCGCACCCGGTTAAACCAACGGCAAGGAAAAACAGTAAACAGAGGATTGCAATACTCTTCAAAAGCAGTCTAACCTTTTTCGTCATAGTTCCAGCCTCCTTTTAAAATTAATTATGTTTTAAAAACTACATCTGTATTAACTCTCTATTCATTCCAAAAACATCAATCAACCACAATGACATCTGTGGGAAATAAGTGATAATCAGCAGAGAAATTATCATTCTTATCAAGAACGGAATAACGTAACGATAGAGCTTCATCATCGGAACTCCAAAACGCAAATTGGCAAGGAGCAGGTTAAGTCCTACCGGCGGACACATATAAGAAACTTCCATATTGGAGAGGAATATTATTCCCAAGTGAACAGGATGGATTCCGTATGCTAAAGCGGTCGGAATAATCAACGGAGCAACCACGATAATCGCGGAGAAGATTTCGAGAAAACATCCCACAATAAGGAGGAAAAAGTTTAATCCGAGGAGGAATGTCCACTTCGAGTGAAATGTTGCTGTTAGCATTGTCATGATTCGTTCGGCCATATGCAGATCGACGAAGGCATTGGTAAGTCCCATTGCCCCGGCAAGAACACATAATATAGCTCCTGTCATAATCGCGCTTTCCCAAAATATCGCCATAAGCCTCTTTAACTTAATTTCGCGATAGATCAGGCATTCGGTAATTAATACATACACTGCTGTTATGGTTGCCGCTTCACTGACTGTAACAAGACCTCCGTAAATCCCGCCTACAACTATAAATGGTAAAGGAATTTCCCATTTTGCATCCCAAACAGCTTTTTTCAAATTAGTAAAAGAAAAAGTAATTGTCGGAATTTTTTTGGCAATAGCGTAAATCATACCATATGCACACACCACTAAGCCGAAAAATACTCCCGGAATTACACCGGCAATAAAAAGCTGTGTAATATCAACTTGAGCCACCATTCCATAGAGAATAATGGGCAAGCTAGGCGCAAACAAAAGTCCTATATCTCCGGTAGTACTTACTAAACCCATGGAAAACTTTTCGCTATATCCCTCTTCTAATAGAAAGGGATACATTAGCGCTGCGATTGCTACTATGGTGATTCCACTTGCTCCCGTCATGGCAGTAAATATGGAACAAGCTACAACTGTAACTATAGTTGCACCGCCGGGCAGCCACCCTATCGATGCATTTGATAAATTAACCAATCGGTGAGACGATTTACTGTCTACCAATATATAACCGGCCAAAACAAACAAAGGAATAGCCATGATTCCAGGTGCGTTGGCCAAACGAACAGACTCGATTATGCTTGATGATATATCAACTTGAGAAATGAAATGAAATATGAACATAGACGCGCCGCCGACAATGACAAAGAGCGGTGTCCCAGCTAAAGCTCCGAATATTATAACAATTGTAAAAATGACAGCCATTTTTTTATACCTTCCTCTTTAGTAAGTTTAACATTCGAATTTATTTCGGCATTACTTGATTTTATTATACATGTTCTGACTTTTTATGAAGTTCTTCTGCACCGCCTATGATCGGAAGTTGTATCTGCTCTTCACCTACGACTTCTCTTTTAATACTCAGCAGCGCTCTCAGTATCGTCACGGCAAAGAAATATGGTATAATTAAACCAATTACCCAATCCGGTACTCCCTGCAATATCAACGACACAGTGGCCTCCATTTGATATCCAATGTACTTAATAGATGCAACAAAAAGTACAAGGCAAATTATGATGATGAAGATACTGCCTGTAAGGCGCATGTATTTTTTCCATCTGCCTTTCGCATAATGGAGAAACACATCAACCCTCATATGTCTGGCATACTCTGAACACAAAGCGCCTCCAACAAAAGCCAGCCAAAGCACTAAAACACGCATAAACTCATCTATCCACAAGAAACCCACCTTGAAAAAGTTTCTCGCGATCACTTCGATGAAAGAAATCATCATCAATGTAAAAAGCATAAAAACGACAGTTCCTTTTTCCATGCGCACCAGTAGTCTGTCAAACTCTTCTATAACGCCAAAAAAACTAGACATCGCTTCTCCTTTTTCTCTTTTATTTATATTCTCAATCGGGGAAGATCCTTCGACCCAATTGCATTTTATACTTTTAGAAAAATTTTAAAGAACACCATATAGTGAAAATAGCTAACCAAAAATCTTAAAATAAGCAATAGCTTTTTTCGTATAATAAGCTCACCACGAAATCAGGATAAATCCCTTTCACACCTTGTACGACAAGGTGTTTTCCGGAAAAGCTTTTATGCAGATTTTATAAAAATTATCACTTTTATTAACACAAGATAATTTATTCGCCCTGCTGTAGAAGCAGCAGGGCGAATAATTAAGTTCTATTTATTTTTTATACTTGCTTCGGAACTCCGCCAAATAGCCTTTAACTTCTTCCAACTCGGCTTTGGAATAGTACTTCCCTGCAAATTCATCCCAAACAGGCATCAGTCTGTTTTTAAAAACATCTATTTGAGCCGTTGTCATTTTATCCTCTACCATACCGTATTTAATCATAGCTTTAATGCATTTCTCATTGCTGGCGCGAACTTTCTGCCTGAACTCTAGCTCTATTGACGCTCCAAAATTATCAATGGCATCTCGATATTCTTTAGGTATTTGATTCCATGCCCTCAATGTCACAACCCCGGCTGCGGGTGAATACCGGATACGCAGAGGATTGATGTGCTTCATAACGGTATACATCTGAGTACCGACTGCCCAGATAGCCGGACTGACGAAGGCATCGCACACACCCGTGCGGATGGAGGCAGCTACCTCAGGCACGCGAATCGGCACAGGGCTTGCATTCATAGCCTTCAAAGTCCTTTCTTCCAGCGGTCCATACCATGTTAAAATACGGCTATTCTTGAAATCTTCGGGTGTTTTTAGTGCATGTTTCGTAGAATAAAGTTGATCAAAATCCTGCTCCGCCAACACAATAATATGGTAACCTCTTTTCTCATACCACTTATTAATGCGGGGCCTTAGCTTTGAGTAGACATATTCCACTTCATCATAATTATCGAATAAGAACGGAAGTTCCATTATGGCCATCTCAGGACATGCCATTACTACCCCCCATCCGGAAAATCCGCCCCCCTGCAACTGGCCGTTGCGCATCTTGGCCAATATGTCCAGATCATCTCCCATCGTTCCGCCATAATACCAATCTAAAATCACCTCGCCATTCGTTACCTTTAATATTCCGGGATTGATCAATTCTTTAATTAGTGCGGCCCAGCCTACTCCATCCGGAGCCAGCGTACCCATTTTAGCAAGATACACCATCTTACCGTTTCTCATTTGTTTAATGTTCTCCGCCCATGCCTCCTGAAACAAAAACGCGGACCCTAGAAAAAACATTACGCACCAAATCCACAGAAGCAATACAACCTTTTTACATTTCATAAAAAATCTCCCTTCTCGAAATAATAATTAACCCTTCTAAATTTGTTACATTATTGATATCACTTCTGTACCAATATAAGTAAACAAATTTAGCTGATTACAAGGTGACACCTCTTGTTCGATTTC
Organism: Smithella sp.; assembly: GCA_007244375.1. Classification (GTDB taxonomy): domain Bacteria; phylum Desulfobacterota; class Syntrophia; order Syntrophales; family Smithellaceae; genus Smithella. The sequence continues at coordinate 123,566 of SCVW01000045.1, read as the reverse complement.
GACACTTTTAAGAAACTGTAATAATGGTCTTTCAAATAATTTATAGTTATTAGTCCTGCGGCAGAAACCGCAGGACTAATAACTAAACTTGATTATTTTTTCTTCTTGCTCCGAAATTCCGCTAAATATCCTTTAACTTCTTCCAATTCGGCCTTGGAATAATATCCTTTTTGGGCAAATTCATCCCAAATAGGAACGAGTCTTTTCTTCCAAATTTCAAGCTCAGCGGGAGTCAACTTAACTTCTTTCATGCCATATTTAACCATGGCTTTATAACATTTTTCATTGCTCGCACGGACTTTTTGCCTGAAATCCTTTTCTACGGATATTGCGTAATTATCAATAGCAGTTTGCAAATTTTTAGGTATCAGGTTCCAAGTTGATGTCAAAATAATACCGCCGGCAGGAGAATATCTTATATTAACAGGATTAATGTACTTCATAACGGTATACATCTGAGTACCTACCGCCCACAAAGCCGGACTAATAAAAGCATCGCATACTCCTGTGCGAATTGAAGCGGCTACTTCAGGAACGCGAATCGGCAAAGGACTTGCACTCATAGCCTTCAAAGTCCTTTCTTCCAGCGGTCCATACCATGTCAAGACGCGACTATTCTTAAAATCTTCAGGCGTCCTAATCGGAATTTTAGTAGAATAAACTTGGTCAAAATCCTGTTCTGCCAGTACAATAAGGTGGTATCCTCTCTTTTCAAACCACTGACTAATGCGCGGTCTTAATTTAGAGTAAACATATTCCACTTCATCATAATTGTCGAACAAGAAAGGAAGTTCCAACAGGGCAATTTCCGGACATGCCATTACCATTCCCTGGCCGGAAAATCCTCCTCCCTGCAACTGCCCATTACGCATCTTAGCCAATAAATCCTGATCATCGCCCATCGTACCACCCCAATACCAATCCAAAATCACCTGACCATCAGTGACCTTTAATATCCCGGGCGTAATCATTTCTTTAATTAAAGCAGCCCAACCTACTCCTTCCGGAGCAAGTGTACCCATTTTACAAACGTATACAGTTTTACCATTTCTAATTTGTTTAATGTTATTATTGGCTCCCCATACTGCTTGAGACAAGGCTCCCACAAAAAAAATAACGAGCCCCATCCACAGAAGCCCCACAATCCTTCGTTTCATACAACTTTCCTCCCCGAAATACTAACTAAGCACCTCTTTTTACTCATGATATCTTAAGATATTCACTGTCAAGTAAATTGTTTTTAGTCGCAAAAAAATGGAGTTCAGCATCAACAAACACACGGGAGATAAAATAAATTGCGACACCAGTCATTTATAAAGCAAAACACTTACTGATTACATTTTAAAAATCGTTCTTGATGCATTCATTTTGGTTTAACCAACATGACGGGACACGTTGCACTTTTTGCTACTTTTGTAGCAACACTACCCATAAGATATTTTACAATCCCTGGCCTTCCATGAGAAGCGATAACAATTAAATCCATTTTCTTTGCTTTCTGCTCTTTCAATATCACTTCAGCGGGATCACCATTCTTGACATCAAGAATAATTTTCACTTTCTTACTTTTGACAACATCATCAGCTTGTTTTCTCAACCTTTCTTTAGACGCAATGATACTATCCTTCTCGATCTGCTTAATATCTTCATAACTGATACGATAATCTACTGCTCTATGCATTTGATCATCAATGGCATGCAACAAATAAATATTGGCATTATGCGTAATCGCAATATCAATTGCCATTTTCAATGCTGCATCTGAATATTTTGAAAAATCTGTCGGAACAAGGATATTCTTCGGTGTAAACATAATTCCCTCCCTTAAACTTTTTGTTATTATAATATGAAACTTTTTTCAACTAAATTCTTTTAATAACTATGTAACGAAATGTCAATATTTTATTGTGAGACTCAAATTTCAAAAACGAATAACCTAAAGGTCATTATAGGTGTATTGAAATTTGCAAGTCGAACAATCCCGCCATAAGCGGAGGGTATAATACCCCGCCCATTGGGGTGGAATTATGGTCCAATCCCGACAGCAATCGGGATTGCCCTAGAGTTCATACCCGTGATTAATAAAACACCAAATATCCATAAGTATCCTTTTAAAAAAATAAATTGAAGGATACACGAAACATATTGGTGGAAACGCACTTACACATACACGAATCCCTCTGTTACGTATTAATCGATTAATTTTTTAAGAAATAAATTCTACCGGCATTCGGTACAAACGGTCAGTTCGTTTAAGGAAGCACCGGTTTTCTTGCTGATGAATTTTAATTGATCCACGGGAGCGAAAAATTTACCGCATTTTGTACATGCCTGCATTTTGAACGTGCGCCCCCAGATTTTGCGTTTGTCACCGGTCGAGGTCATTTCAATATGACCGGTCGGGCAAACATAAACACATGCACCGCAGCCTATACAGACATCAGATTTTTCATTATAAGGTGTGCCGACAGTTTTATGTGGTCCACGAGAAAAAAGACCTATGGCACTGACTCCAACAATTTCTTCACAAACGCGTACGCAGGAACGGCATAAAATACATTTTCCTTTATCAGTATCAACGGTAAAGCGCGTTTGTGGTTCAATGCCCATTTCTTTGGCCATCTTCTGAATCACGTCAGATCCGGGACAGCGTGCCAAAAGCAATTCCATTACAAGGCGCCGAACGTTTAGAACGCGGTCACTTTTTGTATTAACAATCAGGCCTTCTTCGGCCGCATAGAGACAGGAGGTGACGATTCTTGTCCGGTTACCTTTTTTTATTTCCACGACGCACAAACGGCAGGCGCCGGAGCGGCTGACAGCCTCATGTGCGCAGAGCGTGGGAATCGAGATGCCCGCACTACGGATGGCTTCCAAAAGCATCGTCCCTTTCGGCGCTGATATATTTTTTCCGTCAACAGTAAAATTTACCATGATTTATCCTACCTCTATTTCACAATAATTGATTCAAATTTGCAGCTTTCGATACAAGCGCCGCAACGGGTGCATTTGTTGTTATCGATTGTATGAGCTTTTTTCTTTTCGCCACTGATTGCCTGAGTGGGACAAACTTTAATACAGGCACCGCAACCGGTACATTTTTCTGCGTCAATACTGTAGGTAATTAAAGCCTTACAGACACCTGCAGGACAGCGGTGTTCTTTTATGTGTGCTTCGTATTCATCCCGGAAATACTTAATTGTACTCAAAACCGGATTAGGAGCAGAGCCGCCCAAAGCGCAAAGAGAGCCGTCCGCTACGCCGGTTGCTATTTTTTCCAGAAGTTCTACATCGCCTTCCCGTCCCTTGCCCGCACAAATATCATCGAGAATTTCTTTCATTCTGCGAACACCTTCTCGACAAGGAACGCATTTGCCGCACGATTCTTCCTGTAAAAAGGTGGTAAAGTATCTGGCAACATCCACCATGCAGGATGTATCGTCCATGACAATCATTCCACCGGAACCCATCATCGATCCGACTTCATAAAGCTTGTCAAAATCAACCGGTATATCCAGCAAGCTCTCCGGAATACAACCGCCGGAAGGTCCGCCGGTTTGTACTGCTTTGAATTTACGGCCTTTGGGAATACCGCCACCCATGTCGTAGATGATTTCGTACAGGGTTGTGCCCATCGGAACTTCAATCAAGCCGGTGTTGTTAATCTTGCCGACCAGCGAGAATATCTTGGTGCCTTTGGAGCCTTCGGTACCGATGGAGGCATACCAGTCCGCTCCTTTATTAATTATCAAAGGAACATTTGCCCATGTTTCCACGTTGTTCAATACGGTGGGTTTGTCATAAAGGCCTTTTTCCACGGCATGAACATATTTGGCGCGTGGTTCACCTGCACGACCTTCAATCGAAGCAAATAGAGCCGATGATTCACCGCAGACAAACGCGCCCGCTCCTTTGTTAATCTTGATATCAAATGAAAAATCCGTACCGAGAATGTTTTTCCCCAGAAGACCCTTTTCTCTGGCTGCTTCAATGGCCATCGTCAGATGTGTTACCGCCAGCGGATATTCGTTTCTTACGTAAATGTAACCTTCGTGCGAACCTACAGCGTAAGCACCGATAATCATTCCTTCGATGATGCTGTGGGGATTACCTTCCATAAGGCTTCTATCCATATAAGCACCGGGGTCACCTTCATCTCCGTTTGCTATTACATATTTGGGTTCACCGTGTGCCTTGCGTACTCCTTCCCATTTGACAGCCGCATGAAATCCGCCTCCGCCACGACCGCGCAGACCGGCTTTCTTTACTTCATTAATAACTTGTTCCGGTGTCATTTCCGAAAGAACTTTGGCCAGAGCCTGATAACCTTCGATGGTCAGGTAATCATCAATTCTTGTCGGATCAATCATACCGTTTTTGCCGAATACCACGCGCAGCTGTTTCTTATAGAAAGGCAGGTCTTCCTCCCGGAAAAGAGTTTTCTGTGTTTCGGGATGACGATAAAAAAGCCTGCTGATGACTTCTCCTTTAGCCACGGTTTTGGAAACAATTTCCGGTACGTCTTCCACTTTTACAGATTGATAAAAATACTTATCGGGATGGATGACAACCATTGGCCCTTTCTCGCAGAAGCCTAAACACCCGGTAGCAAGAACTTCCACATTCATATTTTGTTTTTTTAGTTCGGCTTCCAGAGCTTCTTTAACCTTGAGACTGCCGTATGCGCGACAACCTGTACCAGCACAGACCGTTATAAATTTTTTATTAGGGCCGTAATTTAATCTCAATTCATTGGCAACCTGATGGACTTGAACATCCGAGTTTTCTTTCATCACTACGCTCCCTCTTTGTTGATATTATCAATTATCTTGTCTATTTTTTTCATGGTTACCTGCCCGTGATAATCTGCATTAATGACCACAACAGGTCCCAGCGCACATGCTCCCACACAGTTGACGGTTTCGAGTGAAAACTTCTTATCCTTGGTGGTTTCGCCAGGTTTTATACCTAAAGTTCGTTCGAATTTATCCTGCAGGACAGCAGCACCACGGACATGGCAGGCTGTTCCCATACAGATCTTGACTACATTTTTACCGCGCGGTTTCAGACTGAAGGCAGTATAAAAAGTGGCCGCTTCGTACACCCGGCTGAAAGGCACGTTCATCGCTTTGGCCGCTGTCTTCAATGCTTCTTTCGGCAGGTAATTGAAGGCTTCCTGAATATCCTGCAACACGGCAATCATACCGCTCTTATCGCCTCCGTGTTTTTTTACTATTTGTTTTGTCTTTGCTGCAATACTCATGGCTTTTGTCATTCTTTTTTCACCTCGGTATTCTTCTGAGGATCTCCCCCTTTAATTTCCTGTTTTTAAAAATTTAGCTTTTTCCGTTAGCTTTTTATACTCTATATTCACGCGTTCCTGGATTTTATCTATCTCATCATCCTTCAAATGGCGGAAACGCCCCTGCGGTTTGAAATAATCCCTGATAGGTCTGAGCTTTTTGGGCATATCCGGAGAAACCCGATAATGACCGTCTTCCACTTCAAATAAAGGAAATACTCCCGTCTCCACAGCAAGTCGGCCCATGGATATGGCCGTATGGGAAGGGGAACGCCAACCCGTCGGACACATGGAGAAACAATGGATATAGGAAGGTCCCTTGATACTTTTCGCCTTTTCCATCTTACGGATGAAATCCAGCGGATAGCTTGGACAAACGGTCGCCACATAGGGTATGCCGTGAGCAACCATAATTTCAGCCATGTTCTTTTTCCATGTTTTTTGTCCGGAACTGACTTTGCCCGCCGGAGCCGTGGTGGTGGACGCGCCCATCGGCGTACCGCTGGAACGCTGAATGCCCGTGTTCATGTAAGCCTCGTTATCGAAGCAAACAAAAATCATGTCGTGACCACGTTCCATCGCACCGGAAAGCGCCTGCATACCAATATCCATTGTGCCGCCGTCACCGGCCATACCGACAACTTTTACATACCTATCATCAATTTTTCCTTTTCTGCGCAATGCCTTGAGTCCGGCTTCCACACCCGATGCCACCGCCGCCGTATTTTCAAAAGCGACGTGAATCCAGGGCACGCGCCAGGCCGTTGTGGGAAACATACTGGAAATGATTTCCATACAACCGGTAGCCGCGGCAATGACTGTATTTTCGCCGAGCGCCTTGCACATTAATCTTACGGCCAAAACTTCGCCGCAACCAGAACAGGCGCGGTGGCCTGAAGATAACAACTCTTTTCTGTTGATAAGACGCGGCGCAAATAAATCAAAATTTTCTACGATACTCATTATTCTCTCACTCCCCAAAATTCATAGGTGCCCACTGCTTTGTTTTCAGTATCCGCCAGAACCTTTTCAAACATACCGACAAAATCGCCGACGGGAACATCGCGTCCGCCAAGACCGTAAATGTAATTATAAATCAAAGGACGCTGAGTTTCGGTACACATAGCGGATTTGATTTCCGCAAACACAGGACCGCCGGGACCGCCGAAAGTGATGGCACGGTCGGTCACAATCAGTTTTTTCGCGTTTTTAATTGCTGCTTTTATTTCCTCAAACGGGAAAGGACGCCACATTCTCAACTTTACCAAACCGGCCTTGACACCTTTGGCGCGCAGTTCATCAATCGCCATTTGTGCTGTTTCACCCATCGAACCCATCGTCAGCATCAGAACGTCCGCATCGTCGGCTTTGTATGTTTCCACCGGCTTATATGACCGGCCAAATAATTTGGCCCACTCATCCCAAACTTCCAAAATGACTTTTTTGGAACTTTTCAGGGCTTCATCCTTGGCCTTCATGATTTCCGTGAAGTAATCGGACATGGCAAAAGCGCCCATCGTCACAGGCTTTGCGGGATGCAACGTCGCGTGCGGCACAAAAGGCGGAAGAAACTTATCCACCTCTTCCTTAGACGGCATTTCAAAGGGCTCCACCATGTGCGTCAACTGAAAACCGTCGATATTGACGCAGACAGGCAGCATAACATCTTTGTGCTCGGCAATTTTAAAAGCTTGAATCGACAAATCGATGGCTTCCTGGCCGTTTTCCACAAAAAGAGCAATCCAACCGCAATCACGCTGAGGCATGATATCGGTGTGATCATTTAAAATATTCAGAGGACCGGATACCGCCCGATTGGCGATGGCCATGCAGATCGGCAGACGCATCGCCGAAGCTATCGGCAGAAGTTCATGCATCAACATCAATCCCTGGGAACTTGTCGCCGTAAAGGCACGGGCGCCGGCGCCGGAAGCGCCGATGACCGCGCTCATGGCCGAATGTTCCGATTCAACGGTCACAAATTCCGCGTCAATTTCACCATTGGCGACCAGATCGGAAAGATGTTCCGCGATGTGCGACTGGGGCGTAATAGGATAAACAGCGGCCATATCGATATCGCAAAGACCAACGGCTTCCGCCACGGCAATTGCCACTTCCATTCCAATGCGTTTTCCCATATTACTCCTCCTCCATCTTTATCGCACGGGGCCAGCATTCATGCGCGCAAATGCCGCAACCCTTACAATAATCCAAGTCTGCCTGAAAGAAACCGTCTTCGGTCTGCTGCACGCAACCTTCCGGACAATAAATATAACAGATGCCGCATTTGATACATTTTGCGTTATCCCAAGTGGGTCTTTGAGACCGCCAGCTTCCCGTATGATATTCACTGGCGCTTCCCGGATCGGAAACAACACAGCCGATAGGAAGCTCCTTCCATGTTTTTAATGACATTGAGATCTACCCCTTAATTGTATATTTTTATCTCGTCGTAAGCCCGTTTCATCGCATTGAGATTCTTCTGGGCGATTCTGCCGAAACGGTGCTCAATCGCATCTTTCATCGCGTCAAGTTCCATGACGCCTATAACCTTCAACAATGCTCCAATCATCGTCGTGTTGGCAATGGGCACGCCCATTTCCTTGCGCGCAATGCCTGTGCCGTCTACGATAGCTAACGTTCCCGTATAATTCAACGCTTTGCGAATTTCTTCCGGCGTTTTATGCGTATTGACAATTAATTTGCCATCAGGTTTTAATCCTTCGGTAACATTAACCAGACCTATCAAGCTTGAATCCAGTACCAAAACCACATCAGGTTTATATATTCCTGAACGGACATTGATTTTTTTATCGTCAATACGGGTGAAGGCGGCAACAGGCGCTCCTCTTCTTTCCGGACCGAAACTGGGAAATCCCTGAGCGTATTTTCCCGCAGCGATTGCCGACACGGCCAGCAATTCCACCGACGTCACCGCTCCCTGACCGCCTCGTCCATGCCATCTAACTTCTATCATTTATTTTTAATCTCCTTATAAATTTTGGAAAAAATGACTGTGATTCATAATATAGAAAGAAACTTCAGTCAATATCTTTTTAATTATTATCAAGTTGGTTGTAACATTCAAAAAATAAGCCACTTACACCACTGAAAAAGATAAAAATAATAAATTGCTTTGAAAATCACTGATTACCACGAGTGAAATCTTTGACCGTCAGTTTTCTTATAGTTTTCTTTTGAAAATCTTCATGGACAACTAATTCCAATTTTGGGACATATTGGGACACCGAAGCCGTGAGGCCATCGATGATTTTAAAATAAATCACTCCTTTTGGGGCTTGATTACTTCAGAAAAAATTGCCTTCGCGAATCATTGTCATAAATCCGTTTTCGATTAATTCCGGACTGAAAAAATCCATCCGGAAACTGGTGATGGGATCTATGGAACCGATTATTTTTGTAGGAACCGGTTTTTGCGACAAGCAACGTTACATTACATATTCACCTCCACTGGTAACGATGCAATATAACGCGGTATCTATATCGGAATCCCCTCTTGATTATGCTGCAAAAATATCCACAGGTAAGATGCGCAAGGCCTGAGAAGTGAGGCGTATTTTTTCATACGCCGCAACGCCGATCTGCCCCGAAATCTATTGTAGCATTTTGCTTTCAAAGGATAAGGAGGAGGCTCCACAGGCGTATTATTAATACGTTGAGGAAGCCGACAACGCTGCCAACAAAGTTAGCCGAAGAAAGCGGAATGCTACGACATGCCGCGACGGAATTCCAAGGATTTCGAAATCGACATCTTATCTATATATTTCAAGTCTCCACCCATCGGCACACCTGTGGCAATGCGTGTCAGCTTAATATTTTTTTCTTTGAATATACGGGTAATTAACAGAGCTGTGGATTCACCCTGAACATTAGTATTGGTAGCTATAATTATTTCTTTGACATTGCCGTTATTAATTCTCTGAATAAGTTCGCCTAAACGCAGATTATCAGGACCTATTCCATCAAGCGGCGCCAAGACTCCGTGAAGTACATGATACGTTCCATGATACCCCCCGCATTCCTCGATTGCCGCCAAAGCATCAGTATCTTCTACAACACAAATTGTTTCTTTGTCTCTCGCCGTGTCGCGGCAAATATAACAGGTATCATCTTCCGTCAGATTCAGGCAAATCCTGCAAAGTTTGATTTTTCCTTTCACCTCAATAATGCTTTCCGCCAGTTTTTTTACTTCATCTTCCGTTGATCGTAAAATATAGTTGGCCAAACGCGCGGCTGTTTTTTCGCCAATACCGGGAAGTTTACCTAACTCGGCAACAAGTTTTTTTATTGGTTGGGCATATGCTTTCATAAATGTACCTGATTATAGACCGGGAATATTCAATCCTCCGGTAATTTTCGCCATTTCCGATGAAGCCATTTCCTGAGCTTTGCGTATTCCCTCATTAACCGCAGCGACTATCAAATCCTGCAACATCTCGATGTCTTCAGGATTTACTACTTCCTTTTCAATTTTTAATGAAACAATTTCAAATTTTCCGTTTACCACAACACGTACCATCCCGCCGCCGGCCTGAGCTTCAATTGTTTTCATCTCCAGTTCTTTTTGCAGATTTGCCATGCGTTCCTGCATTTTTTTTGCCTGTTTCATAATTGTATTGAAATTTTGCACTCTTTATCCTCCTTCTAACCTGCTGAATCTTTTCACATTCAGTTTTATGAATTGACTTTTCCCATTTGAACCTTAATTTCCACAACTCTGGCATCGGAAAGTTCATCCATGATTTTCTGTAAAAGCGGTTGATTCATTGCTTCACGTTTTATTTCATTTATTCCATTGAGCTGTTTGCGCCCGTTACCGCCGTTTGCATTACCATTTTCCATGTTCAACGATTCAATTTTTATCGTCACTTTTTTTTGAAAAAATTTCTCGGCAATTTGTTCCAGTATTGCTTTCTGCGCTGCCGTCCTTATTTCTTCTAAAAAAATATAATTCTTCGGGAACCCCAGCGTCAGGCACTCGTTTTCATAATTTACAATTTCAGCGGAATTAATTTTTGCGCCCAGAATCGCATTTTCTTTTTTGATGAATTTTTTAAAATTGTCGCAGAACGACTTTAAATCATTCAATTCGTTACCTGCTGAGGAGGAATTATCCTCTTCGCTTGCATAAATACCAGCGCTGCTTTCTATATTATTTTTTAGTGTCTCTTTCGCCGGATTATTTGCTGAAACCTGCAGCTCATTATTTTTTCCGGTTACCGGCAAACCCTGACTGAGTTTTTGTTCGATGTTTTCAATTGTCGAAATTATTTCACCAAGAGGAATTATCGGTTCCAGGTAAGCCATTTTGACAATAATAGCTTCCAGTTTCATACGCGGTTCCTGACTGCGGGAGAAACCTGCCTCTTCTGAAATCAGGATTTCCACAAACCGCTGCAAAGTTTCACGTGATATTTTCTGCACCTGATTTTTCATTTTTTCAATTTGTTCCAGCGCAATATCAAAAGAGGAACTGCTATCAGCGGCAATTTTAACCAAAAGCAAATTCCTGAAATGTTTTACGAGTATTTGATAAAAATGTTTCATATCGATGCCGGCCAAATATGCTTCTTCAATAATAATCAGGCAGGCGCCGGCATCTCGCTGCAAGACTGCTTCGGAAATGCGAAATAAATATTTCCGGTCGGCAAGCCCTAAACTCTCTTCGACATCTTCATCCTTGATATCCATTCCGGCATAGGAAATAACCTGATCGAAAATACTCTGCGCGTCGCGTATACTGCCGTCGCCCGCTTCGGCAATCCATAAAAGCGCACTCGGGCTGATTTTAATTCCTTCTTTGGAAGCAACTTCGCCCAGATTCGTGGCAATTTCATTGAGGGATACTCGGCGGAAATCGTAGCACTGGCAGCGCGAAAGTATAGTTGCCGGAACTTTATGATTTTCGGTTGTTGCAAAAATGAAAATCACGTGAGCCGGCGGTTCTTCCAAAGTTTTCAAAAGAGCATTGAAAGCTTCGCGTGTCAACATATGCACTTCATCAATAATGTAAATTTTGTATTTAGAGGCAACCGGAGCAAACTTGACATTCTCACGCAGTTCCCGGATTTCATCAATACCACGGTTGGAAGCGCCGTCTATTTCCCGCACATCCAGTGAAGAGCCGTTTGTAATTTCAAGGCAATTTGAGCAGATATTACAGGGGGTAGCTGTTGGTCCTTTCTCACAATTGAGCGATTTGGCCAGAATCCTGGCAACCGAGGTTTTACCCACTCCACGCGGACCGCTGAATAAAAAGGCATGCGCTACACGACCCTGGCCAATGGAGTTGCGGAGTGTTTTGACAACATGCTCCTGGCCGATAACACCTTCAAAGGTTTGCGGCCGGAATTTGCGGGCTAGTACTAAGTATTCCAACTGATCTCCTAAATATACTGCGAAAAGGTATACTGGTGACCGGGTTTACCGCAACACATGGCGGACATTGCTACCGCTGCTTCCTTCCGGACCTGACGGGGTTCACAAGCCTCCGTTGCGCGGGACCCGGCCATATTTAATATCAAATAATCAGTTGAGACTTTTAATAGATAAATGATCAGGAATCAACTCAAATTTTTCGCCTTTGATTATTACAGACGATGTTATTGTTTTCACAGAAATTATTTTATGAAACCGGAAAAGTCTTTTTCTGTTTTCCCTATTTTCGGCAAAATAACAAACTGACAATATGGCTGTAATTTATTCCTGTTATAGTAATCAAAATGATAATCTTCAGCCGGATAAAATTTTTTCAGCTTCTCAAGTTGCGTAATAATTGGATCTTTATAGTTTTTCGTTATCTTAGACAGATATTCTTGAACAATATTTTTCTGTTGTGGTTCGGTCCAGAGAATGATCGATTGATATTGCGTTCCTACATCCATATCCTGTTTGTTCAAAGTTGTAGGATCGTGTATGGAAAAAAACACATCTAAAATATTTTCTAAATCTATTTTATCCGGGTTATATTCTAACCTGACAGCTTCAGCATGGCCGGTTTCTCCCGAACAAACCTGATTATAAGTCGGATCAGGCAAATTCCCGCCTGCATAGCCGGGTTCGACCTTCAGTACGCCTTTAATTTTTTGAAAAATGGCCTCCAAGCACCAAAAACAGCCACCACCTAAGATAATTGTCTTGACCATTTATTTCGCCTTGAATTTTAACGAGATTGAATTAACACAATGGCGTATATTTTTAGGCGTAAAGCCCTCGCCTTCAAAAACATGTCCCAAATGTGCTCCACATTTTGCGCACTCAATTGCGGTGCGTTCTCCGTCATCATCAATAACACGCGAGACAGCACTCGGAATTTCACCATCAAAGCTTGGCCAGCCGCATCCGGATTCAAACTTGTCTTTTGATCGAAATAAATCCGCTCCGCATCTTTTACAGCGATAAATTCCCGGCGCAAAAAAATTGTAGTATTCTCCGGAAAAAGGCATTTCCGTACCTTTACGAACAATGACTGCTTCCTCTTCCGGAGTTAACTTTTTTTGTCGCATAAATATTGGATTTTCTGATTCTTTTTTTAAAAAATATTTTACAAGTAATTGTATTTTAAAGAAACAGGAATCAACACATATTTTTGTATCTAGTTCTTATAGAAGGTTCCCTCGTGGATAATACATTAAAAAAATGGCGGAGAGAGCGGGATTTGAACCCGCGGTACACCTTTGGGGGCATACACACGATTTCCAGTCGTGCTCCTTCAGCCTCTCGGACATCTCTCCTAAAAAAAACAATATTTTTTTATCAGTATAAAGAACTTTGTAAATTTATCAATCCTGGATTCCCGCTCGTAGCCGGGAATGACAGCTATTAAAAATTCTGGCGGAGAGAGGGGGATTCGAACCCCCGTGGGAGCTTGTGACCCCCAAATCGATTTCGAGTCGATCCCGTTACGACCACTTCGGTATCTCTCCGCATCGATATCAATCGGACGAGTCGGCTTTTATCCTCTTTTCCCGAAAAAATCTACTCAATATTTCCCCGCATTCTTCCCGCAATATTCCTTCCGTTATTTCCACATGATGGTTTAATCTTTCATCACTCAACACGCTATATAATGAAACCACCGCACCGCACTTCTGATCACGCGCCCCGAAAATTACGCGTGCCAGTCGTGCCTGAATAATTGCTCCGGCGCACATTATACATGGCTCGATTGTAACAAAAAGTTCCGCTTCGGCAAGCCGGTAATTACCAATTTTTTCTCCCGCCTGCCTCAATACCAGCATTTCTGCATGCGCAGAAGGGTCGCTATTCATAATAGGAGAATTATGCGCCCGCGCTAAAACAACACCTTTATGCACCAACACCGCCCCTACAGGAACTTCACCAAGGCTATACGCTTTTTGCGCTTCTTCCAGGGCTATTTTCATGAAATCATTGTCTGTTTGCATTTTTATCCTTAAAATAGATATAATTCTTTAGTGAAAGAATGGTCGAATCTATTGGATAACACTTCTGTCATAGTGCTGACTTTAATGAAAAGATTACAGATGGCGTTTTTCTCTTCTTTATTTCGATTATAAATTCGGTTTTATTTCATCGATATTCGAACTTGCTTTTTTAAGCAGTTCAATGATTTCGGTCTGCCTGGATTCGGGTAGAGATTGAATCTTTTCCGTTTGATTATTTATGTAATCAATTTTCGCTTTTAATTCATCCAACAATGGAGAAAGATTGACCGGCTGTTTTACGGCCCGCGGTTGTTTTAATTCTTCCAATTGGATGCCTGCTTTAATTCTTATTTCTTCCATGTATTCAGGAATTGTTACATCAAACCCCAGTTTTTGCCGGATTAACGAAGCAAGAACCTCCTGTGCGCCGGTTTCACCGTGTATCAAAAATACCGGCGTTCTCTTATTCTGAAAATGTCCAAGCCAGTCCAGAAGCTGGCTCTGCCCGGCGTGAGCAGAGAAACCGCCAATAGTCCATATTTTGGCTTTTATAGCTACATCTTCATTAAAAAGACGGATTGTTTTCGCGCCATCCACAATTTTACGACCCGGTGTGCCTTCCGCCTGAAAACCGACAAAAATTACGCTTGCTCCCGGCCGCCATAAATTATGCCATAGATGATGTCTGATTCTCCCGGCATTGGCCATACCACTGGCAGAAATAATGATTGCCGAACCTTCCATATCGTTTATCTGCATGGATTGTTCAGTGGATGAGGAAAATTGAAGCTGCGGTAAATCCAGAGGATCTTCACCGTTTTTCAAAAGGCTCTGAGTCTCCCCGTCCAGATAAGAGCGGTAACGCCGGAATATTTCCGTTGCCTTAATAGCCAGTGGGCTATCCAGAATCACGGGTATATCCTTGGGCAGCTTTCCATTGCGGTTAAGAAGATAAAGCGAATACAGCATTTCCTGCGTTCTTTCCACGGCAAAGGCTGGGATGATTATTTTTTCTTTTCTGGAATAACTATATTGAATAGCTTCGGCCATTTCATTTAAACTGTCTTCCTCGCCTTTATGATCGCGGTCGCCATATGTCGATTCCATAAAAAGAAAATCTGCGTTACTGACGGTAACGGGATCTTTCATCAAAAGTTGATGGCGACGACCTATATCACCAGAAAAAACCAGTTTTGTGGGTGAACCGTTTTCCTCAATGAATAATTCCAGTATAGCTGCACCCAGGATATGGCCCGCATCCAAAAAATTGGCTTTAATTCCATTTCCGGGGGCAAAAATTTCATTGTAGGTTTTTGTTTTGATTAACGGACAAACAGCCTCGGCATCTTTCTTTGTATAAAGAGGCAGAATTTTTTCATGTTTGCCGTAACGTTGTAACCTTTTTATTCTTGAGGACGCTTCTGTTTCCTGAATATGAGCGCTATCCAAAAGCAGTATTTTTATAAGATCTCCGGTCGGCTCAGTCGCATAAACAGGACCGCGAAATCCGTTTTGCGTCATACGGGGAAGCAATCCCGAATGGTCTATATGAGCATGCGTTATGATAAAAAAATCAATATTCTTTGGATCGTATACAGCTACATCCCAGTTGCGTTTTTCAACTTCGGCATTACCCTGGTGCATACCACAGTCAATAGCAAATCTTGTTTTGTCTGTTTCTACAATGAAGCAGGAACCAGTGACCTCTTTTGCTGCTCCGAGAAATTTAATTTTCATTAGAAATCCTTTTTGACGAATTTGATAATATCAGCACGGTCGAACGTTCCTGAACTGAAAAAATAAGCACCTCTCTCCTTAATGGGATAAGGTTAACAAACAATTTTTCAACAATAAAACCGTTTTGCTGCTTGCTATTTCTATTTTCTACATTGAAGCTTTAGCCGCCTTCTTCAATTTCTTCGCTTCTTTTTTTTCTTTGGCGGATTTAGCCGGTTTTTTCTTGGCGTCTTTTTTCCCTTTGTCCATTGATTTACTCATAATTAAATCCTCCATTATCAGATGAATTAATATTTATTGATAAAATCTTTTAAACGCAAACATCAATTTGTAATAACTATAATAAAAGGGATATGTTTCGTCAAATACAAAAATATAAAAGTTCTTTTTATTGACAATGGTCCGGTGATTAACATAGATTCATATCATTACGTGGTGAAAAACTCATGGTAGAAATTAATAAAACTAAGCCTGTCATTGTCGTCCGTAATCTGAAAAAATCTTTTGGTTCTTTTGCCGCAGTAGACGACATTTCCTTTGAAGTTGATAAAGGAATATGCTTCGGTATTCTGGGACCTAACGGCGCCGGTAAAACATCCACTATCAGAATGATTTATGGCTTTTCACCGATTACTTCCGGTGATATTTTTGTTTTCGGACTGGACATTAAAAAACATTACAGAAAAATCAAGGCCTGTATCGGCGTTTGCCAACAGGATAACACCCTTGATCCCGATTTGACTGTGATACAGAATTTTGAGGTATTCGCCCGTTATTTTGATCTTGATAAAAAAACAGCTATTGAAAGGGCTTCTTCCTTATTAAGATTTTTCGCCTTGGAACAGCGATGCAAAGCACGTGTCACTGAACTTTCCGGAGGAATGGTACGCAGACTGGTAATTGCCCGCGCCTTAATCAATCAGCCTGAACTTTTGATTCTGGATGAACCGACTACAGGCCTTGATCCGCAATCGCGCCATCAGGTCTGGGAAAAACTGGAGAATCTGAAAAAGCAGGGTATAACAATTTTACTGACGACGCATTATATGGATGAGGCTGCTCGTCTTTGCGATAAGCTGGTGATTATGGATCACGGCAAAATCCTGGCACAGGGATCGCCTCAATCTCTAATCAGCGAATATACAGGAGAAAATATTATCGAAATTGCCGAGCCGGAAGATGAATTGCGTGCCTTTTCTCGAGAAAAAAAGGCAAGACAGGAAGATCTGGGACATCGTCTGATTATTTACGCCGAAAACGGACATGAACTTTACCGGGAAATCTGCGGCCGCTTCACTCATAAGAGCTGTATACTGCGTTCAGCAACTCTTGAAGATGTTTTCTTGAAATTAACCGGAAGGGAATTACGGGAATGAACTTTAATATATCTTCCCGGTTTATCCGAATATGGCAACGCAATCTTACGGTATATAAGGAAAACTGGAAGGTCAACTTTCTGCCGCCGCTTTTGGAGCCATTTTTCTACCTACTGGCTTTTGGAATCGGCTTCAGCGGAATGATTGGAGGCCTCATCTATGCCTCGCAGGAAGTATCTTATGTACAATTTATAGCGCCTTCGCTTGTCGCAATAAACATTATGTACAATTCATTCTTTGAAAATACCTTCGGTTCCTTTGTACGGATGTATTATCAGAAAACGTTTGACGCCATGATGGCCACTCCTCTCAATGCCGAAGAAATCATAACCGGCGAGATAATCTGGGGAGCAACAAAAGCGGTAATAGGCACTGCCATAATGCTAGTTGTTATTAGTTTCTTCGGATTAGTGAGTTATCCGGCAGGAATATTAATAATATTTGCTGCATTCCTGGGTGGAATTGCTTTCAGTTCGCTGGCCATGTTATTCACCAGCATAGTAGCAAGAATAGAACTGTTCAATTTACCGACTTTCTTACTCATCACGCCCATGTTTCTTTTTAGCGGTACATTTTTTCCTTTAACCGGCCTGCCTTTTTGGGCACAAAAACTAGCTTTTTTATTACCGTTGACCCATCTGGTTAACCTTGTCCGGGCACTCAGTTTTGGCTTGTTTAATGCAGAGGCATTGATTGGTTTCTGTTATCTTGTTATATTTTGTCTTATTATGTTTCCGATCGCTATTTTCAAAATGCACCGCAGACTGATTAAATGAAGTTGATGCCCAAAAAAGAAATATATCTTGACTATTAACATGTAGTATGACCAAGCAAGCATTAAAGAAAATACCGTTCATATTTATAAACGGGTTATAACCATCAAGGGCTTTCGAGTCCTGATAGTTTTTTCCTTAAACAATAAGGATATTAAGAGGTAAGGCATGCAAGCCCCTCACTTTTTCCTTCCTTCTCAACTAGGAGACGGATGGGGGTGATTTTGATGCTTTGTGGAACCCCATCGGGGAATGAAAATTAAACAATAAGAAAGGGGATTAAAATGAATAAAAATTTGTATGTCGGAAACCTATCGTATAAGGTCACAGATGAGGACCTTAAATCCAATTTTTCTGAAGCAGGAGAAGTTGCATCCACAACAATCATTAAAGACAAATTTACAGGTCAATCCAAAGGTTTCGGCTTTGTCGAAATGAAAACGGAAGAAGGTGCAGCGGAAGCGATAAAAAAATTTAACGGTGGAATGCTCGACGGCAAAGCAATAACCGTCAACGAAGCAAGGCCGAAGAAAGAATTCGGCACAGGTGGCGGAGGTCCCAGAGGCGGCGGTAATCGCGGCGGCGGATTCAACAGAGGCGGACGGAGCGGCGGTGGGAACCGTGGCGGTGGTGGTGGACGCTACTAGAATTATTACGCCAGTAACACATATTCAGCGTCATTCTCGCGTAGGCGGGAATCCAGTAATTTACAAATAAAGAGCAGAAGGTTTTGTTAAATACCTTCTGCTCTTTATGTTTTAGAAATCAAATTTAGTTTTTGGAAAAACTGATTTTGATAATTTTCGTTATTCCCAGTTGTCCCAAAATCCATTACGCGCCGATTTTTGACAAGTATTTATTATGCAGTTTCGCAAGCAATGAAATTGCAGCAATTGAACCTATCAGACACCAGAACATATCGGTTTGCGTATCCCAGATGTAGCCCTGCGTCCCAAGAAATGCCTCCGTATCTGTCGGATTGGATAGAGAAGCTACCCATTCAATAATTTCGTATAAAGCTGAAAAAGCCAGAGGCACGGCTACAGATATGAAACCAAGCCACTTGCCGCGCCTGAGCGGAGATGTCCGTGCCAGAATTTCACGTGTGTATATGGCCGGGCCGAAACCCTGCATGAAATGCCCGATTTTATCGTAATTGTTGCGAGTCCATCCGAACCAGTCTTCCATCCAGAAACCCAGAGGTACTTTGGCATAGGAATAGTGACCACCCAGCATGAGAATCATGGAGTGAACAGCAATAAGAGTATAAGTTAAACTGGTTAGCGGAAATCTTTTGTACGTGATTAATATAATCGGCAGAGCAATCATTATCGGAAATGTTTCCAAAACCCAGGTGAACCGGGTATCGTGCGGTCCGATACCAGACCAAATCCAGAAGGTTAATACTATTATAAGCAATGCAAGGTGATATTGTTTCGATAACATTACTATACCATTTTTGTAATCATTTACTGATTTTAACCCAAAGAAATGTTTCTCCACCGATTTCACGATAAATCTTCGATTCGATATTAAAACCTATTTCTTCCAGATCATCATATAATTTTTCGGGATTTTTATGGCTGTAATAAAGCTTTTGCCCCATGAATTCTTTGTAACCGTCAAATTCAGTCTGACCGGTATATTCTTTTGTCGCGTAAGTAAACAACGATTTGCCTTTCGGGGCAAGCCATTGATAAAATTTTTCAAACAATGCACCATGATTAACGCTGGGAACATGAAACAGACTATAAATTGCCGTAATGGCGTCAAACTGATTCGGTTCAAATTCAACTTCCAGCATATCGGCCTGGATAGTTTTCATCTCCGGAGCATATTTCGTTGCAAGCTCAAGCATTTTCCCGGAAAAATCAACACCTGTAACATTCCAGCCACGATCAATAAATAATCGGGGAAACGGTTCGCCGGCACCGCATCCCAAATCAAGCAGCTTGCCCTTTTTTGATCCCAGTCCTTCATAAAAAGAATTGAAGACTTCCGTCATGTCAAAAAGTTCACGGTTCTTTTCATACGTTTGGGCAAAACCATCATAGATTTTTTGCAGGGGAATATTCATGATATATTTATTCTGCACGCAGTTAATCAGAAAGTGTAATCTTGTTTAATGCAGAACATTTTCAAGGAAATTCTTTCAATTGCTATTCGGAAATGTTCCTCAAGATAAATTTATCGCCGTCTGTATGCTCTTGTTGGACGAATTCGTGTATTCGGTAAACTTTTCGGCGATGGTTTTTATCACATATTCGAATTCCGCTTCGTCTTTGTCCAATAATGTCATGCGAAATCCTAGTAAAGAAGTAAAGAAAGATGTCAGAGGAACCACGCAAATTCCGGTTGCAGCCAGAAGATAATAAACGAATCTTTTATCGTGTTCGATAGGTTCCTTAACCAGAGTCTCTACAAATTCCCTTACTTCCTTGTTTTTAATATGAAGCCTCTGATTACTGTTTAGTCCGGATTCGTTGAAAACAATGGTCATATAAAACGCACCATTTGTTTTATTAACCATCAGGCAGGGAACGTCTTTTAAAATGTCATAAGCTATATGCGAAAGTTTTTCATAGTGCTTTTTACGTTCATTCAGGTAATCCTGATATTTCGGATGTGTCATTATTCTGGGAATCGCCAGTTGCGGAAGAGTGGTTGAACAAACCTCCGACATTTTCTGATGCAGAATTGTGTTAATGAAACGATCGAAAATAGGATCCTTACCGGCGTTGTATACTTCCATCCAGCCACAACGCGAACCGGGCCACGGAAGTTCCTTGGAAATTCCTTTCATGCTGATTGCCGGAACATTACCGACAATATCGGAAAGCGGAACGGTTTTTTTACCGTTAAAAACAATATTAATGTAAGTTTCGTCAAAAACAACAAAAAGATCGTTTTCTTTGGCAATCCTCACGACTTGCCTCAATGTTTCTTCAGGATAAACAAAACCTGTCGGATTATCGGGATTAATAACCAGAATTCCAACAATCGCTTTGTGGCTTCTCACTTTCTGTTCCAGTTCCCGCATATCCGGAGACCAGCCGTTATAGGGATTCAAACGATAGGTATTAGGTGGAAACGAAGCGTGCAGAACTTCCGCCATGAAGTGTGTGGAATAGGTCGGTTCCGGCATAATCATACGGGCGTCAACTTGAATAGAGCTGTAAGCACGTGCAATGGCATCACCTAAACCGTTAAAGAAGATTATATCTTCCGGCGTAATTTGCACCTTGCCGCGT
The DNA here is from genome assembly GCA_007244375.1 of Smithella sp. GTDB lineage: Bacteria > Desulfobacterota > Syntrophia > Syntrophales > Smithellaceae > Smithella. The sequence goes on along the minus strand of SCVW01000045.1, from coordinate 102,701 downwards.
CCGTTGAGACGCTCGGCAAGAAATTTTCTTGTAGAATCAACACCTTTTGTCGGCGAATAAGCGAAAGACGCATCATCTTTGATTATTTCGGTAAGGACTTCTTTCATCCAGTCGGGAATTTTTTCTCCCTTTTGCACCGGATCGCCGATATTCTCCCAGATTACATTAACGCCCAACTCCCTGAGCTTATTAGCGATAAGAACGATATTACGGATTTCATATGTCAGCCCGCTACCGCCGCGAGAAATTTCAAAACGCATAAGTATTCTAACCTCTTACATATTGTTGGCTGTTTCATAATACATATTTGTTTAAATTTCCAGTTTTTTATGTTATCGGAGCACCAAATCGTATTTCAGGTGTGTGATATCAAGAAAGGAATAAAATGGAAGAAACAAAAAGTTTTTCAGAATTACTTAATGAAACAAATCTTACTCCCCGGCGTTTTTCTGCAGGAGAAAGAATTGATTCTGTTGTCGTGAAAATTACACCGGATTGGATATTTATAGACCTTGGAGCAAAAAGCGAAGGTTACCTTGATAAAAAAGATCTCTTGGACGAAGATGGCAATCTCACAGTAAAAGAAGGTGATCCAATTACTGCTTATTTTCTTTCTTCACGTCATGGGGAAAAGCTTTTTACGACTAAATTGCTGACAAGTAAAAACGTTAACGATTTTCTGTTCGACGCATACAAAAATCAAATGCCCATGAATGCAACGGTAGAGAAAGAAATAAAAGGAGGCTTTTCCGTTAGGATTAATCAAAACGTCAGCGGGTTTTGCCCTTATTCGCTGATGGATATAAAAAAAATAGACGATGCCGCTTCTTATATCGGTAAAAAATTTGATTTTGTCGTTGCCGAATATTCGGAAAACGGAAGAAATATCATTCTCTCCCGCCGTCCTCTTTTAGAAAAAATGGAAAAAGAAAAAATCGCCGCGCTGAAAAATTCCCTGCAAAAGGGGATGACCGTAAGCGGTGTTGTCACAAACGTGCAGAAATTCGGCGCTTTTGTCGATCTTGGCGGGGTTCAGGCTCTGCTGCCTATTTCGGAAATGGGATGGGGGAAAATTGACGATCCCAAAGTTCTCTATTCTCCCGGCGACAAGGTCGATGGTGTCATCATTAACCTTGATTGGGAAAATAATCGCATTACCTTATCCACCAAAGCAACTCTTCCTAATCCGTGGGATGAAGCTATGAGAAAATACGCCGAAGGAAACGTGCTGAAAGGCAAGATTTCTCATCTGACCAATTTCGGAGCTTTCGTTACAATAAAAGCCGGAGTGGAAGGGCTTGTGCATATTTCCAAACTGGCGCGCGGCAAAAAGATCAAGCACGCCGGCGACGTGATAAAAGCCGGAGAAGACATCGAGGTGAAGATTGAAAAGATCGACCGCGAAAACAAAAAGATTTCGCTTGATCTGGCTGGTAGCGATAAGGATACTTCTACCACAGGCAATGAAGAAGACTTCCGTAATTATATCACCAAATCACCGAAGGCCATGGGTACACTGGGCGATCTGCTCAAGAAATCAAATAAAAAAAGCTAGGGCTTAGTATTGTCTTCCAGTACTATTAGAGCGTCGGCAATAACCGGTTCTGCCCCATTGATGATAATCGGGTTGAGATCTATTTCAGCTATTTCCGGATGCAACAAGGCGACATTCCCCACCGCTTGAATTATCTGAAAAAGCTTATCTGTTGCGACTTTCGGCATACCTCTAAACTCACCAAGCAGTTTATTCGCTCGGATATCGGAAAACATCTCCTGAACGTCTGCATCGCCAAGCGGAGCCAGACGTAAAGTTGTATCATTGTAAACCTCAGTAAAAATTCCACCGAGACCGAAAATAACGCAGGGACCGAATCCGGCAAAACGCGTCATACCGGCCATAAATTCCCTGTTCCCTTTCAGCATTTCCTGAATCAGCACCGGCTCCTTTCTTCCCGCATTCTTTTGAATATTCTGAAATTCCTTTTTCAGTACGGTTTCATCCTCAACATTCAAAGCTATAAGGCCTTTACCGCTTTTATGCATTATTTCCCAATGGCAGGCTTTCATCGCTACCGGATAGCCGATTTTTGCGGCGGCGGCAATTGCCTCTTCAACTGTTTTTGCCAATTCTTCTTTTGTTATAGACACACCATAAGAGAAAAGTAATTTCTTGGCCGCATATTCATCCAGAGCTTTTTGACTATTTGTTTTTGCCTGTTTAATAAGGCTGGATGCAAGTTTGTTTCCCGCCGGAAGATTGATTTTGGAGAAAGGCTTGCGTTCTTTTATTTGTGTATACCGATAAAGAGAGCCCAATGCTCTTGCAGTATCTTCCGGACAATAAAAAACCGGCGTGTTTGTATCACGATAACCTGTCATATAATTATCTTCCCAATCAAAAAAAGTAGATATCAACAACGGCATTTTGTACTTATGAGGCAGCTCTAAAGCCCCCGGTATAATAGGCTGGCCGTATTTTAAAAATTCCTCCAGTGAAATGTTGCCGGCCATTTCCTTAAGGTGAGGATAAACTTCGCGCATGTAACCGCTCATCATTACTCCATGCAGAACAATGGCATCCACCTCACCACTTTTCATCATCAGCTCCGGAAGGATGACAGTAAGATTTTCCATTCTCAAATCGAAAGTCATATCGATCGGATTCGCTGCAGAAGCGTAAGGTTCGATATGCTTTCTTATTTCTTTTTGCAGCCCGTCAGAAAAACGTGGAACCTGCAAACCGACTGAATCGGAGGTGTAGGCAATGGTTGAAGAAGGACCACCGGAGTTGGTCATGATACCGACACGGTTGCCGCGCATAGGCGGCTGAGTTGCCAGTGTCCAGCCATGCGAATAAAGATCTTCAATAGAATACACGCGAATTATGCCGGCTTGCTTAAAAAGTCCGTCATATAGAAAATCAGGACCGGTCATGGCTCCTGTATGGCTGAGACTTGCGCGCGCGCCGGAAGAAGAGCCGCCTACATATTGGGCTAATATAGGTTTATAAGGCGTGATCCTGCGGGCAACCTCCAAAAATCTTTCCCCTTCGCGGATTCCTTCTATATAAAGGATTATGGCTTTAGTCTGCTCATCTTCGCCCAAATATTCCAGAGCATCAACCATATTTACATTGGCTTCATTACCAAGGCTGATTGCTTTGCTAAACCGGATTCCTCTTTTTCTCAGATATGGAAGGACCTGACTCACGTAAGTGCCACTTTGAGAAGCGAAGCCCAGCAGACCAGGTTCCTTGACCATAGGTAACACGGTTGTGTTTAACTCAATTTGAGAGTTGATTATTCCCATACAATTAGGACCGACAAAACGCATCCCGTAGCGTTTGGCCATTTCAGCGATTTGTTTTTCCATGTCCCTTCCTTTATTTCCCGTTTCTTTAAAACCAGCAGTAATCACTATTGCGTGTTTCGTGCCGATTTTGCCGAAACGTTCCAGAATTGAAGCGACTTCTTTTGCGGGAACTATCAGCATTGCCAGATCGGGAATTTCCGGCAGCGCTTCCACTGATGGATAAGCTTCGTGTCCTAAAATCATCTTTTCCTTGGGATGAATCGGAAAAAACTTACCCTGATAACCTTGTTTTAGAATATTAAGCGCCATAACTGTGCCCATTTTCACGGGGCTATTGTTTGCTCCTACAACCGCTATAGATTTGGGATTCATTAGAGAATGCAGTGGATTTTCATTCATGACCGGTTTCCTTTATTAAAATTTAAAGTAAGTATGTAATACCTACCTACTTTTTAACAATTAATCAACAATTTTAAAAAAACCCAGAATTATTATGTAAAATATTTGTCAAAATAATATTTAGTAATCGATTCTATTAATCTCATGTACAATTGATCGGAGCTATATAATTCTAAAATTCATATTTTTCAACAAAAACACACACGCATCCTTTAATTTTGCAATTATGTATTGTGGGTAATATCGCCATGTACCGGCTACCGGAATAAAATTATTTCTGTTTTCAATAATTTCCATAAAAATGGTCCGGATTGCTTCATCAACATTTTTAAAATCATGCTGTTTTATAAAACTTCCCGGATTGAATTCAATTGCAATGCTGGGATTGCCCCAGTAAACAGGTATGCTCATCACAAACATGGTCTCTATTATTTTCTCTGTCGTGTACCCGGGATATGAGGAATTTTCAAAAGACATCGTAAATTTGTAATCTTTGATAAATTCAAGCTTGTCCGGCACTGGGCCTCCTAATATTGTTAAGATATCCTCCTCCTGAATCAACTTTTTTATATTTTGACAACTTATAAAAAACTCTTCGCATTTTTTGTCTCTTTTGGCATTGGACACGACCATATTGCAGAACTTTGTTTTCTGAAGGCGAACTTTATCCACATCAACTTTGCCCAGATCTCTGTTCGTAATGCAACTTAAATCACCCAAGCCGTAAGCATGCGGATAATGAACATAAAGCGGTAGTCTGTAGTTGTTCCCGTCCGGGCTGTGTTCATCAAAAATAAAAGCAAAATCGCACTGATTAAAATCCGGCCTGCGGTTCTAACCTGTCCAGTAGATTTTCAGGCATCCGAAGTTTACATGAGAACGGTCAAAAGACGTGTAAAATAGAATTTCCGGTTGATCTGATAATTGTAGATTATATTTTGCCGATAAAAGATCTCAGAAAAAATTTTTCTCTGGTTCAAAACCTTCATAATGGTCAACAAATTTTATTCTCAGAGCCTCTTTCATAATAATCATTCCTTGACTGTCTTGTTACCCGATTTAAAATGATATACAAAAATCGGCAAGTCATGTTTATTCTTTATATCATGAAGTAATTTGATTTAATTTTTATTTTTTACTTAGGTAAAATTAAGATTTCATTGACTTAAATGACCGTTATTTATTATATTCTTTCTCATATGAAAAAAATTATACAACAGTTTAGTGTTTCCGTTATTATACCGACTTATAACCGGCCGAAATTGCTTGAGCAAGCCGTAAAGTCCGTTTTGAAGCAAACATATTCTGCTTCTGAAATTATAATAATTGATAACGGCTCCAGCTCCGAACACTCATTTGAAATTTCCAAAATTGAAAATAGCCACAATATAATTAACCTTATCCGTCTTCAGTCAAACAAAGGACCGGGATACGCACGCAATATAGGAATTGAAAAATCCAGAGGAGACTGGATATTTTTTTTGGATGACGACGATATTCTTGCACCTGATTTTATTGAAGCATGTTATAAAAGTATCAGACTTGAAGAAAATGCAGAAATGGTTATTGCACGAGCGGTTTGTTTTAGAGAAGGTTCGCCTGTTTTTTACCCTCAGGATGCCATTGGAGCAATTAATCTCAAACAATACAAAAAAGATCCTATAACTACTATGCTAATAAACGGTATTACTATAGGATCTTGTATAGTCAAAAGAAAGTCTATAGGGCCACTGCGATTTAGAGAAGATATCTGGCATGGTGAAGACATGCTGTTTTGGTTTTCTCTTATTCAAAAAATAAAAAAACTCGCAACAACGGATATTGCGTTTTCCGGCGTACGGCAGCATAGTGACAAGATTACTCTAAAAAATAATCCGTTCCATCCGGACGGTTCTCCTTCGCGATCTAAAGAAACGTACATCAAATTTATGCTTGATTCAATGGAAAATAAAAATCAATGGAACGAGTTTACACTTAAAATAATATTCCAACGGATAGCCGACAATTCGTGGTACTCACCGTCTATGATTGCACTTTTAATAAGCAATCCTTTTTATGGAACCAAAATATTAAATCTGCTGGTAAGAAAAAGACTTTATCGATATGGAATTATGTTGACAAACAAAATTTTTAAAAGAAAGCCGCTGGATTTTGCATGGCTCCAAAATTAATAAAACCACACCTTTTATTCATTTCTCCGATGCTTCCCTCTCCCAACGGTCCCGGCCTGGCCATGCGGCCATATTATCAGCTTGTGAATCTCAGCCGAATATATTCAATACATCTTCTTGTTGCGGGCACTACTGCCGGAAGGCCTGCTTATGATGGAAATATTAATAAATATTGCGAAAACATAGACTACATTTGCCGCTATCGGTTTTCGGGGTGGAAATTCAGTATATGGCATCGTATCTGCAGTTTAAATGACAATCTAAAACATTTTATCAAGGGCAACGATTTGACATTCATCGCAGATTCGGGTGACAGTAACCATCTGCGACGTGATAAAACGTTGACAATGATTGCCCATATGAAATTTGAGCGCGTTCATGTGTATAGACTTTTCTTGACGCCTCTAGCCAAAACATTAAAGAAAAACGGACTCGACTCTTTTTATTCTCTCGATATTGATGATATCGAATCAGAAACACGAAGGTCGATTAGCAACTTATTCTCCGGAAACGGAGAATTTACTCAGGCATCAAAACTAAAAAAAGAAGCAGAAATATATTTCAACATAGAGAAAAAAAATATACCGGAATATGATCAAATTTTTGTATGTTCGCACCTTGACCGAAATACCCTTCAAAACAGATTCCCTGATAAAGTTATTTCTGTCTTGCCGAATGTCGTGCCAATTCCCAAGAACGCAAAAAAACATCTGATTAATAAGGTATTTACAATGCTTTTTGTGGGAACTCTGGGTTACTATCCCAATATTGATGCTTTGTTATTTTTCGCAAATCAAATAGTGCCCATAATCAAAGAAAAAAGCCGGCAACCGTGGGAATTACGTGTTGCCGGAGCTCTCCAGGAAAATAAATGGATTGATCAATTAAAAAAATACCCTGAAATAAAATTTACAGGCTGGGTAAAGGATCTTTACCGGGAATATGAAATGGCTGATATAGTTATAACTCCTATCCGTGGTGGAGGCGGGACCAGAATTAAAATACTGGAAGCATTTGCCCATCAAGTCCCTGTTGTATCAACATCCAAAGGTGCCGAGGGATTGGATGTTGAAAACGGAAAACATTTAATTATAGAAGATGATGCCCGACATTTTGCCGAAGCGTGTATCCGGCTAATGACAGATAAATTACTCGTCGATGAAATATCAGGACGGGCTTTAGAACTTGCAACCTCAAAATATTGTCCCGAAATTATTAAACAAGCATGGACACAGATACCGCATACTAATTAAAATTAAGAATATGAAAAAAATACCGCGCATATTTCATTTTGTGTTTGGACTTCGCCCGCAAACTGAACCTTTCCATTTAATACACTATCTTTGCATTGCTTCCTGCATGGGTATCAATAAACCGGATGCCGTTATGTTTCATTGTCAGCACATGCCCTGGGGACATTGGTGGGACCGGATTGCTCCGTACCTACAACTACGGAAAATCGAACCGGACAAATTTATCTCTTCATTTTCATACAATGATCCCGCCATTGGTAAATATCGGCATGCTCATCTGTCGGATATCGCCCGTCTGGAAATTCTAATTAAGTACGGAGGAATATATGCCGATATAGATACATTATTTATTAATGATCTCCCTGATCGTTTTTTCGAGTATGAATTCGTCATGGGAATGGAGAAGGTTGACTGGATGGCAGCAGCAGCCAAAGATGCCCGGGGCTCTCTCTGCAATGCCTGGATGATGGGAATGCCTGATTCAGATTTTGCCAGACTTTTACTTGTGCGGACATACGAATCCTTTGACGGAACATGGAGCGCTCATAGTACTTTTTTACCTTATCGGTTGAGTTGCGAACATCCGGATTGGATTCACGTGGAACCCCAACGTTCGTTCTTTTTTTACGACTGGACAGGAGATGGAATCAGGGGAATTTTTGAAAAAACAAAACCGAATCTCGATAACGTGTACAGTATCCACCTTTGGAGTCATCTGTGGTGGGACCGCAACAGAACAGACACCTCCTACTTTCATGCCGGAAGACTGACACCTGAATATGTCAAATTTTCCCGCTCCGCTTACGCTGAATTAGCCCGACCTTTCCTACCTAAAGATGTGTCATATAACCTGTTACAGTTTGAACTGCAGAAAACAAACGCTTTTTTGGAAAATGGAGCTCTCGCCGGCAAAAAATATCTGGGGAAAATACACAGGCAGAGCAAAAACACATTGCGGAAGTTTGGGATTAGAGAAAAATCCGGAAAATAACAATCTGTCAAACACAAAAAAGACCTAATTAAACGGATGAAATCAATAAAATACATAGGGTTCAATGATTCAACCGGTTACGGCATTGCAGCCAGAACCATGGTTTCAGCCCTGCGAAAGGAAAATGCAAATGTAAATTGGGTACCTGTTGTGGCAGGCACATCGGCCTATAATCCGTATTCGATAACACAAATCAGAGAAGGTTATAAAAATGTAATTATTCATACAGTTCCAGAATATTACCCCTACTGGCTTAAATTCGAACAGGAACAAAAAATAAAACCTAAAAAAATATGGGGGTATACTACTTGGGAAACCGACAAAATTCCCCGTCATTGGGCAAAACTTTTAAATGTCATGGATGGAATATTTGTGCCGTGCAACTGGAATAAAGAAGTTTTTCAAAAATGCGGCGTTCAGACAAGAATTGAGATTTTACCGCATATATCCCAGTTTCACGGAGATGTCCCTAATGGCTTACCTTCTGCGAAATTGAACAAACTGATGGAACAGATGGCTGGACGGTTTGTATTTTACAACATAGGTGTTTGGAGCGATCGGAAAGCACCATGGCTTTTGATCGAATCTTTCTTGTCGGAATTCAGTTCGCATGAACCGGTAACGCTTATTATGAAAACCGGAAAACTTGATTTCACAAATTACAAGCGCAAATGGACCAGACCGTGGCGATTTGCACTGGGTGAAGCGGCTGTTGCTTTCAGAAAAATAATGAGATCCAAAACGAATGGACCGGAAGTTATCCATCTGGATGAAGAATTTTCCGACACTGATATAGCCTGGCTCCATAAAAGAGGTGATTGTTTTGTGTCTCTCGGGCGCGGCGAAGGTTGGGGAATGGGCTCGTACGAAGCGGCCTGGTGTGGCAAACCTATAATCATCACGGGCTTCGGTGGCGTTCTCGATTACCTACCGGCCAGTCTTTCTTACCATGTAAAACATAAGGTGATACCGGTTCATGGCAATGCATATTGTGGATCATATACCATCGATCAGCGGTGGGCAGATCCCGATTTGGCTCATGCACGGCAATTGATGCGTCAGGTATTCGAAAGTCAAAAAAGCTCCGCAGAAAAGGGTATGCAACTTAGAGATTATGTCAGCCAAAATTTCAACTCCGTTCTTATTGCACAAAGGTGCCTTGATACACTAAAGCCGGAACAATAAATACAAAACAATGCTTAATTAAAATAAACACAATTGATGCCCGGCTCCCTGTCTTTGCAAGGTCTTAATATAAAAGAGATTTTGATAAGATTCAGGTTTTTTTGATTTTTCCCCCTCATCAGCCGAAACAATTGTTGAATTATTTCAAAATTGTTCATGAAAACTTTTCGTCGGTATCGTTTAATCACTAACGATATTTCTCCCGTTAATACAATATCTTAAATTCGACATTTATATAAAAAGCTAAAATATTCTTTTCTTTTTTTGTTTGACAATAATTTTGTTGTACTTAAATTAATTAAGAAGAAAATTTTTCGATCTAACCTTTAGCCTGGTCTCAGGAATCTCTTCAAATTTTACGTGATGGAGGTATAGTTATGGAAACAAGAAGAGAAAAGAAAAATATCATTCTTAAAATACCGAGAAGTCAGTTGGTCAACAGGAAGATAAAACAGGTAAATGCAAAGATAAAAACAACCTTAAAAAAGATCAAACACGGGTAATGACAGGTGTCTTGTCAATTAATGAAATAACCGAGAACACATTACTTAAAAAAGGAGAAAATCATTTTTATGCCGATATTTATGATGTTTGGAAAATATAATAATGATTCTTTAAAGTATGTCTCAGAACAGCGGACAAAAAAAGCCGTCAAGATCATTGAGAAAAACGGCGGGAAGGTAGTTTCCATGTATGCTGTCATGGGGGAACATGATTTGGTATTTACTCTGGACTTCCCCGATATTGATAATGCGTTGTCAGCCTCAATGGCATTAAGTGTGCTGACAGGTATTTCGTTTTCGACCTCACCGGTTGTCGATGTGGAAAAATTTGATCACTTAATGTCCAAATTAGAGAAAATTTAACCGGTGATTGAATAATTTTATCTTCAAAAGAGGCCAGTTGGGGTAAATTTAATATCCTGTTTTATGGACTGAAGAAAGAATCCTTCAACGTTATTTAATTTTCCAACGAAAGGGCAAAATAAACGAGAACCGCTTGTGCCGTTGTGTCCTTATGCTGGAGTCATGACTTTCTAATATTTGATCCTTCAAGGGTGATAATCACCACAAAGATCCTGTAGTTCTTTTCCAAATTCATCTCCAGTAACATGACTCATTACGTGCACAGCAGTATCTCGTTGGTATTAAATTAATCCCGAAACAAAAAGTTGTCAAGAGTGATCTAACTTGCGAAAAATGGCAAGTAGGATTCAAAATAAATCAAAGAACAATCAATTCAATTGAGATTATATACTTATCGCAATAATCAAAAATAGGAGAGAAAATAATGACTCCAAGGATTTATAAAAGATATGTTGTACGTGTTTCCGAAAATGCTTTAATATCACTTATTTTAAGTTCTTTAGAGGCATATTCGGTAAAGAAAAAGGATATAAAAGAGAAGGGTAGGCCAAAATCCCGAATCGAAGTTTACGGGAGTCTTTTTGGACATGAAATAATTATGAAAAATAAGGAAATCATTTATCAGGTGGAAATGGCTCATACGGACACGACCGCCGAGCAGCGACGAAGTTCCGTAGATGAAAACAAGGAAGCAATATCTCTTAAAGCCGATGTTATTATGTCATTTTGGCCGCATCTTATCTATCTTGGTGATTTTCATTCACATCCGTTTAAAAACGCAAGAGAAGTATTGGATGATAAAAAATACTTTCTGTCTGAAGACGACCGTGAGTGGCTTAATAATAATTTTTGGAAACAAAAAGGATATCGAGTAGGTATTGTTATGACCATCGCCGCAATGGAAAAAGCCGGGAGAAAAACTGCCGGCTGGGTTGCTACTAATTGCGTAGAGGCAACTTTGGGTAATTATCGAATGTGGTTGGCGGCATATTGCGCTTACTCACAAAAAGGTGAGTATCGATACACCAATGATAATGATATGTCTGTTACATTGGATTGCCCGGCCTTGACAGGGCTCCGGTGGGAACATGCTGATTTTGGCAGATTCAAGAATGGAAAGTATAAATCATCATAAAAAACATGGTGAATTGAATATAAAATGAAGTAAATTTGTGGAAAATGTTCCCTCAGTGACGGAATTTCTGAACGCAAATACATGAGAGAGAGATGAAGGACAAGATTCTTAAAAAACTTGTTTGTCCGATTTGTTCTGTGCCCGATAAATCAGACACACGCCTCAGTATGGTTACGGATACAAAAGCCAACGAATCCCCAACACTTTTTTGTAATAACTGCCAATCGCGGTTTGCTCCCATTGACGATATCCTTAATTTAGCCGGAGATGTTATTAACCCAAGACTTTTTTCTTCCCAGTGGACTATGGAATTCGGACCGATTGTCACCGCCTATGAAGAAATATGGCGTCCCTGTGTAACTTCCATCGTATCCAGTTTAAAATGGGAAATGAAAACTTCACAACTATTTATGGATGTATCGTCCGGAATGAATATACTTGATCTTGCCTGCGGCACCGGCAATTTTACGCGGCTTTTTTCAGATTCGGCAAGACCAGGCACCGTTATTGGAGTTGATCTTTCTCTCCCGATGTTGAAACAGTACAGACATAAATTAAAAGAGCAAAACAACACTGACATAATGCTGATGCGCGTCGACGTAACCAAGTGGCCATTCGCACCGGAAACATTTGATCGCATCCATTGCGCGGGTGCGCTCCATCTTTTTCCTGATATTCAAAATGTTTTTAATTCTATATACCGCTCGCTAAAAAGGGGAGGTTGTTTTGTAGGAGCAACTTATTTGATAGAAGAAAACATCGTGCTTAATAATCTTCAAAAATATATTACAGAAGTACATGGATTTCATTGGTTCGATCAGCAAGAACTTAGAAACCTTTCTTCAAAAGCAGGATTCACCGAATGGGAACATCGAACATACAGACAGGGCATAGTATTCAAGGTCAAAAAATTATAAGATATTCAAAATACAATATTTCACGACCAATATTCCCTTGACGTGTAAACACATTGTTGTTTATACTTTTTTCGTCAATATTTACATAAATTTTAACTTAAACCTTCGAGGAGGAACAAAAAATGAATAAAAAAGGTTTTTCCTTAGTTATCTGTTGTTTTTTAATTCTGGCCGGTTGCGCTCAGACCGGAACAATGACAAAAAGTGAAAAAGGAGGTCTTTGGGGGGCCGGCGGAGGAGCTGTAGTCGGAGCGATACTGGGACAGGCTATCGGGCATGATACAAAAAGTACTCTTATAGGAGCTGCTATAGGCGCTGCCGTGGGCGGTGGCGGTGGTTACGGTGTCGGCAAGATGATGGACAATCAGGAAAAAGAAATGCGGGCGGTTCTGGCACAATCGGAAGCTGCCGCCGTTACCAGAGAAGGCAATCTTCTATCAGTAACTTTTAAGGGTGATGTTACATTCGATACGAACTCAGCAGAATTACGGCCGGGACTATATAACGAAATCAACAGGGTCGCAGGTGTTTTGAATCAGTATCCCGATACTTTAATCAGAGTGGAAGGGCATACCGACAGCAGAGGTTCCGATGAATATAACATGGATCTTTCGAGAAGACGAGCCGATAACGTAAAAACTTTACTGGTCATGCGCGGTGTAGCCGAAAATCGAATCGAAGTTGTCGGGTACGGTGAAACCATGCCTGTGGCAACCAATGATACTGAGGCCGGTCGACAGAAAAACAGAAGAGTAGAAATCAGGATTGCACCGAAAGCACAAACTCAAGCACCGTAAATTACAATTAATTTAATAGGAGGAAACATGCTTGAACTGTTCAAAGGAGAAATCCCGGAAATAGATAAGTTAACTGTATTAATTCAAAAAAAGATCGACAGTCCCCAAAATACCCTGGAAGATATAAAAGACGTGATTTACGATCATATTGCCGAGCACAAGGTGCTGGATAAGAAAGACGCTTACGATAAAGCGGAGACCATGGCATTCAATGCAATCAACAACCTGATAGACGATCTTGAAGTGAGCGCAACTAATTACAAAAGAATCAAGGAATATATTTCCTCTTATCACTCCTACAATGCCTTCAACCGTTTGATTGTTGATTTTCAGATGTTCCTGACTAAAAGGGAATTAATGCATTTGATTGACCATGGAACGATAATTTTCGGGGCTGATAAAACCAACCACTGGAAACCGATTAAAGAAATAGTTCTTACACTTCTAAAACAGGACAAAGTGGAAAAGTTTACCGACGCATACCAACGATATAAGTCAAATCAAAAAAAGATTTAAGCTTAGTATAACTCGATTTTACCCATTTCATGAAACTGATCAATTGAAAGTATATTCAACAATTTAATTTGTTCGGTTATGAAATATTTTATTTCTTTTTTTTCCGTAATCATCAAATTCAAGTCCTGTAAATTTATGCCGGGTTACAACTTGTAATCGTTAAACAATTCTTTCAAGTAGTAATAATAATTCCTATAAGTGTTTGATACTTAAAGCTAACCCAGTAAATACTTCTCACATTCCCTAAACATAAATAATTGCAATTTAACACTTTGTTTTTGCTATAAGTACAGGTAAAATAAGATTAAATAAATTACTTAAAAACATAAGAGGTAAAGTTAATGGCAGAGATAGCTTCAGCATTAGAAACATGGATAGGTGTATTTAACCGCGGTGTAAGTGCGAAAGTAGCAGCTGAATCTCTCAAGAAAATAACGGGCGCTCTAGTCTTTGTTGTTTATACGGGGGAAGATGCGGGTTTGTCATATTTATATGATTTGGCAGATGACACTTTTTATCTCGGTTCAGAAAATGACAATGGCCTACTATACATGAATGTAGATAAGCTTATAGAAGCTGCCAACAAAAAGAAATGTAAATTTATACACCTTGGTACAGGAATGTTATCTGAAAATCATGAGGCTGTCAGGGCCTTTGAGAGAGCAGGAATAAAAAATATTGGAGCTACCTCAGATCAAGTAGAAATTGCCAGTGATAAAATAAAAACTATACACCTGGCAAAACGATTAGGTATACCAGTTAAACCTGGTAGTCACCGTGAATTGATAAGCGTAGATGATGCAAAGGAAATAGCTGAAAGAATTGGCTATCCTGTTATGCTTAAACCCAAACGTGGTGGTGGCGGTAGGGGTATCAAGAAATTCGCTAACTCCGAAGAATTAACAAAAGATTCTTTTGAAAAAGTTAAAGCCGATGCAAAGAAATATTTCCGTGATGATTCTATCTATATGGAAGTTTTCTTCGACAAAATCCGTCATATAGAAGTACAAATAATGGGCGGTTGCGATGAAAAAGGAATATATCATGCGAAACCTTTGGGCGCACGCAACTGTACAATACAAAGAAACCATCAGAAAGTTATCGAAGAAGCTTCTCCTCTACTATTATCTAAAGACAAACTTAGTCAAATAGAAAACTACGCAGTAAGTTTAATCAATCAGATTGGAATCATTGGGCTCTGTACAGTTGAATTTGTTGTAAATATGGCAGACGGACGGTTTTATTTCAGCGAGATAAATGCACGTATCCAAGTCGAGAAGAGACCTACGGAAATGATTTTCGGAATAGATTTGATAAAAATTCAGTTTGATTTGATAAGAGGTTCATCCATTAATATTGTACAGAAACTTATTCCCGAACCAGATGGATATGCTATCGAGTTTCGAATTAATGCAGAAGGATGGAAAAAGGAAGAAAAATGTTTTATGTCTTCTGTAGACACAGTCACAAGGTTTTCACCACCCGCTGGTGACGGGATTATAGTGGATACTGGAATAAGAAACGGCATTACTATAAACCATCATTATGATAATCTTATTGCTCTTTTAACAATAAAAGGCTCTTCAAGAGAAGAGTGTTTGCAAAAAGCTCGCGAAGCTCTTCTTCAGTTCGAAGTGGAAGGTATTGATACCAATATACCTTTTCATCTTTGGATACTGGAGAACAAAAAGTTCATAAGCGGCAATTATGATAGCGACCTGGTCAGCGAAGTAATGGAAGAAGCATATCAATTTAAGCGCTGTGAGAAAATAACAGAAAAGCAGATTGATAACAGCTATGAGACATAAAAAAAACTTGGGAATTTATTAAATCGTTAACCGGCTTAAGCTTCATTAATGAAAAACTCCAGCCATGCCAGCAGGCCTTTTTCGCCAACGGCATCATAGTTGCTCTTTTCCATACAAGTTTCTTTCGCAACGCTCACCAGTGGAGTGTAACCTGATTTGCCTTCATGAACACTCTTTTTGCTCAAAAGACTGTTTTTTTCGCCGCTGGTGGATGAAAGCGCCACTATGGGAATGCCAGCCTCTTTTCCTTTACTTTCGTATTCCTTTTTCAATCTTTTTATTACTTCCCAACCATCCATCACAGGCATGTTCAGATCGAGAACGATAAGGAGAGGATCTCGGACATATTTACTGCGTATGATATTAATAGTTTCCAGCGCCTCCGCACCGTTGGATGCTTCAAAAACCACAATGGAAGGATCAAACGTTTTGACATCCCGGGTAACTTTCATCCGGATACCTTTATCGTCATCCACCAACAAGACCGTGTTGCTTGCCGGATCCATATTACGCTTGATTGACTCCAAAAGCTGCAAATACGCGCTTTTTTCATAAGATTCGTTATCATCACGTTTTTCTGCCATTTTGAAACTCCTTTGCGCTAAAGCGCTCTGGTCTGCGATTTTACTAACTAACCAAGTTATTAACTTTTTTCTAGTTTATCAAAAAGTACTTCATAATTCAATCAGCCAAACAAAAGAATGTATGAAAAACAAGAAATGATTACGTGAAATCTTTTCCTCTCTCGGCAAGTTCTTCCAACAGAGAACGGTTTATCAGCCTGATACAGGCAACTTCTTCCACGATAATCTTTTTACTTTTCAGGTTACCCAGCGCACGGGATAGTGATTCCGGTCCAGTTCCTGGAAGATTGGCCAACTGCACCTTGGAGATATTTAGTTTGACTAAATCCCTGTTGCCCTGTTCCTGCGAAAGATAAAGCAGGTAAGAGGCAAGACGGCCCGGTATTTCCTTAAGTGAAAGATTTTCCACCTGGATGGTGAATTCCCGAAGCCGCGCAGAAAGAAGAGCCAGAATATTCATAGTGAGATCCGGCTTACCGGTAATGAGCTCAATGAATTTTTCCCGATTGAAAAATAAAAGATGCGTTTTGGAGAGCGCTCTGGCATTGGCTGGAAAAGACTTGCCGGAAAAAACGGGCACTGCGCCGATGCTTTCGCCCTCTTTTACAATATGGAAAATCTGTTCTTTGCCGTCGGGCGAAAGCTTGTAAACACTGACACTGCCGGCGACAACCAAATAAAAACCGATGCCTTCGTCTCCGTCATAAAAAATGATATCGCCTTTGTTGTAATGCTTATCGACTGCAATTTTTTCGATTTCTGTGATATGCTCATTCGACAATCCGCCGAAAAGCTGGCTTTTTACAAGTATTTCCCGTGCTTTTTTCATAGCTTACCCCGTTAGAAAGCCCCGTTGCTTGCCCCGTTAGAACCTGCATGGTGGAAAGTAGAAGACTTTCTAACGGGGCTTACGTCTCCGCTGTAAAAATATATCTTTTTCTTAACATAAGTCAAGGATACGTATCAGTTTTTTAACTATATTCAACAACAAAACGACAAATAATCTTTTACAGGGAGGTTTCATATGTTTTGCTATCAGTGTCAGGAAACGATTAAAAATCAGGGATGCACGATCAAAGGCTTTTGCGGCAAACCCGAAATGACGGCAAACCTTCAGGATTTGCTCATTTACGTCTGCAAAGGCATTTCGGTTTACGCCGAGAAACTCGCTACCGTTGATAAGAACGTCGGACGGTTTGTCTGCGAGTCGCTTTTTGTGACCATCACCAATGTAGCGTGGGATGACGAGGTCATTATCAAAAAGATTGAGGAAGCACTGAAGGTTCGGGACGACGTGAAGGCCAAGGCCGCCTCAAGTATTTCCGGAAATTTGCCTGACTGCGCAATATGGGCACCAAAGAGCAAAGACGATATTCTGGCCAAAGCCGCCGCGGACGAAGTGCGCATTAACGCTTCTTCCAACGATGATATTAGGTCGCTGAGATCGCTTTTGGTTTTCGGCCTTAAGGGAATCTGCGCGTATGCTGATCACGCCGCCGCTCTGGGTTATGAAAGCGACGATGTTTACCGTTTTGTCTTTAAGGCGCTGGCGGACACCACACGGGATCTTTCGGCGGATGAACTGGTCGCATTGGTCATGAAGGCGGGCGAGACGGCGGTCAACACCATGGCGCTTCTGGATAAGGCCAACACCGAAACATACGGGCATCCGGAAATCACGCAAGTCAATATCGGCGTGCGTGGCAACCCGGGCATCCTGATTTCCGGCCATGACCTCAAAGATCTGGAAGAACTGTTGAAAAAGACGGAAGGCAGCGGTATTGATATTTACACGCACGGCGAGATGCTCCCGGCTCACTATTATCCGGCATTTAAGAAATACGGTCATTTCGCGGGTAATTACGGCTCATCGTGGTGGCATCAGAACGAGGACTTCGAAACGTTCAACGGCCCGATTATCCTGACGACAAACTGTCTGGTGCCCGTGAAAAAGGAAAACACCTATCTGAACAGGCTTTTCACGACCGGAGACGTCAGCTATCCGGACGCCAAACATATCGCGGACAGACCGGTGGGTGGCTCGAAAGATTTTTCGGCGTTGATTGCCCTGGCCAAAACCTGCCCGCCCCCCAGAGAGATTGAAACCGGAAAGATTGTCGGCGGATTTGCCCATAACCAGGTTCTGGCACTGGCGGACAAGGTGGTGGACGCCGTGAAATCCGGCGCGATCAAACGCTTTGTCGTGATGGCCGGCTGCGACGGACGCCACAAGACGCGAAGCTATTTTACGGAATTGGCTCAAGCTCTGCCCAAAGACACCGTAATTCTTACGGCTGGGTGCGCCAAGTATCGTTACAACAAACTGCCTCTGGGCAACATCGGCGGCCTTCCGCGCGTACTTGACGCCGGCCAGTGTAACGATTCCTATTCGCTGGCGCTGATTGCCCTGAAGCTCAAGGAGGTCTTCGGACTCAAAGACATCAACAAACTGCCGATCTCCTTCGACATTGCCTGGTACGAGCAAAAAGCCGTGGCCGTTCTGCTGGCTCTGCTGTATCTCAATGTCAAGGGAATCCGCCTGGGCCCGACGCTGCCGGGATTTTTAACGCCCAACGTCGCCAGGGTGTTGGTGGAAAAATTTGACATCAAACCCATTGGGGATGTTCAGGCGGACATCGAAGCCATGATGAAAGGACAATAATAAATTAAGGTGAACTCATGAAAAAAATATTACGAAAAATTATTGAGGTTGATGAAGATCTCTGCAACGGCTGCGGACAGTGCGTGACCGGCTGCGACGAGGGTGCGCTGCAAATCATCGACGGTAAGGCCAAAGTGGTATCGGAAACGTTCTGCGACGGCCTGGGCGCCTGCATCGGTGAGTGTCCTACCGGAGCGCTGAAAATTGTCGAGCGCGAAGCGTCTCCCTTTGATGAAGAAGCCGTCAAGCAGCATCTGGCAAAAGAAGAGAAAGGATCGGAGACAATGCCGTGCGGTTACCCTTCAACTCACATTCAGATTTTTGACAAACCTTCCGCCTACGCAGAGGCCAATAAGCCAAAACATTTCGACCGTATGCCGGAAGAATCCGCCCTCACCCACTGGCCTATCCAGATCAAACTGATCCCATCCGGTGCCCCCTTCCTGAAAGGCGCCGAGCTGCTGGCCCTCGCAGACTGCACGGCCGTCGCTTTTCCTACTCTGCACCGTGATCTGCTAAAAGGAAAAGTTGTAATGATGGGCTGCCCGAAATTCGATGACGCCCATGAGTATGTGCAAAAGTTTGCCGATATTTTTAAAACTGCAGGAATCAAGAGTGTTACCACAGTTGTTATGGAAGTGCCCTGCTGTTCGGAATTGCCTGCTATCGTCAAAAAAGGAATGGAAGCAGCAAATAAAAAAATCCGGCTGAAAGAAATCGTTCTGAGCTTAAGGGGAAAAATCTTGAAGCAATAGCCGCAAATCGTGTGACGCAGAAAAACAAGTGATCATTAAAAATGGAAACTGATATCAAAACCGCCAAACTGATGATTGATTTATACTGCCGTGACCATCACAGCAGTATAAATGGCCCATGCCGGAAATGCAGTAATCTTTTCGATTATGTTGAAAAACGCATTGAGAAATGTCAATTTAAAGAAAACAAGCCCAGGTGCTCTAAATGCCCCGCACATTGTTATAATCAGGATATGAGAGAACACATCAGGGCCGTGATGAAATATTCCGGCCCCCGCATGCTCTACCGACATCCCATCCTGACGGTGAAACATTATCTGACTAACAAATAGGAAAATAGATTTCTGTTCTTATGATTAAGATTGCCTTGACATAAAAATTTATTCTGGTTACTGCTGCTGGTATGTCTGCTATTTTTTTCTAGAAGGAGAATTGATGTTTGATTAAGAACCCTTGTGTAATAGGCATCGTTGGTACAGGCTTCATCGCGCAGGGTCTGGCCAGGGCGATCAGACGGTCCAACGATTTTAAAGTCGGGGCAGTATTAACAAGACGTAAAAAAGTAAATATCCCTGACTTTCATGATGATGAAATTGTCTCCTCCATAGATGCCCTGATTGAGAAGTCAGAAATCATAGTCGAATGTTCCGGTGATCCTTTGTACGCAACAGATGTTATTGAACACGCAATTGCCGCCAAACGAAAAATTGTGACAATGAATTCAGCATGGCACGTAATCGCAGGCAGTTACTATCGTAATTTTGGATATATTACAGAAGCTGAAGGTGATCAACCGGGATCACTGGCTGCCCTCGCTGAAGACGGCAAGGCAATGGGATTTGATCCGCTGGTTTACGTTAATGTTAAGAGATTTCTAAATCTTTCACCTACGTATAAAACGATGGCGCATTTTTCAAAAATGTATGGAATTTCACTCCCTCAGGTTACGTCATTTACGGATGGCACAAAACTTCAACTTGAACAGGCTCTTGTTGCTAACGGATTTGGTGTTGATATTTACAGACAAGGAATGCTTGGACCTGCCGTCTCTAAAATAAACAACGGATTGGATATACTGTCTAAAGCGGCAGAAAATCATGGCAAACCAATTGTCGACTATGTTTTGCCTCAAGAGGCACCTGGTGCTGTGATGATCATAGCGCATCATGATTCGCAAGAATCAGTTGCTCTAGGATATTTGAAAATGGGTGATGGACCATTTTATCGGCTGGTGCGACCTTATCATCTTTGTCATTTAGAAATTTTAAAAACGCTTCGCCGGACAGTAGCAGGCGGCAACATCCTGCTGGATAACGGCTCACTTCCGGCACTTAGCGTTGCAACAATAACTAAGCACAGGCTAATGCCTGGTGATAGAATCAAACAAGGCATGGGAAGCTTTGATACGCGTGGCGAATGCGTGCGTATTTTAGAAAACCATGGACATCTTCCCATCGCTCTTATGCGCGATATAATAATCAAACGCAAGATCACAAAAGGCGAAATGATAATGCGCGATGATGTCGAATTGCCTGAATCGAGAGCGTTGCAGGCGTGGCTTGCTACCGAAGAGAACGTTATGCAAACTGGTCGTAATATTGGAGTAGTAAATTGAATCCTAAAGTTGCTATCTGCCTGACAAGTTACGATCGTCTGGATTGCACGCGCATCAACCAGGAGATTTTCAAGCTTAATTTTACTTATCCTTACATATTAGTACATGCCTCGTCCGGAGCCGCTGCTAAGCCCTATCTGGAAGATGCTTTTGTGTCCTGTAAACCTCTGCCTCACTTTGCCGGTGCTATTTCACTTATGAAAAACGCAATTAAGGCGGCATTGCCATTTAAACCTGATTTTCTTGTAATCCTCGACGGTGATACATGGTTGTTAGAAGAAAGAGCTTTACTTGAATTCATACAATGCCTGCAAGAGAATCCAGATTTATTGATGGCAACATGTGCATGGATGCCTCCGCCACGTCGTCTTATTCATCGATTATTGATGGAAATTAACGAGATCGTTAATATTCCAACAGACCGTTTATACAGGTTTATTTCTTTGCCTCGCCGTATGAGCTACGATGCGGTGGATTTCTGTACACAGTATTTAATTCTTCGTAATTATAAGCCCTTAGTTGATATATTTTGCAGTCTGTCACCAAAGGATTACAGGTTAATCGAACGACAATGGTTTGATCTCTTCTCAACACGCTTCAGTCTTAAACGTGTTTTGCGCATGAAGGAGCGCGAACCGGTTCATCCGGATCATCGTTTTGTTTGCGGGCAACTGGGTCTTCATTCAGAACACTGGCCGGCAGCGGGAACATCTACAGACCATAGAGATGAGGCAGAAATTGACTATGTGAGTCCCGATACGCCAGGCAAACAAGAAGCGCTTAAAAGTTATCCGAATATTTGTAAAGGAGATTCCATTCAGCGACTTTTACACTCTGCAAATCCTTCAGATCTTGCCTATTATAATATCGGTGCAAAACGCTACTGATATAATTGTTCTAATCACAACTGTAATTAGAATGTAGACAATAAAAGCATTAAAATTCATTCCAATTATTGTATTTAATAGACAATATTTACTGTTTCAAATTTCTTGACACACAGGTAAGTCACCCATATACTTGACCAGTCAGAAAATTGATTCATGTTTCTGATTGGTTAGACCTGCCACCACTGATCGGCTAATGTTGAATTGCCGGAAAGGACGCAAGCTTGAAAGAAGCCGAATTAAATACCCTGCAACAGCTATTGAATGATCGTGGCTGGCGGCTGCGTTTCAACGGTGAATTGGAACATGATTTCCAGTTGGACTACTTTCGCCGCTATTACATTCACATGCAGATCGCCGGAATCATGGGATTGGTTGTTTTCCTGGCCTGCGGCATTCTCGACCTAATCTGGATGTTCGAAATGGCCGGACGTACATGGTTGATACGGCTGGTAGCCGGAATACCTATGGGCGTACCATTGTTGCTCAGTTTCTGGGAACCTTTCAAGCAAAGAGTCGGCAGAAACTATATGCAACCCTTTACCTGCCTTTTTGCCACAAGTGCCGTGGGCGGATTGATCGCCATATCTCTGAATTCAATCGAACCTTACAATTATTACTATTACAATGCAATTACCGTGGCAATGGTTATCGTATTCGTACTTTCACGCATCCAGTTCAAATGGGGAGTTATTTCAGCAGTTATTATGTGGCTTTCTGTAAACATAGGTTTAATCGGGTTCGGCGAAACAGCGAACAAACTGGCTATTGTAGTCATTATAAACTACGTTTTTTTTGGCTCGTCGATCAGTGCACTGCTTGGTACTTTCCTGATAGAGCGCAGTTTACGGCAAAATTATCTTCAATCGCGCCTCCTCTCTCTGGAGAATCGGGACCTTGAAGAATCAAATCTTACATTGCAATATCTTTCCGCCATTGATGGTCTCACTCAAATCGCCAATCGACGCAGCCTGGACAGAAGCCTGTCCATTGAGTGGCAGCGTGCCAGACGTAAACGCGAACCGGTTGGCTTCATCATGGCTGATATAGATCGCTTTAAGATTTTTAACGATACCTATGGCCATCAGGCGGGTGACGAGTGTTTACGGGTCGTGGCTTCTTTGATTAGAGAATACGCACGCCGACCGGGAGATCTGGCGGCACGTTACGGTGGCGAGGAGTTTGCGTTGGTGCTTACTAATTCTACCGCTGAGCAGGCTGGAATTATTGCAGAGCAAATGCGCAAAAAAATTATGGAAACAACGATAAAATACAAAAATTCAGTCTCAACTAATATCACAGCGAGTTTCGGAGTATCAAGTATGGTGCCCGGCCAAGGTCAGGCTAATCCTGATGCATTGATTCTGGAGGCTGATCAGGCAATGTATCGCGCGAAAAGAGCAGGGCGCAATTGTGTTGTGGTTAGCGGACAATCTGACGATGATCGGGCAGTGATTTAAATTTTTATGGTTAAAAACTACAAATTAATTCAGAAAAGGAGAAGTTTATGAATGAAAAAATATGGCAGGAGGCCGCAAAAGCTTCGATAGCTGCGGGAGCTATTCCGATACCTGTTACCGGAACATTGATTGAATTGTTGCAGACCATAATGGATGAAAAAGAGGCGGAATTCATTCCTGTATTCACCAAACCGATGAATTTAAAGGAAATCAAGGAAAAGTCCATTTTAAGCGATGAAGCATTGGACAAAATGCTGGACGGACTCATGCGTAAAGGTGTCGTTAGTGGTATCCCCAGTAAAAACACAGGCACCATTGTATACAGACTCTTGCCTCCGGTACCCGGATTATTCGAATTTACTCTGATGAGAGGCGAGAAAACCGAAAAGGAGAAAAAGCTGGCAAAATTATTCGACCAAGTTTTCAAGGAACTCTCGGATATGGTTCAGGGCGCGTATGATCCCGTTATGGATTTTCTCAAGACTGTCCCGCCAATAACAAGAGTAGTCCCGGTGGAACAGGAAATAAAAGGAGCTCTTGACGATGTTTTGCCATATGAAGATGTGAAGAAGATCATCGAAAAATTCGACACAATAGCAATATCCACCTGTTACTGTCGTCACGAAAAAGATCTTTTGGGTAAGCCCTGTCAGGTTACGAAAGAAAGAGAAAACTGTTTCATTTTCGGTCAGACCGCAGAGTTTGTAATCAAATATAATTTCGGTAAGAAAATATCAAAAGATGAAGCATTGAAGATAATTGCTAAAGCCAGGGAAGACGGGTTGGTGCATAAGGCATTCCATGCAAAACAGGACATAAACAATGAAGAATTTGCCATCTGTAATTGCTGTAAATGCTGCTGTGGTACATTTCAAATATATTACATTGGCGGCGCACCAATGCAGTCCTATACTTCATGCATGGCCCGCGTTGATTCTTCCGAATGCACAGGATGCGAAGCTTGCATAGATATGTGTCCGATGGAAGCAATCAGCCTTGATGACGACATCGCAGTAATAGATGAAAAGAAATGCATCGGTTGCGGGGTTTGTTCTTATCATTGCCCTGTATCTGCAATAAAACTGGAAAGAACAGGCATGCGGAATGTTTTTGTTCCGCCCGCAAGAAGATAATCAATAAATCAACAAGTAATCAGGTACTGATTGCTTAAAAACGATTGACATATAAACGGGAGGTACCTATATTGTCTGCGTAATAAGCAACGGCTTATCACACAGTAAAATGATCTTCGCACAGATATTACAAAAAATTTTGTGAATTTTTTACAGAGAAACGTCCGCCAGACGAAAAAGGAGATAGCTGCGTTTCCTTTCGATCAGATGCCAAATAGTTCGCAATGATGATGGTATTAGTTACTTTTTTCAGACTGGAAGAATAGTTTCCCTTCTGTTTATAACATTTCAAGGGAGAGTCTTATGAAAAGGTTTGAAAATATTATCAATACGGCAATCAAAGAATCCATGTCGGATATTCATATCACCGGTGAACATCCGGTAGTAACTCGAAAGTTCGGAGATATTCAGTTTCACGGTTCACTGAAATGGACACATCAGGAAATAGACGATCTGACCAGAAAGCTTCTTACACCTTTGCAAATGGAAATGTTGAGGCAAAACAAATCAGTTGATGTTTCTCTTTCCATCAGCAATGCCCGCCTTAGAATAAATGTGTTCACAACAATGCGGGGAATAAGTATAGCTATTCGGCTTCTTCCGGGTCATATACCGACAATCGACGAGCTCAATCTGCACCCATCACTCCATAATATTTCCAAAATCAAATCCGGTTTGGTTTTAATCTGCGGCGGCACGGGAGAAGGCAAAACAACAACAATCGCAGCAATTATCAACGATATAAACAATCTTCGCAAAGCACATATTGTCACACTGGAGGATCCTATTGAATTCCGTTTCCCATCGAAAAAATCCTTCATCGAGCAGCGTGAAATAGGTACTCACACTCCTTCTTTTGAGAAGGGACTTAGCGATGTACTGCGGGAAGATGCTGATGTTATAGTTGTAGGCGAATTGCGTGATGGAGAAACAATGAAACTTGCTCTCAATGCCGCGGAGTCGGGACATTTGGTTATTGCCACAATGCATGCTGCTACTCCGGAAGAAGCAATTTACCGTATGTGTAATGCTGTACCTATAGAAGCTCAAACCGAAGTCCGTAACCAGCTGGCATCCACGTTAGCATGGATTACTGTTCAGCAACTTGTATATCTGGAAAAAGCCGGGCAACGTGTCCCCGTTCTTGATATTATTCACGGAACTTCCCCTATCAAAAATACTATCCGCGATAATAAACTTCACCAGATTAACAACATAATAGAAACATCCAAAGACGAGAGTATGTTTACGTCCGAACGTTACTTGATTTACTATTTGAAGAACCGCTCTACCTTCACCCCTTATGGCAATATCTTTCGTTCAGTAGAAGAATTGTCGCAGAATAACTATTACCAGTCACCTTTGACAGAAGCGTCATTTATCAAACATCCGACAAAACACCAAACAAAAACAGAATCACAGACAAATATTGATGTATCAGAATATAGATATGAAGATATAGATAGTATACTGAATATCAAAGATAATATATCGCTGCACAAAATTGTTGAAAGGCTAAACAAACATAGCAAGTAAAATCTTCAGTCGTTTCTTAACGCTATCAGGCATTTTGTTATTGTCACTCAAATTATTAACCTGACACCGCATAGAAGCTTGCAAATATTGCCGGATAACAAAGGAAGTAATAATGGAACTTTCAATTATTTTTAAGTTTAACAACCTTGTATCCCTGTTTACGCAGTAGGTTAACCAATCCATCCGGTCCGACAAGATGTGCCGCTCCAACGATTACCATGGTGTTTCCAGAACCATCCAGGCAGCTCTTGATATCTCCAATCCATTTATTGTTTCTATCGACGACTATTGCTTGATATAATTTTGGATAGAGCTTCAGGCCATTGATGTAAAGCTCTTCCATCTTAAGTTCATCTCCTTTTCTCCAGGCAGTCAGATATTCTCCCAGCGCTGTTTCAATTTGTTTGAATTCGTCAATAGATTCAATAACTTGATCGCTTCCTATAATCTCTTCCATAGAGAGAAGAAGTCCCAATTGTTGATCGACTGTTTCCAAACTTCCTGTAGCTTTTCCGTCCTTAAGAGCTTTTTCTTTGAAAAAATAATCAACGCCTTTCTGGGGGTCGGCACCGATTCTGTTCATTTCCTGAACTGTAAGCGTCATCACAAACAAAGCCGGTTTAAATAACCGGTATAGCTCCAGTGGATACTTCCGTTCTTTACAGAATTTCTCTGCTTTGACGTAAGCCTCAGATGAAACATGATCTTTGAGAGTTGTACCATCGGTATAAATTGCTCCCCCCAGAAACTCCGCCAGTTGTCCCGGATTTCCAGTGTCACCCGGTGGGATTTCAAAAATAATTTTGCCGGAACTCTTATAAGCTGCAAAAAACTCAGCAGGCAAAGGATAATCTGATGCCCTCAACATATGGAAAGATCCGGCTAAATATACTTTTGTCTTAGAGGAACTAGCCACCCAAACGGAACTTTCCGCCCAAACATTAAAAGTCGCAAACAAAACAATCAATACCGGAAATATTCGCCAAAAACTTAGTTTCATTGAATTCCCCTTTTTATGAATTAATTAAATAATTGTTTCCTGACATTTTTAAGATTTTTGTTCTTTCTTGCCTGCTGTTTTTTTATATAAAAAAATAATTATATAGTCAATTTTTCTGTTATATAAGCCATTTAAATGCATTGTACGTCTTATGACCTTTGTTTTTTATTGACTTCAGTTCACCTTTTTTGTATATAAATCACGACCTTTTAAGGGAGAGTTTGCATGGTCCCGGTCACCACAAAACCGTTTTTAAATAGTCTTATCTTTATAAAATTTCAGCAGGGGTTCCCTGCATTTTTTTTCATTAAAATAATCTGTTGGCAATTTGATGCCTGCGGCAGCAGGAAGCAAGGACATGCTGCTTTCAGCTTTTGGGTATCGTTTGATTCACCAATTCCAATGTGATTTACCCGGCATGCGCCGGGTTCTATTTTCGGCATTGGATTTTCTTAAATACAAGGAGGATATTTATAATGGCAAAAATTCAAATAATGGAAAACAGACCGCCGGTGCTCGGTATTAATAGTCTGGGAAGAATCGGGAAATTGTCTCTATGGCACCATATCGGCAGAAAATATTTTAAAGAAATTATTGTTAATCTGGGAAGAGAAGCAGGCACAGGTTTGGATGCCATTGCCCAGGTAATTGAAAAAGACGCAACGTATGGATTATTGCACAGATTTCTTTACGGCATGAAAGCGGAAAGTATTGTTAAAATCACTGACGAGAAAAAAGGCAAAATGTTGATTGACGGCATACCGGTTACGGTGCTTCGCGAGGCGAGAAATCCCGCCGATATACCATGGCGACAGTATGGAGCCGATATTGTTTTGGACTGCACGGGAAAATTCAAGGATCCTACAATCGCTTCGGATAATAAAAACGGTTCCATAAGAGGTCATTTACACGGAGGGGCCAGAGTTGTTATTAATTCCTCCCCTTTTAAAATAAAGAATAAGGCTTTCTCCATGCCGGATGATGCCGTTACTTTGATTTACGGAATAAATCACACTGCTTTTGATCGTAAGAAACATCTTCTTATTTCTGCAGCTTCCTGCACAACTACGGGACTCGCCCATATGATTAAGCCTCTGCTGGAAAATGAAGAAACAAGCAATATTCTTACGGCTTCCATGTCCACTATTCACGCTGTCACCAACTCTCAGAGCGTGCTGGACAGTGTTCCTAAGGCCGGAGAAAAGGATTTAAGAAAGAATAGGAGTATTTTAAACAATATCATTTTGACATCCACAAACGCCGCCAAAGCGCTGGCAGAAGTTATTCCGGAAGTGAAGAATATCGGTTTTATGGCCGATTCAATTAGAATACCAACCAATACCTTGTCCTTAATCGTTCTCAATATAACCTTTCAAACGCTTGCAAACAAGCACGGTGTTGAAAAAGCCATCAATACAAAAATGGTCAACGATATTTACCGCAAAGCGGATGAAAATAATCCCGAACGTCTGATAAGGTTCACCATGGAACAAAATATTTCCACGGACTTAATTGGAGTTGATGCCGCGGTAATTATCGAAGGACAGTTTAACCACACACGTACGGCATTTATTAATCTGGATATTCCCCATATTCCCAATTTGCCCGCGGAAGTTATAAAAGCGTTTCCCGAAAACGTAATGAAAGTGCCAGTCGTTCATGCAAAAATATTCGGCTGGTATGACAATGAATTCGGAAGTTATACAAACAGGATGGGTGATCTGACTGTATATATCCACAAAAATATTTTATAAGATTGCTTACGGCTGATTAATGTGCCGTTGTGTGACACAATGCAGAGGATATAAAACTGCATTTAAAAAGTTATGTCCCGTAATTCTTCAGCCTCACTTTCGTGCTGTCCGGCATAGACGGCACCACTACGACCGTCTATACTTATGAAATCTCCTGCCTTGATAGTACGATCTTCTATCTTTGCATATTCGTCAACTTCGTAAACTTTTAGTTTATTGAAACCGACGACGCCAACTTTGTTCAGTTGCGGAATAGTTACTGCGGCATGCGACGTGCTCCCGCCTTTGGCCGTAAGCAAGCCTTCAACCTGCAGGAGAATTCCGACATCATCTGGAACTGTATCCGGACGCACTAAAATAAGGGGCGTTTCCGGTTCAGCACTGCGAAAATGTTTAATGTCCGATTCTGAATAAACAGCTCTCCCGCAAAGAGCACCACCGTTCACCCCTATACCAGATCCCAAAAGTGATGATTGTAATGTTTTGGTTTCTTTAAAACGTTTCCACTTTTGCGTTTTTGCTTGGCTCATATCACGAGTCTGCAGAATATATAATTTATTCTTCGTCGGTCCTTCAAAAGTAAACTCTATTTCCTGATGATTAAATCCCTTTTCATAAATCAGAATTTCGGACATTCTTAACAATTCCGCGTAAATTTCAGGAAATTTTGTCTGGAGGGAAATTTTGGAATAACGACATTCATCTATGCGCTGTTTCTCCGAGATAGGATACGTTTCCACCAGACCCGACACTATATCGTCTCCTTGGACACCAAATATAAAATCTCCATATAATGTTACCTCTGAAAAGGAGCTTTTAGGTTCTCGTGTGAAAATAACTCCGGATCCGGAATGCTCATTAAGATTCCCAAAAACCATCTTTTGAACAATAACCGCCGTTCCCCATTGATCGGAAAGATGCATCTGGCGGCGATAAATTTCCGCCTGTTCCGAATACCACGAATTAAAAACCTGAAGAATGGCGTGTTTTAGCTGATCCAAAGGCTTTTCTTTAAACTCTATGCCATTATCCATTAATCCTTTTCTATAGGAAAGGGCAATTTGTTTCATCTGTTCAGGAGAAAACTGTATCTTTCTTTCCACCCCGTATTTTTGTTTAAATTCATTAATAATTGCATCGAAAAAATTACGATTCATCCCCTGAAACATACCCCATGTTTGTATAAAACGGCGATATGAATCCCATGCCGCCCATTTAAAGTTCTCTTTAGTGCCTAGATTTTCTGCTATTGATTCGTTAATTCCCACATTCAAAAATGATTTCATCATACCGGGAAGCGAAACAGTGGCACCGCTTCGTACTGATAACAGCAAAGGTTTGTGACGATCACCGAATTTGCAACCCGTTATCTTTTCCAGAGCAGAGATCTCTTTATTTATCCGAACAGCGAGATCATGAAAAATATATTTATAGCCGTAGACCGCTTCATATGCTCTAAACACTTCCGTCGTTATTACAAAACCGGGAGGCACATTGAAACCCAAAGATATAAGTTCTTTCAGGAAATATCCTTTATTCCCGAGAAGTATCTGGTTGTCCACTTTCTTGTTTTTTTTATAAAAAGAAGAAACCGTTAATTCAGGATTATATGCCATAACAACCCGTAGAATCTGTTTTTTGTCTTCGAATTTTTCCAGCTCAGCATTCAGAGTTTTAATAACAGCATTAACAAAATTATCCAAAACCTGAATGCCAAAGGCTGAAGATATCATTCCTCTGATAAAATTTTCAGAGTGCTGATAGATTGATTTTTCGTATTTTTTATGGCCGGATTTTCTTTCGGAATCAGCATCTTCATGGTAAATTTCTCTTATAATAACAGAAAGATTAATATTGTGAACGTCAATATAGTAATTACGAATAATGTCCTGAATATTTTTGGAGATAAAACGGAAAATATCTATGTATTGTTCCATGGAAAACTGTCTGATGGATAACGCATTTGTCACATACTTTACTTTATCCGCCAAACCTTCTGTAACAATGCCTTCAATTTCCAACGCTTTGATATAGAGCCACAAATATGTATGGATCTTTGTGATAGTTTGTTTCGTTATAAACTTAAGATTCAATGACTTGATTAACTCTTCAAAAAGCATCGTGGCAAGAGTTTCCAATCTCAGAGATAAGCCAACGGCTTCAAATTTTTTTTCACTATAGGTCCCATACATTGATGGTATGCCCGCAGCTATATGCCTCTTATAATATATGTTTTCATAAAACTGCGTTTTCTTCGGGGAAAGAATTTTTTCCTTCAATATGGACAAAAATTTCAAGATAATCGTAAGACTTCGATAATAGTTCTTGCTATCCAGAGCTCGCTTTAACGATAAAACATCAGCATTGTGAAATGTATTGTCTGATTCTAAATCTTTCAACAAATCTATATACTGAGGATAGTATTTCTTACAGATCAACTGGTAAATGCGGATCATTATTTTACTACGTTCCTGATCTCTTTCACTAACGCCTTCTACATTATTGAGTTCTCTGCATACTTTTGCCGTATCCCATTCAAGAAAATCCCGGGCATCTTTAATCCTGGAAAAGAAATATTTAAATACCTCGTGCATTCCATCAAAATATTCTCCAGAATTAACAACTTGTTCATATACTTCATCAGGAAGATGTATGCGGATAAATTCTTTATCGCCGGAACGCCAATACTGGAATATGTCTTCAACAAATTTCACGATCATGCTGTTGCTTTCCACATGGGATTGCTTCCTGAAAAAGAACAACAGTTTGTCGTTACGTAAAGAAAGTTCGTCAACTTTTGTGGAGATATCTCTTAATTCGCCTTCTGCACCTATTTCACTGAAATAAACCGGAAAAATTCTTAGAAGTTGTTTTGTCAGGTTATATGCGGACGCAATATCGGTATTGAGGAGTGCAGAGATGTTTTTTTGGATGAGATCCGTATCACGGATAAACACTCCTCCCATTTTTAAATTGATTATTAACGCTGAAATCAATCTCTTTGTCCATCTTGGTTTTATACCGATAATTTCAAGCCAGGAACGAATATTGATGATATGAGCCGGATTGACCTTTACCTGCCATTCTGTGGTTGAACCTGAAATCTCGGGATATTGAAAACCGTAAGCTATCAGTTCATCGATAAAAGTATCTGCAAGGGAATGGTTGTTTTGTGCAAAAACTTCCCTTGCCGTTGTCGTGATGCAATCAAAACTTGCGATACCGAATTCACGCTGAGATTTACTCTTTTTTAGAAAATCAAATATTTTGCGTACAAATCCGTTCAGATTTTCTTTTTTTTCTTCCTGAAAAACTTTGGTTAAAGAATGATTGATTTCCCGCAAAGCACTCGCGCGAATGTCGGTAAGACTGGAAACATCCATCGTCTTAAATAGAAAACTCAATTTTGCCAGGTGTTGGTGACCTTGATGCGCCTGTGATTTCTCCAGTTGGTCAGCAACGAGCAGATAACCGTTTGTTAATTGAAAATAATCCGGCATATCAAAATACTTTTTTATTCGATTTTCTTCTTTATTCTGCGTATCCGAGTTAAGGATTTCCAACTCTTCGAGTAAAGTAAGAAGATACCGATGACTCAATGGCTGAATGAGTTGTTTATAGGCGCTGATTGATTCATTTGTTTCGCCCCCTTCCTGATCAAACCATCCGGAAGGATCAGGCTGGGTGAGCCAGAACTGATATGTAATTTTAAACATCCGGCAGACTAAATTATCGAACATGTGCGTTTCAATATCTATATCATTTTCTATAATGCTCTTGATTATTCGTTTGAGATAAGCCGAACATTTTCTGCAGAGAGTCGCATTTTCATCCGCAATATTCATAAGTGGCATTGTAAAATCCGGAAATATGGACAAGTTTCGGGGAAGATATTCACCACTCTGATTAAGTATCGTATCAATATAATCGAACAGATAGTGAATAGCGCTGTCTTTTATATCGTTATTTGATGCCAACCTGATAACATCGAAATAAATATGCAACATTATGGAAAGAGCGGAAAACCCTTCTTGGTGATTGTTGTAAATATAAAAATCCCCGATGGAAATTGCTTTAAGTTCTTTAAGGACATATTCCCAGTTAACAAAAGGATGGTTTAACTCTGTCAACAGTTCACAGGTCTTTTTTTGCAGACCGTAATGGTTTTCCACAACCATGAGCAATGGTGCATACTGCTCCGGTATTTCTATGGTTACAGCTGTTCTTTCCAAATTAACTTTCAGGGCGGAAGAACCCCATTCATCACTTTTTTTATTCGGGTCGTTTTTTGTTGTCATAAGGGGGATTCCTGCAAAAGACAAATTTTGTAAATTTCTAATCAGAATTCACATATTTTTTCAAGGTCAGAACATAAACACTGGATGTGATGAGGTTTTCGTCTCGCTTTTGTGGAATGCTTACACGAAACAGGATATTTTGGCAAAACACCACATTGATAGAATCCCGCTCTCGACGAGACTCTAGTAAATTGAAGCTTCAACTTTCAAACAATTAATAACGCTACTCGAAACTAGTCAGCTTCCGTCGGAAGGGTTCGTTTATTTCTTTTTTGCCGCTTTTTTAGAAATCTTCTTTACAGGTTTCTTTTTCTCTTTAGGTGCTTTTTTCTTTGCTGTTTTTACTTTTTTCACGACTGCCTTTTTTTTCGGCTCGGCGGCGGCCTGCAATAATTTCAACTTTGATACGCCGGTGTGAACCATTGGCTCTTCACAACAAATAATATCAACCGAAGCGCAACCACATTCTTCATCTACTATTACGGTCAATCCGCATACTTCACAACTCAGAACATCTCCATATCTTGCTTTTACCATTGATTTTTCCTCCTCGTTGTGAAGGGTTTAAATATTCACCCTCCAAGTATTTTTTGTATTCTAATTAAAAAAATTTATTTTTCAAGTATAAATTGTCGATTTCTTTGAAAGATGCAGGCGGCTTGACTTTAATCAACGATTTGATATTATCCAGGAAAATTTATCCTGGAAAAAATTTTTATCTAAAGGTCTCTGCAAATAAGTACAGAAAACATCAAATTCTATAAGGCTGCAGGAAGTATTTAGAAAATCTATTGGAATAATTTATGCCGTTAAAAAAAGAACAAAAATATCGCAGTTGGGTAGAAGTTGATCTTGATAGTTTTATCGGTAATCTGAAAGAAATAAAAAGACTGATCGGCCCGCAGGTTGATTTTATGCAGGTTGTCAAGGCTGATGCTTACGGGCACGGTGCCATAGAAATTTCCAACACCGCCTTAAAAAACGGCGCACGAATGCTTGGCGTGGCCAATGCCGATGAAGGTGTTCAACTTAGAATAAGCGGAATCGAAGCACCCATCGTTATTTTAGGACCGTCAACTGCTGCGGAAATCGAACAAATAATTAAATACAACCTTACCCCTTCTGTTTCAGACATCTATTTTACAAAAAAACTCAACATTGCGCTTGCCAAAACGGATCATAAACTTCCGGTGCATATCGAAGTGGATACCGGTATGGGTCGCGGCGGAACCATGCATACAGAAGCGGTGAAGCTCATTGGCAAAATATCCAAATTACCCAACATTATAATGGAAGGAATTTTCAGTCATCTTGCTTCCAGTGAAAAAATAATCCCTTACAACGACAAGCAGTGGAGTTATTTTTCCAATTTGCTTTCAGTAATTAAGAATTCGGGAGTAGAATTTCCCATACGGCATATAGACAACAGCGGAGCAATTTTAAACTATCCTGAGTTTAAATTGAATATGGTTCGTCCAGGAATCATGACTTACGGTATTTACCCTTCGCCGGATGATGAATCCGGAGCCAAGCTTACACAAGTTATGTCTTTTAAAACCAGTATTGTTTTGTTAAAAGATTTTCCTAAAGGTTACGGTATCGGTTACGGCAGCACATACATTACTAAAAAA
This sequence comes from Smithella sp., assembly GCA_007244375.1. GTDB lineage: Bacteria > Desulfobacterota > Syntrophia > Syntrophales > Smithellaceae > Smithella. Next base: position 68,036 of record SCVW01000045.1, on the reverse strand, counting down.
CAAACCCGAATTGCGACGATCCCTGTTGGTTACGGAGACGGTTATGGCTTTATTCTTTCCAATCAGGGAGAGGCTTTAATCCGCGGAAAGCGAGCGTCCATTGTTGGAAGAATTTCGATGGACATGTGCACAATCGACGTCACCCACATTCCCGACTGCTCTGTCGGTGACGAAGCCGTTCTTTTGGGCAGGCAGGGAAAAGAATATATCAGTGCCAATGAAATCGCCGCCAAGGCTCAAAACATTAGTTACGAAATCCTTTGCGCTCTGGGAAAAAGAGCGCCGCGCATTTTCTTGCAAAAAGGAAAGGTAGACGCTATAGAGCCGCGACTGCGGCGGATATTCATTCCGGATGAAGAAAAATCCATTTCCCGTATCGATAACATTATACGTCATTGCCTCCAAACACGCGCACGTGACGAAGAATTAGGCAACGCAATCTATTATGAAATGTTCGAAACGCTCTTCGGTAAGGAAGATCGCCGGCTGGAATTGCGTTCCTGCTTCCGTTATGACATCAACATAGCAAAATTACCAAAAACAAAAAACATCAAAACATCTAAAGATTATCTTTGCGTCAGCACCCGGGTTGAATATAAAAAAACATTACGTCACAACATCTTTATGATCGGCTGCGCGTCCAGCCATTCCCAGTTAGCCGAGTTATTTGAAGACCCGCGCTGCGAATACCGTTGGCTGATGAACAACGGAAAAGATTTGATCATGGACAGAGATTTTACTGTAGAACAGGTACGCATTGATAAAGAAAATATTCCCATTATTGAAACAAAAAACACAAAGCGCGGTTATGAAATCTGGTGCGGATCCGAACAGCTTAAGAAAAAAATAAATACCGAAGTAAAACTGGAAATCGAAATCTCAACAAAAAAATCCAAGGGAAACAAAATCTTTCCCGTATATCTGGTTTATCCGGTACGAGGGTTGGAAATTAATTTCAATTATGAAAAGGCGGGTATAAAAAATGTAAGAGAAGAAAGTTTTTTTGCCGGAAGACACCCGCAGCCTTCTGTTTCCATAAAGAAAGGTAAATCCATCAGCATCAATATCTCCGACAAAGACTGGATTTTCCCCACCAGCGGCGTGATATTCACCTGGGATATTTAAAAAATTATATTTCCGGAGATTTGCCGGATTATGCTGAAAAATAGATCTATTTTAAAAACTCGCTATCGCGAATAGAGAAATCGAACCAATTACCAAGTTGCTTCTAGAATATGTAAGACGATAAAATTATCCATGCTTCATTGACAGCCATATGCATAATCTTGTCGCGATTCAGGCTGTAGAGAATGTGAATGATTCCATCAGGCGCCTGAACTGCAAAGGGATAACTGAATGTATCTGTCCCATCTTTCAGGACTTTTCTATATGGCCAGGTGCGCCCATCATCTGCTGAAATCGCAATCGAAAGAGGTCTGCGTACCGTGGCGCTGTCATTATAAACCAACACCAAATGCCCATTTGCTAGACGAATCATCTGAGAAGCACTCGCAGGATTCAAAAAACCGCTATCTTTCGGTTCCGACCATGACTTTCCGTTATTATCCGAAGCCGTCACCCATAGCCATCCCTGTCCTTCGTTGCGCATAACGCAGAATAACCGACTCATACTTAATTGCACTAATGACGGCTCGGTATTTCCCGGATTACTCTCTACTGATGACAATAGATTCCAGTTTGTTCCATCTGTTGACGAAAAGAAAATGGATTTACTCGAAATCTCATCATATGCCGGTAAAAGCAATGTACCATCATTCAGGCGTACCGGCGGATATTTGACATCCGGTCCTAACGTCGGCCCCAAAACAACGGGATCGGTCCAACTCTCCCCTTTATCGGTGGATTCCTGAACTTCAATATGTGACGTATCCCAACCGCCGGGAACTGCCGCCTGAAAAAGCCATACATGATCGCCTTCGCTGTAAAGCACCGGATTGCCGTCGCCAATAGAACGATCGATATGAAGTTGGGGAATCTCCCATGACTCTCCGGTTTTTTTGCGCGACCGGTAAATTGCCAAGCCCGACAACTCATGATCTCCGCTGTAAGAACACCACGCAGCCAGCATTTCGCCATCGGGAAAAATGGTCAGTGAAGCGGAATGATGTCCGTTCATTCCGGGAATCGATTCAAAAACCGCTTCCTCTTCCATGAAAGGTTCATCGTCAGATGTAATAGTGGTAGGTGAATCGATAATATTGAACTCATAAGACACATTACTGTAACTATTCTGTGAGTCGGATGATCCGCAACCATTTACCAGCACCACCTGAAATAAAACAACCAATATCAAAAAAGCTATTCCAGCTAAAAAATTACGCAAATTATTCATGTTCTATACGTTCTCGGATATTTTCTAAAGCAACATTCTGTCGCAGCAGAAGATAAGACAGTTGTATTTGTTAATCAATCACTTCTTCAAAAATGACAATGTTCTCTTTTTGACTATGGAAAAGAAACAAAAGTTTGCAGTATTATATTATTGTTTAGAGGAAATTACTTTAATGATTCCCAGAAAACTATCCACCTTCAATGATGCTCCTCCGACAAGAGCACCGTCGATATCTTTCATCGCAATTAAATCGCCGATATTATCTTTGGTTACACTTCCTCCATATAGTACCCGAATGTCGTCAGCTGTGCTGCCACCATACAAATTTTTTAAGATGCCTCGGATGAAGAAATGTACTTCTTGCGCCTGCTCCGGTGTGGCTACTTTACCCGTTCCTATTGCCCAAACCGGTTCGTAAGCAATAACAACATTATCAATTTTTTCCACACCACTTAAGCCTTCCTTCAGTTGCCTGCCGACAACTGATTGGGTAACTCCTTTTACCCTTTCTTCATCAGTTTCTCCCACGCAGACAATAGGTTTTAAACCAATCATCAATGCTTTTTTGACTTTTAAATTCACATCATTATCTTGTTCATGAAAATATTTTCTGCGTTCCGAATGGCCGATAATCACATAAATGCATCCAACATCCTTAAGCATTGCCGGTGATATTTCTCCAGTAAAAGCTCCCTTATCTTCGTAATGCATGTCTTGAGCGGCCAGCGATATTCTCGATCCCTTAATAATTTCACCAACGCTAAACAAAGCTGTAAAAGTCGGTGCTATAACCACTTCTCCATTTTTAATGGCAGTTAAACCTTCTCTGATAGCTTTGGCTAACGCAATAGACTCGGCAACATTGTTATGCATTTTCCAGTTACCGGCAACAATCCATTCTCTCATTGTCTCCTCCTTATCTTTCATCTTTCCAGCGCGGCAATTCCCGGTAGGATCTTACCTTCCAGCCATTCGAGAAATGCTCCACCACCTGTTGAAATATAAGACATCTTTGAACTCAGCCCCGCTTTTTTAATGGCCGTATCCGTATCACCTCCACCGATTATGGAGACTGCTCCAGAATCGACTACGGCCTGTGCCAGACCAAAGGTTCCTTTACTGAAGGCAGCAAGCTCGAACATACCCATAGGGCCGTTCCAGATTATTGTTTTTACACCCTGCAGCGCATCACTAAAAAGAGAAATCGTAGCCGGACCGATATCCAAACCTATCCAATCTTTGGGAAATTCTTTCAAGCTGCAGACTTTGGCTTCCGCTTCAGCCGTTGCGGCCGGGGCAATTACGGCATCCACAGGAAGTAAAAACTTCACATTTTTCTGTTTGGCTTTATCCACAATTTTGCGCGCTGTATCCAGCATATCTTCTTCGCAAAGAGATTTACCGGTCTCGTAACCAGCTGCCCGCAGAAAGGTGAAGGCCATACCGCCACCAATAATGATTATATTCACCTTTTCAATGAGGTTTTCCAGAAGGCTGATTTTATCAGAGACCTTGGCTCCACCAATAATCGCAACCAAAGGATGTGCCGGATTAACCATGGCCTTTTCGAAATATTCGACTTCATTTTTTAGCAGGAATCCGGCAGCACACACGGGAACAAATTCTGTAATCGCTGAATTGGAAGCTGCCGCCCGATGCGATACGGCAAAGGCATCGTCAATATAAATGTCGCAAAGCGCGGCCAGCTGTTTGGCAAACGCTGAATCGTTTTTATCTTCGCCCGGATGAAATCGAAGATTCTCCAAAAGAATGATATCTCCCTCTTTCATTTTGCCCGTCGCCTGCTCTGCTGCTTCTCCTACACAATCGTCTAAAAACATGACCTCTTTTTGCAGCAATCCTGAAAGTACTTTTGCCACCGGTTTTAGCGACATCTCCGCAACTTTTTTACCTTTCGGTCTGCCCAGGTGTGAAGCTATGATTAATTTAGCTCCTTTCTCCAGCGCAAAATTTATCGTGGGAATACTCGATCTCACGCGTTTATCACTGGTAACATTTCCTTCTTTATCCATCGGAACATTAAAGTCCACCCGTAAAAAAACCCGTTTATTTTTCATATCGAGCTGATCAATATATTTCATGCTTTTTCCTTAATTACTCTTTCTCTACTATTTCATGATAAAAGAAAGCAGTTCCAACATTCTGTTGGAAAATCCCCATTCGTTGTCATACCAGGAAAGAACCTTTACCATATTGCCACCGATGACAGCTGTATTGGAAATGTCCACGATAGAAGAATATGTATTGCCGTTGAAATCACGCGAAACCAATTCTTCTTCAGAACATGCAAGAATTCCTTTCATGGCTCCTTTTGCATATTCTCTGAACTTGGCGTTAACTTCATCCTTCTTCGTACTCTTTGAAAGTGTTGCCACAAAATCGACAAGGGAAACATTCGGTGTAGGAACCCGAATAGCCAGCCCATCGAGCCTTCCTTTCATTTCCGGTATAACTTCTGAAATCGCTTTGGCTGCTCCTGTTGTGGTCGGTATCATGGAAAGTGCTGCGGCGCGGGCTCTTCTTAAATCCTTGTGCGGTTCATCCTGCACAACCTGATCATTGGTATAGGCATGAATTGTTGTCATCAATCCGTATTCAATGCCAAATTCCTGATGTAATATCTTAACAATCGGCGCCAGACAATTTGTGGTGCACGATCCCATGGAAATGACATTATGTTTGGACTTGTCATACACTTCCTGATTGACACCAAGGACAAAAGTTACATCCGGATTTTTAGCCGGCGCCGAAATAACAACCTTTTTGGCACCAGCTTTAATGTGCTTCCCAGCTCCTTCTTTGTCAGTATACTTCCCGGTGCTTTCCAAAACAACATCAATCCCCAAATCTTTCCAAGGCAACATTTCCGGCTCTCTGACAGAAAATGTTTTGATTTCTTTACCATCAATAATTATTGCGTTGTTGCCGACTTTAACTTCGGCATCCAAAGTCCCATGATTTGAATCGTATTTCAACAAATGAGCAAGGGTTCTGGCATCTGCGAGGTCATTTACCGCCACGAATTCCACATCTTTGCTTTTATATCCGGCCCTGAATACAAGCCGGCCAATTCTTCCAAATCCGTTAATCGCAATTTTGATGGACATATTAACCTCCTTTATATTTTGAAAATTATTAATCAAAAGATGATTTCTTTGTCAATCGATTTTGCCTCCCGAATCGTGAAAATAACACTCTAAATTAATAATCATGATGCAAATAACTTTCAAACAAGTTCACCATTATAGTGAAGAAAATATTTTAAAACTGAAGGACAGATCTATTCTTATTATGTTCTATTTTATGAATAAATCATTGGTCGAAAAGTTAGGATCAGTTGTCAGGTTAATGCCCAAACGTCGAAGTCCTGTTTCATCGCCTGGTGTAGGAATATGAGTCATATGAGCTTCACAATCACGGAGTTCCCGAAGTTTTTCCAATGCCAATTGGGCGGCCGGATTATTTGCCGCACTTATGCTGATGGCAATAAGCGCTTCTTCAAGATCGAGACTTACCGATTTTTCTTCAAGGATTTCTGTTTTTAGATTCTTAACAGAATCAGTTATGTGTGAAGGCAAAAGTTTTATCTTATCCGGAATTTCTGCCAGATGCTTAATGGCATGAATAACCATACTTGTTGCGGCATGCATCAGAGATGAATTGCTTCCTTTTATTATCGTTCCGTCTTTTAATTCCAAGGCTGCTCCGCAGAATATTCCTTCGTTACCTCTTTCATAATCTCTCGCTTCCGCTGGAGCCACTCCGGCGGCTTCTCGCGCCGGTGTGACAACAGTGCGCTCTTCCGGCGCAAGATTAAAGTCTTTTAAAAAAAGTTCGACACGCTGAACAGTTTCCTTGTCGGCAAATCCCATTGCGTATTCACAGCGGTAGCGGAAATAACGGCGGATCATTTCCATTTTGGCTGCTTTTTTTGTGACTTCATCATCTATAATGGCAAACCCGGCACGGTTGACACCCATGTCCGTTGGTGATTTGTAAAATGACTTTTCACCGGTAATCTTTTCCAGAATTCTCTTCAGAACAGGAAAAACTTCCACATCGCGATTATAATTAACAGACTTCTCTCCATAGGCGTCAAGATGAAAAGGATCAATAAGATTAAAATCCCGTATATCAGCCGTGGCAGCTTCATAGGCCACATTTACAGGATGTTTAAGAGGAATGTTCCAGATGGGAAAAGTTTCAAATTTGGCATAACCGGATTTTATGCCGCGTTTATAGTCATGATACAGTTGAGACAAACAAGTTGCCATTTTACCGCTTCCCGGTCCCGGCCCGGTCACTATAATTAAAGGTTTTTTTGTTTTGATAAAATCGTTGGCGCCGTAACCTTCATCGCTGACAATTGTTTCCACATCAGTGGGATAACCTTTGGTAAACCGATGCGTGTAAACGGATATGCCTCTTCTTTCCAGTTTATTCTTGAAAATTATAGCGGCTGGTTGTTCATCAAAGCGAGTAATGACGACACCCAACACATTTATTCCCCATGCCCGGAGATTATCAATAAGTTTCAGAGCGTCTGCATCATACGTAATTCCGAAATCGGCACGGATTTTCTTTCTTTCAATATCACCGGCAAAAATACACAGGACAACATCCGCTTTGTCCTTTAATTCGCTAAGAAGACGCATCTTTACGTTGGGATCATAACCGGGAAGAACACGGGCGGCATGGTAATCATATAAAAGTTTACCGCCGAATTCCAAATAGAGTTTGTTGTCGAAGCGATCAACTCTTTTAAGGATTTCCGTTGTCTGTTCCTTAATGTATTTTTCGTTGTCAAAACCCGGCTTCCGGATCATTCCATCCCTCCCCAGTGAAATTTTCTGATAAAATATGGCTTATATGAGATTTGCTATCGATTTTTTGTTGGGCGTTAATTGTGTTTATTATTAACTTAACGCCTATATCGTCAAAGTTTTGCTGTCTTTAGGAAAAAGTCAGTTTGGTAAATTTTAATTCTTTTAGCGCATATCCGGTTCATCGTTTGCGCAATACCAAGCTGCCAACGGAATATCCGGCACCAAAGGAACAGATCATCCCTATATCACCACTTTTCAGATCATCATTATAAAGATGAAAAGCGACAATTGATCCTGCGGATCCTGTGTTTGCATACCGGTCAAGAATTGTCGGTATAATCTTTTCCCCAACCTCTTCACCAAAAAGTTGTTTTATCACCATATTGTTCATGTTGATATTTGCCTGGTGAAGCCAGAATCTTTTAACATCCCATGGCTTTAAACCAAGACTTGTCAGATGATCACTCATAATTTTGGCGGCAATCGGGCTTACTTCTTTAAAAACGATGCGTCCTGACTGATGAAACAACTTGTCCCATCCGAAAGGATCCACATCATTAGCGTACGACATATGACCGAAATTGGAGCGGATATTACTCGAAAATTGTGTCAGTGCTTTTGTGCTCAGAATGTCGTAACTGTTAGGACTGGTACATGTTTCAGAACGTTCCATTATTATGGCGGTACTGACATCGCCAAAAATGAAATGGTTATCCCGGTCACAAAAATTTACCTGAGGAGTAACCAGTTCCGGATTGACAGCTAAAACACACTTTGACGAACCGGAAACTAGGCTGTCATATGCCCGGTGCAGACCGAATGTCGCCGCTGAACAGGCTCCCAGCATATCAAATCCAAAACCCTCAATACCTAATTCATGCTGTATTTCAATGGCAATGGCCGGATATGGCCGCTGAGTATAAGCTCCGGCGACAATGACAGCGTCAATATCCGCAGCTGTTTTGCCGGCGGCAGACATTGCCATTTTCGCGGCAAGGACGCCGATCTCCGCTTGATAGCTTAATTCTTCATCCTTCCTTTCGGGAAATTTGGGACGCATGCGATTAATATCTAAAATGCCTTCCCTTGTATATACATACCTTGCCTTTATTCCAGAAGCTTTCTCAATGAATCTTGCACTGGAAAGAGATTTTTCCTTGATTTTTCCTGATGCTATATCCGCTGCATGATCAGAATTGAATTTTTCCGCATAGGCATTGTAGCTTTCCACCAGTTCATCATTTGTTATTGCCTCAGGAGGTGTCCAAAGCCCTGAACCGCTAATGACGATTTTGGTGGATAAACTTGCTGTCATTTTGAAAATCCTTCCTTTTAAAAAATTTATACCATTATTTTTTGATGACTTTTTTGTATGGCATACCCGATGTTCAACGAAAAAGCAATAAACATTACCTTTATATGACCGAAGTCAATAATTAGTCAGCCTTATTTATATGAATAAATGATAAAAACAGGCATTCAATATTTTCTTGACATATAAAATAGAAAGTTCTTATACTTTCCACCGCAATATCTTACCAAAAAAATCTAACACAATTCAGAAAAACGGAGGCTTAATTATGGCAGAAGAAAAAGGGTTGAACAAACCGGTAAAGTTAAAAGCGGATTTGGCAGCACTGCTGGGAGCAAAAGCACTTCCACGCACTGAAATAACAAAAAAACTTTGGGACTATATTAAATCAAATAAACTGCAAACCAGAACGGTTAACGGCAAGCCGGAAAACGCGGGAAAGAATATTGTGGCCGATGCAAAGCTGATTAAGATATTTAATAATACCAAAGTAACCGGTAAAAATGGCAAGGTTGTTGATTTCACGAAATTAAAAGAAGGGCAGACCATTGATATGATGCAGATAGCCTCTGTTGTCAGCGCCAATATCGAATAAAAAACGCTTTAGTTTTTTTCAAAACAGGCAGGTTCTTATATCCTGCCTGTTTTTATTTTAAATCTTTTAAAGGTTCAGTTATACAAAACTGCGGACAAAAAATTATAATGAAGCGGCCAAAATGGCAGCGCCTATTGCTCCGTTAACCTGGGCATAATGTGACACTTCTATATTCATTCCCAATTTCTTTTCGAGGGCATGAATAACCCCAACATTTCTGGCAACACCTCCCGTTATCATGACCGGTTCCTTTATTCCGACGCGTCCAATCATGGATGAAATCCTGGAAGCAATAGATTCGTGAATCCCAGCAATGATATCAATCCTCTGATTTCCCTTTGCTATTAAAGATATAACTTCCGATTCCGCAAATACTGTGCAGAGGCTGCTTATTTTGGAAGGATGTTTCGATTTTATGGACAATGCCCCGAATTCATCCAGATTAACTTCCATGGCTCTCGCCATAACTTCCAGAAATCGCCCGGTTCCGGCTGCGCATTTATCATTCATGACAAAGTTTTTCACCTTGCCTCCGTCATCAAGAAGAATGGCTTTGCTGTCCTGTCCTCCGATGTCAATAATGGTACGTACATGCGGATTTAAAAAATGAGCTCCGGCGGCATGACACATGATTTCCGTATAAGACCTATCAGCAATCTTCACGCTGTTGCGGCCATAACCGGTGGAAACAACTTTTGCTATGGATTTTTTATCAATATCCGTTTCGGCTAAAATTTCTTCATATACTTTAAGACCTGCGGCTTCTGCATTGTATCCGGTAAAAATAACCTTCGTAGCAAGGAGTTTACCATCCTTAAATAAAGCCGCCTTTGCCGTAATGGAACCTATGTCAATGCCTGCTGTTATCATTTTAAAATTTAATTTTTTAGATTTACCTCATCTTTTTGTATTTTCATAAAAACACCCATTTGTACTTCATTCAATTAAAAAGCATACTTTTTAGATATTGCCAATGAAAAGTTGATTGTTCATACCGCATTCTGAAATGGTTTGGCATGTCTCATCTTTGAGAAACCGCTAAAAGACTGCAAAAAATTATCGTCGCACATTTTACTAATCGTGCGGTTTCCTGCCGGAACGGATCATAACTCTGTATTTATTGAGCTTGAATTTTATTAACTGAAATAATCTCCATTTATGTACATCAGGGTGCAGGTCTCTTACCATTTGATAAATGCGCTCCGGATTTCTTGCTACTTTCATAACCATTGAATGCTTTTTACGACGATACCAAAAGTACGTAGATTCACAATATTTGGCCTGATATCCATGTTTATACATATTAAGCCATAATTCATAATCTTCCAAACCATGAATAAGGATTTCGTTATATTGTCCGGTTTTTTCAAAAGACTCTCTCTTTACTAAAGAGCAGCAATGGATACAGTTTTGATATCGCAATTTTTCCAGTGACGCTTCCCGATCAATACAGAGTTTATTATTTGATGTGCCGAATTCCTGAGCATCGGTATAAACGATATCTGCGTCAATTTTAGATACTTCTTCAATAAAATTACGTTCCAAATAATCATCAGCATCGAGAGGAATAAAATAATCTCCAATAGACTGATTGATTAGGTAATTTCTTGCCGCCGGAACATATTGTTTGGGAGTAGTAAACCACCTTAAATAATCAGGAGACAGATTTAAAGAATTTGTCAACTGACGTAATTTATCATTTGATTTTTCATCCATAGTAAGCACCAGAATTTCTTCCGGCGGTACTGTCTGCTCTATTGCCGACAACACAGCATCGGATACATAATCCGCCTGCATGTAGCATGGAATTATTACAGATATTTTTTTCATCACTTTTATTTAACCTTCATGGAACAGCTTACTAACCCCGCACAAAAATATTGAAATTAAGCCTTATCGAAGGCTGTTTGCTATTTTTACCTTTTTTTATTCGCCTCCATCAGTTCAATAAACCCTTCCACTCTCGTTTTAATCTGTTCTTCAGAATAAGCGCGGGGATCGTTCATATCACACTGGAGTATCAACACCGGAATACCCTTATCCCTTCTGATAGCCTCCGCTAAATCGACCATCCCTGCACTGGAAGGCCTGCACGACATGTTCTCGTGCAGAATGACACCGTCCAATTTGTACTCGTCAATCCATTTTTCAAAATTCTCGATCCGCCTTTCGAGGTTATAGGCGTATGGCGTGTCCATGATGAGTTTGGCGACATCGCGTAAAGTCTCTTCCATGGTGAGACATTTTTTCTTCATAGGAGCGAAGGAATAGGTGTAAGGCTCGAAGGCTATGACAGCACCGTATTGCGCAAGATCATACATGAATCTCATCCTGTACCAGAAAGGTATGCCCTCCCACATCACCCGGTATTTTTCCTGTCCCTTGGGCATGGTTCCTTCGCCTTTTGCGGTAAGATTTTTGATATCAGCAAGAATATTTTTGAAAAAATTTATCCCGATTTGAACACCCGGCAGAACCACAAGGGGGAAAAATGCAGCGGATGTTTCCGCTCCGCTATAAGGCGACGGCACTGACTTTCTGTGTTCAAAAATCTCCCGCCACAGGTTGGACAGTTCCATTGATCTGTCCAGTACTTTGTAAAGCCTTTTCTCGTTCATCTTTTTGCCCGTGTGTTTTTCAATAAAAGTCATCAGGTCATAAAATTGATTCACCACGTAATCAATATTTCCTTCAAGGGTTTTCTCATCCGTGCCGCTCACCGACTTGGGAATATCAAACATAAAAAACGGTACGTTCATTTTATCGGCCATAATCTGAAACCACTTCCAGTGGGTATCGCAGATGGCATTCGTGCAAACCACGATATCAGGTTTGCTGATTCCCCCAAGCGTCTTTTTGATTTTGGTATCGTAAGCGCCAACGTTGGTCTTGCAGTAGGAACACAGATCCCTCGAGAATCCCATACTCTCGGCGTGCTCGATGAGGCGCTGGGACTGTTTACGGGCGGCAGCCACAGTTGCCATATTTTCAGGATGATCGGGAAAAATATCATAGATCCACATCAATTCGATAGGAAAAGCGGCACACGTCCATGCTGTCTTTTTCCAAGGCAGCATTCTGTATATTTTTTCCATGCCGATCCACCACAGCATCGGCCACTTCAGGTCTTTGGCATGAGGCAGGGTTTTGAGTTTTATTTTCCTGGCATTATTGCCGGATTTTTTCACCTTATCCATTATTCCGCCCCCTCCATCATTTCCACAAAGGCCATGAGCCTGTTCGCGAGTTGCTGATCGGCCGCCGGAGAAAAGTCTCTTTCCAGGTGGATCACCTTGTAGCCCTTTGCTTTCAGGGCATTGTTGACGGGCACGGAATCATAGGCAAAAGGCTCGCAGAATTTCAGATTTTGCGAAAGAACTCCGTCAACCTTCGTTTCCCCGAGAGCTTTATACAGATAATCCAGCCTTTTTTGTATTGTCGGCCTTGTCGCCGGTTTGGGAATATTCATGTAATATTCCCTGAGAGCATCAAGCGGGTCGTCTTTGTCGGGAATTAGTGTCGCGAAAAATCTTTCTCCTACGGAGAGGTCGTCACGCACGATCCTGATTCCGCAATCATCCAGCGTATCCATCCACTCTACGTAAGTAACGTCGCTGCCGGTTAAGAGAAATCGTTTTTTACCGGATGGGAAAGCCGGCCTTGCATTCCAAGACGTTATCTCCGAATCGAGCCAGGCTAAAACGTCATCCATGGGACAGGTCAGACATTTTATCATCGCGGCCAGATAATCACGGTTGGGAATGTCTTTCTGCGATCTGAGCGCACAGAGGCGTTGTAGATTTTTCTTTATCTCATTGGATTTGCCGATCGCCTCCCGGATTTTTTCCGATGTAATTTTTACATTAAAATGATTCTCAAGGTGGCTGATCAGCCGTTGCAATTCAATCCTGTAATATTTTTTGGCGGCATCGCTCTCCAGAAGGGGAGCGCCGAACCAGTGCAGAAAGGGCGTTTCCACATGAACCTTCCATATGTCGTAGTGCCTGTTTGTACTGTTGCAACCCTGCGCGAAAATAATCCCGGCCCATTCTTTTGAGTGGGCCAGCCCTTCGGTAAGCCAGCTACGCGCGGCGGGGCAGAAAAAGCTGGACAAATATTTGTCCGCCGGGTCATTGGATTTATGAACATCGCCCATAATTTTATACGGGATAACTCCGGCAGCCATGATAATTTCCAGCGGCATCTCATGTGATGAGTCAAAATAGGCAAGCTTTTCCATTTTTGATAATCTTTTACTCCAAAAAAATAAGACAGTTAAGGAATTTAACCAAATTACCATCATAAAAATCAATCAATATCTTCCATCTTTCTGAAAATTACTGGTTCAAATATTTGATGCAATCTTTGAAAAATGATAGTTAATATTGATCTCATTTCACTTAAAGGGATTTTACATGGAAAAAATCAGGTTAGGCATCAGTTCCTGTTTATTGGGAAATAAAGTCCGCTATGACGGCAGACACAAACTGGATAAATTTCTTACGGATACATTAGGGAAATACGTGGAATACATACCGGTTTGTCCGGAAGTCGAATGCGGCCTGAGTATTCCCAGACCTTCCATGCGCCTGGAAGGCAATCCGGACGCGCCGAGGTTAATCGTAACCAGCACCGGACAGGATCTGACTGAACGCATGGAAACCTGGGCGCAAAAACGCGTCGCCGAACTGGAAGCGAAAAATCTCTGCGGTTTCATTTTTAAAAGCGATTCCCCCAGCAGCGGTATGGAAAGGGTCAAGGTTTACAATGAAAAATCCATGCCCGTTAAAAACGGCGTGGGAATGTTTGCTGCAATTTTCATGAAACATTTTCCTCTGCTACCGGTGGAAGATGAAGGTCGGTTGCACGATCCCAGCCTGCGCGAAAATTTTATTGAAAGAATATTCGCTTTAAAAAAATGGCGGGAAACGTTAAGCACGAAAAATTTCAAAAAGAGTCTGATTGATTTTCACACCAAACATAAATTGTTAATACTTGCACATAGCCCCAAGCATTATCAACTGATGGGAAAAATGGTGGCGGCGCAAAAGAACCTAGACAAAAAAGAAATGCAAAAAAAATATCAGTATTTACTGCTAGAAGCCCTTAAAGTAAAGGCGACACAGGCAAAACATGCCAATGTTCTTCAGCATATGATGGGATATTTTAAGGAACAATTGTCCAGCGATGAAAAGAAAGAACTGCTGGAATTGATTCATTCTTATCATGACGGGTATATTCCTTTAGTTGTACCAGTAACACTTATTAGTCATTACGTTCGGAAATACGATGAACCCTACTTAAAAGAGCAGGCATATCTGAATCCGCATCCTTCAGAACTGCAACTAAGAAATCACGTATAAAAATTTCATCTTGACAGTTATTTATTGGCTGTGCTACGAGTTCACTCACTGGAAAAATAAGAGAGCTGAAAATGTTTAAAAACATTTCTAAAAATAACTGGTGGTGGTGGCAGATTTTAAATATCTGCCCATAAGCTTCGAAAAAAGAGAATGGGCAGGGAAGAACCTTCCCGTGACTCTAAAAAATACAGCGCCATGGGAATATAATCCCGTGGCTTTTTTATTAATGAGACTCGCCAAGGCCGAGCGGAGCAAAGGTCGAGGCGTTAGTCGAATTATCCCGATAACATGGTTATCGGGATTAATGACAAAGTGATTTTAGACTAACACTTACTTAAGGAGAAAAATATGGAACAGGTAAAAGTAGTACTTCAGGACCGTGAAATACCCAAAAAATGGTATAATATTGTGGCGGATTTACCCACTCCGATGAAACCGCCGTTGCATCCCGGCACCGGCAAACCGGTCACACCCCAGGATCTGGCGGCCATCTTCCCAATGAACATCATTGAACATGAAGCTTCTAATAAGCGTTGGATAAAAATTCCTGACGAAGTCTTGCAAAAATATCTTTTGTGGCGGCCATCTCCTCTTTACCGTGCTTATAATTTCGAAAAACTTCTAGGCTGTCCGGTAAAAATTTATTACAAACATGAAGGCGTCAGCCCGGCCGGTTCTCACAAACCAAACGCCGCCATCCCCATGGCCTATTTCAACAAAGTGGCCGGCACCAAGCGTATGACGACGGAAACCGGCGCCGGGCAGTGGGGAAGCGCCCTTTCCATGGCCTGCCAGATGTTTGGTTTGATATGCCGTGTTTATATGGTTAAAATCAGCTATGAACAAAAACCCTACAGGCGTCTGATGATGAATACCTGGGGTGCAGAATGCATTGCCAGTCCCAGCACCATGACACAATCCGGAAGAGATTTTCTGGCCAAATACCCTGATTCGCCGGGAAGCTTGGGCATTGCCATCAGTGAAGCCATCGAAGACGCAGTCACCAGTAAAGACAAGTCTCATTACGGATTAGGCAGTGTTTTAAATCATGTTCTTCTTTATCAAACTATCAATGGTCTGGAAACGCAAAAACAGCTGGCGAAAATCGGCGTTTATCCCGACGTGGTCATGGGCTGCTGCGGTGGAGGAAGTAATTTTGCCGGACTGGCTCTTCCCTTTGTCTGTGATAAGATTCATGGGAAAGACATTAAAATAGTTGGCGCGGAACCGACATCGTGTCCGACAATGACAAAAGGTCCCTTTGCCTACGACTTCGGCGATCTGGCAAAAACGACGCCGTTGCTTCCGATGCATACTTTGGGTCACGATTATGTTCCCGCGCCGATTCATGCCGGAGGGTTACGCTACCACGGCATGGCGCCAATCGTCAGTCATCTTGTTATGGAAAAACTGGTTGAACCGAGAGCCTATGACCAACTCAAAACATTTGAAGCGGGCGTCAAATGGGCACGAACTGAAGGATTCATTCCTGCACCGGAAACCAATCACGTCCTGGCAGCGGTCGTTGACGAAGCCATGCGCGCCAAAGAAGAAGGCAAGGAAAAAGTTATTCTCTTCAACTGGAGCGGTCACGGCCTGGTCGATCTAACAGCCTACGATGCTTATTTCTTAGGAAAGTTACAAGCTTACGAGTTGCCCGATCATGAAATTGATCGTGCGCTGGAGGCAATCAAGGATTTCCCCAAGCCATAAAAAACAATATATTAAAATATTAAAGCCGTCAGGTAACAAAATTCTTGACGGCTTTTCTTTTTTTAGTCAAGCTTAATAACTATGAAAAATAAATACGGTGACAAATTAATCCGCTGCCCGAAATTAGGCGATGAAATGACCTTTTCCTACTGCCTACGTGAAGCAGGTGACCTTCCTTGCGCACGTATTATTCGCTGCTGGTCGCCCTTTTTTGATATAGAATCATTTTTAAAAGAAAACTTATCGCCGGAGAAATGGAATAGTTATACAAATTCCAAATCCCAAGATAAAGTTACAAGCCTCATTGAATTAATAGAAGCAGCAAAAGCAAAAAAATGAAAACTCTAGATTTATTCAGTCAGGGAAATACTGGCTATACAAAAGAATCGGCACCGCTCGCCGAAAGAATGAGACCGCAAAGTGTTTCTGAATTCATCGGCCAGCGGCATCTGCTGGGAGATGATTGTCTGCTCAAACGTGCTATCGAAGAAGATAAACTTTTTTCCGTGATTTTCTGGGGGCCGCCTGGCTCGGGAAAAACCACTCTGGCCAGAATTCTGGCCCGCGAAACCAAGTCTAATTTTGTCAGCTTTTCTGCCGTTCTTTCCGGTGTAAAAGAAATTCGTGCGGTAATCGACGAAGCAAAAGATATGCTGGAAAGAAAAAATATGAAAACTATTCTTTTTGTCGACGAAATTCACCGTTTCAACAAAGCACAACAGGATGCTTTTTTACCGCATGTGGAAAGCGGATTGATTACGTTGATCGGCGCAACGACGGAAAACCCCTCTTTTGAAATAATTGCCCCTCTTTTATCGCGAACACGTGTTTTAATTTTAAAACCTTTTTCCGAAGAAGATCTGCTGACTATTATCGATAACACATTGAAAGATAAACAAAAAGGATTCGGAACTATTCAGTTGCAAATCTATCCGGAAGCTCTCCTTTATATAGTACGGCTGGCGGATGGCGATGCCCGCAGCGCATTGAACAATCTGGAAGCTATAGTAGCTATGGTACAAAACCTTCCGGAAAATAAAAGAATCATTTCTTTAAAATTTGCCGAGGAAGCCCTGCAAAAGAAAGCTCTTTTATATGATAAAGACGGTGAGGAACATTACAATTTAATTTCCGCTCTGCATAAGAGTTTGCGTGGCAGTGACCCCAATGCCGCACTTTACTGGCTGGGAAGAATGCTCGCCGCCGGAGAAGATCCTCTGTATATTGCACGGCGCATGGTTCGCTTTGCTTCGGAAGACGTTGGCAATGCCGATCCGCAGGCTTTGGTTGTGGCAATGGCCGCCCAACAGGCTTTTCATTTTATCGGTTTACCAGAAGGAGAATTGGCTCTGGCTCAGGCAGCGGTTTATCTGGCAACGGCACCCAAGAGCAATTCATTGTACGTTGGTTACGGTAAAGTTAAAGAAACAATTAAAACAACAGGATATTTGTCCGTTCCTTTGCATATTCGCAACGCACCTACCAAATTAATGAAAGAACTCGACTACGGCAAAGACTACAAATACGCCCACGATTATCCCAACGCTTATGTAGAACAGGAATATCTACCGGATGAAATTAAGGGACAGACATTTTACCATCCCAAAGAAACCGGCTTTGAAAAGATTATTAAGGAAAGATTAAATTACTGGCGGCAAAATAAAAAAGATGCAGACAAGAAATAAATTTCAGAGAATGTCAAATCCCACGTCGCTTTGCTCCCGGGATAATTCAACTTACGCTTTGAACTTCGTCCCGATTAATCGGAGCTCGTTCTCAGCGAGTGTCATTAAAAGGAAAGGGAGGCTTGGTTAGGGCCTCCCTGAGGAATGAAGAGAGAAGGATAAACACCTTCCTGGTTATTTTGTTGCCGGCCAATCATACCCGTTATTTTTAGTCGACAATAAACAACTCGTTATTAGTAAAAAGCATTTATTGTGCCACAAAAAAACTTGTATCGTAAGCATTTAATATTATTAAAAAATAATTTTTAAAGCACAAAGTATAATGATAAATATTTTATTTTGGCGGCAACAAATGTCGAAAAGACCACCTGATTGTTTGTTTAAATAACATAATTAATTCAAATGCTTGTCAACAAATTGCACCGCTTCCCATTTTTTCGACAAAAATGTCGAAAGCGAGGGGATTATCCGTTGACTTTTTTCTTAAATAGCTTAAAGTGACCAATAAAATAAGATTTTAAGGTTAAAAATGCTTTTTTTTAGAAAAAAAGATTTGATTGTGCGCCGCAAAGCTCACAATTACAATGATCCTTTTCTTCAGCCTTTAGCTGTTGCTATCGTCAGCGCTATTTTTGTAGTCTTGATTCTTACGACAGGATTTCTGGAAATCAGAAGAAGTGAAAATAATCTCATAGCATTTATGCAGGATCAGGCTATGAGCACAATTGGAGTATTACAACGCCTAACTGAAGAAAATTTAAAAAGTATAATTGCCGCACCCGAAAAAAAAACCTCCAAACTCAAAAATGTCAGCCAGGAAGAAGCTTCTTATTCAAAAAAATGGGTAGTTGAAGCAATTACAAAATTAGCCTTAAGTCTGGATCAGCAGTGGAAAAAAGGGGAAATAAACAATGATTATCTGCAAAAATTTGCTGCAGATAACAATTTTTTTTATATCGGTTTGTTAAACGCCAAGGGAAACGCTGTCTATCAAAGTAGTGCTTTAAACACAGATATGCTGGATTCAAGCGAGCTTGTAAAGCATGGCAGAAAATTAACTACCTTGGAACTCTTAGAGAAGATACGGGAAAAACATAAAATAGGTTTTGTCGGCTTAAGGCGCAAGGATAACAGCGGTACTGTGGTAATCAATCTGGATAAAGCCGGATTAGTTTACTGGAGTTTAAAAGTCGCCGGTGAAAAAGGCATGAATAAAATAGGCGAAGGTCATGGCATCGTTTACATGCAAATTATCAACAATCAAAACAAACTGCTCAGCAGCGTGGGTCAGTTTGCGCCAGGTTTAAGCAAAAGTAGTTTTAAACTCGAAGAAATTCTGGCTGGCAAGATAAAAATTGCCAGCAGAAAAGTTAATTATGATGACCAGAAGATCATGGACGTAGTAGCTCCGTTGTTTTTGGATAAAAAAATTGTCGGCATCGTGAGAATCGGTCTCAACCGCAGTTCCATGGATAAAAGTATCGCCGAAAACCGCCAACATATTTTTGTTTTCATGTTCTTTGTTGTTGTAATCGCTTTATTATCCATGTGGCTGCTTTATCATGATCAGAATCAGCACCTGGCCGGCATTGTTGAAATGGAAAGGCAACTGGAAAAAGCGGAAAGATTGTCCTCTTTGGGACAACTGGCCGCCGGCGTTGCTCATGAAATTCGTAATCCTTTAAATGCCATTAGTATAGCGTCACAAAGACTCAAACGTGACTTTGTCCCTTGCGATCCCCAGAAAGAAGTTGAATTTCAAAATCTCTCCGGGGTCATCAAAGACGAAATCAAGCGCCTCAACTCAACAATTGAAGAGTTTCTGACCTTTTCCAAAAGTCGCCGGCTGGATTTCTCTAAATTCTCCATTACGGAAGTGCTGCAAAAAATTGTTAACCTTATCCGCGAGGAAGCATCAACCCGCGGTATTACCATTGACACAACATGGCGGGAAAACCCTGCTTTGATCTCTATGGATGTCAATAAACTGCAGCAGGCGTTTCTCAATTTGATCAAAAATGCCATGGAATCGATAACAGAGGCAGAAGGTAAAATTACCATTACCGTGGATAAGCATGGTAAAAATTATATTGTTACCAGAATCTCCGATACTGGTTGCGGCATGACATCGGAAGAAATCGAAAAAATTTTCAGCCCCGAATATACAACCAAAGAAAAGGGCGTAGGATTGGGCATACCTTTAGCTTTTGAAATCATCCGCGGTCATGGTGGAGATATACAGGTAATCAGTAGAAAGGGCAAAGGAACCATCTTTGAAATTATTTTACCTCGTGAAAGATTCAATGAAACACCTTCAAAAGACAAGGACTAAGAATTCATGCAAAAACTGAGTATTCTTGTTGTCGACGACGGTCAATCCCAAAGAGAAATGCTACGCGATTTTCTACGTTCCGAAGGTCATACAGTAACGGAAGCAGATAATGGCGAAAAAGCCCTAAATACTGTCTTAGGTGGTCAATTTGATTTAGTTCTTTTGGACTACAAAATGCCCGGCATGGACGGTCTGGAGGTTCTCAAAGAAATAAAGCGTCTCAATCCTGAAATCGACGTGGTCATTATTACTGCCTACGGAACTATAGAAACAGCAGTGGAAGCCCTAAAAGCAGGCGCAATCGATTACATTACAAAGCCCGTCGAATTGGATGAATTAATAATTCTGGTCAACCGGATAGCAGAAAGAAGACAGCTAATTCAGGAAAACAAGCTTTTAAAGGAAGATTTGAATAAACGCGGCATTACCGCAGATAAAATTATCTACAAGAGCCAGCAAATGGCAGAGTTAATTAATTTGGCAGGACGAGTAGCCGCCAGTAAAGCTTCTGTTTTAATCCAGGGAGAAAGCGGAACAGGGAAAGAACTTCTGGCACGATTGATCCATCAATTAAGTCCTCGTGCCAATAAACCTATCGTTATTGTCAACTGCGTTACTCTACATGAGAATTTATTGGAGAGCGAGTTATTCGGTCATGAGAAAGGAGCCTTTACCGGAGCAACATCACGCCGGATAGGCCGATTTGAAGAAGCAGATGGAGGAACTATCTTTCTTGATGAAATAGGAGAATTAAGTCCCACCATACAAGTTAAACTTCTGCGCTTTTTGCAGGAACGTGAATTTCAACGACTGGGCAGCAATGTTAATCTTCAGGTTGATGTTCGGTTTATTAGCGCTACAAATCGTGACTTGGAAATGCAAGTTGCAGAGGGAATTTTCCGGGACGATTTATTTTACCGTTTGAAGGTTGTGACCATGTCTCTGCCGCCCTTGAGAAAAAGAAAAGAAGATTTACCCGTCTTAATTGATTTTTTTGTAGATAATTTTGCTAAAGAAAACAGGAGAAACATCAAAGGTTTTACCACCGAGGCACGAGATTTACTTTTAAAATATGATTACCCGGGAAATGTTCGCGAATTAGAAAACATTATTGAGAGGGCTATTGTAATAGCCCGTGAGCAGTATATTACAACAAATGATCTGCCATTTAAATCTGATTTCCTTCTGGAAGCTTCAGAAAAAAAATCCTTCAGTGCTTTAAAAGAATCTCTGGATGAGCTAGAAAAAAAACTAATTATCGAGGCAATGGAAAAGACGCAGGATAATCAGACAAAAGCCGCCGAAATTTTAGGAATATCGGAGAGGATGCTGAGGTATAAACTTAAAAAATACGGCCTTAAATCTTAGGGCTGTTGACCGGGTGCGCATTCCCGCAAGGGGAGTGCAATAAAATAAAGGAAATATTCCTTACCGGTAAAAGCCGAAGGGTTTTACAAAATGCCCATCTGCTGCGTTTCCCTCGCCCTTCGTCATTGCGGAGTATTAATATATACACCTCATTCCTCAGGACTCGGGGGCCTTGCATCTGGACATTTTTGAACAGCCCCAAAATTTAACGGAGTGGCGGCAAAAAAACTCTCGTTAGGTTGATATGAACTTCCTGTTATTCTTAATTTCCTTATCACCGATTTTATGCTAGCTTGCAATATCTAATCCTCAAAATCTTATATATTAGGAGATCAGATGCGAACTTTTTGGGCCGTTATAATTACAATAGTACTCATAACAATATGTGGTTTTGCTCATGCCGACGATTCAACTGCAAGAGTTGGTGCCGGAGGAATAACTTTTTTAAAGTCTACTGATATTCGCATGCTTCAGGAAATTCTTAAAATATCAACTAGCAATATATATGTACGTTATCGCTTCATTAACGAGAGTAATGAAGACATTCTTACAACAGTTGCTTTTCCTTTGCCGCCTTATGGATGGAACCCAGGATTGAGTGCCGGCGATGAAAATAATAAGCCGCTGGAATCTTTTTCCATTTTAATTGATGGACAGGCAATAAAAACGGTAAAAACACGTAGAGCAGTGTTAGCTAATAAACATTCTATTGCAAAAAACAAGACTGCAAAGAAAATCATCAATCGAGACATAACTGAGGATTTAAAAGCTGCCGGTTTATCCGAGACACAAATATTTAAAAGCTTCGGTGATGTATTTATTGATAGCAAAGGTTTAATTCAAAACGGTCTTAATAAACAACAAGAAACAAAGTTAAAAGCAATAGGTGTTCTGGATGGTAATTGGCCTAAATGGGAAGTTGCAGAGATGGTACATTGGGAACAGCTCTTTCCTGCTAAAAAAGAAATTGAAATTGAGCATAAATATAAACCATTTGTTGGTATCAGATATACTTCTACACACAAAGGAAGCCCATTTGAATATATAGGAAAGAATGATGAAGTATGTCTTACTAAAAAAACACTAACAGAAATCAATCAGAAAGCACAAAAATTAATTGATAAAAATAAATCAAGTGTCACGATATATTTGAAAGAAGTAGAATTCATATTAGGTACAGGAAGAAATTGGAAGGGACCTATCGGTGATTTTATACTCTCGATTGAAAAGGATTCCCCCGATCAAATATTTTCCACTTGTTTTCCGGGAAAATCAAAAATCATAAATCAGACTACTATTGAATATGGGCAAATGAACTATATTCCGCAAGACAAATTAGTTGTATATTTCTATACTTTGGTTCCTGAAAAGTATTGACGCCCCGAATTAAGTAATTGGATCCTTCAATCGGTAATCCTCAAATTTAATGATTGCCAAATACTGTAGATTAGTAGGTGAAAGAGATTGATACATATCAATGGAATAAACCCAAAAAAGCCGCCTTGTGGGGCGGCTTTTTTATGGTTGGTTGAGTTGAATCATTAACAAGCTAAACCTTTTTTCATTGCTGTCAAAGACTGAAAATGTTTTCTTTCTTCCTCAATTATCTTTTCCAGCGCGTCATGCTGAGCCGCCGGAACCAGTTTCTTAATTTCGTGATAATACAAAATTGAATCCAGTTCTCTTTGAATAGCGAAATCAAGGGCGCCAGCGGTATCCTTAATATTGGATAACTGCTTATCCATAATTTCCTTGGTAAAAATCAAATTATTATCAACATAGGACCGCAGATAAGCGCCAAACTCTCCCTCATAGCTTTCTGTCAGATTTGATTTTTCCATCCCGGCAAAAAGTTTTTCAAAAGTTTTTTTATGAGCAACTTCCGCCTGAGCGAGCTGGGCAAAAAGTTTTTTCTCGTCTTCCTTTTTGGCAATCTGTTCGGCAAATTTGTAGAAATTAACGCCGTTTTCTTCAATTCTTATAGCGACTTCCATTATATCGCTTGCTGCAAATACTCCCATCGTTAATGCCTCCTGATCATGCAATATTATTATAAATTGAACATATTTTTTAATCTAATGCAACAGAATAAAAATTTCTAGAACCACTTCTTTTTTTTGAAATAAAACATCATTAACAAAGCCACAATAAGCATAACCCCCAATGCGCCAAAATAACCCCATCTCCATTCCAACTCCGGCATATATTTAAAATTCATACCATAAATCCCAGCGATAAATGTCAGGGGCATAAAAATGGTTGCTATGATTGTCAGCACTTTCATAACCTCGTTGAGGCGGTTGCTTACAGTGGAAAGATAAATATCCAACATGCCGGAGAGCATATCCTTGAATGTCTCCACGGTATCAATGATCGCAATAGTGTGATCGTAGATGTCCTTGAAGTAAAAAAGAGTGTTTTTATTAATCAGCGGCAAATCCGATCTTTCTATTGAACTTATCGCCTCGCGCAAGGGCCAGAGGGTTTTCCCCAGCATGATCAGGTCTCTTTTAAACATATGAATATCATGAAGAGTAGACGGGGTTGGTTTCTTAACCAGATCATCTTCCAGATTTTCAATTTTTTCCTCCAGATTTTCCAACACGACGAAATAATTGTCCACCACATTGTCCACAATGGCATGAGCCAGATAATCGGCTCCTTCTTTGCGGATTCGTCCCTTGTTTTTGCTGATTTTTTCCCTGATGGATTCCTCAAGATCACTTTCTCTTTCCTGAAAAGAAAGAACAAAGTCTTTGCCCAAAACAATACTTACCTGATCGGAAAGTAAATCTTCTCCTTTCTGTCCACAAAAGTTTTGCAAGACAAGATAAATATAATCTCCGTAGTCTTCCATTTTCGGGCGTTGATCGGTGTTGAGAATATCTTCCAGGATAAGCGGATGCAGACCGAAAATTTCACCAATATCCTCGAATAATCTTATATCCTGTAATCCATCAATGTTGATCCAGGTAATTATTTTCTTGTCTTTTTCACGCTGGAAATCTTTGATGGAGCTGATTTCCTTTTCTTCAAAAAAGATTTCATTATAGCGAATGAGGGTAATTTTTGATTTTTCTGCATACTTCTTGCCGACATGAACTAAACTTCCGGGAGAAAGGCCTGTCTTGCTGGATCTTTTCTGAAATTTAGAACGCATATGCGCCTCATTTTAAGAAGAAACTTTCTTTTTTACTTTAATCTGTACCCTGGCAGCCGACGATTGTCCCTCCGGAAAAGAAACACCCAGGGGAAGCACGATTTTCGTATCAATCGTCGTCGTGGCCGTTATTTTTTGCAGATCAATCGGTTCTGTTTCAACTTTGATTTTTTCCGGATTGGCCTGCACACTGATTAAAACCCGGACTTTGGACGGAGTTACGCTCATTTTCTGCAATAAAAGATTTTGCGCTAATGCATTCTCTGTGCTGATACGCACCGGAAAAGTCCAGAAAATCTGTTTGGAAGCAGGAATATGAATTTTTGAGGGAACAATATCGGCAACCGTTAAGCTTGACGGAACGTTAATCATATCAGCGGCCAAATTAAAATCCTGTTTCTTGTCAACGACTTCAGACAGATCCAGCGACAATTTCAACGAACGCTCATCAAGAAGGTAAAACGCCTGTTCCGGTCCTTTAAGAATGATTTTGGCATCGGTTACCTGTGTTTCACCAATCTGCCAATGTTTAGGAATATTTTTATATTCGATGGGAACAACGAACTCCCGACGCACAATGTCTCTCTGATAACCAAAAGCAATCCATAAAAAACACGCCATTAAAATGGCTATAATTTTTTCCAGCGTGTTTCCTTTAAGCCAGTTCAAAGCAGGGTGTGATTTTTTTGTCGGCGTGTTACTGATATAAAACTGCTCCAGCGTTTCATGCAGGGAAGCTGCATTGGGAACAATCGTCAGCTCTTCCATATGGGCCAGGGATATGGTGCCTCTTTCCTCGGACACTACAACGCACATGGCATCTGACCGCTCGGAAAGACCGAGCGCCGCCGTGTGGCGCAATCCGATATTGATATATCTAGAAGTATTCACGGAAAGAGGAAGGTGACAACCAAAATTAGTCACTCTCTCGCCTTTTATTATAACGGCTCCGTCATGACCAATGGAATGCGGATCGAAAAGACTTTCCAAAAGAGATTCGCTGACAAGTCCGTCAAGGTTTGTTCCTCCGTTAATGTGCCTTTCCAGAGGATCATTGCCCTGTAAAACAATCAAGGCGCCAATGCGTTTTTTCGCCAAAGTTGCCGCCGTTTGCGCGATGATTTCCGTCGTTCTTTCTAATCCTGACAGGGGTTTAAATTTTTTCCCGATGTTGCCCAGCATGGCCAGTCTTTCAAAAAAACGGCGCAAATCTTCCTGAAAAATGACAACCAAAACAAAAATTAAAATAGAAAAGAAAGCCTGTAAAACAATCGTTGTTAGATAAAGCTGAAAGAAACGCGCCGCAAGATAAACTCCGCCAAGGAGCGTGATGCCGATGAGCACAAAGCGGGAAGCCCTCGTTTTGAACCATGTCAAAACAGCAAAGATCATTAGAGCAATGATAATGACATCCAGAATATCCTGAATTTTGATGCTCTTAATGATATCTAAAGCGGAATTTAATGCATCCATAAACTTCTTCCCGAAGTCATTTTAATATGTATGACAGAACCCATTTCGTTTTCAAAGGATAACGAGGCGGCGAGGATCCGGCTCACCGGCATTCGCCGGTCAGGCATCCGGCGTATATGATAATACGTCGAGGAAGACTGCGACGCGGCCAACAAAGTTAGCCAAAGAAAACGGAATGATATGAAACTTATATAAAAATATGCGTTCAGGTGTCAAGCAGGATTAAAAATCTTGTGTTGACAAATTCTGTTATTGTTTCATATCTTTCCCGCCATGAAAAAAATAGTTCACAATCTTAATGCCATAGAAACCAAAGAAAAAACTCACAGGGAAAATGTCTGGTGCAAAAAATACGGCTATTTCATTGACCTGGATGCCTGCCGTGCCCGTTCGTTACAGAACAAGACCTGCCGCCGTTGCTTTGCTTCCCTAATCCAGGTACCGCTGCCTTTTTGACCAAAGTCAACAGCTTGTTATTCTTCAAAAAATTACTCAATCACTCTGTGCTTCGTTTTCAATAAGGCGTCATTAATCCCACGTCGCTTTGCTCTTGGGATAAATTTGGGACTCCTTAAAAATATGTTGACAGATAATTTTCTTGCTGTTATATGACTGCCAAATTGAACATGGAAAGCGTTTTTATGAAAACAGCAATTAAAACATTAATTCTTAATAACTGGTGGTGGTGGAACCTCAAAGGGAGGAGTTTCCGCCGCTGATCTTTTAAATTAAAGTTGAAGCCGTGGAGAGCCTCTGGGATCTTCACGGCTTTTTTGTTTTTAGCACACAAAGGCCGTGAATGAAAATTCACGGCCTTTGTCGTTTTAGGGAGAATTTATGTATCAACCAAGTTTTGCAGAATTTGAAAAGTTAGCCAAAAAAGGAAATCTGATTCCGGTTTACCGGGAAATACTGGCCGATGTGGAAACGCCCGTGTCCGTTTTAATGAAACTCCAGAATAAGGACCACGTCTATCTTCTGGAAAGTGTTGAGGGTGGGGAGAAATGGGGGCGTTATTCCTTTTTGGGAACGGATGCCGGAGTTGTTTTTAAAGTTCACGGTGATAAAGTTATTATCGAAGATAATGGGAAAATCTCCACTCGTGAGCATAAGGGCAATCCGCTTAATTTTCTACGCGAAATACTTAACCGCTACAAACCGGTGACTATTCACGGCCTGCCGCGTTTTTATGGCGGAGCAGTGGGCTACTTAGGTTATGAGATGGTGCGCTATTTTGAAAAACTGCCACCAAGCCCACCGGATGATTTGAATCTGGATGATGCTGTCTTTGTTATCAGTGATTCTCTGATGATTTTTGACAATGTGCGCCACACCATTAAGGTGGTGGCCTGCGCTTTCACGGAAGACGCTGATTCCCTGGAAACAAGCTATACCGCATCATGTCAGAAAATCGAAGCAATGATTGAAACGATTGCGGCAGCAGCGTCCCATAAAACAGCAGCAGCCACAGGAAATGATATTAATTTTGATTCCAACATGACACCTGATCAATACAAGGGTGCTATTGAGAAAGCCAAAGAATATATCAGCGCAGGAGATATTATTCAGGTTGTTCTTTCGCAACGCTTTGAAACCGGTTGCCGTTGCAATTCCATAGATCTCTATCGGGCTTTACGTTTCATCAATCCATCTCCTTATCTTTTTTTTCTGAAGATGGACGATCTGACTCTTATCGGTTCTTCTCCGGAAGTCATGGTGCGCAAAGAGGAAGATACCATGGAATTGCGCCCGATTGCCGGAACAAGACCGAGAGGCAAAACCGAACAGGAAGACCGGGCACTGTCTGATGAATTGTTATCGGATGAAAAAGAACGGGCAGAGCATGTAATGCTTGTCGATCTGGGGCGCAATGATCTGGGACGGGTGGCGCAAACCGGCAGCGTCCAAGTTAATCAATATATGGTGGTGGAAAAATATTCGCATGTCATGCATCTGGTTTCCAATGTACGCGCACAACTGGCCAAAGGAAAAGATGCCTTTGATGTTCTGGCAGCGACTTTCCCGGCGGGCACTTTAACCGGCGCACCCAAAGTCCGGGCTATGGAAATTATCAACGAATTAGAAAAAGTTAAAAGAGGGCCTTATGGCGGCGCGGTTGGTTATTTCAGCTTTAGCGGTAATATGGATTTGTGCATCACTATCCGGACAATGGTTTTGAAAAACGGCAAAGTCTATGTTCAGGCAGGAGCAGGTATTGTGTATGATTCTATTCCTGAATCGGAACATCAGGAATCTATAAACAAATCTCGTGGCATGCTGCAGGCCGTGCGTCTGGCAGCCAGCGGCTTTGAAATTAGCACCAATCAGGTATGATTGGTATAAGACCAAGTAAGCTTTCAAAAATTCATATCTTAATATTTGAAAGCAACTTGGTCTAAAAACGGCAATTGATTTTTATCCATCTCTCTTGAGGCGATGCCCGACGCATGAAACTGTGTCGCAATTAGGACAGATGTCATTCCGAAGCGAAGCGAGGAATCTTTATATATAGATAACATTAAAAATAAAGATTTCTCCCGTTGGTCGAAATGACATAATAATAAGTTATGATACCACCTCACATATTGGGGAAGAATACAAACGATGGAGATAATATATGATTTTAATGATTGATAATTACGATTCTTTTACATTCAACATCGTCCAGTACTTGGAACAAATGGGCGAAAAGGTGGAAACGTATCGTAATGACAAAATAACGCTGGAAGAAATAAAACGGAAAAATCCCCGGGCAATATTTCTTTCTCCGGGTCCCTGCACACCCAAAGAGGCTGGAATAACTGTTGATGTTATTCGCGAATTTTATAAAGATGTTCCCATTATGGGCGTATGTCTGGGACATCAAGCCATCGGATACGCCTTCGGAGCCAAAGTTTTACGCGCCTCACGCATCATGCACGGGAAAGTTTCCCAGGTAAAACACGACGGTAAAACAATTTTTGCCGGAGTACCTAATCCTTTCCCTGCTGGCCGTTACCATTCACTTATCGTTGTCAGAGAAACGCTGCCCGACTTTTTGGAAGTCAGTGCGGAGACGGAAGAAAACGAAATTATGGGATTGCGGCACAAAGAATATCCTGTCGAAGGTATTCAGTTTCATCCCGAATCAGTACTGACACCGCAAGGCAAACGCATACTAAGAAACTTTTTGAAATATACCGGAAAAAAGGAGCGCTGATCATGATCAAAGAAACAATTGAAAAAGCTGTTAACAAAACCAATCTGCCGGAAGTGGAAATGATGACGGCAATGGACGAAATCATGGAGGGAACGGCAACACCTGCTCAAATAGCCGCGTTTATAACGGCACTGCGCATGAAAGGCGAAACGGTGGAGGAAGTCACTGGCGCGGCGCGCATCATGCGTCGGAAAGCCACGCGCATTAACGCCTGCGCGACTACAATAGTGGACACCTGCGGAACCGGAGGAGACAAACTCAACACATTTAACATATCAACGACTGCCGCTTTTGTCGTGGCGGCCTCAGGAATTGTTGTAGCCAAACACGGCAACCGCGCTGTTTCCAGTGGCTGCGGCAGTGCCGATGTTCTGGAAGCACTTGGTGTAAATATCAGCGCCGATCAGGAAATCGTGGAAGAATGTGTTCAGCAAATCGGCATCGGCTTTCTTTTTGCTCCCAAATTGCACGGCGCCATGAAATACGCAATCGGTCCCCGACGTGAAATCGGCATCCGTACAATATTCAATATGTTGGGACCGTTGACTAATCCTGCGGGAGCTACTGCTCAGCTTCTGGGAGTGTATGATCCAAAGTTAACAGAGATGTTTGCCGATGTATTAAAGAATATGGGAACAAAACGAGCCTTTGTAGTTCACGGCCTGGATGGTCTGGACGAAGTTACCGTAACCGGCGAAACACGCGTTGCCGAATTAAAAGATGGAATTGTACGGACATATAATATCAATCCTGTGGATTATTTCGGCAGAAAGGATACATTGGAATCAATTCGTGGCGGTGATCCGGCGGTAAATGCGCAAATAACCCGTGACGTTCTCTTCGGAAAAGAGGGCGCCTGTCGTAATGTTGTTTTAATTAATGCGGCGTTGGCAATTATCGCCGGAGAAAAAGCAGACAATATTAAAGATGGTTTAAAGATCGCCGCCGATTGCATTGACAGCGGCGCGGCGGTAAAAAAACTACAATCGCTGATTGAACTGAGCAATAGTTGAAAAATTCCCTCTCTCTCGATGGGAGAGGGCTAGGGAGGAAATAACGATAATGATTCCCGCCCACCAAGGGCGGGGAAGTTAAGAGGAACCATGATTCTCGACAAAATTATCGAAACAAAAAAAGAAGAAGTAGCGCAATTAAAGAAGGAAACTACACAGGCGCAACTGCTGGCAACTATTGCTAATCTGGAACCATGTCGCGATTTCAGGATGGCATTGCAGGATGGCAGCTGTAATATCATCGCTGAAGTTAAATGTGCTTCTCCTTCCCGAGGCAGGTTAATTGAGGATTTCAATCCGGTCAGGATTGCCGGCATTTACGAAAAAAACGGTGCTGCCGCGATTTCTGTGCTCACTGATGAAAAATATTTCGCCGGACATAAAAATTATCTTACACAAATAAAACAAAAAGTGGGGCTGCCTCTTTTGCGCAAAGATTTTATTATTGATCCTATACAAATTTACGAAACCCGGGCTATCGGCGCAGATGCGATATTGCTTATTGTACGGGCATTAGGGAAAAAACTTGCAGAATTTATTTCATTATCAAAAGAGCTTTGTTTGAGCCAGCTGGTAGAAGTTCATGACGAAGTGGAACTTGATTTAGCGCTTGCCGCAAGATCGGAAATTATCGGAATCAACAATCGTAATCTGGATACTTTCGTTACCGATATAGAAACGAGCCGAAGGCTCAAAACTCAAATTCCGGAAAGTAAAATTGTCGTGGCCGAAAGTGGCATCAGGGATAGAAAAGATATTGAATTATTGATGCGTGACGGTATCAAATCTTTTTTAATCGGTGAGCATCTTGTCATATCAGATGATATAGGCAAAAAACTTCGCCAATTCAAAGGAGATATTTAAGGTGACACAGGTAAAAATTTGCGGCATAACCAATAGCCAAGACGCTCTGGCCGTGGCAAAATGCGGAGCGGCGGCGTTGGGTTTTATTTTTTATCCTCCTTCACCACGCTATGTAAAACCGGAAGACGCAAAGAAAATAATCAGTTCTTTGCCGGATAAACTGGTAAGGGTCGGTGTATTTGTTAATGAAAAGCCGGAGGAAATTAAAAGAGTAATGGAATACTGCGCTTTGGATATGATCCAACTCCATGGTGATGAATCAATGGATTTTTGCCGGAATTTTCCGACATCCATAATTATCAAAGCTATTGAATTAAAAAATTATGACGATGTGACCCGCGCTCTTAGCTACAATGTCTCCGCCATTCTGATAGATAGACGCCACGCCGGGCTTTATGGCGGAACCGGTAAAAAATCAAACTGGGAATTGGCCTGCCGTATTAAAAATAAAAAGCCGCTTATTCTTTCCGGCGGACTCAATGCGGAAAACGTTGCTGAAGCCCTGAAAGCAGTTGCTCCGAATGCTTTGGATATCAACAGCGGTGTAGAAAAAGCTCCCGGCGTAAAAGATCATACAAAGCTGGCCCAAATATTTGAAATCATCCGGGCTTCGGGTACGAACACTGAAAATTTACTATTAATATTTAAAAAGAGGAAAACATGAATAAAACACTACCTGACAAAAACGGACATTTTGGAATTTTCGGCGGCCGCTATGCTGCCGAAACTTTAATGCCCGCCTTAATCGAACTGGAAAAAGCTTATCAAATAGCCCGAAAAGATAAAAATTTTCAAAAGGAATTCGAATGGTACCAGCGCGAATATGCCGGACGCGTTACGCCTCTCTATTACGCGCAGCGCATGACTGAATCTCTGCACGGAGCCAAAATTTATCTGAAACGCGAAGACTTAAATCATACCGGCTCCCACAAAATAAACAACACGTTGGGACAGGCACTGCTCGCGCGTCGAATGGGAAAGAAAAAAGTTATCGCGGAAACCGGCGCGGGGCAGCATGGAGTAGCTACGGCAACAGTAGCAGCGCTCTTCGGCATGGAATGCAAAATATTCATGGGCGAAGAAGATATACGCCGCCAGGCTCCCAATGTTTACCGCATGAAAATACTGGGTGCTGAAGTCGTGCCGGTAAAAAGCGGAACCGCCACGCTCAAGGACGCGATGAACGAGGCCATGCGTTACTGGGTATCCAGTGTGCGTGATACCTTTTATGTCATCGGTACGACAGCCGGGCCGCATCCCTATCCGCAGATGGTACGTGATTTTCAATCTGTCATAGGACGCGAAATAAAAAACCAAATTATGAAACTGGAGGGCAGAAATCCCGATGTTCTGATTGCTTGTGTGGGTGGGGGCAGCAACGCCATGGGAACTTTCTATCCCTTCCGCAATGAAAAAAACATTGCCATGTACGGCGTTGAGGCTGCCGGTTACGGTTTGCATACCTCCGAACATTCGGCAAGCATTAATGGAGGTAAAGTCGGGGTTTTGCACGGAAACAAAACTTATCTTTTGCAGGATAAACATGGTCAGGTGCGTGATGCATATTCCGTTGCGGCGGGATTGGATTATCCAGGTGTTGGTCCTGAACACGCCTACCTTCACTCAACGAAAAAAGTAAAATATGTAACAGTAACGGATAAAGAAGCAATTAAGGCTTTTTACTTTTTATCCCGGAAGGAAGGTTTGATTCCGGCACTCGAAAGCGCGCACGCGCTTGCCTATGCTATGAAGATTACACCCAGGATGTCTAAAAATAAAATTGTTGTGATTTGCTTGTCGGGACGAGGTGATAAGGATGCCCAAACGATTATTGAAACAAATGAGATCTGATATGAAACGGATCGAGGTATTTTCGTGGTGCGTAGCTTTAGCTGCATTTTAACGGATCTGTAGACCCGTACTACATTTTTCTGTCACAGAGCCCTTCCCTCCCTTGAGGGACGAGCTATTAACATTATGAAAAAATGAGGATAAATATGAAACGCATTGAAGAAAAATTTGCAACATTGCGCACTAGAAATGAAAAAGCGCTTATTGTTTATTTAACGGCGGGCGACCCGTCGCTGGACATTACCAAGAAATTAATCTTTGCTTTGGAAAAAGCAGGGGTGGATATTCTGGAAATCGGTGTTCCTTTCTCCGATCCAACCGCCGACGGACCGGTAATTCAGGCGGCTTCTCAGCGTTCTCTAAGATCAGGAACAACTCTGGAGAGCGTTTTGAAAATGATTACCGAGGTACGCAAGGTTTCCGAAATTCCTATTGTATTGTTCGGCTATTTCAATCCTATATTTGCTTACGGCGTGAAAAATTTCGCTCAGTCCGCACACTCGGCCGGAGTGGACGGAGTTTTGGTTGTCGATCTGCCTTACGAAGAAGCAAAAGAACTGAGAAAATATACTGACTCAGTAGGAATAGATTTTATTTCTCTTATTGCTCCTACAACAGACAAGGAAAGATTAAAAAAGATTGCCGCCAAGGCATCGGGATTTCTCTATTATATTTCCATTACCGGCATAACCGGAACCGCCGCGCCAAAAATCGAAAATATAAAGAAAGAGGTGCAGAATGTCCGAAAAATAACAACGCTGCCGATTGCAGTTGGATTCGGCATCTCTCAGCCTGAACAAGCAAAAGGAATTGGACGTTTTGCTGATGGAATTGTTATCGGCAGCGCTATAGTGCGCCTGATTGATGAAAATAAAAATAATCGAGATTTGGAAAAAATTGTTTCCCGTTATGTCAGTGAAATCAAGAAAGCTTTGAAAAGCAAGTGACGGTTCTAATTAATTAAAGAAGGGAAGGAATTTTCACAATAAATAGAACCGTCACCCCCATAGACTCCAATAAAACCACTTTCATAACAGCCGCTGGATTTATTTCGCATAAACGGCAGCGGCTGTTAAACAAACATTACTTTAAAAAGTATAGCTTAAAGTCAATCCGCCATAGATATAATCACTATCTTTGTCGGATGGAACGGTTGCTCCCTGTACACTACGCGCTCTCATTTCGTACCTGGCATCGTCTGAAAGAGGGAAGACGTAAGATAACGTCGGTGTAACTGTCAATGTCTTGTAAACTGTCAGCGGTAAAGACACGGTGACCATCCCGTCATGAAAATTATTAAACTTGTCAGTAGTTGCCAGTGAATCGCTGTCGTATTTTGCGTAAGTCATTTCATCGGTGGATAACAAATAGCTGGCTGAAGCAGCCAGTTTCAGACTGACTATTTTATTGAATTCAAAAGTATGAGAAATACCCAGCAAAAAATACCACTGATGATAATGATCGATTTCTTTGTAAGTTGTCAGCGTTGGCTGCAAAATTGTATCCAGTCCCAGAGTCAAAAAAATCTCCTGTGAATCCAGCGGATCAGATGCTCCTGAATACGGTGCTTCCAACGCATAATAAATATAGCCGGGTGTTATCTGCAAAATTCCAAATTTTTGGGAGTAAGATAATGTATAGTCTGTTTCCGTATGTTGCGAGGCATATTTAGAGTCATCAGTCGCATAAGGCCTGGTGTCCAGATTTCCCCATGCATTCAGAGCAAAACCACTATAACTCACAGTTACCGCAGTTTGCACAACAACACTGTGTCGGGTAAGCTCCTGCCCCCGCCAAATATAGGCACTCAACGCACTTAATCCGATCTCGCCTGTTACTTTACTTTCCTCCGGCTTTTGCTGAGTTTGTTCTTCTGCCCGGGATATTGCAGACAACGTAACAATAACAAATAAAACCAAAATAGTCATAATTAATTTTTTCAGATGAAGTCCCATAACGCTTAATTCTCCTTTAAATTTTTGAATTTTTCACAATCTATTCCGTATTTATGAATTCTGTACGTCAGAATACGCATCGTTGTTCCCAAGAGTCTGGCGGCGGCCGCCTGGTTGCCTTTGGTTTTTACCAAAGCATGCATAATGACAGCTTTTTCGCAGTCAAGAACACACCTTGCCAGCACGTCTTCCTGTGAATATACCATGTCCTTCATAAAAGACCTCAACCGATGGCCACAGAACCCCTTTCAGCGCTGCTGATGCGCACACATTCCAGAAGATCAACAATAAAAATCTTGCCGTCACCAACATTGCCGGTATGTGCTCCCTTGGTAATGGCCTTGATGGTCGACTCCACAAAGTCTTCGTTGACCGCGATATCCAGTCTGACCTTGTTGAGCAAACCGCCTGCCTCTTTGGCGCCGCGGTAAATTTCCGTGACTCCTTTTTGTCGGCCCTGACCAAGAACATTGGTAACTGTCATTAAATTTACGTCCACAGCCTCTAATTCTCTTTTGACAGATTCCAATTTATGAGTTTGAATAATAGCAATTATTAATTTCATGACTTGTTCCTCCTATTCGATTACGGTGTAAGCGGCTTCACTTTGCTGTGTTAAATCCAGCCCGACAATTTCGTTCTTCTCTTCAACCCGCATACCGATGACGGCATCCACGATCTTATAAATAATGAACGTCATCACAATCGCGAAGGCAACCGTAGCCAAAAGGGATAAAGACTGGACATAAAGCTGATGGATATTGCCGAAAAGCAGACCGTCGGCTCCCGCCGCATTGACGGCTTTTTCCGCGAATAATCCGGTAGCAATCGTACCGATTGTTCCACCCACGCCGTGCACGCCGAAGGCATCCAGCGAATCATCATAGCCGAGTTTGCCTTTGATGACGGCAACCGCGATGTAGCAGACGGCCGCAACGATCATGCCGATAAATATGGCGTTCATCGGATTGACGAAACCGCAGGCCGGGGTGACAGCCACCAGTCCAGCCACCGCTCCAGTTGCAGCGCCCAGTATGGTCGGGGTGCCATTGTGCCACCATTCGATAATCGCCCAGGTGAACGCTGCCGCAGCGGTTGCTACATGAGTGGTCACAAAAGCATTCGCTGCATTGCCGTCAGCCGCCAAAGCGCTGCCCGCGTTAAATCCAAACCAGCCCACCCACAAAAGCGCCGCGCCCAACACCGTAAAAGGCAGATTATGCGGACGAATAGGTCTGTGATTGTAGCCGATTCTTTTGCCCAGCAATAATGCCAAAACCAAAGCGGAAACACCAGAGCTGACGTGAACAACCAGGCCGCCGGCAAAATCCAAAGCGCCCAGACTCTTCAACCACCCGCCGGCTCCCCAGACCCAGTGTGCCAAAGGGTCATAAACAAATGTCGCCCAAAGAACGGTGAAAAGCAGGAATGCCGAAAATTTCACTCGTTCCGCATAAGCGCCGATAATCAACGCAGGGGTAATGATCGCGAACATCATTTGAAAGATCATAAATACACTGTGCGGAATCGTCCCCGCGTAAGCCCCATTGGGGGAAGCGCCGACGCTTTTAAGCCCCGCCCAATCCAAATTACCGATTATTCCGTGAAAATCAGGCCCGAAAGATAAGGAATAACCGAACAAAACCCACTGCAGACTTATTGCAGCCGCGATGATAAAACATTGCATTAAAATGGAGAGCACGTTCTTGCGTCGAACAAGTCCTCCATAAAAAAATGCCAGTCCCGGTATGGTCATTAATAAGACCAAAGCACTGGCGACCATAATCCACGCTGTGTCTCCTGAATTCATATTTAATACCTCCTAAAAAATGTTTCTTTCACCATTGAATAATGCAAAGATAATGCCAAAAATTTTTAGTCATGTATGTGCCGGAAAATACAGGGATATTATCCATGAATTCACTACGCGACCAAAAATTGATTTGGAACATTAATGAAAGTAATGAAATAAAGTTAAAACAAAATAGTATTGTTTTTTGAATTTTTCTCCGTCAAAAAATGAATGGATTATTTTGATGTTCATAAAAACTCACCTATTCTTGAAAAACGCGCAACAGTTATTAAATTATAATCATCTACTTTGGACGAAAAAAAATAGCGGGAGGACAGGGAACTGCTGAAAGCAACCGTACATCCGAATTACAGATCCGACAGACTCACGAATTTTGAAACAGTGCTTCAGTCACATTTTACAGTTCGTAGTGTCGCGATTATTCTCGAAATTTGCGGATATAAATTTAGGGCTTTTTGCTATGATTTCACGAAGGTTTTTTCCAATCATTTTTATCCTTGCAACGGTACTGATCTGCCAGAACGCGATGGCAGCGGATCGGCTGGATACTACCGCACAACCGGTTCCTATCTTACTGTATCACCGTTTCGGTCCGACACCTGCCGACAGCATGACAGTTACAGACGATGTATTTCTGTCGCATCTCGAATATTTGAAAGCCAACGGCTATACTGTTATTCCTCTTAAAAAGCTTGTGGAATCCATCCTCCGGAAGGATCCAAAGCCTGCCAAGTCGGTCGCTATTGTTGCGGACGACGGTCATAAATCAATTTATACGAATATGCTGCCAATTGTCCGGAAATACCGGATTCCGGTAACTCTTTTTATCTATCCTTCCGCCATTTCCAATGCTTCCTATACCATGAGTTGGGAAGAGCTGCGCGAGCTTCAGAAATCTGGTCTTTTTGATATTCAATCCCATACTTTCTGGCATCCGAATTTCAAGAAAGAAAAAAAACGGCTGGGCACGCAAGAATATGAACAGTTTGTAAGAATGCAACTTGTCAAATCCAAGGCAAAACTGGAGAAGGAATTAGGGACACGGATCGACATGCTCGCGTGGCCATTTGGCATCTATGACGATGATCTTATAGTGAAGGCAAAGGAAACGGGCTACATTGCCGCCTTCACAATCGAAGACAAACGGGAGGGACATTGGGACAATCCGATGAAGCTTTCCCGCTATTTATTGACCAATGCGCATCGGGGAAAGAGATTTGAAATGATATTTACAGGCAGCGACCGTCTGGCGGCTAAGGGAGGATCAAAAAAATGATGCGTTTCAAAATATTATGTTTTGCATTTTCCGTTTTATTTCTTTTCCTGTCGGGGTGTTATCACCCATTATCGGATTCTTCTGCAAATTACCGTACTACTGGACTGGTAATTGATACCGCTACAAAAAAACCACTTGCGGGTGCCATTATTACACTAAACGGTAAGGAAGTGCTCCGGACAGGCCCGGATGGAACGTTCCCGATCAAAGCCGGCGTCAGACGAGTAGCAGCCAGGGCGTGCGGGTACACACGCACCGAACTGGTCATCGATATCAGCAAGGAAGCTAATCCTCTGGAAATAAGGCTTATACCCATAAAGCCGAAAGCGCTTTATCTGACTGGTTATGGGGTCGCAAGTAAGAGACTGCGAGAATCCGCCCTAAATCTAATCGAGACAACTGAACTGAACACTCTTATTATCGACGTGAAAGGAGACCGAGGGTATATTACGTATCCCAGCGAGATTCCACTCGTATCTTCGATTGGCGGTCAAAAGCTTGTTCTCGTCAAGGACATCAAAGGACTGGTCAAAACATTGAAGAGAAGGGGAATTTACACAATAGCGAGGATTGTCGTCTTCAAGGACAACTTACTCGGCATGGCACGCCCCGACCTGGCAATCAGGACGGCGGAAGGCGCTGTTTGGCGCGATCGGGAAAACTTGATCTGGGTGGATCCTTCCCTTAAGGAGGTATGGGATTATAACATTGCTATTGCTGTCGAAGCAGCCAAAAACGGGTTTGATGAGATCCAGTTCGATTATGTGCGTTTTCCGGACTGCAAAGGGTTAAAATTTGCCTTGCCGAATACGGAAGAAAACAGGTCCGGAACCATCTCTGATTTCCTTCTCGCGGCCAGGAAAAAACTGGCCCCATACAATGTCTTCATTGCTGCCGATGTTTTCGGCTATGTAGCCTGGAATCTAGACGATACAAATATCGGTCAGAAAATCGATCAGATCGGCTCTGCTGTCGATTATATTTCCCTCATGCTCTATCCTTCCGGTTTCCAGTTCGGAATACCGGGCTACCGAAACCCAGTGGCTAATTCCAATCGGATTGTTTATCTCACCCTTCAGCGGGCACAGAAACGAACACAGATTTCCTCCGTCCGATTCAGACCATGGCTTCAGGCTTTTAAGGATTATGCATTCGACCGAAGACACTTCACCGGCACCGAGATACGTGAGCAAATCCAGGCCAGCGAGGATTTCGGAACAAACGGCTGGATGCTCTGGAATCCAAGGAACGTCTACACGGCGGAGGGTCTGAAACCGAAAAATGTAGAAGAGCCAACCATGTGGAAGCGGCTCGTGTTGAGGCAAGACCACGGTGCCACGAAGCGGGATTAATCTATTTGCAAAAAAACTTTTACTCCCTCGCGCATACATCCGTAAAAAGAGAGGCGGATAAACGCAAAAGAATTAATTTCATCTTTCTATCATCTTTTACATGTTTCAACATAGTTGTATAATGCAACTATTGTCGATTATTTTAAGATTTTTAGCAACACGTGCTTATAACAAAACACTGAAACTTCAATTCCGGTGAAGCTTGGGAATAATCAGTGGCGTTTTTTCTTTATACTCTACGTATTCTTTTCCAAAACGTTTTGTCAGCTCCGGTTCTTCAATATATCTGAACTCAAGAATACTCATAAAAACAAACAGCGGCGTAATGATAAATGTAAGCGTTATTGAACCGAAAAAGATGCCTGCTCCGGCCATAACCATGAAGAGGCCTGTCATCATCGGGTTCCTTGAATAAGCATAAGGACCATCGGTAACCAGTTGCGGCGGAGGATTTACCGGCACAGGAGTTCCTTTTGTTTTAAAGAATTTCCCGGCAGACCACAACCATAAGAAAGAACCTATAATGAGAAAAGGTGCGGAAATCACGAGACTTAAAGGCTTGGAAACAAAGCGTTTTATTTCAAAGAAACGATCAAGATAAAAAGAAACAATTATCAAAAAGAGTACTATACAGAAAAAAATAAGACCGACTAATGGTGTAAGAAGCGTACGGGTTCTTTTAGTGCTCGTTGCCCCCTTATATATAAGGGCTATAATCCATTCCCGCAATGCTTTCATCTGCATACTATCCACATTGAAAATATGTGAAACATTATAAGAAACCGATATGCTCTTGTCATCAGAAATTTTTATCATCAAGCCAAATTTTTTATCCGCCTGTATCGATCATATCCAGAACTCTGCCAAACCTGGCAAGCGGAAAAATTCATGTTAAATATAAATTGTTAATTCCTGTCACTTCCACTATATACAATACGCAAGCTAAGAGTAACAAGATACTTTGTTATTTTGCATCATGATAAAAATATTGGATGATGATCTTGAGAAACATCCCCACGAAATTTGTAATGAGTTGGTTGCCTCCCGTGCCTGTATTGATTTTGAATCTTTTCTGGATGACGCAGGCAACTGTTGCGATCGCATACATTCTATATCAATATGATGGTAGCCGTTCCGGCCTTATAATGCATTTGGCCATCCTGTATGTCCTACTTATTGTCTGTTTACTTCCTTTTTCTTTAAAATTTATCAATGCTGTACCTTTTTTAATCAGACGCATTGTATGGGCACTGATACTTAGTATTCTAAATTGCCTTCTGTTGTTCTTCTATGCTCTGACAATCATCGGATACCACAGTTGGTGCGGTCCCATCACATCAGAACTGATTCTGACATATATAGGACAACTGGACGTATTATTCTCGCTTTACGGAATTTCTATTCCGGTTGCCGTAACACTGATCGCGTTAACGTGCATGCTAATGTTCGGAGGATATTTTTATTTTAGCAAATTCCTGTTGGAAGCGATTTCTCCTGTTGCAAATGATTCAAAACAACATTTTTTAAACTGGCGCTTATCGTCATTATGTTTAATCGGACTGTTGGTAATTGTCTATGCATTTACTTATCAAAGCTGGAAATTAAGAGAGCCTCTACATATTGCCTATCTTAATGTTCAGGGTTTTTTGCGTCAGGCACCGCCGGGTTTATTTTTAAAACAAAAATCAACTAGCAAAAATATTAAATCAGGATTTATCGGACAAATCAAAAAAATCAGGCCGCGTCCGCTTATATTGATCACAGTAGATTCACTGCGTAGCGATCAAATGGGTGTGTATGGGGGCCCCATAGACAATACCCCCTTTCTTTACGATCTATGGAGACGGGGGCAGATTTATCGACTGAACTCAATGTATTCGGTTTGCACAACTTCCTGCTGTGGAATGGTCGGAACACTGTCTTCCAGATACTGGCATCAATTACACGAACCTCCTGTAAATTTAGCCGATATACTTAAAGAATACGGCTACAGAATTAGTTTTTTACTCAGTGGCGATAATTCTAACTTTTTCGGTCTCCGGCAAATATTTGGTCCCAACATTGATTTATATTATGACGGCTCTAACCAAAAACAAAAATACGTAAATGATGATCGCATTGTTTTAAGCAGGTTGCGCAATTTCAACTGGCAATCGTCAAATCATCATTTTATCTATATACACTTGATGTCGGCACATAATATAGGATTTCATGAACCACGTTTCGAAAAATGGTTGCCGACTAAGGAGCACCGTTTTCTAAAAATATACCGGACTCCACGTTCATACCGAAACAATTATTATAATGGAATCTTACAGGCAGATAACATGCTCGAACAGATTTTTGGAATTTTAAACAAGGCGAGAATTCTGGAACGCGCCCTTGTGATTATTACTGCCGATCACGGGGAGTATCTTGGTGAAATGGATCGTTTCGGACACGGCTACAAACCTTATGAGCCAGCGGTGCGAATTCCTCTGCTTATTTATGACAGATTCCGGTGCGACTATCCGCAAAGATCAATATCCAGTCAGGTTGATGTCGCGCCTACAATGCTCCACGCAATAGATGCTGCAATTCCAACCGATTGGTCGGGAGTTCCTCTTCAGCTTTCAACACCCCGCAATTCAATTTATGTCGCCTCTTATGGAATATCCGGTGTTGTTGCAGATTTTAACGGACGCCGCTTCAAGTATCTGCGAAATCGCAAAAACGGCAATGAGGAGTTATACGATTTAAACACGACAAAATCAGAATGCTGTAATCTGGCAGTAAAACCGGAAATGAAAAAAATAATTATGACAATGCGCGGGCTGGATAACCTGACAAATAATGAAAAAAATTAAATGGGCATCGGCAAGATTGATTTTTGTTACTGCGGCAATTGGTGTTGCTTTTACAGGCGGAATTCTGGGTTATTTTTTATATCCTCTATATTCCTGGTATTTCTTTAATGACATAAAATTAAGGTATCATAAATATCTTCCACGTCTTATATCGGCTTTCTGGAATCAGGTCTGCGAACTTCTTCGCAATCCGGATTATCGGGCAATGTTTTTGATTCCCTGGACGATGCCGCCAATGAACGGCCCTGATCTTTCGCTGGTCCGCACCGGCAGCACATGGCCCGACAATGATAGAGGATGCGGAAATTGTGTCAATTGCTGCTTAAAAAGAAATTGTCCCCTTCACGACATCAAACGAAATAGATGTAGAAGCTATGGCTCTTTTTTCTGGCGTTATTTCAATTGTGGACGCTATCCGCAAAACGCAAAACAAATACAATTCTACGATTGCAAAAAGTGGGAAATTTTTAATTGTCTTAATGAAAACGACTAAAAAGTCATTTGTTCTTTAAAAACGTCTTTATACTAATCATTTCGTTCGGGCCAGGAGTAAACAGGCAGACGTCCTTCAAAACCTGAACCGTCAGGCATCACTTCGACATCTTTTCCATCAACCTGTTGGATTTTGGTCAGTGTAGCAGAAACATGGCGCTTGCGAGCCAAATCAATAACCTCTGCAACAGTCTTGCAACGCTTCATATCCTCAAGTGTCATGATCTGAGGTAACACCATATCCATCACTCCCTGCTCATATTGCCTCAGCGCTTCTGATGGACGAATCCAGATATGATCGGTCAGTTCAACGCCATCATGCGTAACATCCTGATCCGGTGGCATTTCAGTCACAAAAAAACGAACATCGTAACGTAGAGGTAAAAATTCAGGTGTAATCCAGTGTGAAAAATAATGAAGCCGGTCGAGAGGCAGAAAAAGTTCCTCTTTCCCCAGCATTTGAGAAAAACGCATTTCGTTCCCGATAAGTGATTGACGATAGTAACAAAATCTCTGACGTTCCTCTTCCATCCTGTTTGTCACAAGTGTACCGTTTTCTCTCTCTGCAAGCAAAATTCCCACTTCTTCAAATGTTTCGCGGACTGCTGCGACCCATGCACCCAGAGCCTTGTTGGCAGGCTTCATGTCGCAAAGAAGATGTGAGGCTTTTACACGATCAACTCCTCTGATAAAGCATTCAATCCCGACTTCAAAATCTCCGGAATCCACAACACCACCGGGAAAGACATAAAACCCGGGGACAAAACTGCTTTTGCGGTTTCTTTTAACCATCAATACTTCAATATCTTGTATCCCGGCATTCGGACAAGTGCGTAAAAGTACAACGGTTGAAGCATCGGCAGGAATTTCTTTCATATCTTTTGAAAATCCTCTGAACGACAAAAAGGACAATACTTATCTTCTCTTTCAGTTAGGAGAAATATTTTTGCCGAATTTCTCAATTTCGTCACCCGCGTTTTTCAAGCCTTTTCCGACCTCTTCAGCCAATAGACTGCCTTTTTTCTTTAATGTTTGTGAAAGTTCATCGGATTTTCTTATGACTTCTTTCGTACCTTTTTCAATTTTCTGCCCAGCCCAGGTAAAACCGTGCTCTAAATACTTATTGGCAGAATCAAGAGCATCGCCTGCTTTTTCTTTCTGATTCTTCGCCCATGATTGTGTTGACTTGATATGGGAATCGAAAGCCAGGGCTGCATAGGCACGTGCAAAGGCATCTTCTATCTTCCTTACAGAGGTCACTGTTCCTTTCTTTACATCATCAGCAAGTTTCTCCAATTCTTTAGCTGAGGCATCCAATTTTTCTTTTCCCTTATCAGACGCTTTTTCAGCCTGAGTTTTTACAAATGATGCACCCTTTTGAATTTGCTGAGCTGCCGAGTTCATGTTTTTATCCAGATATTTCTGCTTAGCCTTTTGAAACGTTTGTTCAATCGAGGACTGCGATTCCGCTGCTGCCAAAAGTGTCCACGCAAAAATGCCAGCCACAATTAATGTAAATACAGTAACGACAAAATAAAATTTATGACGATGCATGGTTTATTTCTCCTTTACACTTTGTAACAATAATAAACGTATTTATTAACAACTAATTTGTCAAAGAAAATGATTTTTCTGATTTCAAAATATTTCAAAAAAATGGCCATAATGTTTTTTAATCTATCCAAATAACAATAACTAATATTTAAAGTGATCAATCAATAAATAAAAATATTTTCTTCCGGTGTTGTAAAAAAACG
The DNA here is from genome assembly GCA_007244375.1 of Smithella sp. Taxonomy (GTDB): domain Bacteria; phylum Desulfobacterota; class Syntrophia; order Syntrophales; family Smithellaceae; genus Smithella. The sequence continues at coordinate 23,417 of SCVW01000045.1, read as the reverse complement.
GGAAATATTTTTTTAGCCAGTCAAATATTGCCAATTGCCGCAGTTTCTGTATTGATCTGATATTTATAACATTTCCACCGTATTTCTTTGCTATGAATTTTTCTTCCAGGATGAAATATTCAGTCGATGTAAAACTCTTTGAATTCTCCCACTCCCGGAAACTGGACAAAACATCATCGACTTTCAGACATTTTGTTCTTTGTAAAATCCTTATCCATAAATCAAGATCAAACGCGTAGTGCAGGTCTTCGTTGATGGCTCCGGCATCGTAAAATATTTTCTTCGTAAAGAAGGTTGACGGCTGAAAAATAACGCATCCGCGTTTCAATAAAATCCCACCGTCTACATCAACTGCTTTACAAATATTCTTCTCCCTGCCGCTGCCATCAATTATTTTCCCGCTACCACAGATTAAATCAAAATCGCTATGGGCAAGAAAATTGTCCCTGACGATTTGAAAAACTTTGACGTCATTGTAGTAGTCGTCGGAATTGATCCAGGCCATTATATCACCTTTGGCCCTTCCGAAAGCGTTGTTGAGCGCTTCCGATTGACCGTTGTCTTTTTGAGACCACCAGCTAAAACCTAATCCACGGCACCGGCAGACAAACTTTTTGCTTTTTATCAAATCATCATATTTTTTTATTATTTTTACAGAATTGTCAGTTGAACCGCCATCAGCAATAATATAATCAATATAAAAGTCGCCTTCCTGCGCAATGACACTATTTATTGTGTGTTCCAGAAATCTTCCATGATTGAGCGACGGTGTGACTATTGAAATTACATTGTTTAATTTTCTTTTCATAATGTCTTAAAGAGTTGTTTGATTGCCATATATACCAGGAATAAAAAAAGCACAAAAAAACTTCCCGCGGACCATAAAGAATACCTTTCATCTTTATTAATCCTTCATATAAAGCCATCAGACATTCCTTTATTTTTTTGGAAAAGGAATAACGTTCCGAATTTTCATAACGTGACTGTCCTTCCCTTTTTACATATCTGATATGTTTGGCAAATAGCTGCCGATAGGAATCGCTCCAGTAATGTTTGATAAAATATTTAGACGGCAGCTTAATTATACGAGGTTGTCCCTTATTATATTGAATACCTCTATGAACAAAAGGCAAAAATGTAACATTCTTTCTATTTAAAAGAATTCTCTTCCGCTTATTAATACCTCCCCAAACAGTTCCTTTTAAAACTTTATTCTTAAAAATAAATCTCCAGGGAACATTTATTTCATCAAATTCAATATTCTTCGACAAAATATTTTTAATCTCGTAAATCATTTCATTCGGCAAAATCTCGTCCGGATCTATCATCAGAATCAGATCGTTTTTTAACCGGGGAATTATCCGGCAGTGTACCTCTTCCACCAAATCAATAAAAGGCAGGCTAATAATTCTTGTTGCGCACTGCGCAGCTATTTGCAGGGATTTGTTACAGGAGCCCAGATCGACAACAATAAGTTCGTCGCAAAATAACAGTTGTTTTAAGCATTTATCCAAATATTTATCTTCGTTATAAACTACGACCAAGGCTGATACTAAAACTTTATCCATTTAACAATTACCTGTCGTAATCTTTGATTTGCAGAAGCATAAGCTATGATCGCAGTTTTACTTCTGTAGTTTGATGATTGCATCCAGTTGTTTTACCGCGTCATCCATTGTTCCCGTATTCAGTATGTATGCATCGGCCAGAGCAATCGGAACAGCTGTACCGTATGCAATTTCCCGCTGATCACGCTCATCGAAGGCTTGAGGCGAATCATCGGCTCTGCCTCTGGCGCAAATGCGATCCAAACGTAATTTTCTAGGTGCCAGAAAAGCGACGACCACGCCATCTACCTTTTTACGAATCAATTCTATTTCCGGCCAGGATCGCATACCTTCCAGAAAGCCGACATCGGCGCCGGATTGAAGAACTGCTTCCAGAGCAAGCCTGGTAACTCCCATGCCGTCGGAGCCACGTAGTTCATCGGATATTTTGGCTGTGCTTGCAGCATCACCACCAGCACCGCGTTTCTTAACTTCAGCACGAACAATGTCACCGGTTGCGTAATAAACTAAACCTTTGGATTCAGCGTAAGTGCGGGCTATATTTTTCCCTGCCGCAGGCATACCTACGATTACAAATATTTTCATTCAACCCTCTAATCATACCAAATTATTCTCTACTTTCACCTCAAAGAACACATGAGTAAAGAGAAAATTATAAGTATAGTTATTGTGATTTTCTCCCCCGTATTCTTGTGCCGTCACTGATTGTATCTTCAGGATAGGCAACCACTTCTTCTTTTTCTTTTAATCCGGAAAGAACTTCCGCTGTCAGGCCATTTCTTTGACCAACTTCAACTACGCGTCTACGTGCTTTTCCTTTCTCTTCTACAAAAACAGCCCATTTATTCCCCCAGCGGAAAAGAGCACTGGCAGGAACCTGAAGTATATCTTTCCCTTCCCAAATAATAAAGTGAGTTTCCATGCGGTAAGCATCGCCCAGCGCCTGCCATTTTTCCGGCGGTGACGTGATGTCCACGATAACCAGAACCCTTTGTTCCTCCACCCCCAGGCTGGATATCTTGGTAAAGCCGGCCGGTTCAATTAGCTGAACCGTCCCTGTGAGCGGTTCTTCTTTGCCCCATCTCTTGAACAAAACCGGTGTATCTTTTTTTATTTTAACCGCGTCTGAAGACAAAACTTCGACACGGACTTCCATATTCTTGACATTGCCAATATCAAGCAGCGGCTCGCCGATATTAACCGCACCTTCACTTTCGCGGTAAACTCTGAATACGATACCGCTTATCGGCGCAGTCACATTAATATAATTGCTTTTTTCTTTAACGTTGGAAAAATTCTGCAGAGTTGTTTTCGCCCGTTCCAATTCGGATTTGGCAATGTTCACTTCTGCCGCAGCTGAATTCTGTAGTGCTTTCGCTTTTTGCGCCTCGGCATCTATCTGATCATACTGATCTTTGGAAATAGAACCTTTTTTATATAAAGTTTTTAATCTTGCAAGCTTTTGCTCAATATAACCGGTATCAGCTTTTACCGCCCGTTCTTTCTCTTGTGCTGCCTTGAGAGCCGCTTCTGCTGCAGAAACGGCTTTTTCCGCAGTTGCCCGGCTGCGGGGATCAAGCGCCTGTGACCGCATCGGTTCCAAAACAGCAACTATCTGTCCCTTCTTTACCGTATCTCCTACTTTTATATTTGTGCGCCGCATGTATCCGGCAGTGGGTGCGGAAATGGTGAAACGATCTTTCAGGCGGGTTCGTCCTTCTTCTTCTATCGTAATCTGGAGCGGACCACGTTTGACTGCAGCGATATCCACCTCCTGAGTTTTAGGAAGAAAGCCATAAATGAGCAAGGCAACAACTACCGTTATGACACTGATTACTAATACTTTTCTGCGTAATGAATGATTCATAAACCCACTCTCTTTACTGATGACTGCATATTTTTAATATACCATTTCATGGAGTCGTTGAAAATCCCCTTCATAACAATTATCATTCTCTGGTTTTTAAAACCTCCACCAAATCAAGATGATCCAGTTTACGGCGCACAATTAATCCCGATATCAAGGCCGAACCAAGCACCACTGCCGCCGCCTGAGTATATGTATTTAGCTGTATAATCAACGGCACCCGGAAAAGATCATTATCCAGAGCCTGAGCAATATATGCGCAGATCCAGTATCCGATAATAAATCCCAAAGGAATGGCCACAAGTGTTATCAGTCCTAATTCTCCCAGAAGAATATAGGCTATCTCGCCGCGCGTGTATCCCAGCACTCGCAGAGAGGAAAGTTCGCGACTGCGCTCGGACAATGATATTCTCGCGCTGTTATAAACAACACCGAATGCAATGGAACACGCCATCATAGTAGCAATAAAAGTAAAAAAAAGCATTCCTTTTGCCATAACCTCATAAACATTGCTAATTTCATTTTTTCTGATTATAATATCCGAAACGCGCGGCATTTCTACAAAAGATCTGAAGAGTTTTTCCCTGTATTTCGTATCCGTGACAAGATAGGCACCGGATATTGCATTACCTTCGTTCATCAGGCGGTTTAAAGAGTTCAAATCCATGTAACCCATTACCCCCAGATATTGTCTGGCCAAAGCGACAACCTCAACCTGACGTACAGCCTTGGATCCTTCCAACGCTTCGACAGTAACGAGATCGCCGACTTTAACTCCAAGTATCTTGCTCAAATAATCGGTCAACAGAATACCAGACGGGGGCAAAGGTATTGTTTTAAGATTTTCATCAAGTAAAAGATTAAGATGGCTGTCCGGTTCTATTCCATTGATAACTGTTTTATAGCTGCGATGACCGAATTTCAACTTTACGGGAACTACCCGAAAGCTTTCACCGTCATCGATTCCTTGAGTTTCTTTTAGTTCATAAATGGCCTTGTAGGAAGTGGGTTCAATAAAAGTCACGGTCATGTCTTCCTTCTGTGAAAGAACAAAATGAATATGTACCATATAATCAACACAATCTTTAAAAAATCCACTGGAAATCATTGTAGCACAGGCGACAGCAATTCCAATAACCGAAAGAAAAGTTCTGATCGGTTTTCGTTCCACATTGCGGATGATAATCCGTGATGGTTGCGAAAGCCAGCGACCGATACCTATTTTCTCGATTAATGACACTCTGTATTTTGCCGGGGCTTCTGGTCTCATTGCTTCGGCAGGCGGCTGTCTGGAACCTCTCCAGAGGGAATGCGATGTTCCGGCCAGTGCGGATGCAATGCTGATAAAAACAGCCGAGATAATCACCCACGGATGCAACTTATAAATAAATGCCGGGAAACGATATGTTTCCATATAAATGCCGCCCAGCATTTTTCCAAACCAGATACCGGCAGCTATACCGCAAAAAATTCCGGTAGTAATAATCAGAACGACCAGGTGCGAATAATGAAAGCCTACATTCATATTGCTGTAGCCAAAAGCTTTGAGCGTGGCGATTTGCTCGCGCTGTGTACTGATTGTTCTGCTCATGACTACATTCAATAAAAAGGCAGCAACACAAATAAAAATCGTGGGAAATATTTTAGAACTTGTTCTTAGTTGGCGGAATTCCTCGCTCAACAGACGGTGAGACATCTGATCTTTCCGACCGTATGCACCGAAACCACCGTATCTTCCCAAAATATTATCAAGATCCCGTATAACATCGCTTAACTTCGCTCCGGGATACAAAGTCAACACAACATCATTGAACGCTCCGTCCATGTCGTAGGCTTTGCTGATGGCCTTGCGTGTCATCCACAAAGCTCCGTAACGTTTGAAATCGGGACTCATTGCTCCGGCTTTCATCAACAAAACATATTCAGGAGAAAGCGCAATACCGGTAATCGTCAATTTTTTCCACTTGCCGTTGATTACCGCCGCAAATTGGTCTGACGGGTTAAGGTTGTGCGCCTGAGCAAAGGTTTCGTTAATAACAACCTCATCATCTCTGAAGGGGTCGGGAAGTCTCCCTTTTCTTAGATAAAGACGGTTTAACAGTGGTTTGCCATCGTCGGGAATGGAAATTATCTTACCGGTAACCGATTCGGTAAATCCTTTGATATCCAGCTTGGCCTGCGCACAAACCCTGGTTTCCAATTGATTGACGCCATGGATATTTTTAATTTTTTCTTTAAGATTTTCCGGTGCACGCTTTAAATTAACAAAGACATCTGCAAAATTATAATCATGATAAAATTTGGCTCTGGTAAACTCGAGAGAATGTACCGTACTAATAAACATGATAAAGGTTGCCACGCCGCTGGTCACAACCAACGTAATGGCAAAAACCTGGCCTTTCATCAGCCAGAGTTCGCGCCATAATTTTCTGGTCAACGCCTTCATAATGTTCGCTTGCCCTCGCTAATTCAACGTTTCAGGCTCAATGTTATCCAAAATAATTTCTTTACTCTGTTCCGGCATCCGCCGGACTTCGACTTTGAACCTTGAACTTAGAACTTTGTACTTCGTTTTTTGTTCTTTCTCACCACACCAGTTCGCTTGCGGATTTCTTCACCTTATTTGTGGTTACTTCCGCAATTTTGCCGTTGCTCAAATGAATAACACGGTCAGCCATGCCGGCAATATCCACGTTATGTGTGATAATGGCCGTTGCTGTTCCCAATTCGCGATTGATACGCTCCAAAGCCTGAAGCACCACTACACCCGTTTGGGAGTCGAGTGCTCCCGTAGGTTCATCGCATAGAAGTACTGCCGGATTTTTGGAGATGGCGCGCGCTATGGCCACGCGCTGCTGCTCACCGCCGGAGAGCTGAGCTGGAAAATGATTAAGACGTTCAGCCAATCCGACAAGATCAAGCGCCTTTTCGGGAGCCATCGGCTTTTCGGCAATTTCCGTTACAACCGAAACATTTTCTCTGGACGTGAGACTGGAAATCAGATTATAAAATTGAAAAACAAAGCCGACATGAAAACGCCGATACTGTGTCAGTTCTTTGTCCGTAGCTTTGGTTAATTCTTTTCCTCTGTAAGAGACAAAACCGCTGGTGGCTGTGTCGAGACCACCCATTATATTGAGCAATGTGGATTTTCCGCTTCCCGAAGGACCAAGCAGAACAACCAGTTCCCCGGCGTACAGATCGAGGTTAACACCACGTAGCGCGTGAACTTCCACTTCCCCCATTTTGTAAATTTTAGTAAGTTCCCGAACCTGAAAAAATTTTTCTTTCAATTGATCCATCCGCTGATTAGTAAGTTTTATTACATACGTTACTTCCGGTTAGCGAAAAAATATCAACGATTATTGCGCAAATATTTTGCGATAAAACTTTTTATCTCTCTAAAATATTTTCTGATAAAAGAACTATTCTCTGGAATACCTCTTAGTAAATTATGCCCACCGTATTTTGCTTTATCTCTTATCATAATTTTAGGTTTAAAAGGTAAATCCCTATCCTCAGGATAACCATATGAAGGATTTAATATTTTAACTTTTTTATCCACTACATATTTATTAAGATGAGATTCGTCGTGCCAAACTGCAACTATATTTTTTTTAAAATCTTCATCAATGTTTTTGCTCAACTCTTCCGACATTTTTAAAAAAATTTTCGCCTGTCCTCCATTAAAAGCGCCCATTACATAGTACTTACCTTGATGCGCCGGAACATTCGCCAAACTCATCGGATTTGTTTCATAAGGAAATAGTTTTCTCGGTTTATTCCAATATCCAGGATGCTGTAAAGCAGCAAACCCTTCTTCCAAAGGAAGAATTTCATCTCCAACGTTGTCAACAAAAAGTAAATTGGCATTGCAAAAAAATAAAAAATCCATTTCTTGCAACAAAGTTTTGTGCCGTAAAAAAATGTGAAACCTCATCAAAGTATTGTTTGGCCACCCCAAATTTTTCTGGAACACTATAACAACATTTGCATTGTCCTGGTAATCAATTATCTGCGCATCAGTGAAAACAAAATATTTCTTTTGATGATGGACAAGAAAGTGCTTTTCTGAGCTTTCGTAAAAAGATTTCCAGAAAATTGAATATTTGCCTATACAAATGTACAAAACACCTATTTGCATGCTTATATTCTTTCAATATCTTTATTTGAACTAACAAAGAAAAATCATCTCTTTCTTTTTATGTTTTCAAATAATCTGCTGTTGGACTGTATAAAAAATAATTCTAGTTCTATCAGTTTGAATTTTACAGCCTTTCTGAAAAATCGAAAACTATTGTAATAAATAAAGTGTCTTATCTGAATCTTTGACTGCATCAACCAATGGCTGGTTTCAATTAATATATATAGCTCACTGCAATACCGGCGGAAACCCTGTCTGCAAATTGTCCTTCGATATTCAAACGAAACCCTTTGGTAAGCGGTATATCCAATCCGGTAAAGCCACCCACAATTGATTTGTTTCGAATAGTATCGTCATCCAAATAATATTCAGGAACGGAAATATAGGAATGCATAGATACATTAGCCCCGGAATAGTATATATAAGGACCGGCATAAAACTTTATGCCGTATGGAAGAGCGGCCTGAACTCCAATTCCGAAATTCACATCCCAGAAATCTTTTACTTTAAGTTCAGTTATAAAAGGTGTTCCTCCTTTGGTCCCGGAAACAGTATCCGTAAAATCACTGAAATAATATGTCCCCTGAATAAAAGCGCCTATTCCCAATATACTGTTTATCGGATAAAAAGCCTTTGCTCCTATTGTGCCGAAAAATTCCCAGTTTGCTTCAAAATTATCTTGGTCTGTCATAATGGAAGCATCCATGGAACTGAAAATATCGAAAATTTTCATATTAGCAAGTCCCACACGCGTGTATACTTCCCAAATGTTTTTTACGCCATATGCTGCCTGCGAATAAATTTCGTCTAGTCTTACCGTATGATCAACATCGTTCTTATAAGTATCTTCATGATAGAAGTAACCTATCGCCGTGTTTAATCCACCTGTTTCTTTGGAAACAGTTTGTAATGGACCAAACAATCCCGCCGCCATTGCCGCAGACCTTATCGTAAAAATAAATAATACTGCCAGTAAAATAACAAAACAATTTACAGTAAAAAATTTTTTAAACATCTATTCCTCTTTTTTCGGCAACGCAGGATTATTGGAAGCAGATTTTTCTTCCGTTGGCGCGGATGGATTTAATTTCGCTTTTCTAGCCTTTATTTTCTTAAAACGGTACTGGGCATACGCATCGCGAAATGCCACGTACGGATCAATGGCTGCTTCCTTAAGTGCTTCATAATCGCCGATTCTCAAGGATGTGGCATTGATTTCCTCGAAAATCCTTACTCCCACACCGGCGTACCAGGGACTGATATAAGAGACAGGATAAAGAAAATAATCGCCGGCGATAGTTACTGAATCGCGAGGACTTGATGGACCAAACACCGGCCAGACAATGTAAAAGCCCTGTCCCACGCCCCAGACCCCCAGTGTCTGCCCCAAATCTGTATCCTGCGTCTGGAGATTAAGCTCCTTACCGGAAGAAGGATCGAGCAGTCCTCCGATACCCCAGATAGTATTTATTGTAAAACGTCCTGCTTCCGTGGCCGCACCATTTATATCAGCCTGAAGAAGACAGCTCAAGAATCGCGCAGGAAACGCCAGATTGGAAAAGAAATTCTTTACACTGATACGCGCCGGTTCCGGAATCATAAACTTATATCCCTGAGCAACCGGCTTGAGCGCCCAGAAATACAATTTATCGTTGAATTGATGCATCGCACGGTTTACAGGTTCCAACGGATCGGCAATATCCACTTTTTCTTCTGCAACAGCATTTTCCGTGTAATTGTCAAATACTTCATCTTCCTTGTATTCTTCGTCGACAGGATTAACCGCATCGGCAGCTGATAGAGTCGGATTTTGTTCAGATGCCGATGCCAGCAAAACAGGTTGTGTGATAGATTTCTTAACCGGAAAAGCTCCGGAAGAAGGGACGGGGTTGTGGGCACAGCCCACAGTAAAAAAACATAGAAAAATCAAAGATAGAAAAATTTTCATGTGACAGTACTTTGTCATATTCCTGTTTTTTCATTACGAATAGCTCTGAGTGGTTAATACCTGTTCCCCCACGTCATTGTATCAAATCCAAATCAGCCGGTTCTTTATTGTTTACTTACCTTTTTACGCAGAATTTCTAAAAGCTGTTCCGGAGTATTTTTTAATAGTATATCGTTAAACTGTGTGCGATAATTCTGAATAAGGCTGACATTCTCCACTACAACATCATAGACTTTCCATTTGCCGTCTTTCAAAATCATCCGGTAAAAAATGGGGATTTCTTTTGACGCTGTAATAATCTTTGTCTGAACTTCGGTCTGAGTATCGGAAAGCATATTTTCTTTATAGAACTCGACCTTTTCATTCGTATAGTCCAGAATTTTGTCCGCATATGATTTCTCCAGCACCTGCTCAAAAAGATTAATAAATTCTGTGCGTTGATCGACATTGAATTTGTTCCAGTTACGTGTCAGTGTACGTTTGGAAAATTCAACTTCATCAAACATATCCTCATAAATCACCCGTAGTTTTTCCTTCTTTATTCCTTTTGCCGATTCGGCTTTAAGCTTAGGGTCACGTAATATATCCAAAACTTTGTTCACATTGATTTTAACCGCATCCAGCGGAGCTCCGGCATACACCGGAAGAGAAAATATCATAAGTATCAATATGATAATCCATGCTGTGTTCAGTTTTTTCATTTTTATCCTCCTCAGGTTCCTTTATACCAATTTTATTGTTTTTTTACATCACCAAAAGCATACTTACCGATAAGTCCAATGATGTCTACAGGCGCCTGGGTTTCTATGATTGTTCCGTTAGGATTAAGAAGCGTGCCTGATCCTCCAGGATCAATGCTGATATACTGATCACCCATCAGACCCTCTGTTCTAATAGAAGCAATCGCATCATCGTATATCTTTATGCCCTTTTTGATTTTCATACTCACAACCGCCTGCTGGTTTTCCTGATCCATAGTGATTTTGTCCACCCTTCCGACTTCAATACCCATAATATCCACCGGATTTCCATCTCTTAATCCTGTTACGGAAACGAATCTGGCAGTTAGGGGATATGAATCATCCTGCAGAAAAGAAACTTTGCCGAGTTTCACGGTCATGTACCCTATGCAAAGCAACCCCAGAAAAACAAAGATGCCGACGATAGTTTCTATTTTGTATTTATTCATATTCACTCCTTGGCGTCGCATCGTACACGCCCTATTTCTTTTTGCTGAGATTTGGCCAAATCTATAATGGAATCTATTTCAGTAACAGGTTGTCCTTCGGCAATTCCCGCCCGGATAGCAAAATCAACGCATTTATCCGAAGGTGCGCGTTTTTGAGCTTCTTTCCATATATCGCTTATTCCCTGTTCCTGAAAATCTTTGACAAAATCATTCATTATTTTTTCGGCCTCCACCATATTCGAATATGGAAGCATCGTAACAAATTCATTAGTTTTACGGCGGGTGGAAAAACCGCCTATGGCTCCAAAGTGTTTATCAATATAAAGTCCGATCGCATGGATGATCTCCTGCGCCGTGTCGTGCCCCAAACCCGCAATAACCGCATCGAGATCGGAAAGAGTAAAAACCACAACGCAGTAATCCTCTCCTGTTTCTCCGCGTTTCAACTGGGCATGATTTAAAATTTTAAATTTGCGCTGAGAATACAGACCGGTAAGTTCCTTTTGCAGACTTTCCAGGCTACTGATAACTTCATCGTTAAAGGGATGATCAAAATTCGCCAACTCCTCCGGCGTTCCCTGAAAAACTATCGATTTATCATAAAGGGCCAGAATACGATTGGAAATAAAATAAACATCAGGGATTTCGTGACTGACCATAATCGCCGTAAAATTAAATTTTCTCTGGTATTGGGCAATCATGCTTAAAATGGCATTTTTCCGTACGGGATCCTGACCTGTTGTGGGTTCATCGAACAAAACTATTTGCGGATCGGTTATCAGTGCACGTGCCAGCGCAACCCTCTTTTGCATGCCACCGGATAGTTCCGACGGATATCTGTAAACTGCTTCGGTAAGCTCCGTTTGCTCGACTCTGGCCATGACCCTGCGGTCAATTTCCGTTTTTTTCAGATTTGTTGTTTCCTTAAGAGGTAAGGCAATGTTATCATAAACAGTAAGGGAATCGAACAGTGCATTTCCCTGAAACATGTAACTTATCTGACGCAGAGAAGAAGATATTTCTGGTTTTTTCATTTCGGATAAAGACTTGCCGCGAAAGAAAATTGTTCCTTCATCGGGCTTGAGCAGACCGATGATATGCTTGAGCAAAACACTTTTCCCCGAACCGGAAAGACCGATAATGGTTGTAACCTCACCTTCGAATATCTGCAGATTCACGTTTTTCAGGACCGTATGGGTTCCGAAACGTTTGGTGATATCTTTAAATTCAATCAAAGGAGTTTTACTCATAATTTTCTCTATACCAAAAGCAAGGAAGTCACCACGTAATCAGAAACAAGAATTAAAACGCATGAGGTAACGACTGCCGAAGTTGTCGCCAGACCCACGGCCTTGGCACCGTGACTGTCTTTACGCATGTGCACAAAATATCCCTGATAACAGCAAACGGTGGCAACGATGACCGCAAAGACTATTGCTTTAATAAAACCGTCGGTAAGATCTTTCATGTCCACATTGGATGTAATGCTGTGGGAATAAACTCCGGCATTTAATCCCAATAGTATTACGCTGGTAATATAGCCGCCGATAATACCGATAAAGTCAAACACGGCCGTAAGCAAAGGAAAACTGATAATCGCAGCGGTTATTCTCGGACTGATGAGATAGCGAAACGGATCGATACGCATGGTGTGCAGGGCATCGATCTGTTCTGAAATACGCTGTATACCTATTTCAGCTGTAATGGCCGAACCCGCTCTGGCCGTAATCATGATGGCTGTCAGAACCGGACCCAATTCCCTGATCAGTGAAAGAGAAACCAGCGCTCCCAATCCACCAACTGCACCAAACTGACTCAGGGCATGGTATGATTGCAGACCCAAGACCATACCGGTAAATAGACTCACCAGCATAATAATGGTCGTCGAGCTGGCTCCGATATAATAGACCTGGTGAACAACCTTGGAAAACTGCTTTGGACGAAAGGTTTTCCAAAGTGCCGTGCAAAGGAAAATAGTCGCCATACCCAAAACATTAATCCAGCCGATAACTTTCTCCCCTATAAAGTTAAACGGCCATGTCAGGAACATTCCCGGGACGGGTTTTTCTTCAGATCCCGGATGGTACTGATTTTTTTCGTTTTCAGCCATCAACAAATATCCCTTATTGATTTTTCTTGGTGTATTACTGGTAGGAATGTTACATATTTATCGAAATTCGTCAATCGTTTCCTGGAACACCTTCACTAAAAATTCTTTTATGATTTTAGCTACTTCTTTAGGTTTTTGCATGGGAATTAAATGTCCGGCATCAGGAATTGATTTATAACTTCCATCGGCCAACAAAGAAACAGCTCTCTGTAAATCGACAAATTCTTTATTGGTGCTTCTTCCACCTTCCAGAATCAGAACCGGACAGGTCAAATTCTTAAGCAGCGGCCATGGATTGGTGGCTTTACCTCCCATAAACAGCGCGGCTTCATTTCGGGGAGAACATGTAAGTTTTAAATTGCCCTCAGCCTGTCTTTCCATTCCATACTTAAGATAGAAATGAAGCATTTGTTCATCCCAGCCGGCAAAAAGTGTTTTTGATTTTAAATATTCCAAAGCTGCATTTTCATCTTTCCAATTGTTTTTTCTTTTTATGGATTGAGAAGCTAAAGGATGATCTTTGAGCTTTATATCCATTTCGTAAAATTCTTCGGGCAGGAAAATAGGTTCTATTAGAATAATTCCACGAGGCTGAAGGCCGAATAATGCCGAGGCAATGGTTATAACCGTAGCACCCATCGAATGCCCGACTGCCAAATGATTTGTGATGTTTTGCGAACTGCAGAAGCCGATTAAATCTCTGGCAATAACATCCCATCCTAAACCTTTTTCGGGATCACAGTCGCGATAATTGCAGATATAGGGCGCCCAAGCCTCATGATGCGGTGTCAAATTCTCAATGATAGGATGCCATAGCCAGGGCAGAAAACCTGTGGCATGAGCGAAAAATATCTGCGGAGTTGTCCCTTTATAATAGAGATATGGCAACTCAGCTCCACCGACATTGTGAATTCTTAGAGAGGGAACTTCCCTTTTAATCTTTCTTTGATTATCTTTTTGTAACATAGTGAAACGAAATTCACGTAAAAAAGACGATCAGAATAATTTTCTTTACAATTTTATTGTATCCATAACCCGTTTAAAAAATAAATACGGCCACGGCAATAACTGTGGTAAATTTATTATCCCGGCAGATTGTAGACTGTGTAACATTAAGCGTTCGCACAATTTTTCCGCTTATTTTAAAAATTTCTTTTTTTTCGTCCCAGCTTTCATCAACATTGAAGTCAATACCCAAAGTAGAGGCCAACATAGCTGCCGCGAGATCTTCCGCATAATCACCCGCCTGCTTTTCGTTCTGACCGAAAGCGTGATGCTCGCTGATATAACCATAGGATGATTTATCGGCGGGAATGGCGCAACCGACGGATGCAGCCATAAGCCTCTTGGGTTCATTGGTACAACAGCGGCTCATGACACAATATGTAATTGCTCCGGGCGTTAACTGTTTCAGGCCCTGGGCTTTGGAGATCATCTTGCAGCGCGGCGGGAATATGCTGGAAACCTGCACCAGATTGCATTTTTCTATTCCGGCATCACGCAAGGCTCGCTCAAAGGAATGCAATTCATCTTTGTGCGTACCTACTCCTTTTGTAAAAAAAATCTTTTTGGGTACAAAACTATCCATTTTTCAACTCCTTGTTTTCCCTGAAGGGCAAAAATTTTATTTTTAAAAAGCTTTTTCCCCTCGTCTTAAAAAAAACCGGGTTACCTATATCAGTGTTCAATGTCTTCTGCCACAAAATTATTTACCAACTTCCGGCTGAAACATTAATCGTTTACTCTTGCTCTATACTTAAAAAAAGACTATAAAAGTATGTACAATTAAATCAAGGCATTTTTTAATGAAAATTAAATTTTCTTATTTTATTTTGATATTATTTTTAGCTTCCTGTTGTCCTAAATATCCGGACATTATCAAAGATGTAAAGGATTTGAGTCAGGATCATACAGCCTACTTAACCGAATCCGTCAAAGAAAAATTTATTCTGACAAAGGAAGATCAGGTTAAAGTTAATGAAGAATACGATAAAATTTATTTTTCGGTCTGGCATAATCTTCAGCCTGTTCACTCGTCATCTGAAAAAATATCTTTGATTTTTAAGAGGTTTGCCTTGAGCCTTGGTTATGGCGAAAATAAAAAAAAACATTCTTCTTCTTGGCTGAAAAAACTCAAGCAAAACGCATCGCTGGATGACTATCCCAATACTCTTAAGCCGGCAATTACTAATAGAAATACTAATCTGCGCATGCTTCCCACGCAAGGTCCTCATTTTTACAGTTCCGATGGTGACATTTCCGGCTGGCCTTTTGATAACCTGCAAATATCATCAGTAGCTGCTAATACTCCTATTCTTATATGTCATGTCAGCGCTGATAAATCATGGGCTTTGGTGGAAACCAGCTTTGCTTTCGGGTGGATGCCTGTTGAGGATTACGCACATGTAGATGAAAACTTTATTAAAATATGGGAATGCGGCCATTATGCCGTCATTATCAGAGATAAATCCGTTATTTTTGACACCGATGGTCACTTCAATTTTCGAACATCAATAGGACAAATGTTCCCCCTCATCAGAAAAATGCCGGATAGATTAGAAATACTAACTGCCGTGGCAGATGAAAATAAAAACGCAACTATTAAGCACGGACTCGTTTCTCCCGAAGTTATTGCCATTAAACCGCTACCACTTACTTACTCCAATGCAGTAAAAATCGCCAACGAACTGATTGACGAAGCATACGGCTGGGGAGGACTTTACGGGAATCGCGATTGTTCGGCAATGACCAGGGATTTCTTTGCTCCTTTCGGTATCTGGCTGCCCAGGCACTCCGAAGATCAGGTCAGGAAGGTCGGAACATTTATCGATCTGCAAAATCTTGAACCGGAACAAAAAGAAAAAATCATCCTAGAAAAGGGTGTTCCGTATTTGAGTCTTCTATGGCGAAAAGGCCACGTCATGCTCTATATTGGGGAACAAAACGGCAGGGCTCTTATTTTTCATAATGCGTGGGGACTTAGAACATTAGATTTTTTCGGTAAGGAAGGAAGGAAAATTATCGGAAAGGCTGTGATAACAACTTTATACCCAGGAGCCGAACTATACTGCATTGATCCGGGAGGATTGTTATTGAAAAATATTTCTGCGATGACTATCCTGGAACCGGTAAAACAAAACGAGCAAATGCAGCAAAATACTGTTCCGGCTGCTAATAACATAAACGATGTCATTCCCGCGAAGGCGGGAATCCAGTAATAACAAAACCTTAATGCCGAAACACTAAAAATCACCCGTCACAATATTTCAACTTTAAAATATTTGAGGTTCATCAAATGCATAAATATAAAATCCTTCTTGAATACGACGGAACCAACTACCGCGGCTGGCAAACACAGAAAAACGCCCGCAGTGTTCAGGATACTTTAATCACAGCGGCTGAGAAGTTTTTGGACGCGCCTGTAAAAATCCAAGGCGCAGGCAGAACCGACGCCGGAGTGCATGCTTTGGAACAAACTGCTCATTTGGAAACTTCTAAAAAAGTCCATCCGGAATCTCTGCGTATGAGAATTAATGACAACCTGCCGACCAGCGTCAATGTCCTGAAGGTGGAAAACGCACCCGCGCTTTTTCATGCCCGTCATCACGCCATCAGCCGCAGCTACCTGTACCTGATTTCCCGAAGACGCACGGCATTCGGCAAACGTTATGTCTGGTGGGTAAAAGACAAACTCGATTGCGGCAAAATGAAGCAGGCGCTGGATGTCTTTCAGGGATTCCATGATTTTGCCTCATTTGCCGACAAAAGAATGGACAAGGACGCATCCACTCAAGTCAACATTGAAGCTGTGCACTTAAAGGATTTTGACGGTTTGATCGCCCTGCGCGTTGTCGGCTCCCATTTTCTCTGGAAAATGGTTCGTCGCATAGTGGGAGTAACCGTAGAAGCCGGCCGTAATAACTTTACCAAACATGATATTGAAAAAATGTTGATACCAATTCGCTTTCAAAGGGTAACGCGGCGGCGAGGAGGCGACGAGGCGTATTGTACATACGTTGAGGAAGCCGACGACGCAGCCAACAAAGTTAGCCAAATAAAGCATATTGGTATCAATTCTTATTCGGAATTACCGGCACGATATACCGCCCCGCCTTCCGGTCTATTTCTAGAAAAAGTTTTGTATGAAGGAGACAGACTTCCCCCCATCAAACCGCCGATTTACTTACATGACGTTCCACAAATCCAGGACACTAAAAAGGCAGGAGACAAAGGAATGTGGATAAAAACTAATATAGATTATACAGCTTTCTGTCCTTGAAAGTTATCAAAATATTTTCCTCCTAGTGTCAAGGAGGATTAAGACAAACGCACTTATATCGATAAAACTTATCCATCTCATTCTTAAACATCATTAAATTCTAAAAATGTATTTGTAATCGTGTTCAAAATAGATTATATAAGCAAAAATTTAAATAGCGATTAATATCGCTTAAGCTCATTTCAACAAGCATCATTTTCACAATCGAAAAAAGCAGCAAGTTAATTTATTTCTTTTGCACGGGGGAAGAATCATGTTGAGAAGTAAAAAATCGTGTCTGTTTATCTTTTTCATTGCTTTAATAATCTTTTTCAATCAGTTATTTATTGGTAACAGCAACGCCGAAGCACCTTCTCTGGTTATCAGTGGCCCAAGCCAGATGTCAATAAATCAAACTGCTACGCTAATTGTTTCTGAAGGATGCGGTGGACCTTACCACTGGTCTCTTAGTGGAGGAGGAAGTCTTTCCAGTACAACAGGTTCTTCCGTCAGCTATACAGCTCCCTCCAGTAATGCTAACTGCAACAATAATTCTATTATTTGTGTAACTGATACCGCAGGACAAAAAGCTTATATTCAAATATCTGTGAATGCAAATACGAGTTCAAAAGTGGCTTATATAATGAATACGTGTAGCAAAGAAGGAAACTGTACATTTGATGGTAATACTTTTTGCGAATCAGCGACAGTTTTGGTTAATTATTACTTTTGTAATGGAAATCTCTGGAGTTCTAATCATTGTGGTTATTCTTCACGTTACGAACAGAATATACAGAATTGCGACTTGTGTTATAGTAATCAAACGGAAATGCCTGCGTGTTCTGGAGGAACCTCAACAGGAAATCAAAGGCGGACTTGTGAATTATTGTCCTTACACTGCGGTGGAACCGGACAACATTGTTATCCATTAAATACAGCAGACGATGTAAGAACACCGGAAATGAAAGCAGCCGGCTGTTGTCCGGCTGGTTTATTGCCCCCGCCCCCACCGCCGGTAACAGTTGCGCAATGCACGACCTGCGATCTGCAAGTTGCTCCTATTCAAGGTTCTAACACAACGATTGACCCAATAAGTGGCGGCAAAATAACTTTTATAAGCAGTATTACTTCAAGCAAACTATTTAATTGGACTTTAACAGTTGCCGATCGAACTTTTAACGGAACAGGTAATCAGGTAAACGTAAATTGGGACGGAAAATACAGAGATGGAAAAGTGGTTAAGGAAGGCTCATATACCGCCACTTTAAAAACTGTTGTAATTGATGATCCAACATGCAACGACTCCAAAAGCATAACATTTACCGTTAAATTCAGAGAAAAAGATTGCAAACTGGATGTAAAATTTAATTCATCATTGAACATTGCCAGCGGCAACTTGAGCCATTCGCAAACTCTTTTCACCGTGCCCAATTCCGGCCTAATGTCCGACTTTACTCTGTACTACAACAGCACGGAAGGCTACAGCGGCATACTGGGAAGCGGCTGGACGCACAATTATAACCTTTTTCTTTCCACTGATCCCACGGATGACGCTTATATCCTTTCCGACGGCCAGGGCAGTTTGATTTCACTTTACAGAAACGGCGATTATTATACGTCCGACATATCCACCTATCCCATGCTACAGACGAATGCCGATGGAACCTACACCCTGATCTATAAAAACGGTACGGTTTATACCTTCAATACAAACGGCAGAGTAACCGCCATAGCCGATAAAAACGGCAACACTGTCTATCTTACCTATAATACACCCGGCAATCTCATCAATATAACCGATGCACCCGGCAAATCCATTTATCTCAACTATGACGGAAGCAACCGTATCAGCGCCGTTACTGACCCCAACAATAATAGTTACACGTTCACGTATAGTGGCGATATGCTCACGCAGGTTTCCTCGCACAATTCGCTGGGCACGCAGACATGGCGATACACTTATGATGACAAGGCCTTCATGCTGACCAAGACCGATCCGCAGGGCAATCTTGTTCAGTATTCCTACGACGCCGATCACCGCGTCAGCCAGACAATCGACCCGCAGGGAGGAACCATAAATATCCAGTATGACCCGGAAAACAGCACCACAACCGTAACCGAAAAGGATGGCGGTGTCTGGATTTACAGATACGATTCCTCTTTGGGTGCGCTAAAATCCAAGACCGACCCTTCCGGCGGCACGACCTCTTACGAATACGATTCCAACCGCAACCTGACCAGTACAATCGCCCCCGACGGTACCGCAGCCAGTTATACTTACGATGCTAACGGTAACATGACATCAGTTACCGACGCGGCAGGAAACACCACAACCTATGCCTATAACGATCAAAATCTGGTCACCGGCATTACCGACGCATCAGGAAAACAAACCAAATACACCTATGATACCAGGGGCAACATTCTTTCCACCACCGACCCGGCAGGTGCCACAACGCAGTATACTTACGACAGCAAAGGCAACATTACATCCACTACCGCGCCCAACGGCGGCACAACAACGATGACCTATGATGCCAATAACAACCTCATCTCCGTTACCGATCCCAGCGGACAGACCACCACTCAAACCTATGACAATACAGGCAATATGACCAGCCAAACCGACACGGCGGGTAATAAAACAACGTTTCAGTATAACAGCCTCAATCAGCTTGTCGCTGTCACAGATTCAGCAGGAAAGACAACCCAATACACTTACGATGCCCAAGGCAACAGATTATCTTCCACCGATGCCAACGGCAACACAACCACATATGATTACAACTATAAAAATCAGCTTATCCAGACAACAGACGCGGCAGGTTTTAAAACAGCTTTTACTTATGGGACAGGAGGCTGTTCTTCCTGCGGCGGCGGCTCGGACAAACTAACTTCCGTCACCGATGCCAAAAACCAGACAACGGCGTATCAGTACGACCAGACCGGCAGACTGATTAAAGAAACCGACCCTCTGGGCAATGTCACAAACTACACTTATGACGCCAAAGGCAATATGATTTCCAAGACCAAGCCCGACGGCCGGACAATTACCTATATCTACGATGACTTGAGCAGGCTGGTGGAAAGAAAATACCCTACCGGCGCCTCGGATATCTTCCAATATGATACCTCAGGCAACATGACCGGAGCCACCAATTCTAACAGTGCCTATTATTACAGCTACGACGCCAACAACAGAATTACCGGAGTGGCCATTACCAATCTATCGAGCATTTACAATATCGAATATCAGTACGACATCATGGGCAACAGAACAATGATGACCACGCCCGATAGTCAGAATATCAAATACTTCTACAATCAGAATAATCAATTAACTAAAATGGAAACCGCCAAAGGTAATTACACCTTTGCCTACGATTCCCTGGGAAGAAGAATCAAAAGAACCATGCCCAATGATTCTTATACCACCTATTCCTACGACCAGCTAAGCCGGTTGATCAATATCACGCACAAGAATGCTTTTAACATCACCATTGATGCTTTCAGTTATACCCATGACAATATCGGGAACAGGCTGACGAAAAAGGACACAGTTAAAACAATCAGCTACAATTATGACTCCCTTTACCGGTTAACCAGGGCAACACCCAAAAGCAACAACCCGTTAATCCAACTGTTGGATGACATCCTTAAACTCAACACCGAAGCCTACGGCTATGATTCCGTGGGCAACCGTCAGGCCGGCCCCAAATCCACCGACAGCTATACTTACGATTCCGGCAACGAACAGTTATCCTACAAAGGTAAACTCCTTCTTCTGGATACCAATGATCAGAACGAATACGATCCCAACGGCAACTTGATTAAAAAGACCGGAACCTTACAGGGTAAACCGGCAACAGTCACCAATTATGCCTATGATGATGAGAACAGATTAATCTATGTAAAGATACAGCAGGGAGACAAGATAAAGGAAGTAAGCTTTACCTATGATCCTTTCGGACGGAGAACTTCCCTGGCCTTGGAAAGAGACGACTTTGCAATTAATCTGCTCATAAAGCCGACTTATCCCCAAATAACCAATTATGTTTATGACGAACAGAACATCATTGCCGAATACGACCAGAACAATAAACAGATTGCAACATACATCCATGGGCCGAATATTGATGAACCGCTGGCAGCGGAAATCAGAAACAACAGGATTTACTACCATGCGGACGGACTGGGAAGTATCACCGCAATAACCAACCACATGGGAATGACCGTTCAGAAATACGACTATGATGCTTTCGGCAACATCAAGTTTACGCCATTCCCCCAATGGATAAAACAGCCGTACATGTTCACCGCAAGAGAATTTGACACCGAAACCGGCCTTTACTATTACAGGGCAAGGTATTATGATGCAAAAGCTGGACGCTTTGTGACCAGAGACCCAATTGGGTTTGAAGGGGGGGATGTTAACCTTTATGCGTATGTCAAAAACAATTCTGTGAACTTAGTAGATCCAATGGGCACTACTTGTGGATCTTGGTGGAATGATTGGGCTGTTCCTGATGCACCTGGCGGTCACGATTTCACTAATTGCTGTCAGAAACATGATGATTGTTATGCAGGTAAAAATAATCAATGTTATAAAAGCAAGCAACAATGTGATGATGAGTTTTTTAAATGCATGAAGAGAGTTTGTGATTATCAGCATCTTTCTAGTAGAAAATGTTATTCTTATGCTTCACGATATTGGAACGCCGTTAGAAGGCTTGGTGCCAGTGCTTATAAGTCAGGGAGAAAAGACCAACCCTGTTGTCAGAAATTTTAAAAAGTAGGTAGTTACAAATGGAGGAAAGGAAATGAATACAAGCTTGCTCAGTTTAATAATATTTGTAATGTTAAGCATTATAAATGCATTTTTATTTCATAGGAAAATTGCCAACTATTTTGTGGTATGCATCGCTTCAAGTATAGTAACGGTATTGATCTATCAAATAATGGGTATTATTATAACTGGATATTTAGACCCGTTTTTTATTTATGGATTAATTACGGAAATGGTTTTATCTTTTATAATAGCTATTATTATTGGAATTCCATTTCTTTATTTACGTTTTAGAAATAAAGAAGAGAAAAGATTAAATTGAAATAATGGAAAATAAAGCAACACCTCGGATATCTTCCAATATGATGCGTCAGGCAACATGACCGGAGCCACCAATTCTAACAGTGCTTATTATTACAGCTACGACGCCAACAACAGAATTACCGGAGTGGCCATTTATAATCTATCTCAAATCATCAACATGGACTATCAATACGACATCATGGGCAACAGAACAATGATGACCACACCCGATGGTCAGAATATCAAATACCTCTACAATCAGAATAATCAATTAACAAAAGTGGAAACCGCCAAAGGTAATTACACCTTTGCCTACGATTCCCTGGGAAGAAGAATCAAAAGAACCCTGCCCAATGATTCTTATACCAATTACTCCTACGACCAGCTAAGCCGACTGACCAATATCACGCACAAGAATGCTTTTAACATCACCATTGATGCTTTCAGTTATACCCATGACAATGTCGGTAACAGGCTGACGAAAAAGGACACCATTAAAACAATCGGCTACAATTACGACCCGCTTTACCGGTTAACCAAGGCAACACCAAAAAGCAACAACCCGTTAATCCAATTGCTGGATGACATACTTAAACTAAACACCGAAGCCTACGGCTATGATCCCGTGGGCAACCGCAACACCGGCCCCAAATCCACAGACAGCTACACCTACGATTCCGGCAATGAACAGCTTTCTTACAACGGGAAAATTCTGCTCCTTAATACCAACGAGCAGAATGAATACGATCCCAACGGTAATCTGATTAAAAAGATTCAAACAGAGGGTAAAGTACAAACAGTCACCAATTATACCTATGATGATGAAAACAGATTAATCTATGTAAAAATACAGCGGGGAGACAAGATTAAGGAAGTAAGCTTTGCTTATGATCCCTTTGGCAGAAGAATATCCCAGGCGCTGGAGCGAGACGACTTTGAGGTAAATCTCATCAATCCGCCGACCTATCCTCAGATAACAAATTATGTTTATGACGAGCAGAACATCATTGCCGAATACGACCAGAACAATAAACAAACTGCAACTTACATCCACGGTCCGAATATTGACGAACCGTTAAGCGCGGAAATCAGAAACAACCGGATTTACTACCATGCGGACGGACTTGGCAGTATCACAGCAATAACCAACCACATGGGAATGACTATTCAGAAATACGACTACGATGCTTTCGGCAACATTAAGTTTACGCCTTTCCCGATCTGGATAAAACAGCCGTACATGT
>SCVW01000016.1 GCA_007244375.1 Smithella sp. | reverse complement strand
GGCCTGATTATCTAATGTCAGATCCGCAACGATATGTTTTAACCGTCGGTTCTCTTCCTCCAATACCTTCAGTTTCCTGGCATCGCTTACGCTCATTCCGCCATACTTGGCCTTCCAGTTGTAGTATGTCGCGTCGCTGATCCCATGTTTGCGGCATACTTCCATTACTTTCTCGCCTCTCTCAGCCTCCTGCAAAATACCGATGATCTGCTCCTCCGTAAATCGCTTCTTCATCCGTGCCTCCTTAAAGTGTTTTTCTATTCTACACTCTAATTAACTCTGGCACAACTTTCGGGGGGTATTCCCTTATAAAGATAGAAAACAAATTGTCAAAGGATTGGATTCGAATTAAGCATTATGCCCCTTAATGCTGATTTTTCTTAATGTTTACATCAAGGAGAAACGGGATTATAATATTCATACCTTTCAAAGTGTTTTATAGTTTTGTCATTATCAATGAAAAATTCTCGAATGTAGCAATAAGATATTGTTGTGTCTCTAAAGCATTTAGTCCGAAATTGAACAACATCAAATCCTTCAATTTTTGATTCTTTATATGGTGCACCAAATTTAAGAATTAAATCTTTCTTGTTTTTGCCAATATACCCATCGTTAAAAGTTGCGCAAGAAATTAACAGTATGCATGATACAAAAATAAATATTAATTTATTCAATGTTAAATTTCCTTTCATTATGGACAAAGTTTCTTTGTTTGCTGCAATTTACACTTAAATAATTCCTATTTCAATATGTTTAATCCTCACAAAATATTCACCACTGAAATCTGGAGACATCATGCTAGTTTTTTGATAACGCTGTAAAAGGCTCTGGAGACAAGGCGCGCGAAGCTTTTGACGCCAGTCATTGTGCTTTTCACGTTCCGTTTGCGTTCCTGTATGCTTATCTCCATGCTAATTTAGTAGTTTCGTATTCAAAGTAGAACGAGGCGGCAGCAAGCAAGCACCGCAGGCGTATATAAAAATACGTTGAGGATGGTTGCGCCGCTGCCAACAAAGTTATACGAAGAATACGAAGCTACTGTTTAAATTCTTTTTCGATTCTCTGCATCGCTTCTTTCAACCGCGCATCGGGTACCGTCAGCGAAATTCGCACGAAGCCCTCGCCATACTGGCCGTAGGCAGTACCGGCGGCAACGACCACCGCTGTTTTATCGAACAGGCGGTTGGTGAATTCGAGTGAAGTCATGCCCTTGGGTACGGGGACCCACAAATAAAATGTTCCCTTGGGCGGATTAAATTCAATGCCGATCTTCTTCAATGTTTTAAGTGCCAGTTCACGGCGTTTTCCGTACAAATCAATCATTTTATCGACAAAAGGAGCTTCTTCCTGCAGAGCTTTTATGCCGGCGAACTGAATAGGATTGAAAATTCCCGAATCGGTGTTTTCTTTTACTTTGCTGATTGCCGCGATTAATTCGGGGTTGCCGCAGGCCATGCCCAGTCTCCATCCGCACATGTTGAAAGGTTTGGACAGAGAATTAAGTTCGATACCGACGTCCTTTGCGCCTTTGGCCATCAGGAAACTGATGTGTTGCTGACCGGCAAAGACAATTTCACTGTAAGGATTGTCATAACAGACGGCGATGTCGTAGGTACGGGCGAATTCGACAAGCTTGTTCAAAAATTCCATGGTCGCACAGGCGCCGGTCGGGTTATTCGGGTAATTCAAAAACATAGCAGTTGCTTTTTTGGCGACATCCGGAGGAATATCTTCAAAGACAGGAAGATAACCGTTTTGCGGCAGAATGGGAACGTTGTACGGAACTCCACCACCAAGCAGAATACTTGCACGATAAGCAGGATAGCCGGGGTCGGTCATGAGGACAATATCTTCCGGGTTGACTCTCGCTATAATAAAATGATGACAGCCTTCTTTGGAGCCGATCAATCCCAGAATTTCCGTTTCCGGATTAAGAGTTATGCCGTAGCGGGTTTCATACCATTTGGCCACTTCACGGCGAAAAGCAAGCATTCCTTTTTCTTCATCAATCGGATAACGATGATTTAGAGGATCGCGCGAGGTAGCGCAAAGTTCATCAATTATCGAATCCGGTGTGGCTTCCACCGGATCGCCGATAGCCAGTGAAATAACATCAATTCCATCTGCTTTGGCTTTGTTTATTTTTTTCCTCAGTTCCATGAACAGGTAAGGTGGTATCTTCGTGAGTTTTTCCGCAGTTTTCAAAATCAATATCCTCCAGAATTAATAATTATCATTTATAGGCTTCTTCAAAAAGCAATCCCTGATAGACTATTTTTACTTTGCCTTCAAGAAAAATTTCCCGCCAGAGACCTTTTTTGTTTTCAAAATAGATACGCAATGTCTCTCCGCTTTTTACCAGTACATCTGTTGGAGAATCCACAAGTCCTCTTTGCGCCGCAGTCAGGGCGGCCGCCACCATTCCAGTGCCGCAGGCCAGTGTTTCATCTTCCACGCCGCGTTCGTAAGTTCGCACTTTGATTTTATGCCTGTTGATAACGGCGGTGAAATCGGTGTTTGTTCCGCGGGGAGCGAATTTCTTGTGATAACGGATTTTCCGCCCGATAGTATATACATCGTAGTTATCCAGGTCATCAACGAAGACGACAGCGTGGGGTACACCTGTATTAATACTGTCCAAAGTAAATTTTTGGCCGTCTGCGTCTATTTTGATTTCCGTTTCCACAGCGGAAGGATCCATCAATTTTATTTTCGCTACATCGCCTTTTACTTCCGCACTGATAATACCGGCAATTGTTTCCCAGGACATTTTTTCGGCAGATATTCCTTTAATATGAGCGAACCGGGCCACACAGCGGGCAGCGTTACCGCACATTTCCGCTACAGAACCGTCTGAGTTGTAAAATTGCCATTTGAAATCAGCGTTATCGGAAGGTTCAATAATAACCAGTCCGTCCGCGCCTACAGAAAATTTTCGTTGACAGACCTTACTGGCGAATTCGGAAAAATTGCCGATGTTGAGAGATAAATCGCGATTGTCAATAATGATAAAATCATTTCCGCTACCGCTCATTTTGTAGAATTCAATCATTTTATTATTACGTTTATTTTCAGAGCTATTCATCTCAAACTTCCAAAACTATATCGTCCTTACGGTTTAGAGATCTGGTTACGCGCAGCACTTCTTCCGGAGTCGTTATGCCATTTAGTACCTTGTCGATACCGTCTTTTTGCAGAGCAATCATGCCTTGCTTCAGAGCCAGTTCATTAATTTGATTGGCGTCCGATGTTTTCAAAACAAGCTTTTTGATTTCTTCATCGACAATGAGAATTTCAAAGATTCCTGTTCGCCCACGGAATCCTGTTTGCATGCAAAGATTACAGCCGTTTTTCCGGTAAAATATATTTTTCTGCAATGCCGACCTGTTCAGCCCAAGGTTGGCCAGAGTTTCCTCATCAGGTACGTAGACTTCTTTACAGTGTGGACAAAGAACGCGTACAAGACGCTGCGCTATTATGGCAATGATCGACGAAGTAACCAAAAAAGGTTCTATGCCCATATCGATTAATCGTGTGACAGCGCTTGCCGCATCATTGGTATGCAGAGTCGAAAAAACAAGATGGCCGGTCAGTGATGACTGGATAGCAATTTCCGCGGTTTCGCGATCACGGATTTCACCGATCAGAATTACATCGGGATCCTGGCGGACGATTGAGCGAAGGCCCGCGGCAAAAGTAAGATCTATTTTCGGATTAACCTGAATCTGTCCGATACCGTCTATCTGGTACTCGATAGGATCTTCAATAGTGATGATGTTTATTTCCGGACTATTGATTGAAGAAAGAGCTGCGTACAAGGTTGTCGTTTTGCCGCTGCCGGTCGGTCCTGTTACAAGTATTATTCCATAGGGTGATTTGATCAGTTTATTAAATAATTTGATTCTTTCATCATGCATGCCCAAATCGGCAAGTTTCAGAATGCTGGAGGTTTTATCAAGAAGACGAAGAACAACTCTTTCTCCGAAAGCCGTGGGAATAACCGATACGCGAATATCGACAAGACGGTCGGCTATTTTTATTTCGATACGTCCGTCCTGCGGCAGCCGTTTCTCTGCAATATTGAGTTTGGCCATAATCTTGATGCGGGAAATAAGCGGAGATTGAATACGCCGCGGCAGACTGAGGATGTCGTACAAAACTCCGTCAATGCGGTAGCGGATTTTCAGGTTACCGGAATATGGCTCAACATGAATATCACTGGCGCGGTCCTTAATCGCTCCGGAAAGAAGTAAATTGACCAGTTTGATAATTGGCGCGTCGCTGGTCTCATCAAGCAAATCGGCTGTTTCGTCAATTTTAGAAATAAGATCGTCTGTAGAGGCTTCATTGATTTCTTCGAAATAATCTTTAGCCGTAGTGCGGCTCATATCGTAAGCCATATTGATTGCAGCTATAATAGCGTCCTGTGAAGAAAGGATAACCGGCAAATCAGGAATTTTTAATAGTTGCCTTAAATCATCAACAGGCTGAAAGTTTGTGGGATCATTTACCGCGACAACCGGGTTTTCGGGAGTAATGAGTGGAACAATCTTATGTTTTTTTAAATATTGAATGGAAACGTTTTGCGTAAAATCAATATTGATACTTTCCATCGGCAGACTCGGCCAAAAGGGAAGGCCGAAAAACTGGGCCATTATTTTTAGTAATTGTATTTCATCGAGGGCCTTTTTTCTTATGAGATAATCAAAAAATCCGGTACCGTTGTTTTTCTTTAACTTGTGCGCTTCGACAATAATGTCAGAAGATGCTCCGGCTGAAATTAATTTTTTATCCAAAGAAGAAAAAGCCGGTTCTTCCGGCATGAAAGAATCAGGGGCTTTATCTGCGGATCCTTTTAAGGCTGAATGGATTTTGGACATAAGAAATCAGAACCTCAAAATTATGGAGAAACCGGTTTTGTATTTTCAGCCGGATAAGACACACCGAAAGGTTTGGATTCCGTTTTCTTTTCATTTAACTTGATGACCCCTTCAACCACTTCACCCATGCTTTCTCTCTTTTCCTTATAAATGTCTGCTGCATCGGCTTGGGTGCGAACAATGTGCGGCGTCAAAAATACATACAGATTTGTTTTTTCTCTGGACGTGGATTTGGTTTTGAAAAGCCATCCGAGAAGCGGAATATCTCCTAAAAGGGGTACTTTGTAAGTGTTATCTTCCGTGCTGTCACCGACCAGACCGGCAATAACAATGGTTTCGTTATCCTTGACCACCGTCGTTGTTTTGGCTGACCTTTTCAGGGTTGTCGGCGTGGTAGATGTAGCGGCGGATGTCAGTTTGGTGGATTGCAGCGATATTTTCAGACGAATGAAGTCTTCTTCATTGATATGCGGTGTAATGTTCAGGATTACGCCGACATCTTTATATTCATATGTGTTGTAACCGACTAACGTACTAGTCGTCGATTGTTGCTGCTGGGTAATGTAAGGTACATTGGAACCGACGTTTATTTCCGCTTCTTCATTATCCAAAGTCATTATCTGGGGAGTGGATAAGATAGATACATCTGAATCCGTCTTGTAAGCTTGAATAACAGCTCCGATATTGGGAAAATTAATGCCACCGATAGTAATGCCGGCACCGATAATTCCCATGGAGAAGCCTTTGGGAAAAGCAGCCGTGACACCCGTTGAGGTCGTTGTTGTTAAATTGTCAAGAATATTATAGGCACCCGGATTTGTCGTTGTGCCTGCGCCGCCGGAGCCTATAATTGCTACGGCCTCACCTGTATCCATGCCGGTTATCGAACCTGTATCCTTAAGGCCTCGCCATTCTACTCCCAGATTAAATGCTTTGTGGGCATTGACTTCCATTATCAGGGCTTCAATATAAACCATGGGACGTGGTACATCCAGTTGTTTGATAATGTTTTCCAGAATTTTATAATCCTCTCTTTCGGCCATGACCACGAGTGTATTGGTGGCCTTGTCCGGAACAATCTGAACATTTTTTGAAACAACCGGAGCCAATGCTTTTTGTGATGCAGTTGTACCAACAGCCGCACCTGCTGTTGTGCCGCTTTCCTTGACGATATTATTAAGTACTTTTGCCAGGTCTTCAGCATTGCTGTTTTGCAGACGATAAACCTGAATGTTGGATTCGCCGCGGGGAACATCTTTATCCATGAATGCGATCAGCTTACGCACGCTTTCCGTATCTGCGACATTAGCCAGAATTATAATTGAGTTGGTACGGGAGTCCGGTACAACCCTGACGGCCGTTACATTGGGGCGACGTTGTTGAAAGATCGTTGTCAATGATTTTGCTACTTCCGAGGCGGAAGCATTGACAAGAGGAACATAAGATATCTGATCTCCGGCACCTTCCACGTCGAGCGCGCTGATAATTTCCTGAATCCTTTTGATATTGGAAAGGTAGTCAGTAATTATCAATATACCTGCCGGCGGGTAGGAAAGCACCGAACTGGTCCTGGGGATAATGGGGTCTAAAACGCGTTTAACTTCGTCCGGGTTGGCGCGTTCCAATGATATTATCTGGGTAATCATACGATCGTCCGGCGAGCCCGGTTCACTCTTGATTCTTGTTTCCAGGCTTTTTTCCCGTGCTGCAACCGCGGGAATGATCTTAATCATATCTCCCGCGGGAACAACCGCAAACCCGTTGACTTCCAGAACAGATAGAAAAACTTTGTAAACATCTTCAACAGGTATTTTCTTAGGCGATATGATGGTGACCTTACCTCTTACTTTGTCGTCAATAATAAAGTTTTTCCCTGTAAGTTCGCTGACAAACTTTACCAGAACACCGATGTCGACATTATCAAAATCAATTGTTACATATTTCTTAGCGGGATCTCTTTTTTCAGGTTCGGTTTTCGGATTTTCTGCACGAATTTCTTTGGGCTTTTGCACAACACTTTCTGTTTTAACTTCTTTCGCCGGCTGGATTTGCTCGATAGCTTTTATTTCCAGTCTGTTTTCCGGCGCGCTGCTCTTACTTTGCGCGGATGACGATACAGGATTACTCGTTGTATTGATGGTTTCATCTGTCCCGGCAACACGGGCAGCAAAAGCACTATCTCCGACACATAATATTATTGCCAGCGCGATTATACCGCCTGCAAACAGATTTTGTTTAATGACAGAAAAAAATAATTTTTTCATCTTAATCTTATTATTTCTCCAAAAGTTTTTTAAATTCAGGCAGATTAGCCAGTACTTTTAAATCGCTATCATTTTTCGCCCAGCTTCTTGCTTCAGGGTTGAACCGGATGGCATTTTTCAAATAAAACAAACTTTTAAGTATATCGTTTTTTTGCGCGTAAATACAGGCCAGATTGTAGTGCGCATCGGAATAATTATATTTTATTTTCAGTGCATCATTCAGACGGATAATAGCCCATTTGTATGTTTTCTTTTTCATGTAAATTACGCCCAGATTATTCAATGCCTGAATATTATGGGGATCAATTTTCACAATTTTTTTATACAAGTCTTTGGCTTCTTCTATTTTCCCTTCACGTTGCTTTTTTAGTGCTTGCGCATAAAGAATTTTGGAATCGGTAATCTTCGGTTTAACTTTAATCTCTGCAGCAGTTGTTTTTTCCTTAAAGCCGGCTTTAATTTCAGGGTCTTCTTTAACAATCTGTAAATTTGCCGGGAGAATGCTTGCTAAGCGTGCCGTTTTTAAAGGTGCATTTGCCGGCATATTTTTGTATTCCAGAAAATATAGCAGAGCCATGATTCCCGCAGCAAAAAATATAACTGTCAACAACCCGATTACGGACATCCATTTTGACTGCCGGTTAGATTCTTTTCCAGGAGCCGAAACTATGCGTTCATAGTCTACATAGCCTGATTCTTTCTCTTTTTGCACCTTACGTAAGGCGTCATTTATGTAGCTCATAATACTCCTTTGGTCAAGGATTTCCAAGGGTGTTTCAGGTTGTCAGACGCAACCATATTTTTTTGCCATTACTTAATGTTTTTTGAAAGTAATCAATGCCGATATCATGAGCTGCTAAATTCACTATCCTTCTGCTGATTTTACTTATATTTTTTGTGTAGGCAATCAATAAAGATCTGTCGCAAAGAGCGTTAATACGGCGGGGAATACCTTCGGTCAAATTATAAATAAGATTAAAAGCTCCGTTGGTAAATTTAAGCGAACCGGGTCCCTGCGCGACGGTCAGGCGATATTGAATATATTCGCGCACTTCCAGTGGAGATAAAGGCTTCAGGTCATATCGTACAGTAATTCTTTCATTTAGCTGCCGTAGAGCGGGGAGCATTAATGTGGTATTCAGTTCCGGCTGACCGATTAATATTATCTGAATAAGTTTTTCCGTTTCGGTTTCCAGATTCGAAAGCATTCGTATTTGTTCGAGAACGCCATGTGAGAGATTCTGTGCCTCGTCAATCAAAAGTACCGCTGTTTTTCCGGCAGCGAAATTCTTCAGTAAAAAATCATTTAAAGCATCAATATAACTTTTCTTGGTTTTTGCTTCGCCTTTGAAATCGATACCGTATTCACCAAGTACCGTTTCTAATAATTCCAGCTCGGAAATTGCTGTATTGAAAATAAGCGCTGTTTCCACTGAATCATCCAGCGAATTGATTAAACTGCGACATATTGTAGTCTTTCCGGTGCCGATGTCTCCGGAAATCATAACAAATCCTTTTTTTTCTTTAATTCCGTAAATAAGACAATTCAATGCGTCGCGATGCTGTTCGCTCAAAAATAAATAGCGGGCATCAGGCGATAAGCTAAAGGGATTTTCTTTTAAGCCAAAATAAGTTGCATACATGTTTAACTTATACCTTTGACCTGATTAGTAAAAAGAATAATTAATAGCCTCGATTTTACCATTTCTTTTAATATTCAACGCAATACTGTTACCGGACTGCAGTAAATTTATCGTCTGTAATAGATCATCGGCGCTCCGTATACGCTGATTATTTATATCAATTACTATATCACCGTTTTTAAGTCCCATTTTTTCGTAAAGGCTATGGGGAACAATATTGGAAATAATATATCCTTCCTGGACACCTTCATTTAAATTAGGGCGTACAACAGCCTGACTCATTATTGATTTCAAATCGTTTAAATTCTCATTTACGAATCGTCTGCTTAAACTTAAATTTTTGTAAACGGCCTGATTAGTTCCTGTGGCCGGTGAGTCTGGAAGCAGAGATCCATCCAGCGTAGATTTTATTTTTAATGTTATTTCTCTGCCTCCGCTTTCCAATATCGCGGTATTCCGCGTTATTTTAATCAGTTTGCCGGAACCGATCCAGTCTCCCAGACGAAATAGTTTTTGTTTGCGAGTACCGCGTTCTTCGATAACGATAAAGCCAAAAGAAGAATTATAAGCTACGGTTCCTTTCAGGTCGAAGTCCATATTTTTCTGATCGGAGTCGAAAAGTCCGCTTTCCAGTTGTTTATCACCCATGGTTTTCAAAGTTGAAAGAAAGAGATTCCGTTCGGTAATGATTCCGTAATCCTGAAGTTGATTAGGCCGGGCATTGTTTGTGGCCGCAAACGCGCTTCCGTTATTTTTTGAAGCAACAGATTGTTTTATGAGAGGGAAACTGATGATTTTGTAAAAAAAATCTACTGCCTCGTAAGACAACACTGTTATTGCCAGCAGGATCAAAAATGGCCTCAAGAGAGTAATATCAATTGCCGGAAAAGCATTAATGTTTCTTATCCGGTTACCCAGTTCTTTTACTACTTTTGTCATTTTATGCCACATATCCATTGCCAGTGGTCGCCTTTATTGGATATAGCGGGATATCGGGTTATCCAATGTTCCGCTAATAGTAATATTAATTTTAGCTTTGTTTTTCCCTGCAATTTCCATTGTACCGTTTAGATCAAGCTGACTGTTTTTAAAATTGTCAGCAAGAATTATTTGTCCCCGTAATAAGCAATTTATTTGAGGACCGAATGTTTGTAATTTTTCTATCCTTAAAAGATTATTTTTAAAATGAGCTTTTATTTCGCCACGATCAAATTCTATTCGGTTCAGCCCCAGAAACGGATCGACTAAAGGATATGTGCTTCCGGTTAGAAAAAGTACGATTGTTCCGGAAGAGTTTCCCCCGGCTTTACCGTTGGAAATGTGTGTCCAGACTCCGTTTAATTTTCCTGTAACTCCTTTTCCTAAAAAATTTCTGATCAAAGCGTATCTGGCCAGATCAATATTTTTAAAATTTAACTTTGCTTTTGTCGGCGGATATATTTTTGACAGAGAAGTCAAATCAACATATCCGTCAAAGTTGCCGCCGTAAGCTTTGCCGCTTAATCCGATATAAGTATGTTTTTGCAGGAAATTCCACGGATGAAACTGCAGATCCAGCACTTCGCCCTGAAAATAGATGTTTGCCGGAGAAGTAGAATTTACGACTACATTTTTAAGCTTTAATCTAAAGGGCGGGGATGGCCGCAGAGACTCCATTTTAAGGGTGAAAGCCGGCGAATTAACAGTGTCTTCCAGTCTACTTTTGACAAGATCAGAGGGGAAAAGTAAATATAAAAATACTATGGTGATGAATATTCCATATAACGTAAATAATAAGACTTTTTTATTCAGAATGCTCATCTGGCTGTTTATTCCTCTATCTTCGGTTTAATGTCTGAAAAGAAGATATTTGTAACTGTGCGCTTAAGTATTCCGGACTTCCTTTCATTTTGTTTATGACAATCTTCTTAATCTTAACCAGATCTGCCGGTGATTCGGTAAAATATAAAAAGTCGGTGAGTTGTTTTATGGTGATTTTATCCAGTTTCATGTCGATTAGTGATTCTTCAAAAGAAGCCGATTGAGTGCCGCGGGAAGAATTCATGTATTTGATATTTCTTTTAACATTTGCCTGTGTTGCTTTTCTTTCCAGATAGGAAAATAAAGTGAAATCAACACTACGTACAGACAAAGATTTTTTTATTTCTGCCATTCTTGCTTCCTGGAGAGAAAACTCTTTATCAATCACACTTGTTTCGGCCAGTTTTCTTTGATTAGTCTGTATTGCTTTTGTAAGTCTTTCTTTCGCCTTCCAAAATGGGAAAAAAACGATTTCCAGAAGAAGCGCAATCAAAACAAAGACTGCCGTACCGGCAACTAAGTATCGCTGCCTTTTATCTAATTTATTCCAAAAATTATTAATCATTTAAGCTCGATCCTTAAATCAAAATCGACTTTGCTGCCGTCTTTGGCGAGGCTTGTCGATCCTATGGCCACGTCCTTAAAATATTTGGATTGCAGAAGATCATTTTTTACTGCGGAAACATCATCAATGTTTTTAGCCTGGGCTTTAATCGTAACGGCGGAATTTTCGTAACTGAAATCGTTAATTACTATATCATGAGAAGTTGAAACCAAACCGGAAATCTCTTTTAATAAATCGATCACCGGAACATTCCGTATGCCTTCGAAAAAACCAAAAGCCTTCTTGTTTTCAGCGAGTTTTGTCTGAAGTTGATGTACAGGGTCAATCATTACTGCAGCTTCCGGAAAATTTTTCTTAAAAAGAAAAGTAATTTGTTTTTTGATATCAGCAAGGCGCTGAGTTTTTAGTCTGTAATCTAGAAGCTGATTTAAAGCTGCCAGAAAGAAAATTATTCCGGCAACTACCGCTACCCATTTAAATTGTTCTTTAATATTGAAGCCGGTATTTTTTGCGGCAAATTCTCCCTGCCGGAAGTTAAAAGATTTTTGACCGGAAAAAGCTCTCATCGCCGCGGCGCAGGCCGTATTCATTATTTGTGATGAGTATTTATGTTCAATATTTTTCTCCATTTCCAGTTGCTTTGACCGGATGAGGTCAAGAACTTCCGGCCGTATTGCAAAAGATTCTTCCAGCTTTCTTTGCAATGGAATAAACAGAGAACCTCCTCCGGTTATAGTAATGTGAGCAAGATTATTCCGGATTAAACCGTTCAATTTCAGGTATTCGATAGTATTTTTTAGTTCCATGCAAAAGCGATGGCAAGTTTCATCGACCTTGACGCTTTCGGCAGGGTATTCGTCTTTGATTTTCAGTCTTTCAGCTTCATCCTTTTCGACTGATAAATCCTGTGCCAGGGCTGCCGTTATTTGATCTCCGCCGAAAGCCAGTGAACGAGCATGAACAATGGAGGAGTTTTCATAAAAAACCGCCGCGGTTGAAACAGCTCCTATATCCAGAATGACCCCACCGGATTGTGATATTTTATCGGTTAAAACTTGTGCGGCAAGTGCGGTAGAAGAAACATCGATAATAAATACGCTTCCCAGATTGACTTCCACTTTTTCTATCCATTCTTGAATAATTTTTTTAGCCAATGTGGCCACAAAAAGTCCGTCATTGGGAATTTTCATGTAATCGGTGGCTACTTCTTCTATGGGAAGAGGTATAAGCTGTTCCAACTCAAAAGTTAATGTTTTTCTGATTTTATTATCATCATGAAAAGGAAGATTGACCTGTCTGAACATTACATCACCGGACGGAAGGCAAACACAGTAGGGAATTTTAGAAAAACTTTTGTTTTCAGACAATTTTTTCAGAGCCGGTTCAATTCCGCCGCAAACATTAATATCCAGAGTTTCGGCGGCAAGAATCCGGTTCCCGGTCAGGCCTTTTTTTGTCAATAAAACGGCTTTAATCGTGCTTTGGCCAATATCCAGCCCTAATACGGTCTGTGACATTAATCCTGCCTCCATTTGATTATCTGGAAGGATTTTTGCTGTGATCTTTTTACCACGCCGCTTACACTTTGCGCCATATTCTGCATCCTGCCGGTGGAAATGATTTTAAAATAGTTGCTTTTGACAGTAATTAGTTCGGGTTTGATTGTCACGTCCGCCATACCGGAAACTTGTTTATACCACTGCGGGTTGGATAAATCATTGCCTTCTTTCCGGCGGTACTCATCCATTGAGTCTGCTGATTCAGCGCTGATTCCGTCGGAAAGCGTCCGTAAAACCATTTTGGGTGCCGTATTGATATTTATTATCCCGTCACTGTCTACGGTAACGTATTCTTTCAGCCCCGGTTTTTCTTTTGTTCCATAGTAGATTTCTTTGGTTATTCCCTTTATCATAAGCAATTCTTCAATGCAATCCAGCGGAGCGTTTTTTGTTTCATAAGGCTGATCTAAAGAAGCGTAGTAAGAAGTCTCTGCTCCAGTACCTGTGATTGAATCATCCGCATCAAGCCAGTCTTTGACGGAATCGACAATTTCTGCAACTTTGTTTTCATCCAGTCCGAATTCCGGATCGCTCAGCAACCTGATTAATATTTCTTTGATGTCTGAATTGTATTCATTGCCGTTTACCAGTTTATTGAGGGGAATTTTACCTGCTTCGTCTTCGATTGTCGTGATAAAGTAACCATCAGGAAAAAGAGACGCGGATTGTTGGGATAAAAGCTCTGCTTTTGCCCAGTCATCACGCAGTGTTTCGTAATCATTTTTGGAATTAGACAGTAAGGCTACGGCTCCGTAGAATCCGGATTTGGCGATATAAGTCAGTTTAATTCCGTCGCTGATGTTGGTTGCGTCATAAATTTCAGCGCGTGACGATCTGTTCAGTTCGATGACCACAGCCACTAAGATGCCGACAATCAATATGACTGTGATGAGAGCAATTCCCTTATCGTTTGTGAATTTATTCTTCATAATCCTTATTTATTTACCGGTAAAAACACTTTTGTCATGAATTTGTACGGTTTTTCTTTGTCATTCAAATTGGCCAGAGCCAGTTCTATTTTTACAGCTGTGGGAGCCTTGCCTTTTTGTTCGGTAAACGATGAAGAATCCCAGGATTCCAGTTCTCTACCTGTGGAGTCGTAAAACCTTAATTTCCAGGAATCGATATCCCGGCAAATCACAAATGCGCCGACTTGGTTTTTTTCTTTGTCCGGCTTGGAACCGGGAGTATCAGATCTCCACAACGAAAAGGTATCTCCACCTTCATCTTCTTGTACGTAGTAGCTGATTGTTGCCGGACGTCCTTCTCCGTCATTTTCGTCAAAAGCCAGATGAGAAGCCGACCAGAAGGAAAGATAATAAAAGTCCCTCTTGCTTAATGTTTTTTTCTGTGCATGAAATTCAAAAGAGCCGGAGTTGGTCTGCAGAGACGATAAATCCTTAATCAGCCTGTTTATGGACGTGCGGGCCATCTTGTAGATATTGTTTTCTACATCCATTTCATAAGAAACTTTCAATATTGAACTGTAGGAGACATAAACAGTGGTCATGACCAATCCCAGAATGAAGATGGCAATTAATATCTCCACCAGCGTAAACCCGCGGGGCTGTTGAAAAACACTTCCGGCATTCGAGACTGTGCCGCGATAGTGAACGCTGTCATTCCGAACGTATGTGAGGAATCTTAAAGCTCTTAATTTGTTAAAAACAAGATTTCTCGCTTCGCATCGAAATGACATAAATATGAATTGCAACATGGTCTCATTCGCCGGGCAAGCATCTGCAGAATATATCCGGCTCATAACACGTGGGCTGTTGGCAATTCTTCTATCAGTAATTTTTTTGATAAGCTGCTTGGTCATAATTTACATTCCCGGTGTCTTGTAAAGAACAAGAGAGTATTTCCCGCGATTGATAAATAACTTGTTGGTTACCGTAACTTCGATTCTTTTGAACTGTTGCAGTTGAGTATCGCCAATTTCCAGGTGCCAGATATATTGAGGATAATCGGGGCCGAAATCTCCGTCTTTACGGTGATTGGCTAAAGTGGAATCAGTTTCAGTCTCAACCATTTTGCTCTGAGCCAGAAGCGCCGCTGTGGTCATAAAACGTGAATCGGTGGACATGGAAATGCTCTGTGACTGCATTTGAAAAATGGCTACGAGGGCGATGGCTAAAATGGCCATAGCGATCATAACTTCCAGGAGCGTGAAACCGTATGGTTTTTTTATTGTCATATTGTGAGCCTTCATCTATATGGAATGAAATGTTCCCGCATCATTCACAGAAACATCGACATATTTGTCATAAACGTCAGTTACACCAAGGAAAGGATTGATTGCTATCGTCATGCTGTCTTCTTTGTAGGAAAGATGAATTAAGGCCGGAGAACAGGTATTACTTTTTCTGAAAATAATTCTTGCTTCGCCATCGAATTTCTTTTTGTTGCTTGCGTCAACTATATCGGCAATGACGACATCAGTAGGTAGACGTTTGGCGGTCTTTTTTATTTCATCCTGTTTCTCCGGCGTCATGTCGGAAGTGATAACCCAATAGGCAGAATTCGGTATGTCTATACATAAAATGTAATCTATCTGATCGCGTACGGCGTCACCACGCAGCTTTCTCTCCATGCCTATGAACTGACGCGCAGATTTTTTTAAACTATCCCCGGTCAAAACATCCCTTGTAGAAGGAACGGCTAATACCACAATCACTCCTACAAGGATGATAACAATTAATAATTCTACAAGAGTGAAACCTGAGGACAGCGAAAAACACCCTGGTGTCCTGCTTATTTGAAAAAGGCGTAAAGGAGCGTCATGGCGTCTCAAATGATCTGCCTGATAGCGTTTCATGGAGGTTTACTTATTCCAATTCCCAATTATTGATATCTTTGTTAACGCCTTCTCCATCCTGTTCTCCATCGGCGCCCAGACAGATTAAATCGAAATCGCTATGGTTGCCCGGACTGACATAAATAAATTCATTTCCCCAGGGGTCTTTGGGTACTTTGCCTTTTTCCAGATAGCCGCCCTGACGCCAGTTTTTGGGAAGGTTGCCTATAGTAGGTGCTTCCACCAGAGCGCGCAACCCCTGTTCGGTTGTGGGATAACAGCCGTTATCGAGCTTGTAAAGTTTAAGTGCTGATTCCATGGCCTCCATTTGGATTCTGGCTTTAGCCTGTCTGGCCTCGTCGGGGCGTCCCATAATACGGGGAATGATAAGACCGGCAAGAACTCCTAAAATAATAATAACCACCATCAATTCTATTAAGGTAAACCCCGCCTGCCTGTTTTTCTTTTGCCTGAAAAGTTTCATAAAATACCCCTTAATTATTATTGAAGATTTAGGCATTGTCATTTCGACCCGGCGTATGCCGGGGAGAAATCTTAATTTCTGAAATCTTCAAGATTCCTCGTCATCCCGACTCATCGGGATTCCTCGGAATGACAAATCGTTTGTGAGACGATTAAGCGTAGTTACATTCACAAATCATCTCACCAACTGATTCATTTCAAATATCGGCAACAAAATGGAAACAACAATAAAGCCGACCACAAATCCCATGACCAGTATCATTACCGGCTCCAGAAGAGAAGTCATGACCATTATATCCGCCTGAGCCTCTGTTTCATAAGTCGTGGCAATGCGGTTGAGCATTGCCTCCATTGTACCGCTTTGTTCCC
Organism: Smithella sp.; assembly: GCA_007244375.1. Taxonomy (GTDB): domain Bacteria; phylum Desulfobacterota; class Syntrophia; order Syntrophales; family Smithellaceae; genus Smithella. Next base: position 172,603 of record SCVW01000016.1, on the reverse strand, counting down.
CCACGGCAATCATTTCAGTCACCATGGGTGGGAATATACCGCTTTGTGTCAAAGGACCCGAGAGTTCTTTGCCTTCCTCCACGTCTTTGCCTGCTTTACCGATTGCCTCTCCGATAATAGTGTTATTCACAACATTACGGACAATTTCCATTGCCTGAAGAAGCGGGACTCCGCTTTGCAGCAAAGTGGCCAGTGTACGGGAAAAACGGGTAATCGCGATTTTTCGGTTGATCTTACCAAACACCGGAACTTTCAACTTGATATTGTCCCACAGGCGTTTGCCTGCTTCCGTACCTGTTGTCGTGTACCGGAAAGCGACTATCGAAGCGGCGAGAATTATCAAAATAAGCCACCAGAAAGATTTTAAAAAATTGCTGACAGCAATTAAAATTAATGTAATCAGCGGCAGGGTTTGGTGCATATCGGTGAAAATGCCGGTAATTTTGGGGACAACAAAAGTCATAAGCAGTAAAATAACGGCGCTTCCGATAAAAAACATAATAATCGGATAAGCAAGCGCGGAACGGATTTTGTTCATTAATGCCTGCTGACTTTCCCGGAAATCGGCCAGCCGCTCCAGAACAAGGTTGATGGTTCCCGATGCTTCCCCGGCCCTGACCATATTTAAATAAAAAGGCGGAAAGATTTGCGGAAAACCGGACATGCTTTCTGTCAGGCTTTTGCCTTCATTAACCTGCTCGCGGATTTGCACGAGAGTTTTTTTCAGCAATCCTTCTTCGGCCTGCTTGATTATAATCGAAAGAGAAGGCACCAACGGCATGCCGGCGCCCAAAAGAGTTGATAGCTGACGGGTGAATATGGAAATTTCGCTTGCGGAAACCCGCTGCCAGATGTTGAACTTTAGAACCTGCGATAAAGCGGATACTTTTTTGTTATCAGTCTGATTGATTTCGACGGGATAAATGTTTTCTTCGCGCAGTTTCTGACGTGCCGCGGCCGCACCGGGCGCGTCAATAAAACCTTTGCGTTGCCGGCCCTTTTTATCCAGTGCTACGTATTCGAAAACACTCATTAATTTTTTGCTCCGCTGACCATTAAGCTATGCTTAGCGTTTAACATAGATTTGAATTTGATTCAATTGATTATGGGCGTTAACAAAACTTTTCCCATAATAAAAAGGGGCGTTCAAGCCCCTTTTTTATTGATAGCATTTCTTGTTTTTATGGAGCAACTGGAGTTGCAGATACCTCGTTTGATTCTGCGCTTTCGCCGTTGGCGTTCACGGCCGTTACAACAAAGAAATATTTCTTGTCGTTAGTAAGATCGATAGCTGTGAATTCAGAAGGAAGAGGAGAACCTGTTGCTGTTGCTTTTGATGAGTAAACCTCCTTTGAGAGTCCCATAACATTACTGCTGTAAACGTTATAAGATGTGGCACCGGCCACATCGTTCCAGTCGAAATAGACAGTTCCATCATCTACGGTTATTGATGTAGTGTCGATAACTGGTGCTAAAGGCGGTGGGCTGGTACTCGGTGTAGCATACACGCCGAAAGAGGGACCACTTGCCAGAACAGCCGTTACGTAGAGATAGTAATTTTGTCCATTTGTCAATCCACTAAAATTCCATGGGCTGGTACGTTCGGGGAATTTTTTATCTGCTGTAATTGTCATGGGATAATTTGTATCGTAATAAACATTATAAACAGTGTTGGGCGTTTCGCTATCGTCTGAGGGTGGATCCCATGTAAGTGTTAACTCAGTGTCTCCTACGGTTGCGCTGACATTCTGAGGAGCTGAAAATCCTTCTGATGCTACGTAATTGTTGTCCACAGAACTTGGCGGTATAGCCTCAACCACATTTGACTTAACACTGGTGTTATTTTCAGCCGTTAGATAAAAGAAATAAATTGTCCCATTTGTCAGACCGGGTGATGTAAATGAGCACTGGCTGCCGGTACAATTGCCATCAGTGCTTTTTATTTCAGCAGCGAGAGTTAAATCATCGAAATTCGAATATTGGTATACATTGTATATTTCGGCATCATCCACCGGAGTCCACGTAACAGTAACCTCGCCGTTTCCGGCATTGGCACGGACATTCTTGGGAAATTCAGGCGGCATAGGATCTGGGTCTCCCTGCGGCGTAGCCGGAATTATTTCCGACAAATTGCTTTCGCCATCGGAGGTACTTACTGCTGTAAAAGCGAAGAAGTACGTTATTCCGTTAGTAAGGCTGGTTGCAGTGTATGGTGCGCTCGGCAGACCGGTAATCTTTCCATCGTAAGAGGTCTTCGTTGGATAGTCTCCAGCGTTGTAATAGACATTGTAGGTATCGGCACCTGCTACCATCGGCCAGTATAAAGTAACTTGTTGATCTCCGGCATCGGCCCGCAGTTGCGCACCTACCGTTGATGGCGGTGATGGTTCAACTGTTGGTGTATCGGTCTTGGAACCGCAGGCGGATATGAAAATTATAATCAAACTTAGCAATAATAAGTATGCTGATATTTTTTTCATTAATACTCCTTAATAAGATCATCTTAAGTTATTGTATGTTGAAATGTCCTCACACTGGAGATACCTAGAATATAAGAAATAAAAATCCGCATTTAATAATGTTTACAACAAACAATTATTTTTAAATAATGCGCATCAAAGTTTTTCCTGTCAAGTTAATTTTTGTGTTCCAGAGAATTCATGTAACGGGTGCTGATTTCATCCGCCGGTTCTATGCAGAGGCATTTTAAATAGGATTTAATGAAACCTTTGAGAAAAACCGCCGCAGGCAGTTTTTCTGTTTTATCGTCTTCTATCCAATGCAGATAATCGAGACGTATTTTTGTTTGCTGATGAATTGTTTCAATAGTAACACCCAGTTCGTTTCGTGTTTCCTTCAGATCGGCACCTTTAATTTCCTGCCGGGAAATTATTTCCCTAATGCGCTGATTTTGAGAAAATTTTTCTTTTAATTCGGAGCTGTGAATTTTCGGCATGCCCGGAGTATCCTTCTGCCGGTTAAAATCAAAAATACTAACGGGACCTTTTGCTGCCGGGCTTATTTCCGTAGATTTGAGAACTCCCGCCCGGATAAGTTCGTTATTGTAAATTTCTCTTTCTTTTTCATTGATGAGCGTAAAATAAGCTTTCTCCAGATGGGCAAGTATTTCTTTCCTTTCTTTCTGTGAAAAGAAGGAATAACTGACCAGAGAATCGGGTTGATACATTTGTAACGCGGAATTATATGCTGCGCGGATTTCCAGTGCCGTTGCATTTGGTTTGATATCCAGCATTTCGTAATAATTCAACTGGGTGAAATCTTTTTCCATTTACTGCCTCAAATTATAAATTTTAAAGATAGTTAAGAATCAGTTGTTCGCCGAAGGAATTACTCATCTTCCTGTTTAATTCGCGTAAATCATTGGCGGCACGGGTGTGGGGATAACGATCCAGGAACGACACTCTCTGACAAATGGCATCGTGAACATGTTCATCATAAGCGATGTTGCCGGCAAAATCAACATGCAGTCCGAGATGCTTTTTGATGATTTTACATATTTGTGAACCCAGTTCTGTATTATCCTGCTTGCGCAATTGGTTGAGAATAAGTTTAAAGTGAAAAGAATTGAAATCTTTTCTGATCCGTGCGAATTTTTCCGGGAATTCCTTGCGGACAACGGAAACGATATTTTCCGGTTTGTTAAAAGAATCATCGCCCAAATGTTCTTTCACCTTCTTCTCCAGTGTTCTAAATTCATCTGTCGTAAAACAATGGCGAATGCGACGCAGATAAATGGCGCGCATAAGCCGGTAGACATTTTCAATGGAAGTCGGCTCCGGCGTGGTGACGAATATACCGTTTCCGGAAGCCAGGAAAAAATCAAGAGTGTTGAAGGCCGTGCCCGCTCCAAGATCCAGAATAATATGTTCGTATTTGAGTTTTACTATGGATTTCAATGTTTTTATTTTTTTTTCATAAGAAAGATTGGCAATATCCAGGCTGTCGTGAGCGCCGCTGATCAAAAAAAGGTTGGGGAAGGGAGTTGCCAGGACAGTATCTTCTAATAAATTTATTTTTCTCGAAACGAAATCAGAAAAACACTTGTCCGGGTAAGGAACGTCAACCATTGTATGCAGGTTTGCCGCACCCAGATCAAGGTCAATCAGCAGAGTTTTTTTGCCGGCTTTTGCCAAAAGCCGTCCCAGAGAACTGGCTAAGAAACTCTTCCCTGATCCTCCTTTGCCTCCCCCAATTGGCCAGATATGCGCCATAAACCATCCAATTGTTTGAATTTCAAAAAGTCATACATGATAAATCAATGATATTCAAGTATTTAGTTCCTTGACTTCTAAAGCTTTTACCCGTAGAAAATCATCTATGATTGATCAGGAGCCTGAAATTAAAGTCGCCTTACTGCAAAATTATAGTGAGACGCGACTGACTTTAAATGGCCGATTTTTTTTACCGGATAAACGTACGCTGGAAGGCTGTTTTGCCGTTTACGCTGATAGTGGTAAGATTGTACTCAAGGATTCCGTGGACAAAGAAATATTCCGGCAAAAAGAAATTCTGCTGATGCCCGACGGCGAAGCTTTTTTTACTGTGTTCAATGTGAAAATCGGCATTGATTTTCACTGGCAGAGAACTCAGGAACAATCATTTCGCGGTGAGTTGCATATATCAGCAATATCCGATTCCGCTTTCAATCTTATTAATAAGATTCTTCTGGAGGATTATCTGGAAAGTGTTATCTCTTCGGAAATGTCCGCCGCCGCTCCGCTGGAATTTTTAAAAGTACAGGCGATAACAGCCCGCAGTTGGCTTGTGACAATGCTGGCAAAAAAGAAAGCAGTTCAGTCTTCCACACAAATCAAAACTGAAAACGAAATCGTTGTCTGGCAGGATGTCAATGACCATGAGGGGTTTGATGTTTGCGCTGACGATCATTGTCAGCGTTATCAGGGGATAACAAGAATTATTTCCGAAAATGTTCGAAAGGCGATAAATCAAACCCGTGGAAAATTTTTGGTTTATAATGAAGAAATCTGCGACGCCCGATATTACAAATGCTGTGGCGGGCAGACAGACGTTTTCTCAACCGCCTGGGAAAATAAAAAGTATGATTATTTGAGTAATGTGAGCGATGATATTGATACTCATTCTCCCGTTCGCTCGGAGAGCGATGCTAAAAGATGGCTAACCGGGAATCCCGGCGCTTATTGCAACACGAGTGATAAAGAATTAATAGAAAAAGTTTTGCCGGCTTTTGATCAGGAGACGCCTGATTTTTACCGCTGGCAGGAAATTTACGAGCGACCAAAACTCGAAGAAGTAATAAGAAAGAAATCAGGAATTGATTTCGGTGTTCTGCGAAATATCGAGCCTTTGCAACGAGGCCCGTCCGGCAGAATTTCACGACTGAAAATTGAAGGTTCGAAAAGAACTATGATTGTCGGCAAGGAACTGGAAATCCGGCGATGGCTTTCACCAAATCATCTTTTGAGCAGTGCTTTTGTTGTTTCGTCAGAGATAAATGCGGATGGTGAAATAAGCCGTTTTATTTTTACCGGAGGTGGTTGGGGACATGGCGTTGGTCTGTGTCAGATAGGAGCGGCCATGATGGCATTCAAAGGATTCAAGGCGGAAGAAATACTGGCGCATTACTTCACCGGCGCTGAGTTGAAAAAGTTATATTAATAATTTGATATGGTTTTTATGTCCAGTAATTGTCCCCCGCTGGCGGGGTGGGGGGTGGATTGATTACTTTGTAATTTTGCCACGACAGTTTTATATTAAAATATCCACCTCCGTCCCAATAATCCATCGGGACACTTCCGCCAGCGGCGGATATCCAGTAATATAACTTGAAGGATTGTTTTTAAATTATGTCCGAAACACAAATAGAAAAAAAAAATAATAAGAGCCGGAATCCCTGGACATGGGTGCCTTCTCTTTACCTTGCCGAAAGCATACCCTACACCATCGCCATGACCGTCAGCGTTGTGCTTTACAAAGACATGGGGCTTTCCAACACGCAGATCGCTTTTTACACCAGTTGGCTTTATCTTCCCTGGGTCATCAAGCCGCTATGGAGTCCTTTCGTTGATATTTTCCACACCAAGCGTTTCTGGATACTGGCGATGCAACTGGCGATTGGCGCGTCGCTTGCCGGTGTCGCCCTGACGTTGCCGACGACTGATTTTGTGCGCTACTCGCTGGCTGTTTTCTGGATAATGGCCTTCAGCTCCGCCACGCACGATATCGCAGCAGACGGTTTTTATATGCTGGGACTCGACACGCCGCAGCAGGCCGCGTTTGTCGGCGTACGCGTTTTATTTTACCGCATTGCCACCATTGCCGCCGAAGGCGGTCTGGTTTTTCTGGCCGGTATGCTGCAAAAGTACGGCTATCCAGCGGCGAGCGCCTGGTCGCTGTCTTTTATCGGCGTCGCGGCGGTTTTTCTGACTTTTTTTATTTATCACTTATTTGCACTGCCGAAGCCTGCCGAGGATATCAGCGCGCCGTGGGATAAATCCAAAAACTTTATTGCGGAATACTTTCGCATTATTACCCTGTTTTTCCGGCGCAAGGATATTCTGGTAATCATCAGCTTTTTTTTGCTTTACCGCTTTGCCGAGGCGCAACTGACAAAAATGGTTGTTCCTTTCTTGCGCGACGAAATCAGCAAAGGCGGGTTGGGTTTGACCACCGCGGATATCGGCATCATTTACGGCACGGTCGGCGTCATTGCGCTGATGCTGGGCGGCCTGCTGGGCGGCTATGTGATTTACAGAAACGGTTTGAAATACTGGCTGTGGCCAATGGTTTTTATTATGCACCTGCCGGATTTGATTTTTGTGTATCTGTCACATTATCAGCCTCATAATTTATGGCTGGTCGGTTCCGCTGTGGCGGTGGAAAAATTCGGCTACGGTTTCGGCTTTACGGCCTACACCATGTATATGATCATGGTTTCGCAGGGTAATTATAAAACTGTCTTTTACGCGATCGGCACGGGAATCATGGCGCTGGGCATGATGATTCCGGCGATGGGCAGCGGCTGGATTCAGGAAATGCTCGGCTATAAAAATTTCTTCATCTGGATTTTGATTACCACCATTCCGGGCTTTATTGTGGCGGCGCTGGTGAAAATTGATCCGGAATACGGTAAAAAACTTAAAAAAGAACCACGCGGCTAGGGCAGCAATGCCACATAATAAATTTCCCCCCCCTGGTAGGGAACCCAGGCGTATGTCTGGGGCGGGGGAGTTATAAAAGTGTTTCTAATTTACTCCGCTCTAAAAGGCAGCGTGGCCCTCAAGGGAGGAAAAAATAAAACGCTGAAATTATAATGTTCCATGATATAAATGATTATGAATATCAAACAAATCAACACAGCATTTATTTTAGGGGTTGGATTGGGGACGAGGCTCCGTCCGCTGACGGAAAGATTATAAATTAAGATACTGTAAATTTATTCTATATAGTATACTTATAGTATATTATATGGAATATTTATACAGAACTAATTGACTTCTCTGTAAAAAAATGCCATAATATAAACCATGGGTATAAAAAAAGGCACAAAATTACAGATAATAATGCAATTTCCTAAAGGCCTGGTTTTGACCTCCGGCTATCTCGATAGTCAGGGTATCGATGGACAACTACTTGCGAGATACAAGAAAAGCGGATGGCTTGAGTCCATAGGTGAAGGCGCTTATGTTCTACGTGGCGATAAAGTTGATTGGCAGGGCGCTCTTTACGCGATGCAGAGTCAGTTAAAACTTCCTGTACATTGCGGCGGCAGAACGGCGCTTGAGCTTCAGGGTTATGGTCACTATGCTGCATCAAAAACACGTGAAGTATTTCTTTTTGGTCCTACCGGACAAAAGTTACCTCTGTGGTTTGGAAAATATAACTGGGGCGTTTCTTTTTCTTATAAGATGACCAGCCTTTTTCCCGATAATTTGTCTATCGGTTATGTGGATTTCCCATGGGGTAAGTATTCTACACGAATATCATCGCCGGAACGTGCGGCTATGGAAATGCTTTACCATGTTCCGTTAAAACAGGGTTTTGATGAGGCCATGAGGATCATGGAATCGCTTCTTTCGCTTCGTCCGGAACTTGTTCAGAAATTATTGGAAGTTTGCGCGTCCATAAAAGTTAAAAGGCTATTTTTGTATATGGCACAAGCGGCCAAATTACCTTTTATGACGAAGCTGAATCTCAAAAAAGTTAACCTGGGCAAGGGAGATCGCACTATTGTAAAAGACGGTCGCCTTGATCCACAATACAGAATAACCGTGCCACGCAGCAGAGATACATGATGAAAGATTCTGTCTATTATCGTCAGGCAAAACTACTGCTCAGAATTCTGCCGATTATTGAGCGTTATCCGGTATTCGCTCTCAAAGGCGGCACGGCGATTAATTTTTTCATCCGGAATATGCCGAGACTATCCGTTGATATCGATTTGACATATGTTCCTATTGACGAAAGAGAAACTGCACTTGCGTCTATCCATTCGACACTTGATAATATCGGCAACGATATCGAACGTCTTATTCCCAAGGCAATCGTTACACCCAAACGCGCGGGTAACAACATTGTTGGCATATCCGTACGAGCCGATGGCTGTAACGTGAAGATTGAGCCCAATCCGGTTTTAAGAGGGACGATTTACGAACCGGTTAAGATGATTGTAACGTCCCGGGTTCAGGAAATCTTCCAACTGGCTGCTGAATCAAAGGTGCTGGATCTTGCCGACATTTATGGCGGTAAAATCTGCGCTGCTCTTGACCGCCAGCATCCACGCGATCTTTTCGATGTCAAACTGCTTCTGGATCATGAGGGGATAACAAGTAAAATTAAAAAATCTTTTATTGTTCATCTGATAAGTCATGACAGGCCGATGGCGGAATTATTGAGACCTCGCTATCAGGATATAAAAAATATTTTTGAAAATGAATTTGATGGAATGTCTTTTGTTAAAGTTCCATTACAGGAATTGGAAAAAGCGAGAGATACTCTTGTTCGCGAAATACACAAACGTTTAACGGAAAAAGAAAAGCGATTCATTCTTTCTGTAAAGAAAGGCAATCCTGAATGGGAGTTGCTCAGCTTGCGGAATGTCAATTTACTTCCCGCTGTTCAGTGGAAACTCATGAATATTTCGCGTATGGATAAGATAAAACGAAGCACATCCTTGAAGAAATTGGAAAAAGCTTTGTCACATGGAACAAATATTTGAATGGTCGATATGTTACTGAAGAACATCAACACAGCATTTATTTTAGGGGCGGGATTGGGGACGAGGCTCCGTCCGCTGACGGAAGACATGCCCAAGCCGCTTCTGAAGATCGGCGGATATCCGATTATCACGTACGCGATGGGGCATTTGCGTGCTGTCGGCATTAAACAATTTATTGTCAACACGCATCACTGTGCGGAAAAATATGCCGAGTTTTTTCCCGACAATAACTGGCAAGATATTCCGATCACATTTCGCCATGAGCCGGTTTTGCTGGATACCGCAGGGGGCATTAAAAACATTGAAGACCTGATTGCCGAAGACGAACGCATCATTGTTTACAACAGCGACATCCTTACCAACATGCCGATTGAATTGCTTATTAGAAAGCATTTTGAACTGAAAACATCCGTCACGCTGGCACTGCGTTCAACCGGACCGTTACTCAATGTTAATGTTGATAAGGAAGGTTTTGTTTGCGATATGCGGCATATTCTGAAAAATAAAGGTGTAAAGAGATGCCTTTTTGCCGGTATCTACATTGTGGAAAAAACTTTCCTGAAGCGATTGACAGCAGGTAAAATCGAATCAATAGTTTTGCCACTGGTCGAGATGATAGAAGAAAATCCGCGCTCCGTCGGCGGTGTGGTGATTGACGACGGTAGGTGGTATGATGTGGGCACGGTGGAGGAATATAATAAGTTGAACAAGGCAGGTATTGCTTGATTGTCATTGCGAGAAGCGAAGCGACGAAGCAATCTCTGGCTTTATTAAAATCGCCACGTCCCGATAAATCGGGACTCGCGATGACAAAAAATGAAAATGGAACTTATGCAGAAAGAAATACAAAAATTCTTAAGCGATCATTTGGGTACGAAAAATTTCGAACTCGTGCCGATAAAGAAGGGCGGCTCCGACCGAAGTTTTATCAGGGTTTCCCTTCAGCATGAAACCAGTTTTATTTTCATGCATTACGGCGATGAAGTAGCGGAGAATGCTTGCTGGTTGGGTATAAACAAATTTATGGCCTCGTTGAATATTCTGGTGCCGAGGATTCATACGCATGATGTTTCACGCCATTTTATTCTGATGGAAGATCTGGGAGACGTTGATTTGTGGTCGTTGAGATTTGAACCGTGGGAAGAGAGGCGCGATTATTATTTCCAGGCGCTTACGCAAATTTACCGCCTGCATTCCGTTGATCTGAAATCGATTCCCGCTGATTTGCAGTTATCCGAAGCTTACGGACCCCGGCTGTACAAATGGGAGCATGATTATTTTCTGGAAAATCTTGCATGGGAAGTATGCAAGATAAAACTTTCATCATCGGATACCTCAAAGTTAAATAAAGAACTGGATGCGCTTTCAGAACATCTGCAAAAAATCGAACCGTGTCTGATTCACCGTGATTTCCAGTCGCAAAACATTATGATTAAAAACGAAAGACCAGTATTGATTGATTTTCAGGGCATGCGCGAGGGCTGCCTTTTTTACGATCTCGGTTCCCTGATTTGCGATCCATACGTTACCTTTGAAGATGAAGAAATAAACGAGTTGCTGGATTTTTACTATAAACTTATGAATCCCGCTTACAGCCGTGATAAGTTTGTTCAAAACTTCTGGATGGGCTCCGTTCAGCGGCTTTTGCAGGCACTCGGCGCCTACGGTTTTCTCGGACTCAAAAAACACAAACCCGCCTTTCTTAAACATATCGCCAACGGTCTGGAAAATTTATTGATTGCGATTGATAACGCAGGTAGGCTTGACCATCTCAATGATCTGGCAACTGAATGCGAAACAATTCTTGCCCGCAAAGATTATTAAAATAAAATTTTGTCTATTTAAAAAATGTTTATTGCTTTTATCTGTAAAATGATAACGCAATGCTTGCATTTCTTTAATCTGTGTAGTATTTAAAAAGGTAATTCGTTGATGATCTTTAAGAGAATTGATCAAGAGGAAAGTGGGTCCATAAGTTCAAAGATACTTGTGGAGAGAGTTATTTTGATGGTCGGGCCGCCATCTGATTAAAAAGATCAGATGGCGGTTTTTTAATTCCGACTCTTTGTTGGATAAGGACAAACAAAAATTTATTAAAATTAAAATATTATGATTAAATATTTTATAATTTATCAAGTTGTGAGAATAAAGTTTATATAAAAAATATGTAGAATAAAAACTTAAGCTCATTCGACAGGGCGTAAGGCAGGAAGGTTATGCATGAACTGCAATATGATATTCCAGTGCTTCTTCTTCATAACATTAATCCTGAATGGACATCTGAGGAAAAACAAGAAACTGGGCAGGATGTCGCAATATTTGGTAATGCTTTAAATGAATTGGGTCATTCTATCGAAGTCGTTGCGGTTGAAGACGATTGTTTGGCGGACAGGTTGAGTGTTTTTAATCCTCGTGATTATGTAGTATTTAACTGGTGTGAAGAACTTCCCGGCGTTCCGCATAGTGAACCTTTAATAGCTGCTGTTATGGAAAAGATGGGCTTTGTCTTCACAGGTTCATCATATGACGTACTGGCATTAGCACATGATAAACCGGCGGTAAAAAGAATTCTGAATGAAGCAAAAATTCCCACACCGCTTTGGAATGTGTTTGACAATACTGAAGCGGAAGACTGGAACATCTTTCCTTCTATTGTTAAACCTGCCCATGAGCATTGCAGTATCGGGATTACTTCCGAATCTATCGTTACATCTCCTGCGGAACTGGAAAACCGCATAGCTTTTGTTTTGGATACTTATAGGCAACCGGCACTGGTCGAAGAATTTATTGATGGAAGAGAACTTCTTAATGCTGTCTGGGGAAATGGAAAGATTTCCATGTTGCCTTCCGTGGAAATGGATTATAGCGGCCTGACAGATCTACGTGACAGGCTTTTTACTTACGAAGCCAAGTATGTCCCCGGCTCTCGTTTATATGAAAGTATCGATATGCGCGTACCGGTAGAACTGGAAACTTCGGCTAAAGCCGAGCTGGAACGTATCGTTATTGCTGCTTATCAGGCGACCGGTTGCAGAGATTACGGGCGAATTGACGTAAGATACCTCAACGATGTTTTCTATGTCATTGACGTTAATCCGAATCCTGATATCAATCCATATACATCGATGACACACGCTGCGGCTGAAGTCGGCTATTCCTATGGTGCGATGGGCAGCCGTATTGTTAACCTGGCGGCAGCCCGACATCCGGTCTTCAGTAGGTAAAGCAAATATTTTTAAGAAAAAATTGGTAAAAATTAATAATCGTATGAAGAAAATAGTATACTGATGAAGACAAAAAAAAATAAAGAACAAAGAAGAATAAAAGTAGGTTTGTTTGGTTTCGGGAATACAGGCCGCATGGTAGCGGACGAGTTTCTTAAAGATGACCTGTTTGATTTAGAATGGGTAGTGAGACGTACCCACAAAGATAATCACAAGTATGCAACACGCCTTTTGGGATATGAAGTAAATGATGCCCCTATATTTTCAGTTGATGAAGTTTCGTCATCTTTTTTCCAAAATCGTCCTGTCGACATTATAGTAGATTTTTCAAGTGCCAGAGGTCATAATAGCTACTCATCGGCTGCTGATTTCGGGACTAAAATTATTTCTGCCATTTCCAAGTACAAAGAAAATGATTTGCAGGATTTGCGGGAAATGGCGGAAAAGACATCAGTTCTTTATTCGCCTAATATTACACTGGGTATAAATTTTCTTTTGGTTGCTTCGCAGATACTTCAAGGAATAGCTCCTCATGCCGATATTGAAATTGTGGAAGAACACTTCCGTAACAAAAAAGAACAATCCGGAACTGCTTTGAAAATAGCCGGCATCCTTGGTCTGGAGAAAGATAAGCATGTCAATTCCGTCCGTGTGGGAGGAATTGTGGGGAAGCATGAAATCATTTTCGGATTGCCTAATCAGACAATCAGACTTATTCATGAAAGTATAAATAAGAGAGCTTTTGGGCAGGGTGCTATTTTTGCTTCAAAATGGCTGGTTGATGCCCCGATAGGTCTATATTCAATGGAAAACATAATAATTGATATGTTTAAAAAGAGTATTCCTGTTTATTAGTATTTTTGTTCTGAAAAATCCGGGGACATAACACCTTGGTATTGTGATGAAGAATTAAGTGTTATGTGTGTAATAGAGGATGTGATTTTTCGTGAAGAAAGTATTATTATATCTGGGTGCAATTATTATCCTGGCTTCTTTTAGCTTTGCAGCTGATAAATTTGTCATGCCTGCAGGCACCATTCAATTAAAAACGAATATTATTAAGCCTGCCAAAATGCATGCAAAAGGAAAAGTTATCGAGATTTCAGATAACCATATAATAATAGTACGCAAAGTTAAAGGTGATACAGAGAATATGGAGTTTAAATTAGATAAACCGGCTAAAAATGTCATTGTCAATGATAATGTGAAAATAAACTACATAGAAAGAGATGGTAATCTGATAGCGTTAAAAGTAATCAAAGTCATTCGTAAGAAAAGATGAGCTTGATTTTTTATCGAAACATCGCCAACGGCCCGGGAATTTATTGAGAGTTTTGGGGGTATAATACATAACTCAGTTTTGTAATGAATCATTAAGTGTTTCTTGAATTCCTCCTGGAATTTGCATTTGCCAACAGCATGATTGTTATGAGGATAACGCAATGGAATCTTTAATCTGTAAACACTGGCATCACTGTCCGGCCGAGGAAGTCACAACGCTGTTGACGACGCATCCGCACCGCGGGCTTTCGTTGTTTGAAGTAAAGCACCGGTTGGAGCGTTTCGGTCCCAACATGGTTACGGCCAAAAAACAAAAAGGTCCCCTCATCCGGTTCCTGCTGCAATTTCACCAGCCGCTTGTTTATATTTTGCTGGCTGCCGCCTTTATCACGCTGATTTTGCAGGAATGGGTGGATTCCTCCGTTATTTTCGGAGTCGTGATTGTCAATGCCATTATCGGATTTATCCAGGAATCCAAAGCAGAAAAAGCCATTGAATCTCTCAAACAGATGATGACGACGCAGGCAACGGTTTTGCGCGACGGCAAATGGATGCAGATCGACTCGACCCTACTGGTTCCGGGTGATATCGTTCGCATCCAGTCCGGCGATAAAGTGCCTGCCGACGTCCGTCTTTTGACCTGTCGCGACCTGCAGGTGGATGAATCAGCGCTGACCGGCGAATCCGTTCCCGTCATGAAAAAAATAGGCACACTGAATCCGGATACGATTCTGGCCGACCGGCACAACATGGCCTACGCGGGCACGTTGGTAACGTATGGACAGGCGCAGGCGGTTATTGTTGCCACCGGCGATAAAACGGAAACGGGGCGCATCTCCGAAATGATTGCCGAGGCGGCGGATCTTTCCACGCCGCTTACGGTAAAGATTGCATCCTTCAGCAAAATTCTTTTAATTGCGATTCTGATCCTCGCGGCGTTGGCGTTTGGCGTGGGTCTCTGGCGGGGCGAAGGCATTGTCGATATGTTCATGGCCGCCGTTGCGCTTGCTGTCGGCGCCATCCCGGAGGGGTTGCCTGCCGCCGTCACGATTACACTCGCCATCGGCGTCAGCCGCATGGCCAAACGCAAGGCCATCATTCGCAAACTCCCGGCTGTTGAAACGCTGGGCAGCACAACCGTCATCTGTTCGGACAAAACCGGCACACTCACCGAAAATCAGATGACGGTGCGCCGCATTTTTGCAGGTAACGAATACTTTGATGTTCAGGGCAACGGTTATGCACCGGAAGGAGAAATATTGTCGGGAGGAGCGGCCGTTGGCGTGAACATGCCCGTTGTTTTGTCCGAGACGCTGCTGTCCGGACTGCTTTGCAATGATTCCCGCCTGGTCGAGTCTGAGGGCATGTGGCGCGTCGAGGGTGATCCGACAGAAGGTGCGCTCATCACAGCAGCCGCCAAAGCGGGATTTTTACATCATCAGGCTTCAGAAAAAATGTCCAGGCTGGATGTCATTCCCTTTGAATCGGAACGGCAGTTTATGGCCACACTGCATAAAACCGAAGCGGGCAATATTGTCTATCTGAAAGGTGCTATAGAAAAGGTTCTTGACGCCTGTTCGGAAAGTTTGACGGCGGACGGAACGCCGATGGCGCTGAACAAGCAAGACATCTTCGAAAAATCGGATGAGCTTGCCTCCAACGGTTTGCGCGTGCTGGCACTGGCGCGCAGGAACGTTGATAAAGACAAACTTGATATTGATGACTGCATGTCCGGTCTGACCTTTCTGGGATTGCAGGGAATGATTGATCCG
Organism: Smithella sp.; assembly: GCA_007244375.1. GTDB lineage: Bacteria > Desulfobacterota > Syntrophia > Syntrophales > Smithellaceae > Smithella. The sequence goes on along the minus strand of SCVW01000016.1, from coordinate 157,109 downwards.
CCGCGTACGGAGGCCATTGCGGCCGTTGGCGTGTGCCGCAAGGCCGGTATCACCGTCAAAATGATTACAGGCGACCATGCCGTCACCGCGACGGAAATTGCCCTGCAGTTGGGAATAGGCCGTGTTTATGGTCGTGAACATGAAAAACCTGAAACTCTCACCGGAAAACAACTGGAAAGTCTTTCGGATGAAGAAATGATTGAAAAAGCCGGAAGCACATCGGTGTTTGCCCGTGTTGCACCGGAGCAGAAGCTGCGCCTGGTCGAAGCGCTGCAGGCACGCAACCATGTTGTTGCGATGACCGGTGACGGCGTCAACGACGCACCTGCCCTGAAACAAGCCAATATCGGCATCGCGATGGGCATAACCGGCACCGATGTTTCCAAGGAGGCTGCCGACATGGTGCTGACTGACGATAATTTCGCCAGTATTACTGCCGCCGTCGAGGAAGGCCGCCGGATTTTCGACAACCTGGTCAAATTTATAACATGGACGCTGCCGACCAACGGTGGTGAAGGGCTCGTCATTCTGGCTGCCATCATGGCCGGCGTGGCCCTGCCCATTATGCCGGTGCAGATTCTCTGGATCAATATGACCACGGCGGTGCTTCTGGGATTGATGCTGGCCTTCGAACCGGGTGAAAAAGATGTGATGAATTATCCGCCCCGCAAGCCCGACAGCCCGATTTTATCCGGCATTCTCATCGGACGCATTCTGCTGGTTTCCTTCCTCATGCTCGCGGCGGTCTTTTCCATCTTCAACTGGCAGAAAAGCATGGGCTACCCGCTGGATGTTGCGCGCACGGTCGCGGTGAATTTGTTTATTATGATTGAACTTACCTATTTGTTCAACTGCCGGTCGTTGACCAGTTCCATGTTTAAAATCGGACTGTTTTCCAATCCCTGGGTACTGGTCGGCAGCGGCCTGATGATCGTTTTGCAGCTTTTATTCACTTACGCGCCTTTTATGAATAAAGTTTTCCACAGCGCACCCATTGGCGCAAACGACTGGTTTTTAATTATAGTGATTGCTGTCGCTGTTTACGGAATTATCGGCCTGGAAAAGTGGGTGCGATTGCACATTTTAAAAAAAGCGCGCTGACGCAAAAATGCACAGTCGATCGAGAGTCTTTTATGGATAGATCATTCGACAACCATTGAAAAATTCTTGAGCTATTTGCGACTATCTCTGTTTGAAATAAAAATCCCCTTGCATGCAACGAATGCAACAGCGGGGGGATAAACTTTTCTTAAGCCTTGATTTTTGCGACCATCTGCGTGCCAAAGGCTTTGGCGTCAGCCAAATCATTTTCATCGGGGTGACGCAAAGCGCCCGCGGCCTCTTCCGCCCACGCTTTGTGTTGAGGGCTTTTCTGCAGGGCGTCAATGATCTGTTCGGTAACCTTGCCGCGGCATCCGAAGTGTCCGAGCACCTTCAGCTTTGCCGCAAGACCCAGCGCATGCTCGAATGCCTGTTTGGGTAATATGCCGTCACGCAAAGAGCCGTGAGTTGAGAAAAAAACGATTTTCTGCCCTTCCGGAATCTTTGCGATCTGCTGAGCTGCCTTTTGAGGGACACTGTGCGCATGCACTGGGAAACCGAAGAAGATGATGTCGTAGCCTTTCCAGTCCGTCACATCAGAAATTTTACTGACGTCCTTATCGAAATCAACGGCATCGGAAATAGCACGGGCGACTTTTTCTGTGTTTCCGGTGTCTGAATAATACGCGATTAATGCTTTCACTTCATATCCTCCTGTTTGCTGATTGATTGAATTGATCAGAACTTCCTTCTTTCTTCTTTGCAATTGCTTCCGATGAGCATCGAAGCTGAACACGATGTATTTCCTTTATTGAGAATCATCGTTTAATGGGAAAAGGTTTGTGTTATGTTGATGCCCATCTGATTACATCGGTGGTCTTGACCAGTGTGCCTGGCTGGACTTTGGATAAAAAACTTGTGCAGGTTGTCGCTACCCTGCATATAAAATATCAGAAAATGTATATTGAGTTTTGGAAACATAATAAATAACTCGACCTTGTAATGAATCATTAAGTGTTATGTCCCAGAATTCGCAAATATATTTATCTTTACCATTGCCATTGAATCTTTGCGTAACATCCACGCTGAACCTCGCTACCGCCACCATATTCGGGATGCTCCGTATCCAGCAGGTTCTGTCCCACAATGGATAGCTCCAGATTCGGCTTCACCTTCCATCCCAGGCGCACATCCAAGTTAAAATAATTGTCGATTCCCTGGAACGGAAGCTCACTAACATACCGAAAGATACAATCCAGACTGGTTTTGCCGGGAAGATCCATATAGGAGCGAAGGGAACTCTGGTGTTTCGGACTGGAACCATCCAGATTTTTCACCGTTGACGTATCTTTGCTGTTGTCATCGGTTTTTAAGTCCATTTGCAATATGGCATGATATGCGCTAATGCGCCACCAGTCGAGTAATCGATAGTCAACATATACTTCTCCTCCGTAAAGTTTTCCATAAATCTTATTTCTGAAAGATATAGGAACTACGATGTGCGGCGGTACAGGCGATGGTTCTACAAATGGAGTTCCAGGTTCCGCGCTCATCAAGTTTGAGTAATCATTGTAATAGGCAGCCACATCAACAAACAGTCTTTTCGTGAGTTGAACACGATAGCCTAACTCATAAGAAATCAATTTTTCAGATTCAAACTCATCATCTCCAGATACTCGAACAAAAGTGGGAGGAACGGCATTTACAAAAGCCGTCAAACTGAAGTTATGCTCCAGGCGCGACGGCGTCCTGACGGCACGAGAAACAGAACCCCAGAATGTCTGGTATGCAGTTGGTGTCCAAAGCAAACGACCACTTGGCTGATATTCATATCCACTGTAATCGTTATGTTCAAATTTTGATCCCAAGATGAGAAACAGGCGATTTTCAACGATGCCGATTTTATCTTGGATGAAGGCGGTAAACAGATCTTCGTTCTGCTCATCAGGAATAAATTCAGAGGTAGGGATGCCGCTAGTTTTGCCAAAAACACGCCGATACCCCAACCCACATACAATTTCCTGTCTTAAAATCCAGAAGAAGTGATACTGAAAATCAAAATCGAAAGTATCTAAAGCACATTTAATGGTGGGGTCTCTTCGATCAGTCCGGTCATAATAGAATTGCAATGTCCAATCGGATTTGTTCTCCAGACTATGCCGCCATTGTGATAAGAAATTTCCGCCATAAGAATGCGTATCATCTTCTATAGAAGGTTGAGACGGTGGGGAATATCGGGCTTCAGAAATTCTTTGCCCCAGCTTGGCCCCATAAATATCTCCATGAAACGTAAATTCATTTTGTTCTGACTTGTCCCAATCTATTCTAAAACCGGCCTGCCCCATCTGCCACGGGTCAAAATCATTAACATTTTGATGATAGGCCGCATCGCGATTGAAGTACTTACCGTAAACACGATAACTAAAATCATCTTTATTTTTCCCGCCGTAACGAACACTAGCAAAACCCCTCTCTTCCGTTCCCGCACCAGCTGTTATCAGGCCTCCCTGCGTATCTTTAGCGCTTTTTGTAATGATATTAATTATCCCGTTAACCGCATTTGCCCCCCATAGGGTGCCGCCTGAGCCCCGTATCACTTCTATGCGCTCGATATCTTCAAGCACAGTATCCTGTGTTTCCCAGTAAACACCTGCATAAAGCGGGGAATAAAGGGTTCTGCCATCCATTAATACCAAAAGTGATCTGCCAACCGGCTGCCAAATCCGCGAATGCTGATGGCCCATTTATTTGAATCAATGCGAGCGACTTCAACCCCGGGAGCCAGACGAAGGGCTTCTGCAATATTGGTCACACCTGAGCGTCGGATTTCTTCCTGGGTAATGACATAAATTGCGGCCGGTGTTTCAAAAAGTACTTCTGGTATTTTCGATGCGGTAGTAATTTCAATATTCATCAGGTCTTCAATGCTAATCTCCGCCAAATCACGTCCGATTTGCGCACCCTTCGCGATCTCATAGGAACAAAGAGGGTTTGCCATAAAAAGTACCAGCAGAGCCGACAAAATTATTCGTAGAGGCATTTCTCTGTAATGAGGCGCAAACTTCAAGATGCTGCAGAACTCAAATAAAAAGATGTCCTCAAATATCTTTTTATAGAATCTCGGCAGATCCTGTAAAAATTTCCTTAACATCCATAAATATTTGGATATATGCATTTTTACTGCCTCCTTTCCTTATAAACTTCTAAACAAGTACAAGGATAACATCACTCTGAAATTTACCTAGACGCTTTGTCTCGCTTATCTGCATACATCAGTTGATCCATCTGAACGAGAAAGGCAGCAATTGAATTGGATTGATTAATAAGAAATTCCTTTTTTCGAATATAGTATAAGAAACGCACTCTTATATGTCAAGAAGATTTTGGGCACAAGATGTAGAGCTTGAACGAAATGCATAAGTATATTCATGAAATATGCGGGCTATGCTGTTGCCGGAACTGTGCGGTGATCACCTCGAATGTAAATTCGACCCCGTTGTCGAAGCACTCATTCATTTCCATTCATACTGAATCCACGGTACCGAATCCATCAGCTTTCCGTCGATGGAAAGCTTCAGATCGCAGCTGCCGTATTGGCCGCATCCCCGGAAGGTGATGTCGGCCACAATTTGGTCAAATGTTAGGAGTGTGATTTTAAAATTTTTCATGGTCAATTGCATCACGTTGTTTTCCCTGTCCGTGATTTTGGTCTCGATAACCATTTTTTTTCTTGTCGCGATACTGTTCACGAAACCTTCCATGCATCTGTCGTAGGGTTCCGTGTATTCGACCATCACGGCTTGTCCCGGGGCCAGTCCGGCCGACCCCAATGATCTGGAAGAAATCAACCGGGTCACAGCGATCAGTGTGCCGGAGGTGGCGTCGCGGATTTTCAGGCCACCGTCTTTGACCGTAAAGAGCATATCTCGGGTGCACAGGCTGAGCAGGTCGCCGGCAAAAGGCTTCCACAGCCAGGACGGCATGGCGGGCGAAACCAGGTCGATGCGGATGGCATCGGAATCTTTCATGGGGCAAGAAAAAGTGAGTGTAAAATGGTCGATAAAGGTGTTTCCAGTATTTTTTACCACGACGAAACCGGTCCAATTATCCAGAAGCGGTCGGACCGACAGCCACTTCCGGTTTTTCACTCCGTTCATGAGCGTGCCATAGTCTGTAATGGTGGCACTGATCACTGCCGATTTACCGTCGGTCTTAGCGGTAAGTTCATCGGCGGTGTGGGCAAAGATGTCCGGATTGAAAAATACCGAACAGGCGAGAACGAAAAGTGTCGCCAAGGCGCTTTTCATTGTCAATAAACGGTAGATGGATTTCATGGCATCAGTCGCTTCCTGTATTGATGTATTATGTTTTATATCAGCCGCAGCAGTACGTTGGCGGTGATAAAAATATATGATGTATATGTATAAGAACTTGCTTTTTGAACTCTTATAACAAGGTCGAGCTTGGGTGTCAATATCATTCCAGAAATCGGGGACAGCCACTAATTAATATTGACAGGACAGAAAAGAAAAGATATTTTCAAGCCACTATGGCACGCATTGCAAGGATTGTTGTACCCCAATATCCTCATCACATCATCCAGCGAGGCAATCGCAGGCAGGACGTATTTTTCAATGACAAGGATTATCATTATTATATAGAGCTTTTGAAAAAATCCTGTGTGCAGTATGGTGTAAATATCTGGGCATACTGCCTCATGACTAATCATGCTCATTTCATAGCAGTACCCCGAACAGCAGATTCCCTGGCAAAGTGCTTTGCCGATACTCATGTCAAATATACCCGGCATATTAACAAACGATACGGGTGGAAGGGACATTTATGGCAGTCAAGGTTTGGCTCAAGCGTGCTTGATGAACAGTATTTGATCGCAGCTGCACGTTATGTAGAGAGAAATTCTGTTCGTGCGGGATTAATAAAAGATCCGGGTGAATATCCTTGGTCCAGTGCAGGGTTGCATTTAGGGATGAGGGATTCAGATCCACTGGTAAGCGGTGACGGTATGCTTCTGGATATGGTTGGTAACTGGAGGAAATATTTGCAGCAAGAGGACGAAACAGATACCATATCTGTCATCCGCAGAGAGGTCAGCGTGAGCAGGCCTGCCGGGAGCGAATCATTTATAAAGAAGCTGGAAAAGAGGTTTGCATGCGGACTTCAGCGACAAAAGGCAGGCAGACCGCCAAAAAAGCCAAAACGGCATAATAATTAGTGGCTGTCCCCAATTATTCGTTGAGTGCCAATAAGGCTTCCTTCGTTCCATCTTTCGAACAATCATCGACTACAACGACCTCAAAATCTGGAAAGGTCTGGGACAACACACTTTTAACCGCACGAACGACGATCTGGGCGCGCTTATAGGTAGGTATAATAACACTGACCTAGGGATTCAATTCCCAACACCCTCCCTCACCTTAAAAGGAGATGCAGGATACACCCAGCGACCCTTCGAGGCCATTTGAAAAAATAAACTGGATTTCTGGATTCGGCCGTGAGCATAAAAGAAAGCTTGGTCACCTGGCCAATATTGCTTGCCATGATCTGCATGCCGATCATGTAAGACAGACAGGCGATCTTGTCCCGCGCAGACAATGCCCGATATTCGATACAGTATTTTCTCAAAATGGCATCATGCCCGGCGCTGACCGCTTTTTGGGAATTGGAAATCCGGAAACGATCCTGCTTGTTGATATAATAATTCAATAACGCCTCCTCCAGATAATCCACCTGGCAGACTTTGCTTAAACGCAAATACAGATCCCAATCCTGGCAGCTCGGAAGGTTTTCGTCAAACCCGCCTACGCGATCAAGGAATTCTTTCTTGACCAGAATGGAAGACAAAGGCCCACCGATGTTCTCCATCAAAAGTTCATTGAAAATCCATCCACGCTTGGTCGGATGGGCAGTCCATAAAAGAGTCCCTTTTTCATCAAAACGATTGGCCCCGGTGAAAAGAAGCCCATACGACTCCGGCAGACGATGAAACGCCTTGATCTGTTGCTCAAGCTTTCCGGGAAGCCACTCATCATCACTGTCCAAGAAAGCGACATAGGTTCCCCGCACCTCTTTGATTGCCGTGTTCCGTGCGACAGCGCCGCCTTTATTGACTTTGTGGGTATAACACCGGATTCGTGGGTCCTTGATCGTGAACAGGGCCTCTCTCGTATCGTCTTTCGAACAATCGTCGACCACAATAATCTCAAAATCTTGAAAAGTCTGGGACAAGACACTATTGAGGGCACGACGGATAATCTTCGCCCTATTATACACAGGAATGATGACACTGACTTGGGGGGCCAATATTCCTCCTTAAGAAATATAGGATTGAAACGAATCAACTGCCTTTTTTCTACACAGATTGTAATCTTGAATCCGCAAAGAGGCAAGGATTGATTCGGGTTTTGTCCAGCCAAAATAGAAATGTCCTAATTTGACCTTAGGCTTCCGGGAAGTTTAAAACCATCCCGCCAATAACTGCCCCTGACTGGAACCGGACGAAACTGCGGCCTCACTTTACGGACAACCGCAACTTTCACGGGAGGCTGCGGTCCAACAATATACTTATACGCTAACGCATTCCCTGTTTTTAATCACCATCCGACCGTTAAGATAATTATAAACCGTCACGCGGGCTGCCCGCGTCTTTGTCAATACTTGATACCAGTGCTTTTCATATAAAACCGTCCGGTCACCGCGCAATGTTCTGGCGGTCTGGACCGCGAGAATCTCGTCGAGATTTACGCTCGCATCAACGTTCCGATGGTAGTCGCCGCTCTTTTGTACCGCACGGCTGAATTTATGGTTAAACACGACCAAATATCTTGATAAAACACGGTTCGCATCCTCACAATTCTTTGCTCCCGATAACCGCAATTCCTTGACCAGTCTGTCCTGTAATGTCTTAAAAAGCCTTTCCACGTGCCCTTTTGCCTGCGGACTATTGGTAAAGATATTGAATTGATATTGATAAGAACTTCCTTTTATTGGGCATCGTCTGTTCCTGTTTCTTTTCGTTTCCCCCGTGAGATATTACTGTAATACCCGTAGTACTTGAGCATCTGCTCGCCCCGGTTGGGGATATGCGAACACATGGCGGCCAGCCGTTCCAAAGCTTGAAAGACCTTTTTATCCTTGCCGTCCTTGGTTTTATAGATGACCGTACCTTCCTGTTCCAGATACCATGCAGAGCCATTCGTAGAACGAATGTTCTGTTGTCAAGAGGAAAATTCATGATGTGTCAAATCGTACTATGTTTTAGATAAAGGCATTGCGCTCATTGTGGTGATATGTTAAGCAAATCTCCAACATTCACCATCCGGAGAAATTTTAATAATGAAGTACGAACCGCTGGTTATCGAAGAGAAATGGCAAAAGAAATGGGAGGATGAAAAATCCTTCAAGGTCACCGAAGATCCGCAAAAGAAAAAATATTATCTGCTGGAAATGTTTCCCTATCCTTCCGGCAAAATTCATATCGGTCATGTCCGCAATTACACCATCGGCGATGTCGTAGCGCGCTACAAACGCATGAAGGGATTTAATGTTTTGCATCCGATGGGGTGGGACGCCTTCGGCCTGCCCGCGGAAAACGCGGCTATCGAACACAAAATCCATCCCGCGAAGTGGACTAACGAAAATATCGAACACATGAAGAAACAGCTCAAGCGCATGGGTTTCAGCTACGACTGGGACAGGGAAGTTTCCACCTGCGATCCTAAATACTACCGATGGGAACAGCTCTTTTTTATCTGGATGTATGAAAAAGGACTGGCCTACAAAAAACGTTCCACGGTTAATTTCTGCACCAAATGCGATACAGTGCTGGCCAATGAACAGGTTGAAGGCGGCCAGTGCTGGCGCTGCGGCACGGAGGTGCAGGAGAAGGTGCTCGATCAGTGGTTTTTCAAAATCACAGCCTACATCGAAGAGCTGCTGGATTACTGCGACAAGCTTCCCGGCTGGCCGGAGCGCGTCATGACGATGCAGAAAAACTGGATCGGGAAGAGCTACGGCTGCGAAGTTGATTTCCCGATGGCCGACGATAACGGTGCAATCAAAGTATTTACGACCCGTCAGGATACGCTCTTTGGCGCGACCTTTATGCTGGTGGCCGCCGAGCATCCGCTGGTCATGGAACTGACCAAAGGCAAGGCCATTGAAAAAGATGTGAATGCGTTTGTCGAAAAAGTCAAAAAGCAGGACAAGCTGATGCGGACTTCCGAATATTACGAGAAGGAAGGTTTGTTTCTGGATGCCTACTGCAAGAATCCTCTGACCGGTTGGGATATGCCGATCTTCGCTGCCAACTTTGTTCTGGCCGATTACGGCACCGGCTGTGTCATGGCCGTGCCCACGCACGATCAGCGCGACTTTGAGTTCGCCAAGAAGTTCAATCTGCCGCTGGTTGTTGTAATTCAGCCCAAGGACAAATCGCTTGATGCGGCAACGATGACCGAAGCCTATGTTGATGAAGGTGTTTTGGTTAACTCCGGGCAGTTCAATGGCATGGAAAACACCAAGGTTCTGGAAGCCATCGCCGATTTTCTGGAAAAAGAAGGGAAGGGCAAACGCACCATCCAATACCGCCTGCGCGACTGGGGCATTTCCCGCCAGCGTTACTGGGGGGCGCCGATTCCCATGATCGACTGCGCTAAATGCGGCATCGTGCCGGTTGATGAAAAAGATCTGCCGATTGAGCTGCCCGAAAATATTAAATTAAGCAGCGAAGGCGGCTCGCCGCTCGCGGCTTCCAAGGAATTTGTGGAGACGACTTGTCCGAAATGCGGCGGTAAAGCAACGCGCGAAACCGACACGATGGACACCTTTGTGGAGTCGTCATGGTACTTCGACCGTTTCTGCTGTCCGGATTGTGATACCAAGCCCGGCCTCGACCGCAAAAAGCTGGATTACTGGATGCCGGTGGACCAGTACATCGGCGGCATCGAGCACGCCATTCTGCATCTGCTTTATTCCCGTTTTTACACAAAAGTGCTGCGCGATTTCGGTGTGATCGGCGTGGATGAGCCTTTCACTAATCTGCTCACCCAGGGCATGGTCTGCAAGGAAACGATGAAGTGCAAAGAGCACGGTTTTCTTTTCCCGGAGCAGGCGGCAGACGGCAAATGCCATATCTGTGGCAAGGAAGTCATCATCGGCAAGACCGAAAAGATGTCCAAATCGCTGAAAAACGTCATTGATCCCGATTATCTGATACAAACATACGGATCTGATACCGCTAGAATATTTTGTCTTTTCGCAGCGCCGCCGGAAAAGGATCTGGAATGGAGTGATCAGGGCGTGGAAGGGTCTTTCCGTTTCCTCGGACGCCTGTGGCGCATTGTTGAAGAATATCTTGATGACATTAAAGGTATTGTTCCTGCGTCCGGTGCATTGGAACTCGAAGGCGATTTGAAAGCTCTGCGACGTAAAACTCATCAGACTATCCGCAAGGTTACCGTTGATATCGAAGACCGCTTTCATTTTAATACGGCCATCAGCGCCGTGATGGAACTGGTGAATGTCGTTTATCAGATCAAACGTCCCGGAAGTTCCGACAAGATTGCACTGGCTGTTGTTCGTGAGGCTTTGGAGGCGGCCGTTGTTTTGTTGGCGCCGATTGTCCCTCACATAACTGAGGAACTCTGGCAGCTGCTCGGCTGTAAAAATCTGGTTTCGGACATGCCGTGGCCGGAATTTGATCCGGCAATCGCCAGCGAAGAGGAAATGACGATTGTCGTGCAGATTAACGGTAAGCTACGCAGCCGAATGACCGTGCCGGTGGATGAAGATCCTGAGAAGATTAAGGCGGACGCCCTTGCTGATGAAAAAATAGTAGCCATGACCGAGGGAATGCAAATAAAGAAAGTTATTTATGTACCGAAAAAACTGGTGAATATTGTTGTTGGTTAGTAATAAAATAGTGGCGAAACCTTTGCATTATTATCGATTTGTCATTTCGACTGAAGGCAAAAGCCCGGCGTATGCTCGGGGAGAAGTCCTATAAGGTAATGACGTAAAGGAAAGATTTTTCGTCGTTCCGACCAGTCGGAACTCCCCGAAATGACATGAAATGCAATTTGCAAAGTTACAAGCAGTGCCATTACGATAAAAAGGAAAAATCATTTGAAAATTAAAATAGCTATTCTTTGTTTTTTTTCTATTTGCTTGTTCGGATGTGGCTATTCCTTTGCTCCGCGGGGAGAAAACATCGATAACCGCATTCGTACCGTTTACGTGGAATCCTTTGAAAATAAAACAGCGCAGGCGGAAATAGAAAATTATTTCCGGACTGCTTTCATTAATCAGTTTATTCAAAACAGCCGTTTTAAGGTTGTGTCCGGGACAGAAAGCGCGGATGCGATAGTTCGGGGGAAAATTGATAATTTTAATACATCACCGCTTTCCTATGTCAAAAGTGGTCTGGCGGCGGAAGAACGGGCGACAATCACCATTGATCTGACGTTTGAGGATACTACAAACAGCAAGATAATCTGGAGTTCAAAAAATATGACGAAATCGATTGATTATTCTTTGAACGAAGATATCAATCTGCTTCCTTCTGTCAGGAAGCGGGCTCTGCGTAAGCTGGCAAATGACATGACGGAAAAAGCATTCAACCTGATGATGTCCGGGTTTTGATTTTATCGAAACGTCGGCGATGCCGTCTTAGTCGGAGAAATTGTAGTCATACCGGCGTATCCGGTATACACCGGAGAAAACGGCCCGGAGTCCGGCGAATGCCGGAGATATCCAGATGTCGTTTTGGTGAAATTTGGAAAAACAATAATGAAAAAATACAGGATTCCGTATCGCGCTTTGCTTGTACGGAATGACAAAAGTGGTTTATGACCCCTTCAGTTCGAAAATTCGGCCGATTCCTATTTCTGGCCATCAATGATGAAAAAGAAGCGATGGGCTTCTTTTTTTCCAATCAAAATACTATTCAAGAAATAAAAAGCATTTCTTCATATCTGAAAAAATTATCAGGCAAATATTTGCTGGTAATTGATGCCGACCAAAAGATTATTATTGATAAAATGTCTTTGCGTGAATTCATTAGCGCTGCCGAAGCAAATCAAGCCGGCATCATTTATTCAGACTTTATTTTGCGCGACGGAAATAAACTGGTTGAACATCCCGTCATAGATTATCAGGCGGGCAGTATCCGCGACGATTTTAATTTCGGACATCTTTTTTTATTTTCTTGTGCCGCAATCAAATCAAGTCTGCAGAAATACGGTTCTCTGCCTTCTGAAGAGGATAGGGCTTTATACGACTTGCGCCTGAAAGTTTCCATTGACCATAAAATAATTCATGTTGCGGAATTTTTGTACATTGTATCCGCAGAGAATAAACAAAAGATAAAGAAAACCGGTCGGAAGGTGGAAGCGCATTTTGATTATGTCGCCAAAGAGAATTTTCTTCGTCAGAAGAAACTGGAAAAAATTGCCACAAATCATTTAAAGCGCATTGGTGCATATCTTTCACCGCGCACGGAAAACACGGGAAAGAAACGTGATAACTTTCAATGGAAAGCAAGCATTGTCGTTCCCGTACTTAACCGTAAAAAGACAATTGCCGATGCTTTAACAAGTGCACTGAAACAGAAAACCGATTTCCCCTTCAATATTATCGTTGTGGACAATCATTCCACGGACGGAACTACCGATATTTTGAAGAGTTTCACCGATAAATATTCCCATGTTCATCATATTATTCCTGTGCGGAGCGATCTGGGAATAGGCGGCTGCTGGAACGAAGCAATTTTCTCGCCGTTTTGCGGACGCTATGTCGTTCAACTTGACTCCGATGATTTATACAGCTCGTCCAAGACATTACAAAAAATCATAGATTTCATGCGTGCCGGGAAGTACGCTATGGTTGTCGGTTCATACACGATTGTTGATGAAAATCTGAAAAAAATTCCACCCGGTCTTATTGACCACCGTGAATGGACGCAGCAGAACGGTCACAATAATCTTTTGCGTGTCAACGGCATGGGTGCTCCCCGGGCATTTGATTTATCCGTCATCCGCAGGATTGGTTTCCCCAATGTAAGTTATGGCGAGGATTACGCCGCAGCTTTGAGAATTACCCGTGAGTACAAGGTTGGTAGAATTTATGAAAATTTATACTGGTGCCGTCGCTGGAAAGGTAACACGGATGCCGGACTTTTCATTGAGAAGAAAAACCGCAACGATTTTTACAAAGATAAACTTCGTTCCCTGGAAATAAGGGAACGGCAAAACTTGAATAAAAAAAATAAAGATTTAGAAAATAAAATTTTTGCCGAATATCCCGCGGGAAAACAGAAATCATTAACAGATCTGTGCCTGAATCTTTTAAAGGAACAAAAAAAAAATTGGATGAGACTCGCTAATGCCTGTCGCGATCTGGTATCCGTTCGGACCAGAGAGCTCTCTGGTGGAAATTACAGGGTCGTTTTGCAGTATAACCCGGCTCGTGCGATAAACAGCGGTGCCGCAGTTGACGCGGAATCGATAAAGGCCAGACCATGCTTTTTATGTCAGGACAATTTGCCGGTCGAGCAGAGAGGAGTTTTATACAGAAACAAGTATTTGATCCTTTGCAATCCGGTACCGATTTTCAAAAATCATTTTACAATATGTACGCTTAAACACGAACCGCAGGAAATAGCATCCTCTTTGCTTTCTTTTTTGCAGTTGGCTGCCGATTTTTCGTCTGAATATGCTGTTCTTTATAACGGTCCTGCCTGCGGCGCATCCGCTCCCGATCATCTGCATTTTCAGGCGGTTCCGAAAAGCAACCTTCCTTTTTTCCGGGAATTTAAAAAGCTGTCGGTAGTTAAAGGAACCTCCTGCGTAAGACACAGTTTATGGGAAAGTTTTGACCGTTGTGTAATTTTGCTGGAAGCAAAAAATGCAGAAAGATTGAACAAACAAGTTTTAAATTTGCTGGCCGTAGTACAAGGAATACTAAAAATAAATGATGAACCGATGATTAACATTATTTGCAATTATTCCGGTGATCATTGGCGGCTGGTTGTTTTCCTGCGTCAGAAACACCGTCCGGATTCCTATTTCACAAAAGGCAAAAAGAGAATTTTTATTTCGCCGGGTGCCGTGGATATGGCAGGCGTTGTTATAACGCCGCTTCTGGATAATTACAATTGCCTGGATTATAATGCTCTTCGTAAAATTTACAGGGAAGTGTCGCTGTCGGAAAATATGATGAATTCAATTATTAAAGAAATTATAAAAGGAATTTGAATATGTTTTTTACGGAAGAAACTATTATGGATAGCTGCATGAGCTTTTCCGAAGCAATAGAAGGAACAAATGCGCCACCGCAGATTATCGATCTGTTATCAATTATCGATGTCTGCTATTATTCTTTTGACGGCAGAAAACATCAGGGGCAAATCATCGTCAACCAGGAATTGGAAGATGATGTTTATGAAATATTTAACTTTATCGAAAAAATTCTATTTCCAATCGGAAAAGTTATTCCCATAGTTGCTTACCAGTGGGATGATTATAGCTCCATGGCGGATAATAATTCTTCTTCTTTCAACTTCAGGGTTATTGAAGGAACAACAAAATTATCCATGCATTCGCTGGGGAAAGCGATAGATATCAATCCGGTACAGAATCCTGTTATCTATCCCAATGGAGTCGTCGCTCCGGAGGGTTCGAGATATCTGCCTGGAGAAAGTGGAACTCTTGCGGCAGGCCACCCGATAGTTGAGGAATTTCTAAAACGCGGCTGGCATTGGGGCGGGAATTTTGAGCAGCCGAAGGACTATCATCATTTCGAGAAACCATAATGCCGGTTTCAAATTAAAGCGCTATCTGCGTTGGATTCGTTATCGTCAACTCGACGTATTGACATATACGCCTGCGTTGCCTCTTCTTTTCCGCCTTGATCTCATCTTTGATTCGAAATCGGTTTAGAATAAAGGTCGGGCGATGATTATGCCGGTGAATATTTTGTTGGATTTACAATAGGCAAAGAGATTTTTTTTCGAGATGACCACTGCTTCTTCCTTGCTTGATGCGTGAAGCAGGCACAGGCTTTTACCCTGCCATAAAGCAAAGCCTAAATGCACCACGTCCAGTCCTTCCTGATTTGTGGTAAAGGCTATGATATCGCCATTATATATTCCTGCTTTTTGCGTGTTTACTTTGTCTTTTTCAATTACGTAGAAAGTTTTACGGGAAAGTATTTTTTCAACCAATGCCATCCTGGCAAATTGAGGTTTGTTTTGCAAAGCTGGATACAATTCGCGATGAACAGTCATAAAATTAATTTTTTTGCGTTTAGGCTTGCCGCCAAGGTTTCTCGACACATCTTTTAAAATCTTCTTTTTTTCATTGTCGCGCAGCCAGTCGGCAAAATAATGGAGGCGGGAAGAGTAACCTTTAATTTTCCCCTGACGGTAGCGAATTGATTTTAAATTTCCCAGGAATTGATTGTGTGAAATTTTTCCGTCAGAGGCGCAGCGGGCAAGCGCAAGAGTCGTTTCCACAAAAGTAGTGCAGTCAAAGGCCGATACGTTGACAATCAGTTTTTCTTTGCCGGCGTTATCAAGTGTTCCGGTTTTATAGGGCTTATTAACAAACAAGCGTCCTATTTCTACAATTAAATTGCCGTAAGACTGGTCATTATGTTTTTTTGCTTTCATAATAATCGTCCTTTTATTCATTTCTAAATGATTATTAAAGACAAAGCAAATGTAAAATTAATTCTTGTGAAGAATGAAATATAAAAATAAAAAAATCAAAGGCCGGTTTTTGACGCCGGCCTTTTTATTATTTCTCGCGATAGTTGTGTCAAATCCTTATCCGTTTCGTTCCGATAGTTCGGGATTCGACTAACCAAATTTCAATGCACCTATAAAGACCTTTAGGTTATACACTATTGGAGTATCACTATTGAACAGCGTTGACTTTTTTGGTCAGTCGGGAAACTTTCCGTGCAGCATTTTTTTTATGAATTAAACCTTTGCTGGCTGCTTTATTCAATGCGGGAATAGCAGTCTTGAGAGCATTAATCGATTTTTCTTTATCCTTGCTGTTTACATTTTCAATTACTGACTTAATCTTTGTTTTTAGTGCGGACTTGGCGGCGACATTGCTCGCGCGGTGTTTTTTATTCTGTCGGTCACGTTTTTCTGCTGATTTATGTGTTGCCAAAAGTACCCTCCTGAACTTAATTTTTCTAAAAATTTTGTTAAATATTACCCTGATGCGTTTGTAATATTTTAGTTTTTTTAAATAAGGTTTTGTTGATTAGCTTAATTATTAAGGACTGTCAAGCATAAACTGATGAACCGGATGACGGATAATATAGGATTAATTAACTTTTTGTTACTTATACACTCAGGACCATTTCTAATATTCCAGAAGCGGGAGATGATGCGTCCATAATATTAACGGGCAATGTTATCTTGCCAATATGTTAATATTATTAATTAGTTCTTCGTGTTTTTCTTTTTTGGTTTTATTTTCTGCTTCTTTTTATTGGCGTTTGCTAAAGCGGCTTCAATAAACCTACTGAACAACGGATGAGGTTTAATCGGCCTTGATTTGAATTCAGGATGAAATTGACATCCCAAAAACCAGGGATGGTCTTTTATTTCTACTATTTCCGCCAGACGCCCGTCAGGAGACTTTCCTGTTATGCGTAGGCCCTTATCAGTGAGATTCTTTTTGTAATCATTGTTGAATTCGTAGCGGTGACGATGCCGTTCCGAGATTTTTTTCTGCCCATAGGCGGTGAAAGCGAAAGCGTCCGGTTCGACAATACACGGCCAGGCACCAAGTCTCATGGAAGCGCCTTTTTCCTTGACATTGCGCTGTTCGGGCAGCAGATCGATTACCGGATAGGGAGTCTCAGGGTCAAATTCGGAGCTGTTGGCTTTGTTCATTGAGCAGATATTTCTGGCGTATTCCACCACAGCCATCTGCATTCCCAGACAAATTCCAAAGAAAGGAATCTTTTTCCCCCGTGCGTGCTGCACGGCAAGAATCATTCCCTCTATGCCGCGACTACCAAAACCTCCCGGAACAAGAATGGCATCAACATCATCCAGATTTTTGCCGATGCCTTCAGTTTCGATCTTTTCCGAATCAACAAACTTTAGTTTTACCCGGCAGTTGTTGGCTATACCTCCGTGCATAAGCGCTTCATTAAGACTTTTGTATGAATCGGTCAGGTTGACATACTTACCGACAATACCAATACAGACTTCGTCCGGAGGGTTATTGAATCTGTTAACCACGTCTTCCCAAACTTCCAGTTTCGGCTGTCCCGTCCAGATATTGAGCAGGTCAACAATCTTCGCATCGAGTCCCTCGCGATGGAAAATCAGCGGTACCTCGTATATGCAGCCGACATCCTTGGCCGTGAAAACAGAATTGACTTCCACATTGCAGAAAAGTGCGATCTTGGATTTAATGTCTTCGGAAAGAAAATTTTCAGTCCGGCAAAGAAGAATGTCCGGCTGAATTCCTATCTCTCTGAGTGCTTTTACGCTGTGCTGGGTTGGCTTTGTTTTAACTTCGCCTGCTGTCTTGATAAGAGGAACCCATGTTAGATGAATGAAAATAGCATTTTCTCTTCCAACTTCATTACGGAATTGGCGGATGGCTTCCAGAAAGGGAAGGCTTTCTATGTCTCCAACCGTGCCTCCTATTTCTACAATGGAAACATCGAAGCCGGCTGCTGATTTACTTATATAATCTTTTATTTCGTTGGTAATGTGCGGAATAACCTGGACGGTTTTGCCCAGGTAGTCACCACGCCTTTCTTTGGTAATGACTGAATAATAAACCTGTCCGGTTGTGAGATTGTTGCTCTTTCCCATGCAGGTGGAACAAAATCTTTCATAATGTCCGAGATCGAGATCTGTTTCCGCGCCGTCATCGGTAACGAAGACTTCGCCGTGCTGAAAAGGGCTCATTGTTCCAGGGTCGACATTAATATAAGGATCGAGTTTTTGATTGGTAACTTTCAGTCCGCGGCACTCCAGTAAAGCTGAGATTGATGCCGCTGCCAACCCTTTACCCAGCGAAGAAAGAACGCCGCCAGTGACAAAGATAAATTTCGTTTTCATAATCGCTCCTCAATACTATTCAAGTATTTATGACTGTAAAAATCAAGCTCTTTCACCGCAAGTTCAGCAATAAACTTTAATTATTTGTAATGACCATCTGCTTAATTCGCCAGGCCAGAGTTTCCACCGGTTCACTGAACAAATCAGCAATTGGAAATTTTTCCAAATAAGCATCATCCCAGTTGATATTATATTCATTTACCAGATTTCTGATGTCGTTGTAACGGTAGCCTAAAACTTCCTTCTTTCCGGCAACCGGCAGAAGTTCATTGTATTCCACATGGAGCAAAAGCAGGTTGTTGATGAGCTCGCCTCCCCTCTTCAGCGGTAAAATGAAGATGGAAGCGCCATCCGCCTTGCCTTTGCCAATATACGCATGGCCGGTGCTGACGATGGTTCTCTTTGTTCCCATCAGCATTTTGGAAGTTTCCGCCCGTGAGGCCATCCCTCTGGCAATTCCCTCTTTTCGGATAATGGTGATCGTTGAATTATCGGAAGGATTTCCCCGTTCGTCAAGATTATTGATGCCGTATAGGGTATATCCGCGCACGGAGGAAACAACGGGCTGTATTCTGCTGATCGTCATGACATTCTTGTAAGTCAGATCCTTGACGGTGAAATTGAGTTTTTCCAGAAGATCGAAAATGACGCCCTTGAGCACGGTTTCTTTGCGGCTTGTCCCCACGGTAACCGTCTTGGCCTGATGACGTATGGCGTCTATCGGACGGGTCAATTCGTCGATGGCTTTCCCCAGGACGACGTCCAGAAAATTCAACGGTGAAATAAACCCGTTGTCGACTTTGAATTCATGCCGGAAATCTTCCAGCGGCAGTTTGCCGGAAGCGTATTTTAATAAAATCACCAGGTCGGAAATTGTTTTGATATTTAATAGGTGGAATGCACCGTCGTTGCGCCGGCCGTTGAATGATTTGTCAAACTTGTTAATCAACAGGCGGAGATTAACGTCGGCGATTTTTTCGTAAATCGAATAATTTTTTTTCACCTGTTCCGTCATGAGCAGATTTAGGTCGTTGCGGAATTCCTTGAAGATGATGGCTTCCCTGTTGATGCTGCATGCGGCGTAATAACCCCAAAGATGGCCGGCCATGGTATTCAGAATGACCGGTAGAGGCATCGGTGCAGCGGGAACAGGAATGACGGCGTCGGCAACTTTGTCGAAACGATTATCGTCCTCATCCGCAAAAATGACCACGCCGGCTTTATGAGCCTTGAAAATTTCCACTTCCTTGACGATGTCGTCCATGACCGGTCCCGGATTTCCGGAGGCGCACACCAGAATCAAAGGTTCCGCCGACAAATCGATATGCTTTTTATTTTCCACAATGTCGGAGGAAATAATTTTATAACAAAGCTCGCTGAGTTTTATCCTGATTTCATCGGCGGCTGCTTTATTGGGGCCGCT
This sequence comes from Smithella sp., assembly GCA_007244375.1. Taxonomy (GTDB): domain Bacteria; phylum Desulfobacterota; class Syntrophia; order Syntrophales; family Smithellaceae; genus Smithella. Next base: position 137,526 of record SCVW01000016.1, on the reverse strand, counting down.
TCCCACGATTGCCCAGAATTTTTTGGCGGAAGTTTTTTCGACGGACGCAGCAATTTCCTCCTTCCGCGAGAAAACACGCGCCATCAGCATGGGCGCTTTTTCGAGATTGCGTAATTTGGAAGCAATGTAATCATTGTTCCTTGATTCCAGAAGCTGGGCGATGTAAAGGGCCAGCACCTGCCCCGCAATAATCTGTGAGTAAAAAGCCTTCGTGGACGCGACTGACATTTCAATGTCGCGTCCGTCACTGGTGTAAAATACGCCGTGAGCTTTGGCGGTGATGTCCGATTGTCTTCTGTTGACGATGGAAATGACGAAAGCGCCGCGTTCGCGGGCCATGGTCACGGCGCGATTGGTATCCGTTGTCGTTCCCGATTGCGTGATGGGAATGACGAGCGTGTCCGAAAGATTGTCTTTGAGTAAAAATCCGCTCAGCTCCGAGGCTAGCCGGGCATTAATATTGATATTCTTGTTTCTTAAGTAGTGGGACATGGCATCGGCAACGGCGACTCCTGCAACCGCGGCGGTTCCATGACCGATAACGATGATGTTCTTTATTTTGCCCTGCTTGAGACCTGTTTTGACGGCAGAGGGAATGATATTAGCTCCCAGATTGAAGGCGACCCGGGCTGAAGAATTTTTGCCTGTGGTGATGCGGTATTTGCCGCGCAGGGTTTTCCTGATGGAGTCAGCCGATTCGGAAATTTCCTTGAGGAAGAAATGGGGGTAATTGCCGCGATCGATGTCTCTGGTTGTAATCTCGGCTTTCTGTACGTAATCGTCATTGAGAATAATTTCGGATCCGTCGTAATAACAGGCCTTGATTCCGGCAATGCCGCCGGTGGAGTGCTGATCCAGAATGAAAATTTGTCCGGTGGATCCGTTTTTGCTGCCGGTTTCTCCGTTCATTTTTATGAAGCGGGGCATGACTTCCACAAGGCCGTAAAGTTCCGAAGAAAACATGTACTGATCCGAACCGATGCCGACATAAATGGATTGGCCGCTGCCCTTGAGCGCCAGGAAAAACCTGCCCGGTTCCAGATCGCAGGTCATGACGATGGCATGGGATCCTGCGAAATCATTCACCGCGAGGCGGAAAGATTCTGCGAGATTACATCCTTCCTTAAGATATTTTTCGATCTGCAGGGGAATGATTTTGGTGTCGGTCGTGACTCTTGCGTCAACAGGTTCTTTGTCGAGGTTCAAATTGTTGTAAAGCGCGGGGTAATTATCGATGTCGCCGTTCAAAATTGCGTTAATGTTGGCCGGGGATTGAGCATAAAAAGGAAAGCGCGGTTCAGGCTGGTCGGGTTTATAATTATTGACCGGATGGCAATTTTCTTCCGTTATGGAACCGACCGATGCCCATCGGGTATGCAGAAGCGCTGTTTCGCTGGTAGCGTCCATACGAGCGAAATACTGAAATATTTTATCTGACTTTATGGTTTGCTTTAAATCTTTGGCGTTTCTTTCCAGTTCACCGACGATGGAGAATGTTTTATAGGTAAAGGTTATGATCGTTTTCGTCTTGCCGGATATTTTGTGACTGGCCACGCCGATCGAGCCGTTGAGAAGATCTCCCTGCTGCGAACGCTTCCAATAATCTTCATATAATCCTTTTCCCCGCAAATCGGATAATACGCGTTCAAAATCCTTTTCTTTCTTTAGGGAAAAAACTATTTGTAATCCGGCCGAATCCCTGCCGCGAACTTCCAGACGGTTCAGGGAATTCAGCAACAGATTAAGCTGCCTGTATTTTTTAAAAGTAGGCCGGTTAAGGGCTGCCGGTTTATCCGAACCGGAGAGATCCAGAATCTTGGCGAAATTATCCAGAATGTCTTTTTCCAGACCCCACAAAATATCCTTGAAGAGAATGATTCTGCTGTTGATGATTTCCAGGTCGGCGGAGGAAAATTTTGCTGCACTGTCTTCCAGAATTTTTTCCTCTTCGGCGAGGAATATCTTCATTGTTTCAGTCAGGTTGAAAAGTTTCCCGCAGCTTTTGGTGTCGAAGAAAATAGCTTCCTGTATGTTTTCTTCTTTCAGTTCCAATACGGTTTTTTCCATGGAGCCGAGCGTTGATATTCCATGGAAGTATTCCTGTGCGCCGATTTTTCCGCCGGTAATGTTTTTCAGACAGGAGTTTTTGACTTTTTTCCACAACCTGCCAAGGACGATGTCAGGGTCGGATGTGGCTGATTTCTTTCCGGAATGGTAGGCCATTAATCCGGCAAAACCGCAGTTAAGCCGGGAAGTCATAAGTGGAAAGAAAATTATTGCCGGGACGGAAACATTTGCCGGATTTTTCCCTACAAACACTTTACAGACCGCAAAAAACCGGCCCATTGTTTTTATGGTATTAAGCATTCGCACAACAAACATTATTTTTCTTTCCGCTGCTAAGATCTGGTGTTGTTATTTATACATTCAGCTATAATGTTTTTAATAATACTTCTTAACCAATCCATACCTTCCTGGGTTTGTGCAGGTGTTAACAATCTTATTGATTCCAGATAAGAGTTGCCTTTTTTAGAAAGACGCTGCATTATTTTTACAAATGAATCTCTTTTCTTCAGTCCTATCTTTTCTTCATAGTTGCCTGAAAGATATTCTTCCATTCGAGGCCAATCCTGCAAAAACTGTTTTTGAGCACGTGACAGGCTAACCGGATATATTTTTTCCATTTTTTTTGTGACTAAGTTCATAGAGGTCTCTATGCTTTGAGCAAAAAGGCGCAACTGCTTGATCCTTTCCAGAATGGCTTCGTCAAGAACCCTGCACGCTCCGGCATAAAGGCCATCACCGTATGTTTCTTTAATAAAAAACTCGTGGCGCACATGGTGATACCACTGCCTCAATGCTGACAAATTAGCCACGTACTCTACATTATGTTTAACTTTTCTGATAATGTCACCGCCCTGGGTACTGGCCGGTGCTTGCTTCTTTTCAAGGGAGGTTAGCGATGTCCAATGTATTCCATCGGTTTTAAAATCCTGCCGGCAGATAATACCAGCCGGGATCACCGTTCCGTAGTCAATTTGTACCGGTCCTACAATGCCACCCTGACCACCAAGGAATATCGGCGGTTCCCGCAACATTACACCACGCGGCACATCGCCGATTAATGAAGGGGTCGCTTTGTTTTGCCGTGGAGTAAAATTGAAATGAATGTAGGAACTACCCACTTCGCTGTGATTCCTGCGACTTGTACCGCCAGCCATCAGGCAATCACAAAAATTAATGAGACTTCCCAACTGCACGAAAGGAAAGAGTATTGTCTGTTTCATCCCTACGCAATGATTTCCGCCTGCTTCTTCTTCTAAAAGGCATCCAGAGCGAACCTGTGCGTTGCTGCCCATTGCTGCCTTATCTAAAAATACCGAATTGTTAAAATATCCGCCTCTTAACTCTACTGCATTGCCCAGTTGACAATTAATCAGAGTAACAGGTCCTTCGAAGCCCAGTTTTACTTCCGGAGATATTACCGTATCTTCACCGTATATTTTTGCACTACCATAAATTATTGAAGAATTGGCAATCATTTGCGTGTTTACTTCATCTCCGATTTCTACGGAAAAAGGGTTCGTCATCCGAACCCCTTTTTTTAAGAGACATATTACTTTTGGAGGTAAAGTTACGGTTTTCTTAATAGTACTGGCCATAAATTTTTTAACTACTACTTATTATTTTTCCCACAGCTAATACCCAGTTTAGCCATTTTGTCAGTAAATGTGTTGCGGTTTATGCCTAAAAAAACTGCAGCCGAACTTTTTATGCCATTTGACCGGCGCAAAGCTATTTTAAATAAACCTTTTTCCACCATACTCATAACCTCTTCGTAAAGCTTACTTTTGCGGTCACCGGAAGAAGATAAGATCGTAGCAATATCTTCCAGTTTTTTCTCCATTATTTCTTCAACAGCTACATAAGTGGTTGCCTTTACATTCATAACAACTTCTGCTTTGGATTGCTTTTTTGACCGCATTTTTTGAATGCTTACTCCTTTCGGGTAAAATTTGCTGAAAAGGTAAAAATTTACTTTAAGAAAATGATTAGTTTAAAGTTTAAAATGATAACAATTTTAAAATTATAAAGGCAGCAATGATTAAAACACCGAACCAACACATAACAATTAAAGAACGCTGTTCAACAGGATTTTCCAGATAATTTTTAACTTCTATTTCAACTTTTTCAGTATTTAATTTATCCACAATAAAACGAATAAGTAAAGCATGATTTTCCAATAAGTTGGAAAAAAAATAAAATCCTTTAGTTGTTGTTAATATAAAATATATTTTGTTGCGCAAGATAACAACGCCTAATTGTGTAATTTCTTCCCAAATAAATTCTTTTATCCTGAAAAATTTCTCAATTTTTAATCCTTCGTTAGATACAATAACCTTTCTTCTTTTTGCCTCAACGGCAATAAACAGGGTGATGACAAATGAAACTACCAAAATGATTCGCTCCATCATTTGACCTTTACATAAACTGATTAAAAACAGTATAAACAAAAGAATAACTATGATGACGAAAGGCACTAAAAAGGCCTTTTTAATTTTAAAAGTATTTTGTGTCATTTGTTATCGTCCGGATTTAATTTAATTGAATGAATATTATTTTGTACATTTTATGGTTAATTCGAGCAACAAATCTAACCGTAATTTGCTTGTCATCTTGATGTTTCACGGACAAAAGTACCGCTCTTGCCCCCGCTTTTTTCTAAAAGCATAATTTCCCCGATAACTATTTTTTTGTTTACAGCTTTACACATATCATAAATAGTTAAAGCTGCAATGCTCACAGCTGTGAGCGCTTCTATTTCCACCCCGGTTTTCCCTGTAATTTGCACCTGAGATTCTATTTCAATTTGAGCGTTTTTACGATCGATATTAAAATTTATGTCAATTCCAGTTAATTCCAGTGGATGACAAAGAGGAATAAGTTCACCTGTTTTTTTTGCTGCCATAATGCCGGCAATTTTTGCTGTTGTCAAAACATTACCTTTGGCAATTTCCCCTTTTTCTATTAGTTTCAAAGTTTGGGGGTCCATTTTAACAATTCCCCGGGCTTTCGCCTTACGAATTGTCTCTGCTTTGGCTGTAACATCCACCATTTGAACTCGGCCTTTATTATTTAAATGGGATAATTTTTTCATGACATTTATTGACTATATAATTTGTGATTAAAATAAACCCGCGATTTTGAAATTCTCAACTTCAGCTCAGGAATAAATTTACCCTAAATCGCGGAGAATCTTATAATAAAAAAAATCTTAATATTCTATTTGGGAAAGCTCCAGTCGAATTTTTTGACCTTTAGCATAGGCCAATTAATGAGTCAAGAAACGTAAATATTTTTTTTAATATTTTTGAATTCATTCGACTGGAGTTTGCTTGTCCGAAGGTTATTTTTTACCGCTGTTCGAGAACATAAGCATTCGTAAGGACTCATAATTTATTCTTGTAATGAATATTGTTATTTCCCGGCTATGATGATATATGTAAACAAAGTAAAATAATTTATATTCGTTAGTATCGGGAGCTAAGGAATATAGAACTGAAATGCTACAACGCTGCCGAAGTTTATGGCGGTTAACAAAGAATAATCTTGTCCAATAATATTTTTAGAGAAAAGGTTTGCTCGACTTTATAAAACAAATCATAGTCATAAGTCATTAGATTCGTTATGAAATTGCACCTGCTAACACTGAAATTTTCCGGTAAATCTTCGAATCTTGAAACGCTGTTTCTTAGTAATTACTATCGTGTATCACTTCCTCAAATCCGCATCTTTTTGATATTGGGAGCGCTTCTTTACGCGACTTTTGGTGTTCTCGATTCTCTACTCATGCCTCAACAAAAATACACCGTATGGGTTATTCGTTTTGTTATCGTTTGTCCTCTGCTAATAGGGGTCTTGCTGATATCGTTTTTAAATTTTTTTGAACGGCACATGCAGCCTATTCTGGCCAGTATTCTTATTATTGCCGGTGGTGGCATTATTTGTATGATTGCTATTGCTCCGCCGCCGGTCAATTATTATTATTATGCCGGTCTGATGCTTGTTTTTATGTGGGGCTACACTTTTATACGTCTTCAGTTTCTGTGGGCTTCACTGGCCGGATGGATGCTGGTTGTATTGTATGAAATAACTGCCATTTGGATAAATCCGATACCATTTGATATTCTTATTAACAATAACTTTTTTTTAATCAGTGCAAACGCCCTTGGAATGCTTGCCTGTTATTTCATCGAATTTTATGCCAGACGTGATTTTTTCCTGACGCAGCAACTGGAGGTTGAGCGGGAGAGGGTTAATGAAGTGAATCAGGAACTGGAAGAGCGGGTGAAAAGGCGAACAGCTGATTATTTGCTTACTAATCAGGCGCTTAAACAGGAAATTGCCAGCCACAAGCAGGCGGTAGAGGCGTTAAGGCTAAGCGAAGATAATTTCCACCGGTCTATAAATGAATCTCCGATGGGTATTTGTATTGTTACCGCAGATGGGGAAATTATTTATGCTAACCGGGCTATTTTGGATTTATATGGTTATGGCAGCATTGAAGAATTGAAACTAACCCCTGTTGAGAGGCGCTACACAAAAAAGAGCTATGAAGAATCCAAGCTCAGAAACGAGAGGAGAAAAAAAGGAGTTTATGTTCCTTCAGAATATACCATTGATATTGTCAGGAAGAATGGTGAAATCCGTAATCTTCAGGTTTTCTGTAAAGAGACACTTTGGAATGGTGAAAAGCAGTTTCAAATTATATATCAGGATATTACCGACCGCAAGCGGGCGGAGGAAGCTTTACAAGAGAGCGAATCAAAATTCCGGACTCTTTTCGAAACAGCCAACGATGCCGTTTTCCTAATGGATCAGGATATCTTTATTCATTGCAATTTAAAGTCGTTGGAGATGTTTCGTTGCAGCAGAGAACAGATTGTCGGGCAGCCCCCTTATCTTTTTTCCCCGGAAACTCAGCCTGACGGGAACAAATCCATACAGAAAGCTCAGGAAAAGATCAATGCTGCACTAAGAGGTCAGACACAGTTCTTTGAGTGGAAACACAGACGTTACGATGGAACTCTGTTTGATGCAGAGGTCAGCCTGAACGCCTTCAGCAATATGGACAAATATTACATTCAGGCCATTGTTCGCGATATTACCGATCGTAAAATGGTAGAAAAAAAGTTAAGAGACAGTGAAAAAAGATACCGCGAACTTAGTATTATCGATGAACTTACCCAGCTTTATAATTCCAGATATTTTTACCATCAGCTAAAAAGGGAACTTGACCGGCTGGAACGCCGTGATTATCCTTTAACCCTTCTTCTTCTTGACCTGGATGATTTTAAAATATTCAATGATACTTATGGCCATATTGAGGGAGATCAGGTTTTATTCCGGCTTGGGCGGGTTATAAAAAGATGTTTGCGCAAAGAAGATTCCGCATATCGTTACGGCGGTGAGGAATTTACAATAATTTTGCCTATGACAACAAACGAAGAAGGTGTCGTTACCGCGGAGAGAATTGGAGAAGAGTTAAAGAAAGAGAATTTTTCTCCGATACCGGATAAACAAGTATATCTTACAGTGAGTATAGGAGTTGCGCAATACAAGAAACATGAGGATATGAAAGCTTTCGTTAACAGGGTTGATCGTCTTATGTATCAGGGGAAAAAGAACGGGAAAAATAGAGTTTGTTCGGATTGATAGTCTTAAAAAAGATAAATGCTGTGCTGTAATAATTTTAACATGGTGAAGTGGGGACAGAAGTCATTAAAAATTACAAGATAAAAACGGGGAAAGGTGAATTTTACATACATATATTTGAGCCGGATGAATTTGGTGGAGAATATGATCGCCGAAACGTTTTCTATGTTAGCGGTGTATGGGCAACTAGTTTGATTGCCATGATGACCAATTTTGTTCAGGCCTTGTACAGGAAAATTACCAGTGGTGGTTCTCTTAATAAGATCCTCTGGGATATGGGACGTGATCAGTATCATGTTTCGAGTTTCGCCTTTGACCGTTTCAGTAAATTCAATCGTCAGGCAAAATACGGAGCGACTGGCTGGCGTTCACTTGATTTGTTTTACAACTATCACGAAAAAATAAAGCCTCAATTAAAGAGAAATTTTGAAGGATGGATAACACGGTACTGGATAGGTAAATTTGAAAATCGTCAAGCTGTAACTAACAGGTATAAGATTGTTGTTAATCTTCTGGTAGAGGCCCTTGCCGAATTTCCGGCAGAAAAGGAGATTCGTCTCCTTTCAATTGCTTCCGGGTCCGCTCAGGAATTAGTGAAAGCCATGAAAAGATGTCCGCATATCAATGTAAAGGTCCTTCTCCTTGATGCCGATTCCAGTGCCATTGATGAAGCTAAGAAAATTGTCGGAGAGGCTGGTTTTAGTGATAGATTCTCTTATGTTAATGATACAACGAAAGTTATTGAAGACGTTGCCCGTGTCTTTCAACCACATATCATTGAATTGATGGGTTTTCTGGATTATCGTTCTCGCCGCCAGGCAATAACTTTAATTGATCTGATCAGAAAACAGATTCCCGATGGCGGAATTTTTATTACCTGCAATATTAGAAAAAACAGGGAAAAGATATTTCTCGATTGGGTACTCATATGGCCAATGATCTATCGTAGCGAAGATGAATTTGCTGATTTGATAGTCCATGGCGGCTTTATGCTTGAAAATATAAGACTCGTTTATGAACCTTTCAGAATCCATGGAATTGCGGTTTGTAAAAAATAGCATCTGGTCTTATCTTTTGCATTCTGGCAAAACACAGAAAATAATTTCACGTCAGTAAGAATTAAAGGCACTCATCAAACAAATTCACTGTTTTTCGAGAAAATATCTTGCGTTAGATCTGGTAGTATTTTATGAATATTTTAATTGAAAAAAACAAATGTTAATTAAAAAAGAAATAAGAGAATCAACAATGAAAAAGTTTATATTAGAGCCTGCTCTTAGTCTGCTTGCGGCAATAAATTTGTATCCTCATAAGAAGACGGAAAAAGACAAGATACAATCATTGTTAAACAAATTACAGCCTGTGTTCTGCGACAAGGAATTGATTCGTTTGGGAGTATTAGGTGATGGAGGATATCTTGTTCCGGATGATCTTGATGGAATTGAAGCATGTTTTTCACCCGGTGTTGGTTTTGATTCCGTATTTGAAAAGGATTGTGCGGACAGAGGAATGAAGATTTTTCTGGCAGATGGATCTTTAGATAAGCCAGCTCAATATCACGAACTTTTTGTTTTCATAAAAAAACATATTGGTATTAGAACCAGCAATAATATTATTACTATTGATGATTGGGTAAAATTATCATTGCCCGATTCACAAGGTGAATTATTGCTGCAAATGGATATAGAAGGTTCTGAATATGAGGTTTTATTAGTTGCTTCGGATGATTTGTTGAAACGTTTCCGGATTATAGTTATTGAGTTTCATCATCTGGACGAACTCTGGAGTTCACCTTTTTTTAAAGTGGCATCACAGGTGTTTGAAAAAATTTTACAAACACACACTTGTGTACATAATCATCCCAATAATTGTGCTAAATCTGTAAAATTTGGAGACATAGAAATTCCGGCAGTGGCAGAACTCACTTTCTTGCGAAACGATCGCATAAATAATCCATCATTTGTTAAAAGTTTTCCGCATCCACTGGATTATGATAATACAAAAAACAAACCTTCTCTTCATTTGCCTAAATGCTGGTACAGTAATAAATAGCATTTTTAAGCCCGTTACTTAAAATCCCGACTCAATAAAAGTAATGAATTTTGCCATTCGATTATAACAAATAAACTCTTAATTTGTTTTTCCTTCAATAAATATCTTGATATAAAAATTGCGATTCGCTAGTATTTCACGCCGATTTATTACAAGTTATCTCTTCAGCATGGTAACTTATCATAGCTGATTCTACTGGCTTTGATGTAAGTTTACTCAATTTGTTAATGAATATCCTCATAATATTATGACTTAGATGAAGAGGACCCAATGTTTGTTAAAGTAATTAGTATGAGTGTCATTGGCATGGAGTCATATCCTGTGTTTGTTGAGGTGGATACATCTCAGGGTTTGCCTCAATTTTCTACAGTAGGTCTGCCGGATGCTTCGGTTAAAGAAAGCAGGGACAGGATCAAGGCTGCCATAAAAAATTCAGGTTATCGTTTTCCCCGCAGTCATGTAACCATCAATCTGGCTCCTGCTGATATTAAAAAAGAGGGGACCGGTTTTGATCTTCCTATCGCTGTGGGCATTTTGGCTGCGGAAGAACTAATCAAAGAGGCTGATTTAAAGGAGTGTTTCTTTATCGGAGAACTATCACTCGATGGAAGTATAAAAAGAGTAAACGGCGTTTTACCGGCTGCTTTCAAAGCAAAAGACATGGGCATAAAATCAGTATTTGTTCCTGAAGAAAACGCTGTGGAAGCGGCAATGGTAGAAGGGATTGATGTAATTCCGGTAAAAACGCTGCCGGATGTCGTGGAGTTTCTGGAAGGAAGAAGAAACATCGAACCGTTTTATTTTGATGTAAATAAAATTTTTCAAAAAACTAACAAGTACGATTTGGATTTTAATGAAATAAAAGGGCAGCGGCAGGCCAAAAGAGCATTGGAGATAGCGGCGGCAGGAGGTCATAATGTCCTAATATTATAATCTATTTAAATTCTAGCATAATTCCTTATTTTTTTCCTAGCAATATGCCCATTTTTCGATACTATTTTTTGAAATATTCCATAATTTCCCAATGTATATAAAATTCGAGTCTCTCCACTTTCACTATCATAATCCCGTTCGATAGGTAATTCTTTCTGAGGACATATCTGCCTATTGCTGCCAGATGTAAAAAAAAGTTTAAAACATCTTTTGGACTTACTGCTATTTTGTCTTGAATATCCATGAATCCCTTCTGGGTAGACTTCTATCATGTTAACAAGTTTTCTTATCTCACCCCTAAGTTTAAGACGTAAATCTATGTGTTTTTCTCTTTTGTCTGTTTTAAGAAAATCGATTAGTTCCGTCATTGAAGTTATTGTTAATTTTGTATCCTCAAAACATCGAGATTTTTTATCTATTTGTATTTTCAAATTATTTATGGTTTGTTTTAAAGCCACTTGTTTATCAAGTTTTTCGGTTAGTTTTATATCAAGTATTTTGCGCACTCTTTGGTCATTAGTTATAGAAATGCTATCGGTAATATTTTTAATTTCGGATTCTATAAAGGTTAATTCACCAATCTTTCCTTCACATTCGTTTTTTAAGAGATTTATGGCAGTTTCAGTTTCGTCATTCTTAGACATAATATCTTGCGGACGGAGCCCTTTACAAAATTTTAAAATATAATCCTCAAACTCGCCATATCTTACAGAAGTGTGACAGCAATCCAATCCACGCCTTGCTCTATCACAAATCAATCGTTGTCCTCCTTTTGGGGCAGGCCCCTTGTCAATAAACGCCATCGGGCCTCCACAGTATCCACATTTTGCAATATGAGTGAAAAGATTGTTTACCTTTCCGGTTTTGCCGCCCTTATGTATATTTGATTTGATTTGTTCCTGAACTCGAAAGAAGTCATCCGTGTCAATAACTTTAGGGTAATAATCTGGTATTGGTTCACCTATGGGTTCTCGCTTTTTCCCTCTGCCTAAACGATGTGGCTGGAATTCTCCAATCACTGAGCGGTCTTTAAGTATTTTTTTAATATAGCTTTCTCTCCAAGCAGACTCGATTTTTTTGCCCTCATTTTCGTTCTTTTTTTTATCGTCTCCTGGTTTCCATCCTGATCCTTGGTTCAATTCCCGGACAATGGCAGTTGCTCCCTTACCAGAAAGCTTCATTTTAAAAATTCGTTGGATTTCTTTTACTCTGTTTGGCATCGGAAAGAACTCTGTTTTTTCTTTATTAAGAATTAACCATGCCGGACATTTTTTAGAAAGTTTTTGTGTGCCATTGACGGCAAGAGTCCGCTTATTTTCCCATGCTTTTCCTAAACGCATTGATTTAACCGCACTTTCCTCATGTGCACGACACATACTCATAATGGAAACGACAAGGTTAATAGCATCTAGGTTGTTTTTATCATATTCTCGGTTGTCAGATAGTGTGACAATTTTAAGCCCATTCCTTATTAGTCCCATGAATTGTTCGAGTGCGACAAAAACTTCTTCCCGTGACAGGCGGTCAAGGCTTTCAACTATCAAAATGGAACCCTTGGCAACTTTTCCTGATTCAACTAGATGAAGAAATGTCCCTAGTGCACCCCTATCTCGATGTGCGCCTGAATAAGCACTTAATCCCAAGTCTTGTAGCTTTAATTTATCATCCAATACAAAGCCACGCTCTTTAGCGTATTTCTCCGACCACTCGGTCTGTCGGCGTAAAGAATCCCCTTTAATCTGCTCAGGAGTACTGAACCTAATATAAGAATATACCATCGGTGGCATTATATAATTTTTCTTATCTCCTCGTTTTGTCAAGTTCATTATCTTTATTATATATTATTTTTCACAAATCTTTCGTTTTTTGAGAATTATTTTTTATCCAATTTCATTATTCGTAAGGATATGCTGAACTTCTTTATCCGATATCCCAAGATACCGCATTGTCACGGCAGGGCTGGCATGATTATATCGCTTGCAGAGCACCTCAAATCCAACTCCGAATACTTTTCGCTGGAAATATCCCCATGTTTTACGTAAGGAATGTGCTCCATAGTTGCCTTTAAGATTGATTGCTGATGTCCATTTCTTGATGAGTAAATTGACAGCTTGAATCGAGATAGGCCTATTTCCTTTTCTGCTCTTGAACAGATAATCATCATCTTTTAGCTTATATTCAGCTAAGTATTGATTCAGTGTTTTATGAACAGTTTTATTAATTACCAAAATGTTTTGCTTACCGGTTTTACCCTCTTTGATGTTTATGCTTTCGCCCTCTTTTAATGTCCTTACATCCCCTATCTTTAACTTTAAAAGGTCTCCTGTACGTAAACCATTGTTTATTCCCATTACGAATAGGAGATGATTTCGTGGGTTGTCTGATAAAATTTTTCGTATTGCCTTGATGTTCTTCTCATCCCTAATCGGTTGAACAACTGTCGAAGCTCCTTTTTTCGGGTGATTGGGATTCTGTAAAATCGTCTTTCCTTCTTTTTTTGCGCTCATTATTGTTTTCTCCTAAATATTAAGTAATATTCGATATTTATATATAATATTTAATACAAAAAGTAAAGCGAAATCTTTGCCAAGTAATGGATATTACAAGCAAATTATTGATTTTTATAGCATTTTGCTCGTAATATCAATATTAAGTAATTGAAATTACTTAATATTTATCATTGATTATCGCATTGGAGGCATCTCAACAAACTTTCAATGTGTTGATAAATAAGGTCATCAAAATTTCGATGCCGGTTTTGGTTAGAAAAAATGAAGTCTCTATTTGACCACACCAAGTATTTTCTCAGCAAATCAATGGTCTCGTCGCAGTATGTTAGTTTTTGAGTTTCTGCCTCATATATAAGTTTATTAAAGTCAAAAACTGGCTCGTAAATCTTTTTATTTTTGGCTCCACCTTTTGTTGATATCCAAAATACTTTTTCCCCTTGGCCCAACAATTTTTGCGCACATGATTTACTGATTTCAGTTTCCCGTGTTATAGTGTCGATAGCTTCTGATTGAGTTGGCGGTCTATCGTTATCAGCAATATATTTTGTAATAACTAATTTTATTTTCTCTGAGTCATCAATGTCAGGCCCTTTAACTTCGACAAATCCTTTGTCTGGGTCAAACATAAGCGACATATGGTAAGGCACGTAACGGGTTTTATCTTTCGTACCAAACCATCTATATTTCCCAAATTCATCATCTTCGTCTTCCATGTCAGGTCTCTTTATACTGTGAATGCTTAGAACATGGTCACACAAATCAAAAATTGCAGTGCTCCCTTTGTAAGTGCGTTCATTACTTTTTGGGGTATGGTGAAGTAAAAGAATCGTAAAGCCTTTGTCCCTCATTATCTTCAGACGTGACATAACCTCTGCCATATGCTTCGAATCATTCTCGTCTAAAGATTGAAATGCACGTAATGTATCTATAATCAATAATCCTGGCGGAAGATTGTCTTTATAAACGCTCCATTCATCTGAATCAATCTTTGGTGGAGGTATCTCGTTTGAGTTGTGCCAGAAAAGCATTTGCTTAATATTCAGTTTTTTTACTCTTTCGACTAGGACAGGAAAACTATTTTCCATATCGATATAATAGACAGGAGTCTGTTGCGTCGCATGTCCCAAAAGGATATTTCCATTTGAAACAGCTTCGCCTATCTGGAGACTCAGCCAAGTTTTGCCAATGCCACCCCTTCCATGTAAAAGGATGATGCTTTGCTTTGGTAAGATATTTTCAATAATCCACTCAATCTTAATATCCAACTTCTGCAGTGCGTGGCCTTTTTTTAAAACATCGGAATACTTGAAAGTGGCTAAATCTAGTTTTCCAGTTTTTTGCCTATATATATTATCAGAAAACTGAAAAACTGATTCCTGTTCGTTATACCTATCGAAAATACCTTTAACTGTTTTTTCGACTTCACTTTCTGAAAGCGGCGGTTCGTTTCGTTCGTTTACTGCGTGTGCAAGACCCAAACAATCATTTATATCTAAGCCATTTTTTTTAAGAGCACATGTAATTCTGAATATAGAATCATTACGTTTGCCTTGTGGAACACCTTGGCAAAGCTCTCTAATGGAATTTATATTTTCTTTATTTCTGATAATAATGGATGGAAAATTTGCCGATACAGGAATATCATTGGAACTCTTATTTTTAACCCATTGATACACGTTGCCAGATGAATGGATTGATGGAGGAGCAACAACATAACCGCCATCACCCCGTAAATCGATGTCAGGTAAATCATCACGTTTTTGAAAATTTCTCACTTCAATGTTGTCGGGATATTTATAATATAGATGGCATCCTTTTCCTGTCTTGACGCTTGGCGTATCAGAAAAATCATTTTGCTTGGCAAAATTAAGAGCCGCTTCACTGTCAAGGTCAATCACTGCAATTCCTGAAATTTTACCAGTAACAATACCGATATTATTTCTTCCATTGGAAAACCATTTAATTAATTCGGCTTGGGTTGGCTTTCTGTGCTGGTATTCTTTCCATTGTATTGCAGGAGTCTTGTCTTTTGGTAATAGTGGAATTAAGCTGAATCCTTGAGATAAATAAAACTCAGCCCACTCTAACGTTGATACAATTTTATCTTTCTTTTCTTCTTTCATAGATGGCCTCCTATTTTTTAAGGCCAGACTAATAATAAAAAAAGTTGATGTATACTGGAGAGGTTTTTTGAAATATGTTGGACGTCAAATGTTTTTTAAATTTATTTTCCCCAATATTCATTTCCGGGGAAGATACCTTTTTCAACATTTTTTATGATGATTCTTGCTTTATTCTTATGTTTCGTAAATTGGCTGCTATCAGTGACATTCGTTTGTCGCTGAACTACTTTAGGTTTCATTTTTTGAATATAAAGCTTGTAATAAATGTCACAATATTTTTTTAGCTCACCATATCTTATAGTTCCCAACGGTCTGCTGAATTGGCATTCCATACGCTGAAAAGTGCCCATATTTTTTTTTCTAGCATCTTTACGCATATGAGTTATTGTCTTATTTATTTCCGAATTTTTTAAATCCTGCGTTATAGGAATAGCTACAAATAAATATCTGTCTGAAGAAACCAAGTAGTTAATTACTTCTTTAGGATGAGGAGGATATTTTTTTCTCCTTTTGTGCACATTTAATCTGAGTTTATAAAATGGGAAGGCAGTCTCGACATCAGTATCTTTGAGGTTAATAATTGAGGGTTTTTTGTTTGGAATTGAAAATGTATTCCACCAATCAGAAAAAGATTTTTTATGAACATCTCCCATGAATTGCCAATTTCTTTGATGGTCATAATAATATTTATAATCAAAATTTATTTTTGAATGGGGATGTCTTTTTATATATTTTTTTTCAATTTGCTCATCAACGTCTTCAGCTTCTTTATCCGAAATTGACCTCATTATTTCGCAGAATTCTTTGTAATCATCGCTCAATTTTAAATAGTTCCACCATAGTTCATAAAGTTGTTCGTCTGTATAATTATCTTTTTTTTCGTAGTGGCTTCCCATTATTCACCTCTGTTTTGAAAGCATTATAATTCGTTTTTTACTATTATTCTTTTATAACAATATTAAATTTGGATATCAATATGACATGAATTTAATATTCAAAATTGTATGAACTATTTTTAACTAGAGGCAAGACAGCGAAAATAAAGAATTTTTCTGAAAACCTTATGCTAAGTATTTAATAAAACTTAATATTTATATAATCTTTATTATCGTCTTAAATCATTAATAAACTAAATTAGAAAGGGATATCATCGTTATAGTTTATGCCTGAACTTATAAAATCTGCATTAAATTTATCTTCCAAGTGTTTTCGGCAAGATTGATTTTTAGGCACATCAATAATTCCATATCCGATTAATTGTCCGTTCATACGTCGTCTAACACAAGAATAAATTCTAAGAGCAAAAATTTTCTCGCTTTTATCAAATCCTCTCATGAATCCGTTAAATGCACCTGCAACAAAATCAGCGAGTTGTATGCCTGCGGATTGATGAGAGTTTAAAAAACATACAGAGTCCATTATGTGTTTATATTCTCTAATAAAGTCACCTTGACAAAATAGATTATAGTATCTTTCTTTAATATCGGTCTCATTATCATCACTCATTTGGTCACAGAAAATTACTGCAAGTCCTGTTATAGGATCTTGGTAGGAAACTTCCATCTCAATTCGTTGCATTATATCTTGAAGATGCCACTGTTCCATTTTTATTTCAGATACTTTCTTTGTATAAACACAGCTTGGTGTTACCGTACACAAAACCTTTGCTTCCAAATCCGGCAAATGTGTTAACATCTCTTCTGCGTAACTTAAGGCATTTTTATAAGGGATATTCTTAAGAAATAGTTCATTGTTTTTGTAAGAAATATCCTTTTTTTTATTATCCCTTAAATTAAGTTTCCAAATGTGATTCCATTTAATTTCTTGCATTTGTTGTCCAGTATATTTTTTAATTAAAGAGTGTCTATAATTAGAAAGAACTTTCCATTTTTCAGACGGAATCATAACACAGGACTTAATAAAGTAAGGATTGCGTTTAGTAAATCTAGCAGACCGTTCGGCTTGATAATTACCAGCATCATCAATAAAAGCAAAAATTGTCTTCATTTTATTCCGCACCCCTAACATTCAGTCTCTTACGAAAATCTCTTGGACGCTCATATTCAGGCAAAGCCCATATCCCTTTTCTCGCTGCGTTTGCTTCACTCTCTGCTTTAATGAATTCTGTTTTATAAGGCTCTTTAAGATATTCGATAAACGCTTCCGCATAGCCTTCTTTAATCATTTCCAGATTTATATTTCTATTATCCAGCCAAATCATACCCACCATGCGCCTGTATTTATCAATATCAAGAATATCCAGTTTTACCTGTTTTCCCATAATTTTACTTTCGAGAGCTCTCCAAGACTCTTCCCCATAAGGTTGACCCTCTTTACTGATTTCATCTGTGTGATTATTGATTTTAACAGTTTCAGGTGCATCAATGCCATACAGCCTGACACGGAGTTTTGTTTGTTCCGGTGTTGTCAGATGAATTGTGTCTCCGTCTGAAACTTTAGTGACTGTTCCGGTGACTGTGCGGATGGCAGATGAAGAAGTAGGGATGTTTGCACATGATGTCAAACATGAGGTTAAGATTAATAAAAGAAAACTATTAAGAAGAAATATTTTTGAACGCATCATTTATTATATTGTTTATATTTAATTTTCGTCTATATTATATTAGAAATGCTATCTTGTATAATTCAAAACCATCAATTTTAAATTCTTTTACCTTTTCAAGGTCAAATGTATTTATATATTGCATTGCTTTTGGATAGCGTTCATATTCATAAATATCATCAGCCGTTTTTTTTAAAAAATAAATTTTGTGTGATTTATCCAATTTATTTTTAATATCATAAATACTTAGTGACCTACCGATAGATGAAAGATTAATTGTTTGCAGTGTTTCCTTTCCTAGCACCTGAAAGATTAAAGGCCTATTTGTTATGATAATACTATTTATAGGATTAACTAATCTTATTGTTTCGTTTACAGCAGCAATTCCATTTTTTTGTTCAATCAGGAAATAATCTTTCTTAAGAATAATGTTTTCATAAATAAGGTAGCCGATTAGAAATATTGAAAGGATTGGCAAACAATATTTAGGAAGTTTTAATATTTTATTCAATGTCTTGAATATGTTAACTATTGCATAACCACTTATTAGACAATAAAAAGGGAAGAAATTTGTTATATATCGCAAACTATCAAACTCATTTATGTGACCATACTTTACGAAATAATAACTTCTATAATGTAAAGTATATGCCAATAGATAAGCGACAAAAAGGAGTATGGGGTATATATATAATGGATTTTGTTTGATTTTTATAGTACGCAAAATAAGTCCTACAAATGCAAAAATACTAAAAACAAAGAACCATTTGAAAGTTAAAAAAGATTTTATAAATACTGGAAATAAAGAAATAAAATATTTAAGGCTAAATGTAGTGGCCGCAATTGCTTGACTTTCCTGACTTTCAATATCAAAAACGTTTATTCCATAATTAAAAATCACCAAAATTATTAATCCAAATATCATAAATATTGTAATTCTAAAAATTTTGTAACTATTTATCTTTTTTTCTATTAGCATTTTCAAAAATGATATTAGTGGCAAAAATAAAATGATTAAGTTTTCTCTTTTCTGCAAAAGACAAAATGAAATTGACAATAATAATAAAAGCCATAAAATTGCTTCATAGGAAAGTTCAAGTCTCTGTTGATTTTCAATAATTAAAACAAACAGGAAAACAGTAAAAATTATCGATGTTGAAGATAGCGTTTCGGACAGTCCTGATGTGTGAAATAAACTCATAGCTGGAGAAAGAGCATAGATTAGAGAACAAATGATGCTAGTTATTTTGTCTTTACTAATATGATAGGAGAAAAAATAGATTATGCATGCTGAAAACAGAGAAGCAAAAAAATTAATAAAACATATTACTTGAGGCGAGTATCCAAAAAGTTTATTAAAAAAATAACCAAGTGAAGATAACCCCAGAAAATGCCCATTATAAGTACCAACATGTTCGCAATATTTTATGCTTCCGACTAAACACCCTTTTGCTTGAAAAAGGTCAAAAGAAAAAAAGTCATTATAAAGTAAAAATCTTGAGTATTCGGTAAATATATATGCGTCTTCGTATTCAAGACCATAGAAAAAATTAAAATCGAAAGGTAATTTCGAAACTATAGAAATAATTATAATAAGGAATAATGATTTGTAGTGAGCTTCTAAAAGCGTGTGAACATTATTTCTAAAAAGAATAAATATGCTGAATAAGATTATCGCGAAGAAAATGCTCAATACTATTTGAACAGGTGTAAGCATATTATTTCAAGCACTCTTATAGATAAAGTATGAATTAATAAAACATCATAAAAACAATTAGGTTAAGTTGAATTGTGAAAGCTAAAAAACAAAGGCTCCTATCATACAGATAAGAGCCTTAAATAATTATTTAGATTTAAAGAGATGGTAATCGTATCTGTCTTTTAATACCCTGAACGATGAGAGTAATGACTTTCATGACTTTCATGGCTTCTGTGGCTAGAATGATAATTTTCAGTCACCTCACCACCACTAAATTGTTTGCCATGCTCAAGATAAAGTGCTGACTTGCTGGTAATCTCATCTACCGATGTTGGTACTGATGCCTGTACATTAGCCAACGAAATACCAAGAAAGGTGGCAACACCCGTAGCGAGGACCATTATTTTGCTAAATAAATTTTTCATAATGCTCTCCTTTAAAAAACGTACCGTATGAATTAAAGTAAAACTACAAGCACCTCTCTATGTTATAATATTAGCAATAAAACCATCTATAATCAAGTGAAAAAATAATTTTTATGGTATCAAGATAAACAAGTTGATTATACGAAATTGAAACAAAACTATCACAAGACCCCATCACATATAAATAACTAATTTTATTGAGGATATATATTAGGGCTTTGATGTAATTCGGAAGTGGTAAAAATACCACAGCAAATTGATTTAACTGAGCAATCCTCACATATTGGAAGATAATCATTCTTCCATCCTGAAATTGACTGTCTTGCGAAACTCCATGACTTCTTCTCAGTTAGGCATAGTGGCACGTTATAGATAGAGGCATTAATATCAGCACGACTTAACACTCGCATTGCTTGTGAAATCTCTTCGCGGTATTCGTATGGGTCAATCCAGACAGTGTCATAATTATCGCGTGCAAGTCCAATTATCTCCATCCCCATGAAGGTACAGTGGTTGATAAATGGAAAATTCCTCTCAATGAAGGTTGCAATAGATTCAAGACGGTGAGCGTTAATTCGATTCACAACTACTCTGATTTCAACTTTTTCGCGAAAGCGTGCGAGGTTTTGAAGACCCATTGCTGTTTTATAAAAACTGTTTTTAACACCAACAATCCGGTCGTGAACTTCGTCCACATCACTGTGCAAAGAAACACATGTAAGGAAATCCTTCGGTCGAGAGGAAACAAAACGCTTTGTAAACTCAAAATCAGCGAACGATTTACCATTTGTGAGCATCATAACAGATGATTTAGGATGTTTTTTATTTATTGCATCTAGTATTTCAAAAAAGCTCTCTTTTAATAGTGTAGGTTCTCCGCCAGTTAGGCAGATGGTTTGACTTTTTTCTATTTTGATAAGATTTAAAATTCGTTTGCTTATCTCAATTAAATTCTTATCATGTACTTTAGGTGGTTGTGGGCACATTATGCAACGGCAATCACACATCTCTGTCAGCAGAATTGAATTAGCGGGAGCTTTTTTTTCCCAAACAACTTTTATGTTTCCATCTTCGCTGATAAGCACGCAATCGCCTTCTTCAAGATTGTTTGATATTTCTTCAGAGACTTTGATTTGTGGTAACGATTTATTTTTCTTTTTATCATTATTCGTTATTAATGCCGAAAACCCTTTTGATAATAATGACTCTTCTTCGGCAATAAGCACTCTATTAACCCTTGATAATGACATTTCGTTGCGTGTTACCAATCCAAGAATCGGGGTCTGTATATTTTCCGGTATACCCTTAAATTGTTTCATGCTTCTTCACCGCGTATCTCTTTTATACTCTTACAAGAAATCCAAGACCAAAATACATCCATTTCATTAGGGTCATTTCTTTTTAATTTCTTAAATAATATGTCGAAAATTAGCTTATTCTTCCTGCAAAAATCATTCGGGCGTTTGCCAAGAATGTCGCCTGTTTCAAGATAATTTCGTACAGGGTCAGCACCGCAGTAAGTTCGATAAACGCAAGAATTGCAATAAGGCATGATTTCTACACATGACTTGCTGACAATGTCATGTAATATTCTTCCTCCAAATATTTGTTCGTAGGAATCTTTAAAAACATTCCCCATGCAAAAAAAGCGGTCACCCATTCTTGCAAGCATACGTGCT
Source organism: Smithella sp. (assembly GCA_007244375.1). GTDB lineage: Bacteria > Desulfobacterota > Syntrophia > Syntrophales > Smithellaceae > Smithella. Next base: position 115,826 of record SCVW01000016.1, on the reverse strand, counting down.
TCATCTGCTGGGAAAACATCTCCATTATGGTCATAAATTACACCTGAAATACCTGCACCTGAAGGTGATTGAAGGTCAACAAAACCTGTCGAAAAAGGTGTCAAGATACGTGTTAGAAGTAGACTGGTATAAAATTCTACAAATCTTGTTCCGGTAAGATTAAGTTGAATTATAAAATTAAGAGCTTCTTCGAATTTTTCTACAAAATACTCTGCTGAATAGCCAAGGTTCCCTTCATTCGATGCTGCGAACCCATATGGATGCAGTGACCTTATGAATATACCATTAAATCCCAACCTAACATATTCCTCAATCACTTCTTTTAAGTAGTCGATATTATCTATCGTAGTTGTCATGAGCGCATTAACTTCTCCGCGAGGTAATATGTTGAATGCATCGCTCATGTTCTTAATAACAGAATCGTAGGTGCCTTTTCCGTTTCTCAATACACGGTTCTTGTCGTGAAAATTCTTGGGACCGTCAAGAGATGTAGATATGTTTATTTTGTGCTTTTTAAAGAACAATAGTTGCCGCGTGTCTACCTTCACTAGGTTTGTGCATACAACAAAACTAAGATGCTTCTTATATTTTTTATTAACTTTCTTTGCATAAATGACAGTCTCTTTCAACGTTTCCCAATTAAGGGTAGGTTCTCCGCCCTGAAACTCTATCTTTATAGAATGAGAAGGTGTCTTGAATATATAATCAACAACACGACGAGCCACTTCAGGTGACATATCGAAACCTTTCGCATCATCACCTTCGGCACTCACTTGGCAGTATTTACATTTATTGGTGCATCTCAGGGTGATAACCATCATGTGCAGGGAAGTAAAATCTGAGATAAATCTTTTTCTCGTCCGATACTTTGCTGAAACCATCTCCAATGTTTCGGGTAAGTGTTCTGTATTTATGAAATGCCTGCTCTTCAAATCATAGTAGTATGGAGATTCCGAAGTTAAGTTTTCGTTTATTAATTTGTTGAATTCCTCTTTGTTGATGAAAATGTATTCGCCGCTTTCGTTAACTAATAAGTAATCATTATTGTCAAAGCGGGAAAATTGAAAAGGTAGTAATTGGACTCGTTTGCTATTCACAAAGATTCTATTTCCTTTTTGAGGTCAATAGGAGAAAAGGCATGTTTGACGATTAAATCACGTATTTTGCTGTTTGTTTGCTCGAGACGTAATCTAACTTGGTAGTCAATAACTGAATTTAAGAAGTCTTTGATGTCTTCAGAAATATTTCTCCGAGATGATTTGTTTTTTAATTCAAAAATTACTTTAACAGTCGTATCGTTTACACGATTCACCAAGATATGGTAGTTACTTGTAAAAGCATAACAGGCGGAATTAATAGCTTCAATGTCATATAAAGAAGTATTAATAATTATGTTTGCAGTATTGGCATTTGTAATGCTGATTGAATCAGATATAGTTTTCACGATGCCTCCATTTATACTTTAAAATGGGTATTGTTAGTTTTCGTTTGCGTACGCCTCACAGCCCTCAATAAAAGACTGCGATTTCCCACTGCAATCCCCCGGATCGGTAATCTCGTTTTCTTCCGCCCACTCGTACCCGGCATTGTGTCCAGAACAGTCGCCTGTACATTCCCAGTTGTCTCTAGTTAAAGATTCATCTACTTCAACTTCAATTGACTTTCCATTCTTAAAATTTTCTCTAATATACTGTGGCTCTGGTTCAGTTTTGCAACCAACAAGCACTAATATTGATATTAAGATTAATAACCATTTAATATTCATGGAATCAATTCTCCGAATAATTTATACTAACTTCGTTTTATTCTGATGGTATACCGCCATGCCTACAGTCATAATTGCCTTTAATATAAGCGTTGAAGAACCTACCTTGCGAATCAGCATGTAGCCATTGATTAACAACAGCTTCCGGTATCCGGCAATAGTGATAATACGTTTGATTAAGCAGCACAACTAGATACCGTTTCTTTTTCCAGTAGCAGATTTTATGAACGAAAGAACTGGATGGATATGAGCAACTGAAATTATCTAATTTTACGGGTCCTCTATATTTCACATATACTGTTTCAGCGTGAGTTTCCCCACACAAAACCATTCCAAAGATTAATAAGATAATGATAGTAAACCTTCTTTGCGTATTCATCATGACTCCAAAATGAAATCTTAATTACTTCTTCCTTGATGGTTTATTCTCTGATACACAAATTTTATTTAGTAGCCTTCCTCTTCTAGTGTCGGGTAAAATATTTGCCTTTTCACCATTTCAAATCTCCCATTTGTGAATGCTTTTGCAGTTTCAGGTGAAAATAAATCAATATAGTAATTCATTGCAATTCCTTTATGAGAGGCGTTCAAAAGTGCTATTATGTGTTATTAATACTTATTTTAAAAATTGATTCGAGAATGTCTATAAACATACTCAATTTTTTCTGAATTTCAATAATAATATTAACTTTAAATATTAATTCAGTTTGATAATTAATATTCAAAAAACAAGGCTGAATTTTGTTCAATCATAAGTCATTGATATTAAAGTGATTATTGATTAAATATTAAGTTATGAATAAAACTTAATATTTAAAATGGGAAATGGGTAGAAACAAGAAGCTTATTAAAATCTATATAATGTCAACCGAGGTCGATATTTTTCAAAGATCAGCATTTTTATTGATTGTAATTGCCGCTGTAGTGTGTGGAGAAAAAATGATGCACAAATCCTTAGATATTTTCGATTTGTCGATCGCAGCTTGAACTGAGGTCGTAATATCTATCATTTTCAATACGAGAATTAGTTTTAAGATTAATTTCATTCATATTTTTTAAAATCAAGTTTAAGTTTGTCAGTTGCAAGTTTAAAGCTGGATTTATTCATCTTCTCTTTATCGATTAGAATTTTATTAATTTCAGCAGTACACTTATTATATTTATTTACATCTTTTCCAAAATCTGTTTCATAACAACTACTTGAGTTTTGCAGAGACGACGCTATTACTAAAGAAGAGGCGACAAACATTTGCAGGGTAACATGACCTTTTGAAAATTGGTCGGTTATTTTTCCTGTCGCAATATTTATGTCAATGAGAGCTTCAGCTAAATTACGAGTTGGTGCACATCCACTTAGAACGGCAGAGCCCATCAACATGCCATCACCTTTGCATACTAGAGTAATTGCCTGCCCTTTTTGGAGATTGGCAAGATAATTTTCATGACCTTCATACATGTGTGCGTGAGGTTGTATAAACATATTTCGACCACCATTAAGGCAAACGTAATGGTTTTCTCCGATGCCTCTATTAATAGACATAATAATACCAGTTACTAGCAATGTTTTTCCTCGGTATTTCTGATCGCCGGCTACTTCATTATTTTCATAATCGCATTGTAATTCATCCGATGTAACACTAATAACATTGAGGTGCCTTTGCCAAATAGAACTTAAATTAGCATTATGTCCATTAAGCAAGCTGTCAAAATCCATAACAAACATAGCTTTAAGAACAGTTCGTTCTCGATCGTTAAGTGAATAGCCATTAAAAGTATAATAGTTTGCAGATAAAGTTGATGAAGAAGAGACTTCGTCTCTTGATTTATCTGCAAAATAATTGTCAATTATATTTTTCAATCGGGATTTATTCGGATTTGATTCGCGGTCATAATATGACGCAAAAAGACCAAATAAGAAAAAAATAAATATAATAGCCACAATCCAAGTAAAGGTACTTGTCTTTCTTTTCAAAATAGCACCACAATGAGGGCATGATGTTGCTTTTGTGCTGACTTGCTGACCGCATTCATTACAGTTTTTAAGTGCCATAATTTATTCATCCTTGCAGAGGTGAAAAATTAATTATTCAAATTTCGCTTTTTCTTGTTTGATAGATGCAATAACACTTAATAAATAATCTCTCCTGTTTCTACATCATATATCCGCCCATCAAACTCTTTTGCATTATATCGTTGTCTTATAAAAACAATTTTTTTAAATCCTAGAATCCTTAAGGTTTTTATTATACTACCAGCTATCATATAACAGTCCATATCTTCTAATCTTATGGATTCTATTATTAGAATTGTTTTATCTTTTCCTTCAAGTGTAATTACTGGGTCTATCATAAATTTTTCATTAAGATGTTTCTCAAGACTAGGTAGGAAGGCAAGTCTCGCTTTTATCTCTTTTTTACCTGCCAAGACCTGTCCAACAGATAAAAATAGAAGCACTATTGTTATCAATGCAATAAATGTTTTTTGATTTATTTTCATTTTCTGTCTCTATCAATAACTAATATACAAAGGTCTCTTCATACAATATTTTGTAATCAACTTAATAAATTTATCTTAAATAAAGACGGCAAATCATTTACCAAGTAATCCCTAATTTTGTTAAAGTTTTTTGCGCGTGTTCACAACCTAAGCTGGCTGATATTTTGAAATCCGTTATTGCCTGATCGTGTTTGTTAAACATACCATAGGCAGCCCCGCGGTAAAAATAGGCAAGCGCATATTGAGGGTTTAGTTCAATAGCTTTATCAAAATCAGTAATTGCTTGCCTGTAATTGCCAAGTTTACCAAAGGCGTACCCACGATAGCAATAGGGTGCTGCGACTTTCGGGGTGAGCTCAATTGCTTTGTCAAAATAAGTAGTCGCTTCATAGTAATTGTTACCATAGACGTATTCAGCTCCACGATTACAGTAACCTAAAGCCATTTTCTCATGGTCATAATTGGTTTGTATTAATTTCGGGTCGAGTGCTAAGACATTATTATAATCAGCAGTTTCTTTTGCGTAATTTTTAAGATTACCATATGCAACTCCACGTAAATAATATGCAGGCGCATGTTTATAGTTTAGTTCAATTGCCTTATTGTAATCAATAATTGCTTTAGTATACTCACCATTTTGAGCATAGGAATTTCCTTTATTTACATAGGTATCTGCATCTGGAAATAATAAGCCGAAAACTTTTAACAGTACAACTATCAAGATAATTGTGCCAGTAATGATTATTGGTACTATCCATTTTTTCTTTTGAATTGTTTTTTGTTCTTTAATCTTTTCAGTATCTTTATCGATAGATTTAACATTTGAAATGCTAACTGTCCTTTTTTCCATAAACTGGATTGCTAATCCGATGATAGCAAGAACCATCAAAATCCATAAAACAATGCCAGGGTCAATGGAAAAGCTACTAGCTATGGAAGTTCCTATCGCAGCATAAGGATTGTCACTCCCTATCCCGCTCATCATTTTGCTTTTTATGTCTGAGATGAAAATTATCCCACCAATTGAAAAGATAATAGGAAATTGTATGGCTAGTACGAGCCATACAATATTTAATATACGGAATGTCTTATTAAGAGCGAATGTACAGATTCCCCATATTATTGTGAAAAGATAGTGCAGTGCTAAACCAAATATGGCTAAAGCCAAAAATATAAACACAATGATATAGGTTTTATCTTTTGCCAACTCTTCAGAGTCTGTAGGACTTTTAATTATATCTCTAAGGCTAGGTTTTTCTTTTTCTGTATCATATGAGCTTTGTTTGTATTCTTTACCATAGGTCATTTTCACTATGTCGTACATTGAATAACTCATTTTACCAATAATGGGCACTGTCACACTTATATTCGTAAAGAAAAAAGTCATTATACTCAGGGCAAAAATACCTATTAGAAGCCATTTCTTGAAAGGGAGTATTTGACTTAGTAATGAAATCTTATTAGGTGACCCATTCAACATGGATTGGCAGTGCTTGCACTTAATCGCATCGTCTTGAATTTCTTCAGCACAATAAGGACATTTTTTCATAAGTCCAACTCCCGATATAATCGTCCAACAGTTAATATTATATTTTAGCTTTCCCCGATGAATTGAATATAATAATAGCACTATTTATTATTTTTTAAAGCTGAAAAACTAACGCTTTTTAATTGTCAGTTCCTAATCTCGTACCATGGCACTCCATGATATCCTCTAGGATGATTTATTGTAGTATATAGCTTATTGCCCTTTATTTCAAACCATGGACGCCCGTGATATCCATTAGGATGGCTCATAAGAGTATAGACCTTGTTATTTTTAATTTCATACCAAGGTAAAGGTCTGTATCCATCAGGATGATGCACTGTTGAAAAAATCCTATCGCCCTTTATTTCAAACCAAGGGACTCCTTTATATCCGTTAGGATGTTTTATTGTTGTGTAAATCTTGCTCATAATTTTTGCCTCCTTCTAATAAATAATCACTCTGCTAATAATTGAAACAACCTTAAATTAAGATTTCTATTTGCTTTTATTACTTATTAAAAATTTCTACTCTCTGAATGAATATTCCTTTTAAAATTAATTATAAGTCTTCACAGCAGCCGATTAATGACCTTGATTCACAATCTGCCTGAACATCACTCACAACGTAATTATTAGATAAATATTCATCCAGCTCTTTTTCCAGCGAAACTAAAGCATCATGGGTCGGCTCAACATCACCTTCTGAACCTTCCATATCCAGCTCAACTTCTTTGTCGGTAAACGTGTATTGAAGGGTGAAGCTGACACAAACATCAAAAGTATAATATTTCTTTTTCCCTCTGACCGTTTTCTTTCTCGGTTTCATTTTAAACCTCCTTTTGATTTTTTATTATGAATCAATGGTCATAAATCCTATAAAACCAAGATTTCTGTTCGCCCTTATTACTTATTAAAAAACTCATGGCTTATAAATCAACTTTCTCTTTTAAAAACATATATATAAATAAGGTCGTATATCGCCTTTTTTAAAAAACCGTATAGTTGGTTACCAATATTCATTTTTTATCAAAAAAACAGTATCTATATGAGCTTTTTTGATAAAATATAGCGAGTTTTCCATCATTCCATAACGCCCTTTTCAATATAAGAAGCCCTGACAACGCATCCTTTCCGATAAATGAAAAGTGGACAATCTGAAGATTTGCACTTTGAGACTACGCCTATCTGACCGTTCATGCAGTTAATGCAATATGTGCGAATTGATTTCTGCCTTGTTGCGGCATCCTGTTTGCCTTTTTTCATTCGGAATGGATAAAGAGGACATAAATTCATTTCACATCCGGCAACATCTTTTGGAATCCATCCGGAACAATTAAGACAGCGCTCACGAATAGCCTGTCGTCTATTTAGGATTATTTTTCTTAGGCCGATTTTATTTTTAATTAATTCTTGCATTTTCGCCTCTTAATGTATAAATAACTAATATTATTGATTTTAAATAAACATCTAATTTTAATTAAATAGGATATAATGTGCTGATGGTCGGGCCGCCTGGTTCCGGAAAAAGTATGCTGGCCAAAAGGTTGCCGACTATATTGCCTGATCTTTCTTTCGATGAGGCGATTGAAGTTACCAAAGTATTTTCAATAGCAGGTTTTTTGAATAGGGAAGAAACACTTATGGCTGTACGTCCCTTTCGTTCTCCTCATCATACCATATCCGATGCCGGTCTGGTCGGAGGCGGCCAGACGCCACGTCCGGGCGAAATAAGTCTTGCCCATTTGGGTGTTCTTTTTCTTGATGAACTTCCCGAGTTTAAGAAAAACGTTCTTGAAGCTCTGCGTCAGCCTTTGGAGGACGGAACTATCACAATCACCCGTTCTTCGGTTACCGCTTCTTTCCCTGCCAAGTTCATGCTCATAGCGGCAATGAATCCCTGCCCGTGCGGTTATTTCGGTGATCGGGTTCGTACCTGTCACTGCAGCCCGCAGCAGATCCGTCAATATCAGTCCAAAATATCGGGACCCTTGATGGACAGGATAGATTTACATATTGAAGTTCCTTCGGTTAAGTATCGCGCTTTGTCCGACAAAGAAACCGGAGAATCTTCCATGCCGATAAAAGAACGGGTAAACAAAGCGCGTGAATTGCAAAAAAAGCGTTTTGGCTCCGATGATATTGTTTGCAATGCCCGAATGACGGAAAAACAAATCCAGGAATTTTGTCAAATAGGTGAGGAAGCGCATAAACTTATAGAAATGGCTATTGAAAAATTGGGGTTAAGTGCCCGTGCGGTCAATCGGATATTAAAAGTATCCCGGACGATAGCCGATTTGGAAAACAGCAGTAATATTGAATCCGTTCATGTTGCGGAAGCAATTCAGTACCGAAGTCTTGATAGAAGTTTAATTTAGTGCTATGTCACAAAAAAATCGTTGGCAGGTCTGATCCAAATGTTAAAAAATATAACCAAGGCTAAAGCCTGCTGAAAGAGGAATTTATGGAAATTAAAATTAAGAAAGCGCCGTTAAAAAACAGAAAAAAGAAACCTTCTGATGAATCCAAACTTGGTTTCGGCCAGATATTTACTGATCATTTTTTTAATGTAAAATATAAAGAAGGTAAAGGTTGGTACGATCCTCTAATCGAACCTTACCGTAAATTGCAACTTGATCCGACCGCTATGTGCCTTCATTACGGGCAGGAAATTTTTGAAGGATTAAAAGCGTATTATGGTCAGAATGGAGCTATTTATCTTTTCCGTCCGCATGAAAATATCAAAAGAATGAATTCATCTGCGGAAAGACTTTGTATGCCTTCGATGGATGAAGATCTTTTTATGGAAGCTATGAAAAAACTTGTAATTCTCGAAAAAGACTGGATACCTCGCGGAGCCGGAACATCTATGTACATTCGTCCGACAATGATCGCAACGGAAGCGGCTCTGGGCGTTCATCCCTCCAATGAATACCTCTTTTTTATCGTAGTCGGACCGGTGGGAGCTTATTACCCGCAGGGTTTTTCTCCGACAAAAATGTATGTCTCGGAAGAATATGTTCGCGCGGTACGTGGAGGTATCGGTCATGTTAAAGCTGCCGGTAATTATGCGGCTAGTCTTTACGCCAGCAGAATTGCTACGAATATGGGATATACTCAGGTTCTTTGGCTGGATTCCGCTGAAAAAAAGTATGTGGAAGAGGTGGGCACAAGCAATATATTTTTCTTGATTGATGATGAATTGACCACACCTCCGTTATCCGGATCGATTTTGCCGGGCGTTACCCGAAAGTCGGTGATTGCTCTGGCAAAACATATGGGAATAAAGGTTGCTGAAAGACCAATATCCATTGATGAGGTTATTTCAGCTTCCAAGAATGGTTCATTGAAAGAAGCTTTTGCTTCCGGGACGGCGGCAATTGTTTCGCCGGTGGGGCATATTCATTTCCGCGGCAAAGAATATTCGATTAATAAAGGCAAAACAGGAGCTCTGGCAGAGAAATTATATAATGAAATTCTTCAAATCCAGTATGGATTAAAAGATGATCCATTCGGCTGGCGCGTCAAGATATTTGACAGTAAGAAAACCCCCAAGAAGTGAATTTTAAAAATTTCTTCTTTGATATAGGCACTTGGATTTGTATTCCACAAAACTGTGGAAATGGCTGTTGATAACTTTGTTGATAATCTCTGTAAGTGCGTAATTGTTACGATTTAACACCAAATTGCACAAGGTTTGTGCAATTAAAATAATCAATATAATCAATGACTTATTAATATAACTTTTTGCCATTATCACTTATGCGGCGTGGAGAAAGCCAGATATTAACTTCCCGGGAAAAAGTGTGCCATCACGGCCCTGATTTTTTAAAAAAATGACAAAAATTTTTTTCAAAATAAATAAGCTAGTTATGACAACAGGGATTAGTTTTTTTCTTATTCTATCAATGTTATCTCTACCCCTATGTGTTTTTCCTGAAGAACTTAAAGTAGTTGAAGATGTTGTGCAAAAGCTTCAGAACTCTTATGAGAAAACTAAAGACCTGAAGGCCGATTTCATTCAGGAAGCAAATATAAAATCTATAAAGAAGACTGAAACGGAAGAAGGTAGAGTTTTTTTTAAGAATCCCAGGAATATGCTCTGGGAATATACTAAACCTAAAGGGAAAAAGATGGTCATTAACAATCAGATGGCGTGGCTTTACCTTGCCGATGAGAAGATCGCCTACAAACAAAAGTCGGCAAGTATTTTTCAGTCAAAATTTTTAATTAATTTTTTCGCCGGAACCGGGGAATTAAAGGATGATTTTATTATCAAATATGCCGAGCCCATGGTTCAGGACAAACACGGGAATTATCTTCTTGTGTTGAACCCCAAAGAAAAGACAGCTGCCTGCAATTCGGTCAGGATGACCATTGACAAGGACAATTTTTATATTTTGCAGGTAAGCTTTGATGATGTTCTGGGCAACTCTACAACACTGAAGTTTTCCAATATTTCCATAAATACGGGAGTGGCGCAGAAAATATTCCAGTTTAGGCCTCCGACGGGAGTGCAAATTTTTGAAATTCCTTAATGCTAACAATTAAAAGGATTATCCCTGTCAAAATCCGGGGTCAATTCATATTTGTTGACTGCTTGAATAAATAAATTATTGAAACCTAATTTATAAGCATAATCCAAAACTTGTTCATATTCGCTTCTTGTAATTCTGCGTCCTAAAATCGGATGATGGTGCACTTTGGTAGTCGGTGTATATTGAGACATCAGACTTAAAGAGACATTCTTGGAAATTTCTTTTCTGATTAATCGTAAAACCTCTTTGGAATTTTCTATTCTTCCGGGTAAGACCAGATGGCGAATAATTACACCTTTTTGAGCCACGCCGTCTTTTATTTCCAGTTCGTCGCCGACCTGCCGCACCATTTCTTTTATAGAATCCAGGGCAAATCGTGTATATCCCGGCGCTGAGGAAAATATTATACTGTCATCCTCCAACCCGTATTTAAAATCCGGCAGATAAATTTCCACCATGCCGTCCAGCAATTTGACAATTTCCGGATTTTCGTAACCGCCGCAGTTGTAAACAAAAGGAATTTTCAGACCTTCGGCGCGGGCCGTAAGTAGAGCCTCCATGATCAGAGGTGTCTGTGACGTGGGCGTGACCGGTTCAACGTTGTGGCATTGCCGTTTCTGCAAATCGAGCATCACATCGGCCAGTTGCCTGGAATTGAGCAGTTTGCCTTCGGCCTGATGGGAAATCTGATAGTTCTGACAATAGATGCAGCCTAAATTGCACGAAGAAAGAAAAATAGTGCCCGCACCGTTGCGACCGGAAAGCGGCGGCTCTTCCCCGTGATGTGCCAGCGCGCAATCCATTATAATTTTTGCCGGCAGACGGCAGTAACCGAGTTCTCCCTTCGTGCGATCAACGTGACAGGCACGCGGACAAAGCACGCAGTCTTTGTAAATGTCAAGAAGTTCCTGAACAATCATGTTTAAACCATCTTATACCAAGTCGCATTCTTTGGCTAACTTTGTTGGCACAGCCTGCCCCGGCGCAGGCCGGGGTCGTCGGCTTCCTCAACGTATTAGTTATACGCCTGCGGAGCCTCCTCCTTGCCGTTGCGTTATCTTTTGAATGCAACTTGGTATTAAACATTCAACATAGAACATAGAACTTACAGCTCTTCTACCACGTTTCTAATCTTTCCGCTTTCCACCGCTTCCAGAAATTCCTCGCCCAACGGCGCGGACAACTCCACCGCTTTGCGCCAGTTTTTAATTCGTGTTTCCGGCTCGTCAATATAGGTAACTAGGTCGGTGCGATCGGGAACTTTCCCATCCGGAAGATTTTCGATAAAGCTCTGTGACGGGAACACCATTAAAACGTTGTCTAAAATATGAGATTCCGGCACACGCCGAATAATATTTTTGTCGAGCCATCCAGGAATAATACGTTCCTGATGGTGAAAGAATAGCACAAATTCATTATCTTTGGCAGCAAATTGGTGTGTCAGATGATAATCTATAAGTCCTCCGTCGCGATAAACACCACGCGGTGCTCCGTAAATATCACGTACACCGTCAATAACCAGAGGAATAGCTCCGGAAGCCAGAACGGCATATTTAAAATTAATCTCGTTCATTTGTACATAAGTTCCACGGAATTGTGATTTTAAACAAAATGCCGGCGGTTTAGAGGCGTTGTAAAAAACAACTCTATCTGCAAACTTATAAATGTTTTCCCTGTTGAAGTAATTTAAAACAAAACAAGTAGCCAGCCCCAGTTTTTGTAAACTAATATTTTTAGAAGCTACAAGACCACGCGCCCGCGCGGTAATTACAACCAAACGGTATTTTTTGTTGGCAAGGGCAAACGGCAGCGCGTCGTCTTCCAGATAGGCGTTTATGATATTTGTAATTTTACCCAGTACTATCGATGGTGTGTCATTTTTATTATAAGTAACATTGATGTATGCTTCAATGAGTTTTTGATAGGATTCGATAGCTTCGGGCTGTAGCCAGGCGGCAAAACGAAAAGCTCCCGCTGAAGAACCTACCAGTTGAACCGGTTTTGACCGTCCTAAAAAACCTCCTTTTAGAAGGGTCAAATCAAATCCGCAGGCGATGAGCCAACGCGGTCCTACTGCCGGTCCGAAATAAGTCGATATAGAATTGAATTTAAATCCGCCATCCTTGATGGTTGTGTAAATATTTTTACCCGCTTTAATTCGTATCCGGCTCATAATCATTTCTACTGGGGCAAAGGTCTTGACACATAAACTTTTGTTTTGTAGATTGAAACCAGTAATTCTTATTATTGACAGTTGGGAACAATCAAGTTCTTGAATGTTTCGTCTGTCTGTTTAGGCGTGGAGTTTCTATCAATAAATAGAGAAAATGCAAGAAAATTTATTATAAGGATTAAGATGTGGATGTAAGAAAATTTGTACAACAAGTTGCCCGGGATGCAGCATCGGCGTCGCGAAAACTTTCCCGTGTGACAGAGATCCAGAAGAATAAAGCTCTTTTACGGATGGCTGAAGAACTGGAACTAAACGTTAAATTTCTTCTGGAAGAGAATTCCAGGGATGTTGTTAAAGCAAAAAAATCCGGCATTCCGCGAGCTATGTTGGATCGCCTGACACTAAAACAGGCTACAATTGAACAGATGGCCCAGGGATTAAGAGAAGTTGCTGCATTGCCCGATCCTGTAGGTAAGATAATTTCCATGTGGCGCAGACCCAACGGACTCCTGGTTGGTAAGATGCGTATCCCCTTGGGGGTTATCGGTATTATTTACGAATCGCGTCCCAACGTTACAGTTGATGCTGCCGCTCTCTGCCTTAAGTCCGGCAATGCGGTGATTTTGCGTGGTGGTTCCGAGTCGATAAAATCCAATCTGGCTATTGCGTCCGTTCTGCAACAGGTATTGCAGGAAACATCGATACCTGTGAATGCTATTCAGGTCATTCCAATGACGGAACGAGAAGCTGTATCGGAGATGCTGCAATTGGATGAGTACATTGATTTAATAATACCCCGGGGCGGAGAAGAACTGATTCGCGCTGTAGTCGCTCAATCCAGGATCCCTGTAATCAAACACTACAAGGGAGTATGTCACATTTTTGTGGATGCACAGGCAGATATTGACATGGCTGTTAATATTTGCTTGAACGCCAAAACTCAGCGTCCCGGGGTGTGCAATGCTATGGAGACCCTCTTGGTGCATAAAGATATAGCGGGTAAATTTTTACCGCTGGCGGCGAATAAATTAAAAAAGGCTGGTGTTGTTTTAAAGGGGTGCGCGAAAACAAAATTAATTCTGAAAAATATTGAAAAAGCCACAGATGATGATTGGTATGAAGAATATCTCGATTTGATACTGGCCATTAAGATTGTCGAAGATATTGACGAGGCTATTGCTCACATTGAGAAATACGGTTCCCTGCATACGGAATCAATTATTACCAATGATTATAATAATTCTCAACGCTTTTTAAATGAGGTCAATTCTTCGACTGTGCTGGTTAATGCTTCAACGCGTTTCAGCGATGGGTTTGAACTGGGATTAGGTGCCGAAATCGGTATATCTACCACAAAGCTTCACGCTTTCGGTCCTATGGGATTGGAGGAATTAACAACTTTAAAATTTATAATTTACGGTAACGGGCAGGTGCGAACATGAGATGGGGACTTTTAGGCGGAACTTTCGATCCGATTCATTTCGGCCATTTGCGTGGTGCTGAAGAAATGCTGGAAATTTTCAACTTGAACCGCATTATATTTGTTCCCTCATCGAGGCCGCCGCATAAATTGGAAGCTGAAATAACATCTTTTAATCATCGTGAGCAAATGATTCGTCTGGCAATTGAAGATAATGTTAATTTTTCTTTTTCCGAAGTGGAGAAGTTACGAGCCGGTAAATCGTATTCCGTGGAAACGGTGGAATATATTCTTAATAAATACATGAAAGATCTTGAGTTGTATTTCATTATAGGGCAGGATGCTTTCCAGGCAGTAACGACCTGGAAAGATTGGGAAAGACTTCTGCTTTTATGCAATTTTGCTGTAATGACCCGTCCCGGTTATGATGATATGAGGTTGGATGAAATTTTGCCGAAAGAATTCGCGGCTAAATTTACCTATGATAAAAGAATTGACGGATTTACTGGCTCTACAGGACATACCATATATTTCCGTCATGTGAGTTTTCTGGATATTTCTTCGTCGCGAATGAGAAAAATGGTTCAAAAAGGAAAATCGATAAAATATCTGACACCGGATAAAGTCCGGCAGTATATAATTAAAAATTCTCTTTACAAAAAATAATAGAAATATTTAACCTATAAATTTATAAAGCGGCACATTTGGAGCGCCGCTTTTGTAATTGTTCTTTCCAGACCTTCCCGGCATAAAAAGCAAGGAAGGTCTGGGGGAATCTATATTAGTTGGTATACATTTTTTCGATATCGTCTTTGAATTTCTCGAAAACAATCCTGCGTTTCAATTTTAATGTCGGTGTCAGTTCACCTGATTCAACGCTGAAAGGTTTATCGAGAATCTTATAATACTTTATCTGTTCGTAACGAGGCAGTGTTTCGTTGACTTCATCCACCTGTTTTTTGATCAGTTCCTTAACCTTATCATTTTCGATAAGTTCTTCATCGGAACCTGCCGGAATGTTGTTGTGCTTGGCATAACGCTGGATTTCCGGGAAATCAGGCACTATTAACGCAGTCAAATATTTTCTGGCGTCACCGATAAGACAAGCCTGGTCTATGTAAGGCTTGGCGGTAATGGCGAGTTCAATGGGATGCGGAGCTACATTTTTACCACCCGAAGTGACAAAGAGTTCTTTCTTCCGGTCGGTAATAGTAAGGAATCCTTCCTTGTCAAATTCACCGATATCGCCTGTTTTAAACCATCCATCTTCAGTAAATGCTTCCGCTGTTGCTTCAGGCAAATTCCAATATCCTTTGAATACCTGTGGTCCCTTAACAAGAATTTCCCCATCTTCAGCAATTTTTTCTTCTGTCCAGAGAACCGGCTTTCCGACGGTGCCTGGTTTAATTTGGAGCTTATGAGCAACCGTATTATAAGCTAAGGAAAGACCCAATGATCGGATCGGATTGGTATAAGGTGAAAGTCCCTTTGCTTGTTTGGTAATCATCAGATCCATTGTTAAACCGATCATCTTATTGCCGAACCAGCCTGCCTTGCTGGGATCATAACTGCTGGAGAATTCCGGTTCATTGAAATTAATAACCGGTGACGTTTCGGTAAGTCCGTATCCCTCGCTGAGTTGAATGCCCAGGGCACGGATAAATATACAGACTTCTTTGGAAAGTTTACCGCCACCGGATATTCCCAGTACGACATGATCCAACCCGGCCGTCTTTTTAATTTTGTTGAAAACCAGAACATTGGCCAGTGCGAATTGAAGCAAATCAACTTGTCCCATTCTTGTGGCAGTAGCCATGGCATCGCAATATTTTTCGCCCAGTTTTATAGCCCAATTAAAAATTGATTGGGTGTTTTGGCTCTGTCGGGAAACTATGGATTTTGTAGTATCATATATTTTTTCCCATAATCGGGGAATACTGATTACTACATTTGGTTTCACTTCTATAAGATTTTTCGGTATTTTTTCAAAACTTTCCGCAAAAACCATAATACCGCCTTGCTGAAGAGCTCCTGTATGATAATCACTTGTCCGGCCAAAAACATGACACAGAGGCAGGTGAACTAGGTGTGTCAGATGAAGTCCCAGTTCCCGCTGACGACGTAAAAGAGTGGAATTGGAACATTGATGAAGATTGGAAATCCAGTTTTTCTGTGTAAGTATAGCGCCTTTCTGTTTTCCCGTTGTTCCTGAAGTATAGATTATGGAAGTGATATCGTCGGGACCAACACTGTTTATCATCTTTTCTATTTCTTCATCGCTTACTTTTTCCCTGCCTAAAGCAATTACTTCGTCAAATGTGTATACACCCTCCGGCTTTGTACCGTTCCATGAACACATCGTAATGATTTTGTCTATGGATACACCATGCGCTTTTGCTTTGAGAGCCATTTCACCTCTGTCCTGGGAAGATGCAATGACAATTTTCGATCCGCTATCCGATGTCATATATCCCAGTTCCTCTACAGTTAAGGTGGGGTAAAGGGGGACTCCAACGGCGCCGCAGGCTTGAATAGCTTGATCGGCTATTATCCATCTTGGTCTGCTTTCAGAAAAGATTACTATTCTGTCACCTTTTTTCAATCCTAAAACAATTAATCCCTTGGCAAGACCAATTGCTTCGTCGCGTGTTTCTTTCCATGTTCGCGAATGCCATTCGCTGCTCGGGTCGCCGTTTTTGTCCAGCTTAGCCCGAAGAAGCTCGACCTGATCTCCATAACGTAGTGCCTGATTATGGAATATCCCGCATAAAGTATCCGTTCTGTAAGCCATGATTCCATCCTTTCTTCTTGTAAACGATTTTTTCTTGTGTAGATAATCTACAATTAATCAAAAAAGAGCGTTTGGTTGCTCTTTAATTGTATTTTTATGATAGATGTTTCATAATATCTTTTTTCCTAAAAAATCAAGTTCAAATTCATTGATAACCGGATAAGCCCGAACAAGGTTTATTTCCTTTTATAAATAAAACGGTCCAGAAGACGGTTATAGTTTGTCCAATCGGAATCACCATTAGTAGAATCATCGATAAATGTTTGAAAAGCATTAAATTTAGCATCAAGATCGTCAATATAATGGACGACGAGCGCTTCCAGAGTCTTTGGACGCTTGGGGGAACCGAATTCGAATTCTCCATGATGACTTAATATAATATGGCGTAATTCCAAAGCTAATTGCTGAGGAAAGTCATCAATAACAGCAATTTTTTTATCGATCATTTCTACGCCCATAACAATGTGTCCGATCAGCCTTCCTTCGTCGCTGTAGTCTATTATGTGATCGTAAGAAAATTCATATATTTTGCCGATATCGTGTAGAATTCCTCCGGCAATAACCATGTCTTTGTTGAGAATAGGGTAATGTTCGCAAACTTTTTCTAATAAACGTACGACCGAAAGTGTATGCTCCAAAAGTCCGCCTAAATAAGTGTGGTGAAAGCCTTTTGCTGCGGGTGCCCGCTGAAAAAGCTCTGCGATTTTCTGATCATGCAGGAAAGCAAAAAGCAAATCTTGCAGTGGTTTGGTTTGAATTTTCTCAGCAAAAGATAGTATTTCGTTAAACATATCAATAACATTACTTTTTACTGCCGGTATATAATCGGTAGGTTCCACATCTTCCCATACGAATTTCCTGATTTTGATGATGGATATTTGAATGGAATTTTTATAATTGGCGGCTTTCCCTTCAATATAAATTACATCGCCTTTTTTAAATTGCTGGTCCAGTTCAATAGCATTGTCCCAAACTTTTCCGTCAAGTTCACCGGTTTTATCCTTCAGGCGCACATTCAAATAAGGAGAACCTTTTAAAGAAAAAGCCATATTTTTTTCAACGGCCAAAAAGGTTGAAGCTACCTTATCACCCTGTTTGATGTCTTTGAGATAAATTTCTTTAGTCTGCAAATTTTTCTTGCCTTTCCCGAGAATCCATATTCATTTACCATCGTTAACGTTAATGAGAAAAATATTTTTGGGAATCTATTATATCTTTATTTCCAAAGGTGCAAACAAATTTTCCTTAAAGTTTTACCACTTGTAACATGTGAAAATGTTTCTTTAATTTATTCATTGTTCATATTTTTTCTCTTAATATGCGGTGATCGCCCACCCGGACAGTTAGTTTGCTCATATCAAAATATTCCATCAGAGGAATTATATATTTGCGGGAAAGACCGGTTAAATCTTTGAATGTTGCCGGTGTTGCCTTGCCGTCTTTTGTCAGCATTGATTTATAATCTTCATGTAATTTATTAAGTGGTCCGCGGGCAAAGCACAGATCTTCGTTGATTTTAATTAAATCTCCGTCTTTGAGCATCAGTTTAATTATACTTTGCGCTTTGTCTTTTTGATCTTTGAAATCATTGATAACGTCAGTCAGGTAAGGAGGTGTAAGTCCTGCGTCGTTATAAATCCGGGCTATGTTTCTACGCATAGAATCCAGATCATCGGCAAGTTGCACCTTATGCTTTGCCAAACGAACATTGTCTTTATCGACAACAATAATTTCATTTTTAACAAGATTCCGCAATACCAAATTAAAGAGTTTTGAAGAAATGGAACGACCTAGTGTTTCTTTGAGTTGCTCTTTGGAGATGCCGTTCAGTAAAGGGTTTTTTGTATGATAGGTGGCAAGATCTTTACCGATAAGTTCTTCCAACTGATTGTAAAATAAAGCGGATATAACGGTTGTATCCTCGCTATCCAGAAGGATCGCTTTTCTTTCGGAAAATAGATTTTCCAATGCATCACGAATTTTTTTCATGTGTACGCCAAGACGAAAATTAAGTCCGCGCAAATTGATACCGGAAAATCCCGTCCTTTCCATGATTACGGAAATTCTCTCCGGAAGTGGTCCGTTTCGTAATATATTAAGATCGGCAATGATTTTTTCATTTTGTCTTTTGTGTTTTAAGGGAAGAGGATCAATAATCCGTCCTCCACCGATTGTTGTAACCGGGGAATAGCTTCGTAAAACAAAATGATCGCCGGCAACAACGACATCTTTACTAGCCAAAATTAGCTGCGCAAATCCGTCTTGTCCCGGCGTAAGTTCATCTTTATCCAGTAATGTTATACGGGCGATAATTTCGCTTGTTCCCGTGTGCAGACGAACAAGGGTCCGATTCTTTATACTTTTAGAATTGGAGGCAAGAAATTCGACATAAGTATCTAATCTCTGCGATGGCCATATTGTTTTAGGGCGAACAAGAACATTGCCGCGTTCAATAGCCGATTTTTCGATGCCTTGAAGATTAATAGCTGTACGTTGACCGACCCAGGCTTCATCAACCGGATGGTTATGCACCTGCAGACCTCTGATACGGGCGGTTATACCTCGAGGAAGTATTTCCACTTCTTCATTGGTTTTAATATGGTCGGAGACAAGTGTGCCGGTAACGACGGTGCCGAAACCTTTCATTGTAAACACGCGGTCCACGGGCAGCCGAAAAATTCCATCATTAGCTTTTTCATCGATTTTACTTACAGTAGCATCGATTGCTTTGACAAGATCAGAAAGTCCTTTTTGTTTAATAGCAGATACAGGTATAATTGGTGCGTCTTCTAAAAAAGTGCCTTTCAGAATGTCAGTAATTTCTGATTGGACCAATTCTAGCCAGTCTTCTTCCACAAGGTCAATTTTAGTCAAGGCAATAACACCCTTGGAAATTCCCAAAAGAGAACAAATTTGTAGATGTTCTTTCGTTTGTGGCATGATACCTTCATCGGCGGCAATGACCATCATGACTAAATCTATGCCTGCCGCGCCGGAAACCATGTTTTTTATGAATTTTTCATGGCCGGGAACATCCACAATACCTAGTGTCTGACCGGATGGAAGAGCAAGCGAAGCAAACCCGAGTTCAATGGTAATGCCCCTTTTTTTTTCTTCTTTCAAACGATCTGTGTCTGTTCCGGTAAGTGCTTTAATTAATGCCGTTTTTCCGTGGTCAACATGACCGGCTGTGCCCAGAACGAAATGTTTCATATATTTACCTGTTTGACATGAATGAATATTTATAAAAATAACAAACTCCTCAATTTTTCACAACTTATAATTTGTTGTGTGTTTGTTTTGTTAAGGTTTATAATAACAGGAGAACACTGTCGGTGATTTAATGATTGAAAATATTAGCGTAAATTGTTAGAGGTGTCGAGTCAAGAGGTTATATTTGCGTATACTAGGTTTGGATTACGGCGAAAAAAAAATTGGGGCTGCTGTTTGCGACGAACTGGGAATGACAGCACAGGGATTGCCCACTATTATCAGAAAAAGCAGGAAACATGATTGGGATATCCTGGATAATCTGATTAAAAATTACAATGTTGAGAAGATTGTGATAGGTTATCCTGTTCGTCTTGATGGTTCGGAAGGTATCCAGTGCGAAAAAGTAAATCGTTTTTCTGAGCAGTTAAAGAAGGCTTTTTCCTTGCCGGTTATTAAATGGCCGGAAACACTTTCTACCAAAGAAGCTGAAGAAATATTAATTAAATCCGGTATACATTGGAAAAGAAGAAAAGAAAAAATTGATAAACTAGCCGCCTCTCTGATTCTTCAAGAATATCTCGACTCTATAGCCAAATAATTAAAAAATTAATTTCACAAGAAGTATGGAAAATAAATAGAAATAATACTTATGATGAATCAGTTGTTACATAAACAGAAAAGAAATAGAGAAGATGCAAGTGAATAAAATTTTTTCGTCCGGATTTTTTAAGAGAGATTTTTTTATAAACAAAATTAGTCGCTCTGTTTTGATATCCTTTTTGGTTATTGCGCTTTTTTTTGTGCTTTTGATAAATTATTCAACCAGTTCTATTGATAAAAGAAACCTGAATGTAGTTGTTGATATACCAACAGGTTCCGGTTTTTTAAAAGTCACTGAAATACTCAATCAGGCGGGATTGATCAAAAACCGTGTTTTCTTTTATAGTCTGGCCTTTATGAAAAGGGCCACACGTTCCATTCGTTCCGGTGAGTATGAATTCAATACATCTCTGACTCCTGCAGCAATGATTGATAAATTATTGCGCGGAGAAATAAAAATTCATAAAGTTGTTATCCGCGAGGATTTGTCTATGCGGGAAATAGCAGCAGTTTTGATCAGGGGAAAATTGATTAATAAAGAAAATTTCTTTGAACTGGCCGGCGACGAAGAATTCCTTGAATCTTTAGGTATTGAAGCGGACTCAATAGAAGGTTATCTTTTCCCCGATACTTATTTCTTTGACCGTTCGATGAGTACTCGCCAGATTATGAAAATAATGGTTAATCAGTTTTGGAAAAAAGTTACCCCGGAAATGATCAAAAGAGCTAAAGAGATGAAATTAGACGTTCACCAGTTTGTGACCTTTGCTTCTATAATCGGCAAAGAGTCAGGTGATTATGCTGAAAAACCTATGATTTCAGCCGTATTTCACAACAGACTCAGGAAGAAAATGCGTTTACAAAGCGATCCCACAGCCGTTTATGATTTGGATAATTTTGGAGGTAAAATTTTACGTAGTCATTTAAAAAGAAAGTCTCCTTATAATACTTATTTAATAAGAGGTTTACCGCCGGGGCCAATTGCCAATCCCGGCTTGTCATCCTTAAAGGCTGTGCTATATCCGGCGCCTGTAAAGCATCTTTACTTTGTTTCTAAAAATAACGGTTCACACTTTTTTTCAGCTTCATTGATGGAGCACATTAAAGCTATAAATCGTTATCGATGTATTAATGATGAGTCAATACAACAACTTAATGTGTCACAACAAAAATAAAAAATACTGAAAGAAGCCTTTAATTACTAAATTAATTTTTTTGTGCCTGCTGTTTTATTCATCGAACAAGAAATCTCTTCTGTTATTTCAGGATTTTCCCAGTAATTTTAAGTTACTTAACCCGGAAAAAAGTTAAATTTTTTGCTTGACAAAGGCAAGTGTCGTCTTTATAGTTGAGCCAGTGGAGTAAAGTGGCTTATCGTGGAGGAAAGTGATGTCTGTTTTCAGGGGACAATATCATCATACTATTGATGAAAAGGGGAGAATAATTTTTCCCTCCAAATTCCGTGAAATTTTTGCGGAGGAGTACGAAAACCGGATCGTGATTACGAACTGGGATCAGTACTTGATGGTTTTTCCTTACGATGAGTGGTTGATAATTGAGGAAAAGGTAGCCCATCAATCCAAGTTGCGCAAAGAAGTGCGTTCATTCCAGCGTTTTTTTATGTCAGGAGCTGTTGATTGCAATATTGACGGGCAAGGACGAGTACTTATACCGCCGACTTTGCGCGAATATGCCCAATTGGAAAAAGATATTGTTCTGGCCGGCATGCTGAAGAATATTGAAATATGGTCGAAAGAGCGTTTCGAAGAAAGGATGAAACAGGCCGCCAGTGAGATTGACAAATGTGCTGACTTCATAGCTGATCTGGGAATTTAAACCATGATTGCCGACTTTTATCACGAGCCGGTGATGGTTAAAGAAATTGTTGATTTGCTTTTAGTTAGTAAAACGGGAATTTATGTGGATTGTACCATAGGGGGTGCGGGTCATTCTTACGCGATACTCAAAGAAACAGACGCTTTCCTGGTAGGAATTGATTGCGATGATGAAGCTTTGCGATTTGCAGAGTCAAGGCTTAAGGAGTTTGGTTCACGCAAGGTTTTAATAAAAGCTAATTTTGCCGATTTAGGCAAAGTGCTGGAAAATTTAAATATAAAAAAAGTTGATGGCATTCTTCTGGATTTGGGAGTCTCTTCTCGTCAACTGGATGCAGCCGAAAGAGGTTTTAGTTTTAATCTACAGGCGCCGCTTGATATGCGTATGGATCGCAATCTGGAATTGAGCGCTTACGATATTGTCAATAGCTTCGCGCAAAACGAACTGGAAAACATCATCAGGTTTTACGGAGAAGAAAAAATGGCCGCAAAAATAGCCAGGACAATATCAAAGAAAAGGCAATTGTCACCGATTGAAACTACGACAGAACTAGCGGCAATAGTTGCTTCCTGCATGCCTGTAAAAGCGAAAAGGCAAAAGATTCATCCTGCTACTAGAACTTTTCAAGCCATAAGAATAGCTGTCAACAAAGAGTTGGAGAATATCAAACTGGTAATTAATGCCGCTGTTGATGCGCTGAAATCCGGTGGGCGTCTTTGTATAATTTCTTTTCATTCGTTGGAAGATCGTATTGTAAAAAATGAATTTCGTGCTTTGGCTGGAGAATGTGTTTGTCCTAAAGATATGCCGTTTTGTGTTTGTCAAAAAGAAGCAAAACTCGAAAACGTTACAAGGAAAGCACTGATTCCCACAGCCGAGGAGATCAAGGCGAATCCACGCGCTCGCAGTGCCAAGTTGCGCGTAGCCCGGAGAGTTTAAGATGTCACAATCCGCACAATCTGTTGAAACAAGAGCTGTCCCTCGTTTTCAAGAAGCCAACGAAGGTTCTTTCGGAATCAGATATTCGACATTTATTGTTTTTGCCATTGTGTTCATGTTTGTTGCTTTAATTTACGTCGGTTCCCACATTCGTATGACTGAATTGGAATATAAAATAGCTGCGGAGCTGAGCATCAGAGAACAGAAGTTGGAGGAACAAAAAAAAATAAAATTGGAATATGCAATGCTCAAATCACCACAGAGAATTGAGAGCATTGTGAGAAACAAATTGCAAATGTCTTATCCTGATAGCAGTCAAATAATTGTTTTAAAGAAATCGGGAGAATGATAATGGCAGTCCAATCAAAAAAATGGCTGAAAATAAGAATAATCGTTATTCTTTCGGTGTTCCTGGTGTTCTTTATTGCTTTGATATCACGCGCTTTCCAATTGCAGGTTTTATCCGGTCAGAAACTGAAATCATTGGCACAAAGGCAGCATACTACTGTTTTGCAGTTGCAGCCGGAAAGAGGAATAATCTTTGATCGCAATGGCGAAAAACTTGCCGTGTCGGTTATGTCCGATTCGGTTTGTGCCGATCCTTCCAAAATTGCTGATCCCGTAAAGATATCCAGACAGGTTGCCGAAATACTTAATTTGGATAATCAGTCGGTTTACAAAAAGATATCGTCACCGAGAAGATTTTGCTGGCTGGCCAGAAAAATTTCTCCGCAACAAGCTGCCGTAGTGGAAAGTGCGGACATCGAAGGTATTTTTCTGGTGAAGGAGCCAAAGCGCTTTTACCCGAACGGTGAACTGGCTGCTCATTTGCTCGGGTTTGTCGGCTTGGATGCCAGCGGATTGGAAGGACTCGAAAAAAAATATGATGAGTCTTTGAAGGGAAAACCGGAGAAGTTGGCGTGGGCGAGGGATGCCAAAGGGAAGAAATTATTTTTACGTGTGGAAAAAGATGAAACAAAAAAAGGTGAAAATAAAAATCTGGTATTAACCATAGATAACCGGATTCAATATCTTGTGGAAACCCATTTAAGAGAAGCTATTCTCGACAAGGGTGCCAAGGGCGGTGTAGCCATTGTAATGGACCCCAAGACAGGGGAAATTTTGGCGCTTGCCAATCAGGTGGGTTTTAATCCCAATAACATCAAAGGGATTACGGCAGAGAGATGGCGTAATCGTGCCATTACCGATAATTTTGATCCGGGATCAACCTTTAAGCCTTTTTTGGTGGCCGCTGCTTTGGAAGAAAAAATAATTAAAGAATCAGACAGATTTTTCTGTGAGAATGGAAATTACAAGGTGGCTAATCGTGTTATTCATGAAGCACAGAGAAAACGTTACGGAATGCTGGCGGTCAGGGATATATTAAAGTACTCCAGCAATATAGGCTCGGCGAAAATCGCTCAAAAGATGGGCAAGGAAAAATTTTATGACTATATTCAGAAATTTGGTTTTGGAGAGAAGACGGGAATAGATTTGCTGGGTGAGTCTTCGGGGCTGGTGAGGCCGGTTAATAAGTGGGTGCCGGTCGATACGGCCATGATTGCTTTCGGTCAGGGTATTTCAGTTACAGCAATTCAGTTAATTACTGCTGTATCAGCCATTGCGAACAAAGGAGTTTTAATGAAGCCTTACGTTGTGCGGGGTGTTGCCGACAAGAATAATCGTTTAGTTAAATTATATACGCCGACGGTCGTGCGTAAGGTTGTCTCACCTAATGTGGCCAAACGTCTTACCAATATGCTTACGGAAGTAGTCAGTGCTCCGGACGGAACTGGTAAGAGCGCGCGTATTGTTAATGTTGCTGTTGCCGGTAAAACAGGAACTTCACAAAAATTCGACTTTAAGCGTGGTGTGTATTCATCGGAGAAAGTTCGTACATCTTTCATGGGATTCTTTCCCGCCGACAATCCGCAAGTTGCTATTTTGGTAATGCTTGATGAACCGCAGAGAGATAAATGGGGTGGAGTAGCCGCCGCTCCGGTATTCAAAAATATCGGTGAGCAGATACTCAATTGTTTCAAGACAAATATCAGGGAAACTCCTGTCTTTGAAGAGAATCCAAATAAAGTAGCGCTTGTTTCAACACAGCAAACCTTAGCTCCGCAAGAGGTTGTCAGCGATGATGAATCTATCATGCCTAATTTTGTTGGTTTGACTCTCAGGGAAGCGATGAAAAAAGCACAGACCGAATCAATAGAGCTTAAAATATCCGGTAATGGCTGGGCTGTAAGTCAATACCCGCCGGCCCATACTCCATATGGAGAAGAGCGGGTGTGTAATGTTGTCTTTGAGTTGAACAATTGAGGCTTTGATGAAACTGAACCGCTTAATTGAAGGATTAGATGTAATCAGTATTTCCGGAGATTCTCTTCAAGAGATATCTTCTGTCTGTTATTCTGCGGATACATGCGAAGAAAGTGCTCTGTTTGTCGCAGTTACCGGATTAAAACACGACGGGCATGATTATATTGCACAGGCGATTGATCGAGGCGCATGTTGTGTTGTTCATGAGAAGGATATTAAAACTTCTTCTAACGTAACTGCAGTTAAGGTAACAAACAGTAGAAGAGCATTGGGAATATTGGCCAGAAATTATTTCAGAAATCCATCCGCTCAATTATGCCTGATAGGAGTTACCGGCACAAACGGTAAGACGACTACTACATATTTTCTGGAGTCAATTCTGAATCAGGATGGTTATAAATGCGGAGTTTTGGGCACAGTTAATTACCGTTATAATAATAAAATATTTCCTGCGCCTAACACTACTCCGGAATCCTATGAAATGCAAAAAATATTGCGCACAATGGCTGATGAAGGTATTACTCATGTCATTGCAGAAGTTTCTTCACATGCTATTGATTTAAGAAGAATCGATGATTGCGATTTTGATTTAGGTATATTCACCAATCTCTCCCACGAGCATCTTGATTATCACTTAACGATGGAAAATTATTTTCAGGCCAAGAAACGATTTTTTACGGAAGTATTATCTCAAAGCAAAAAAGTTCTCCCGCAAAAAATTGTAATTAACGGCGATGATAAATGGGGACAATCTATTCTGAAGGATGTAACTTTACCTTCATTATCTTACGGAATGGAGGAAAATAACGTAGTTAGGGCCGAAAACTATGAATTATCCTTGTCTGGAATAAAAGCCGTAATCAATCTGGCTGGAGAAAACATTTCTATTCAGACTCCGCTCGTAGGCAAGTTCAATATTTATAACATTCTTGCCGCTGTGGCAGCGGCGAAAGCTCTGCAAATTTCTTCAACGTCTATTAAGGCAGGAATAGAGAATCTGTCTTATGTGCCGGGACGCCTCGAAAGGATTGATTCTTCTTCCGGTTTTACAATTCTCGTAGATTACGCGCATAAACCGGACGCGCTAAAGCAGGTTCTACAAAATCTTGTAGAATTCAAAAAGAAAAAGATTATTACCGTTTTCGGTTGTGGCGGAAACAGAGATCACGGTAAAAGGCCACTTATGGGTGAAGCCGCCACAACATTCAGTGATTTGACTATTGTAACTTCAGATAATCCCCGCCTGGAAGATCCGTTGGCGATTATAGCCGAAATAGAAGCCGGAATTGATCAAGGCAAGATACAAAAGAAATCGCCGGACAATTTACAGCTGAATAATGGCGCTCATAGTTATACGGTAATACCAGATCGAAGAAAAGCAATTGAGACCGCTATAAGTGTGGCACAAAAAGAAGATATAATTTTAATCGCAGGGAAGGGTCATGAAGATTATCAGATTCTGGGAACAGATAAAGTACCGTTTGATGACCGCGTTGTTGTAAAACAGACTTTGGAATCAGGAAGCTGCTTAAATTAAATCGATGAATTATGATTCGCCAAAATTTTTATTAGATGACGTGTTAAAGGCTACTACCGGGAATTTAATTGCCGGGGCTTCGGAGAAAACATTTTATGGTATTTCCACTGATTCCCGTCTGGTAAAAAAAGGGAATCTTTTTGTCGCATTGAAAGGAGAAAAGTTTGACGGACATGATTTTGTAAAGCAAGCAATGCAACAGGGAGCTACCGGCGTTATAGTCAGTGATTCAAAAGTCAGTAAAGATCTGACGGATAAAAGTGTTGCTGTGATTGAGGTTGCCGATACTTTAATCGCGCTGGGTGATCTGGCTCATGAATGGAGAAAGCGTTTTCCCGTTACCGTAATCGGATTAACAGGATCTTCCGGGAAAACAACAACCAAGGAAATGGTTGCGGCAATTATAGGACGGAAGAAAAATATTTTAAAAACCGAAGGGAACTTAAACAATTTGATTGGATTGCCCCAGACGATATTTCGTCTTACAGAACAACATGAATTGGCTGTTTTGGAAATGGGTACGAATATACGTGGCGAAATAAGGAGACTCACGCAGATTGCCGCACCGGATATAGGCTTGATTACTAACATCGGCCCGGCACATCTGACAGGATTTGGCTCCGTAAATGTTGTCCGGAAGGAAAAAGGGGATTTATTTCTAAACATGTCGCCTTCGGGAACTATCATTGTTAATATGGATGATGAAGCAGTTACCTTTTGTGCTGAAAGATGGACCGGCCGAAAAGTTACTTTCAGTATGAGTCCTAATGCCGATATTACGGTCAGGGATATTAAAATCAACGGCATCAAGGGAATGAGTTTTAATTTAGTCATCGGTGAGAATACGCAAAAAGTGGAAATGAAAATCGTTGGTCTTCATCATGTTAATAATGCTATGGCGGCGGCAGCGGCAGCTTTTGCTGTTGGTGTGGACATCAAAACGATAGCGGAAGGTCTGGCGGAATTTCGTCCGTTCAGCGGACGCATGGAAATGATTAAACTACGTAACGGGTCTTTTCTCTTGGATGATTCGTACAATGCCAATCCTGCTTCGGTAAGGGAAGCGCTGATGACGCTGAAGGATTTAAAAGTTAATCATAATGGTTACGTATTCTTAGGTGACATGCTGGAGTTGGGGACGCAATCGGAAGAAATGCATCGTAAAATAGGAATGCTGATAGCGACTATAGGGATCAATGCTCTTTTTCTTAAAGGCGATTTTTCCAAGGTGACAGCCGCCGGAGCAATGGAAGGAGGACTGTTACCGGAAAACATTTTTTTTCTTTCTGATGAAGATAACGGAATTAATTATTTGAAGGAAAATTTAAAAAAAGGTGACTGGATTTTGGTAAAAGGTTCGCGCGGAATGAAGATGGAAAAAATAGTGAATCAAGTATGCGATCATTTCGGTGATGATAAAACGAACGGAGATAATAAAACGGTTCATTAAACAGGAGTGAATTAAAAAGTGATTTACCATTTGTTATATCCGTTACACACAACGATTTCGTTCTTTAATGTATTTCGTTATATAACTTTCCGGACGATATTTGCGTCAATCACTGCGCTCTTGATTTGTCTGGTAATCGGTCCGTGGATGATTCGGAAACTGCAGGAAATGCAGATAGGGCAGCAGATCAGAGAGGATGGTCCGCAAAGCCACTTAACCAAAAAAGGCACTCCTACAATGGGGGGAGTTTTGATCATCTTTGCAGTAGTGATTTCCACTTTGCTTTGGACGAATCTTTCCATCAATTATGTCTGGCTGATATTACTGGTTACAGTCGGTTATGGATTAATAGGATTTGTTGACGATTACAGTAAATTCACCGGCAAAAGTTCCAAGGGTATTTCAAGTAAGGTAAGACTGATCGCAGAAATTATAATTGCCTTGTTCGTCAGTGTCATACTTTATTTGAAGCCTGAATTTAATTTGCAGATAACGGTTCCTTTCTTCAAAACTATATTACCTGACCTGGGCTGGGGATATATTCTGTTTTCTACGTTTATCATTGTCGGCGCGGCCAATGCCGTAAATCTGACTGATGGCTTGGACGGTCTCGCCATAGGTCCCGCAATAATCTGTTTTGCTACTTATTTACTTTTTGCTTATTTTGCCGGAAACGTGAAAGTTGCTTATTACCTGCGAGTTGCTCATATTAGCGGTGCAGGCGAATTGGCGGTATTTTGCGGAGCTCTTGTAGGTGCAGGCTTGGGCTTTCTATGGTTTAACGCATATCCGGCAGAAATTTTTATGGGGGATGTCGGTTCGCTTTCCCTTGGCGGAGCATTGGGAACAGTGGCGATTCTAACCAAACAGGAAATATTACTGGCTATTGTCGGTGGTATATTTGTTGTGGAAACCTTTTCGGTTATTTTTCAGGTCGGTTATTTTAAAATGACCGGAGGGAAACGTATTCTGCGGATGGCTCCTTTGCATCATCATTTTGAATTAAAAGGATGGGCGGAACCTAAGGTGATTGTACGGTTTTGGATTATTTCTATTTTATTGGCTTTAATGGCCATAAGTACCTTGAAACTGCGATAGAGGACCCATGGATTTTAACGGTAAAAAAATAGTTGTAATCGGCATGGGTAAAACAGGCATTGCTGTTGCCGGCTTTCTGGGGGAAAGAGGTGTAAAAGTATCGGTTACAGATGAAAAATCATCTGATCAATGGGGCGAAGGTTTTAAAGGAATTGCCAAAGCAAAATGGCTGGAAGTCGGAAACTATAACAAAAACATTCTAAAAGATGCGGATATGGTTATTCCTTCTCCCGGTGTGCCTCCTCACAATGAATTACTGGTTGATGCGCTGAGAAAGAATATACCTGTTGTCAGCGAAATTGAACTGGCTTACAGGTTTATAAAAACTCCTATGATTGCTGTAACCGGCACCAATGGTAAAACGACGGTAACGACATTACTGGGTGAAATTCTGAAAAGTTCGGGCAGGAAAATTTTTGTGGGTGGAAATATAGGCAACCCTTTAATTGAGTATGCCGACGGTTTGCAGGAAGCGGAATTTATCGCTGCTGAAATCAGCAGTTTCCAGCTCCAATGGACAAGAAAATTCCGGCCGTTTGTTGCTGTGCTTCTGAATATTACCAGTGATCATATTGATTATCACGGTTCTTTTGAGGAATATCGGCGTATTAAAGCCAGGATATTTGCAAATCAAACAAAAGATGATTTTGCGATTCTGAATGCCGCTGATCCGGCACAGAAAGGAATATCCAGGGACATCTTGTCAAAAGTTGCCAGATTTAGTTCAAGGAATGTCCTGCAAAAGGGGATATTCATTAAGAACGATAATATGATTTTTAAAATGCCCGGAATGAAAGAAGAAAAATATCCTCTTAGCATTATTTCGATTCCCGGATTACATAACGTGGAAAATATCATGGCTTCTATAATGGCAGCGCGTTTTTGCGGCTGCGCAAGGGAGACTATCATTGATGCGATTACCGCTTTCCGCGGATTACCGCATCGAATTGAATTTGCCGGGAAGAAGAACTCAGTCAAGTTTTACGATGATTCCAAAGGAACGAATGTCGGATCCGTTTTGAGGGCGCTGGAAACGTTTGATAAGCCCGTAGTTCTGCTTCTGGGTGGCCGCGATAAAGAAGGTAATTTTGAAACTTTAAAACCGATGCTGTCAACAAAAGCTAAAAAAGTAATACTGTTTGGCGAAGCACGTGATCGTATTGCATCTTTGATTGGTAATAATGTGCCGATATTGAAAGAAGCTAAATTAAAGGAGGCTGTTGAAACCGCATATAAAAATGCTCGGTCCGGTGATGTTATTTTACTTTCACCAGGTTGTGCCAGCTTTGATGAATTTGCCAATTATAAGGAACGGGGCAATTTCTTTAAGGAGGTAGTAAGAAATCTTTAAATGGATGTTTCGTTCAGAGAAGATAAATTTCCGGACATTATTTTGCTGTTAGTTACTTTGATTTTAGTAACTGTGGGCACGACTATGATTTATTCGTCCAGTTCCATTATTGCGCTGGAAAAGTTTAAGGATGGACAATATTTTTTGAAAAAGCAGCTTTTCTTTGTATTTGTCGGGATGACTGTCATGATTATTATGACCAGGACTCCTTACACGCAGTTAAAGAAATGGGCATATCCGGGAATGATATTATCTTTCATCCTGCTTTCGCTATTACTGGTACCGCATTTGGGGTTGAAACGTGGAGGGGCGACTCGCTGGTTGAATTTGGGAGGCTTTTCCTTTCAGGTGACTGAATTGGTAAAAATTTCAGTAGTTATTTTTCTGGCGCACTTGCTGACCAGAAAGGCGCATCAACTGAAGGATTTCAGCAAAGGAGTTCTGGTTCCTTTAACGGTTACTTCTATTGCTATTTTGCTGATTTTACTGGAACCTGATTTCGGTACGGCTGTGATTATTGCCGCGATCTTACTTTTAATGCTTTTTATAGCCGGAGCTCGGATAAAGCATCTATCCTTTTTGGTTGCGGCTTTCATACCGGTCGGCGTAGCTTTGATTCTGTATAAAGGATACAGATTGACTCGGTTGACTGCTTTTTTAGATCCGTGGAAAGATGCCAATAATACAGGTTTTCAGATTATTCAATCGCTGCTTTCATTCGGTTCCGGTGGAACTTTTGGCGTTGGAATAGGAGACGGTATGCAAAAATTATTTTATTTGCCCGAACCGCATACCGATTTTATTCTTTCCATAATTGCGGAGGAAAGCGGTTTTATTGGAGTGACTATTGTAATAGTCATGTTTGCTGTGTTTGCTTTTCGCGGTTTTATGATTGCATTGAAGGCACCCGATCTTTTCGGGACATTATTGGCTGCCGGATTGACCATGGTAATTGCAATGGAAGCATTCATAAATATTGCAGGTGTGATGGGACTTATACCATTGAAAGGTTTAGTGCTGCCTTTTTTGAGTTATGGCGGTACTGCATTTATCATGACCATGACGGCGGCGGGTATTTTGTTGAATATTTCAACTCAGACTTGATGGAAGAGACGTTGAGTGAATTAAAATAGTTTAAAAGGATTTGAATTTGTCTGAAGCAACAAGGCGTATTGCGATTGCAGGAGGAGGAACAGGCGGACACCTGTTCCCGGGAATTGCCATAGCTGAAGAATTTTTGAGAAGAGATAATAGAACAGGAATTATTTTCATTGGAACAAAAAGAGGCATTGAAAGCAGACTGCTTGGCCGGCTTGGTTATGAACTTAGGGAAATTGATGTTGAAGGAGTTAAAGGACAGGGAGGCAAGGCATTGATAAGGGGTGCTTATCAGATTCCTATGAGCATGTGGCAATCAAGGTGTATTTTAAAAGAGTTTCGTCCTGACATTGTAGTGGGTGTGGGTGGTTATGCCTCAGGACCGGCAGTGTTCGCTGCTCATTTCATGGGTATACCCACAGCAATTGCGGAGCAGAATGCTATTCCGGGAATTACTAATAAAATTCTGGGCAATTTTGCGGATAAGATATTTGTAACATATGAGCAAACACAGACATTTTTCCCTCAAACAAAAGTTATTGTCAGCGGTAATCCCGTTAGAGCTGCACTTGCTGCAAAACGCCGTGAGGAGAAAGAGAAAAAAAATTATCAACAGTTGCTGGTTTTCGGCGGATCGCAGGGAGCTGAAGCAATCAATAAGAGCATCATTGATATGCTGCCGCAAATGCAAAGTATAAAGAATAAGATTCACGTTTTACATCAAACCGGTGCAAGGCAACTGGAAGAAGTGACAAAGGCTTATGAACAATTTGGAATTCAAGCAAAGGTAGAACCGTTTATTATTGATATGGCCGGTGCTTATGCGGATGCGGATATAATTATTTGTCGTGCTGGAGCCACATCACTTGCGGAGATTACGGCAGCGGGCAAAGCGGCAATTTTAATTCCGTATCCCTGGGCGGCAAACGATCACCAATTGAAAAACGCAGAAGCCATGGCTTCCGCAGGTGCGGCTATCCTGATTCAACAGAAGGAACTTGGCGGTGGCAAATTATTTGGTGTGATTGAAGAACTCTTGCGAAATGAGCAAAAACTGCGTCAGATGGAAGAAAATTCATTAAAACTGAGCAGGATTGATGCGGCAAAAACAATAGTTGATAACTGTATCAAATTAATAGTTGGGAAAAATTAACAGCCCATACAGCTTAAGAAAAAATGGCGGTATAAATGAAATCAGATAAAAGAAACAGTTCAATGCAACATAAAGTAAAATGCATCCATTTCGTGGGAATCGGGGGTATCGGTATGAGCGGGATCGCCGAGGTTCTTGTTAATCTCGGTTACAACATAAGCGGAACAGATGTTCAGCGTTCGGAAATGACGAAACGATTGCAAAAACTTGGTGCGCATGTGGTCATAGGACATGCTGCGGAAAACGTTGGTAATGCCGATGTAGTTGTGACTTCCACAGCAGTAAAGACAAATAACCCGGAGGTTATGGAAGCACACAGAAGAGGTGTTCCGGTAATTCCGCGGGCGGAAATGCTGGCGGAACTTCTAAAAATGAAATTTTCCATCGCTGTTTCCGGTAGTCACGGCAAAACTACTACAACTTCAATGATTTCTACGATTCTGGCACGGGGCGGTTTGGATCCAACGATGGTTATCGGGGGAAAACTGGCCAGCATCGGCAGCAATGCCCGGTTAGGCGATGGAGAGGTTATTGTAGCGGAGGCGGATGAAAGTGACGGATCATTTTTAAAACTGTCGCCTACAATTGCCGTAATTACAAATATCGACCGCGAACATTTGGATTTTTATGCAGACATTACTGAAATCAAAGAAGCATTTCTCAAATTTGCCAATATCGTTCCCTTTTACGGCTGCACGGTTATTTGCAACGATAATATTTATGTACAGGAAATTGCTCCATTGATTAAGCGCAGGATGATAACTTACGGCATTGAATCACCGGCGGACTATAGTGCCAGAGAAATAAAATTTTTAAAGAGAAAAACAAGTTACACGCTTGTATATAAAGAAACTGTTTTAGGTAAAATCGAATTAACCGTTCCCGGTATGTTTAATGTTTATAATTCATTGGCGGCAATAGCGGTAGCACGCGAGCTGAGTCTTGATCCAGCAACAATCAAGAAAGGTCTGCAAAGCTTTTCGGGAGTTCAACGCCGCATGGAAGTTAAAGGAAGGGTAAACAATATCACGGTGGTTGATGATTATGGCCATCATCCTACCGAAATCAAGGAGACACTGACGGCTATGCGGCAAATATGGAAAGACAGGTTGATTGTTGTTTTTCAGCCGCACAGGTATAGCAGAACAAAAGCACTCTTTGATGAATTTACCAAAGCTTTCAGGAATGTCGACATATTGATTATCAATGACATCTATCCGGCAAGTGAAGAACCTATTGCAGGAAT
This sequence comes from Smithella sp., assembly GCA_007244375.1. Classification (GTDB taxonomy): domain Bacteria; phylum Desulfobacterota; class Syntrophia; order Syntrophales; family Smithellaceae; genus Smithella. The sequence continues at coordinate 81,273 of SCVW01000016.1, read as the reverse complement.
TAATTCCGCTGCACTGTGTGAAGCGATCAGACAAACCGGACAGCAACATGTAAAATATATTTCACATGCGGAAAACATTATAAAATACTTACTAAAGACAGTAAAAGAAAAAGACGTTGTTTTGACCCTGGGAGCGGGCAGTATTTATAAAATTGGCGAAAATTTCTTAAAGCAATTGAGAACAGGGAAAATAAAAATAAATGACCGGCAAAAATGAAATCAAAAAAGTTCTGAGCGATGTAATAGCCGGAAAAATATTATACGATGAGCCGATGTCGCAGCATACATCGCTTGCTGTCGGCGGTAATGCAGATGCTCTCGTATTTATAAAAAATGAGGATCAACTGGTTGAAGTTATAAAAAAGCTTAAAGAAAAAGAAATTAATTTTTTGCCGGTAGGTAATCTGACCAATATTATTGTACGGGATGGCGGATACAGGGGAGCAATTTTGCTGATGACCGGGATGAAAAAAATAGGTTACGAATATACACCGGAAGCAGGTTATCTTATTTCTGCTCAGGCAGGCGCGTCATTGGTAAAGGTTGTCAATATGACGGTGTCGAATGAACTAACAGGACTGGAATTTTGTGCCGGTATCCCGGGTACTGTGGGCGGCGCCCTATGGATGAATGCCGGAGCTTACGGAAAAGAAATGAAAGATGTTATAAAAGCGATATATTTGCTGGACGCTGAAGGTGGTATCAAGTCAATGAAGAGAGAAGAAATATCTTTCAGTTACCGTAGGACATTGTTGCCTCCCGACACAATAATACTGGGTGCCCAATTCAAGCTGAAAAAAGGCGAACGCGAGAAGATTAAGAAAAAAATAAATGAAATTCTGCAATGGCGACAGAAAAAACATCCCTTGGAATTTCCTAATGCCGGATCCGTTTTTAAAAATTTGCCCATGCAAATAGCCGGCAAACTTATTGAAGACATGGGAATGAAAGGAATGAGTGTGGGAGGCGCGCAAATATCGACGAAGCACGCCAATTTTATTGTTAACAGAGGTAGTGCCACTGCTTCTGATGTTTTGGAACTGATTGCGCTTATTCAATCAAAAGCCGAAAAAGAAAAGGGTGTGAAATTGGAAACAGAAGTAGTGATTGTTGGAGAAAATTAATTTGAAAAAATCTGGTCTGAAAGCGAAAAAAAACCGTCTGCGTCGGCGGGTTTCCGGCATGTCGAGAGATTTCTTTACTGCTTTGGGATTGCTGGTTACTGTTGCGTTTCTGACAATTTTTCTTGTTTATACGTATAATTTTCTCATAAGCAGATCGTATTTTAAAATAAAAGAAATTTCCGTACGTGGCGTAAAGGAACTGACAGAAAAGGATATCCTGGAGTTAGCGGACATAAAACCTGCACAAAATCTATTGGCGATAAATACGGATGCCGTAGTGCGCAGGGTTACTTTAAATCAATGGGTGAAAAATGTTTATGTTGGCAGGGAACTACCGAACAAACTTGTTCTGGAAGTGGAAGAAAGGAATCCATTGGCTTTAGTCAAACAGTCTAATGGTTTTTATTTGATGGACGGGGAAGGTTTTGTATTTAAAAGATTGGGTAAGAGCGATGAAGTAGATCTCCCGATATTTATAGGTGTCACAGTGAAAGACAAAACCGAATCCCCGCTTTTTTTAAATACACTTAAATTATTGCACACTATAACCGGTTCCGGCAAATACGCTTACCTGGGTACAATTTCCGAGATTCATATTGATGATGTGTTTGGGTTATCCTTAATTTCCGATACAGGCCTTTATTTAAAGCTGGGCAAGGAAGATTTCGAAAGAAAGCTGGGGCAGTTAACTATGATCATGGCGGATTTGGAAAAACGAGGAATGAAAAACGGCTATTTGTGCATAGACTTGTCTGATGAATCAAAAGTTACAGTGCAACGCAAAAATGCTCCCGGCCATATGGAACAGAACGTCAACGGCCAGCAGTATCTGATATGAAGAGGAAAGTCTGTTAAATGGTAAAATTAAAAACGAGGTGAAAATGCTGATGGGAAAAAGAAGCAATGTCATAGTTGGACTCGACATCGGATCGACAAAAACCACGGCTGTTGTCGGAGAGGTTACCGAAACCGGCATTAACATAATTGGCGTCGGAACATCTCTAAACAAGGAAATAAGGAAGGGAACGGTTGTCAATATTGACAGCATGGTGGAATCAATAAAAACAGCGGTGGAGGAAGCTGAACACATGTCCGGATGCCGCATTAACTCTGTCTACGTCGGGATATCCGGTAGTCATATTAAGGGACAGAATTCGTTGAGCATAGTCTCCATAAAAGGCAGGGAAGTGAGTGAAAGCGATGTACAAAGAGCGATTGATGCTGCCAAAGCCATTGCCATTCCCGTAGGTAGGGAAATCATGCACATTCTTCCGCAGAGTTATGTAATTGACGGTCAGGAGGGAATAAAAGATCCCATAGGAATGTCCGGTGTCCGGTTGGAGGCTAAAGTACATATTGTTACCGGTGCTACTTCCGCTATCCAGGATATAGTAAAATCCGTCAACAGGGTAGGTTTGGATATCGATGATGTTGTTCTGGAACAATTGGCAGCAGGTGAGGCGGTGTTAAGTTCCGACGAAAAAGATTTGGGAGTAGTTCTTCTTGATATTGGCGGAGCCAATACTTCGGTTACCATTTTTTCCGAAGGCAGCATCAAACATACGGCGATATTGCCGGTGGGAGGCAATTATCTCACATCGGATATTTCCACCGGTTTGCGGACACCGCTGGGCGATGCGGAAAAAATTAAACTGAAATACGGATGTGCCTTGACTTCCATGATTCCCAAGGATGAAACAATCAACGTACCCAGTCTGGGCGGCAGAGAAGACCGTGAAGTATCGCGTCAGATTCTCGGGCGGATAATGGAGCCGAGAATGGAGGAAATTTTAAATCTTGCTTACAAGGAAGTTGTCCGGTTCGGTTTTGAAGATTTGCTGGCAGCCGGAGTTGTTTTGACCGGAGGAACGTCGCTTTTGTACGGTATCACCGAACTTGCCGAACAAATCTTTGATATGCCGGCCCGTAAAGGCATTCCTATCGGTATCGGAGGTCTTTCCGATATAGTAAACTCACCGGCACATGCCATAGGTGTCGGCTTGATTATATATGGAAATAACCAGTTGGGCGGTGATTCGATTTACAGAAATACAACGAATGTGTTTGGTAAAATGATAAGAACGGCAAAAAAAATGTTTTCAGAATTTTTTTGAAAGGAAGGAGAGAGCATGTTTGAATTAACGGAAGTATGCAGTGAGAATTTGGCGAAAATAAAGGTGATCGGCGTAGGCGGCGGCGGCGGTAACGCTGTCAATACGATGATTGCATCGTCTCTGGGAGGGGTCGATTTCATCAACGCCAATACGGATGCGCAGGCGCTCGGCGTGTCCAATGCGCCGATCAAAATTCAAATCGGTTCGCAGATAACAAAAGGTCTGGGAGCCGGTTCCAATCCTGAAATCGGCAAACAGGCGGCACTGGAATCGCGCGATGAAATCAGGCCGTTTCTGGAAGGTGCGGACATGATTTTTATCACCGCCGGGATGGGAGGAGGAACCGGAACTGGGGCGGCTCCCGTTATCGCGGAGATAGCCCGCGAATGCAGCATTCTGACCATTGCTGTAGTTACCAAACCTTTCCAGTTTGAAGGCAAGAAACGTAATATCCAGGCTGAAGAAGGTATCGCACAATTGCGGGATATTGTGGATACGCTCATTGTTGTTCCTAATCAACGCCTTCTAAGTTTGGGTGGACGCAATTTGTCGCTTCTGGAAGCGTTCAAAAAGGCAGACGATATTCTTTATCAGGCGGTCAAGGGCATATCGGATCTGATACTGGTTCCGGGACTGATCAATCTTGATTTTGCCGATGTAAAGAGTGTCATGACCAACATGGGTATAGCCATTATGGGTACAGGTGCGGCAAGCGGCGAAAACCGGGCGGTAGAGGCGGCCCAAAGAGCGATTTCATCTCCTCTGCTGGAAGACAATACTATCCAGGGTGCACGGGGAATTTTGCTCAATATTACAGGTGGGCCGGATATGAGCCTTTATGAGGTTAATGAAGCCTCGTCATTGATTCAAGAAGAAGCGGATGAAGAAGCAAATATTATTTTCGGAACTGTAATTGACCAGAATATGAATGATGAAATTCGTATCACAGTCATTGCCACCGGTTTTGATAATATATCAAAGAAAAAGGAATCTCTTGGAAACGTAACACATTTGGGAGGTTTCCGTCGGGATGATTTATCGACACCTGCTTTCATACGCCGTGGAAAAGGACAAAACAATCTGAATTTTACGAATGTTAATATTAGCGATGAAGCCGACAATATGACTGATATACAGGTTCCGACGTTTTTACGCCGTCAGGCCGATTAGAGTGATTATAAGATACAGGCTATGATGAAACAATGGATTGGAAAGTTAGAAAAAAACATGCTGCCGTTTTAGAAAGAGAGACTGGATATGTAAAAAAAGTTTGGGGCACATATAATACGGTTTGTCTGGCTTACCCCAATTATTACCGGACAGGTATGGCAAACCTGGGCTTCCAAACGGTATATAAAATATTTAATGCGCAACCCTCCTTCCTATGTGAAAGAGTATTTCTGCCGGATCCCGGAAGCGACGCCGAATACATATCCGGGACGGCAGAAATATTCAGTCTGGAAAATCAGAAACCAATAATCGAATTTGACATTTTGGCGTTTTCTTTATCGTTTGAAAACGATTATCCCAATATATTGAAAATGCTGGATCTTGCCGGTATACCCTTGTTGGTAAAAAAACGTTCGGATCATTATCCTTTGATTGTCGGCGGCGGTATATCTCCTACGCTAAATCCCGAGCCTTTGGCTGATTTCTTCGATTTGTTTATTTTAGGTGAAGCGGAGGAAGCATTACCGCAATTCTGCAGTTATTTTGAAGAAGCTCGCAGTCTTAGTCATGAACGCCGGAAATTGCTGAAAAATTTGCAGACAAAAATAAACAATATTTATGTGCCTCATCTTTATAATGTCGATTATTCCATTGATGGCAGGATTCAGTCAATAAAGCCTAGCGAAACCGGTTTGCCTGACAAAATAAAAATACAACATGTAAGAGACATTAATTCATTTTCTACAGAAGAAGTTATCAGTGCACCTCAAACCGAGATGGAAGATATGTTTCTGGTGGAAGTAAACAGAGGTTGTGCCAGAAGCTGTCGTTTTTGTGCCGCCAGTTTCGTTTATCGTCCGGCGCGTTTTCGTGACAAGGCTGAGATTATTGCTTCTATTGATCGCGGATTGGAAAGAAAAAAGAAAATCGGTCTTGTCGGTACTGCTGTTTCCGATCATCCGGGGCTGACACGTATTTGTGAACATATAATTGGACAAGGTGCGCAAGCCGGTTTGGGTTCTCTGCGAATTGACCGGATAAATGAAGAAATTGTCGATTTAATAAAAGCCAACGGTATTGAGACAGTTGCTCTTGCTCCGGAGGCCGGCAGCCAGAGAATGCGGGACCTTTTGCGTAAAGGCATAACTGAAGCGGAAATAATTCATGCGATAGAATTATTGGTAAAAAAAGAAATTACCAGTTTGAGGCTCTATTTTATGGTGGGACTGCCTGGAGAAGAAGAAAAAGAAATCGATGCCATAATTGAACTTGTAAAAAAAATTCAGCACCATATCCTGCATTATTTTAAAGGTAAAAAAAAGTTTAGGCGTATCACTCTGAGTATTAATCAATTTATTCCCAAACCGAAAACTCCTTTGCAATGGTGTGCTCTTGCTAATGTCTATGAAGCCGGCAAAAAAATCAAAAAAATCAAGAATGCTTTCAGTAAGGATAAGCAGATCAAAGTCATTCACGATGTTCCGAAGTGGAATTATATTCAGGCGCTGCTTTCTTTAGGTGATCGTCGGGTGGGTGAATTATTGCTGGCTGTAAATCGTCTGGAAGAAAATTGGGCGCAGGCGTTAAAAGAAGTGAATGTAAATCCGGATTTCTACGTTTACCGCCAAAAGCAATTCGATGAAATTCTGCCGTGGGATATCATTGATCTTGGCGTTTCCAAAGAAGCGCTGGTAAGTGAATACCGAAAAGCTATAGGATAATTCGATTTACAAATTTCACCTACGCTATGCTTGTAAAATTTGAGTCTCATTAAAAAAAGGCCCCATAACCACTACATGGTTATGAGGCCTTAAGTATTTTCGGAACTATGAATCTGTTAAATAATTATTTCGGCTTCACCATTTCGATGACAGCTTCAACTCTGCGATTCTTCATTCTTCCTTCTATGGTATCATTGCTGGCAATCGGCTTATTCGGTCCATAACCAATAGCACTGATACGCGATGCGTCGATGCCGAAATCATCAATCAGATAATGCCTGACACTGTCGGCACGGGCCTGAGACAATCGCATATTTCTTTCCGGTTCGTTATGTATATCAACATTATCGGTATGACCTTCGATTACTGCTGTAGCCTCCGGGTTCGCTTTTAGAAAATCGGCTAAATTTTTAATATCTTCATCATATGTTTTCTTTATATTGGACTTGGCCGTATCGAATTTTACATTGAGTGGCATGACAACCTCTTCCATTACCGGTTTTTCAGCCTTGGGAACAGTTACTTCCGTCGGAACCGCGGGAGCAACGGGTACCTCAGCCGGAGGAACAGCCACTTCCATCGGAGCAGCCGGCACTTCAGGCGGGGGAGTCACTACTTCTTCCATTGGAACGGCTGGTGGTTCAGCCTTAGGAACATATTTTTTCCCCCACCATTGTCCGGACGCATCAGCAGCATCGCCTGCAGGAGTAATATTAGAAGCAACAGCGGCACCTGATGCTACAGTTGCCGTTTCTCCACTTAAAGATCGCACCGGAAGCGCTCGATTTCTTCTGGTGTTGGAAGAAGACTCCTCGTAAGCCAAACCATACTGGAAACTGGTAACGAAGGGCTTAGTACCGGTCGTTTCGGATGACCAAACGAAACTCCCGGTTAGATTTATTAGTTTTGTCAGGTGATAACCATTTTTTCCAAAGATTGAATCATCATATAAATCTTTAAGTTCGAACTTTGTTGGCATTCGCCAATCTGTGTAGCCACCGCCTCTGTAATTTTCGCAATAAGATTTGGCATCATTCCAGTTTATATTACTGCCATTGTCTTTGGCTGCCCACAGCAGATTCGTTTTTGTGTCCAATACTGTTCCGTTATCATAGGCAATAAAACGGCTATCTTTTCCAATCTCTACTGCGTTGGAGTACTTTGCCGTAGTAAAAAGTCCCGATATAATAGCCGCTACCATTATTGCTACCATAGTTCCTAATGACTTTTTCATTAGCTGTTACCTCCTCTATCTATATTAATTTTGTTTATAGACTGGTTTTCCAGCAATGCCACAATATTCGAACATTAACTGTTGCAATCTTACATAATTTTTAAAATTCGTCAATTAGCGAGTTTAGGAAATTATTAATAGTAGCTTTTCATTAAAAATACAACGAAGCATTTGCAATAACATTGTATTTGTTGGTTATTATTTTTCTTTTTCAAATTTTGATTTATCCGCGCCGCAGACAGGGCACGTCCATGAATCCGGCAAATCTTCGAACTTTGTTCCCGGAACAATTCCGTTATCGGGATCACCTATGACTTGGTCGTAAACATAACCGCAGACACTGCAGACATATCTGGAAGAGGGTTGCGTACCGGCTGCAGGTTCGTCTTTGATGTAAGTAGGTGCAGTTTTCGGTGATTTTCCTCCCTTGACTTTCTGGTAATAAGCGTAAGTCATTGGTTCTGTATCGCTTACCACGTCACAATCGACAATATTACCCATAAAAATTGTATGTGTGCCGCAATCCATTTCTTTCTCCAGTTCCACTTCGATATAGGAAACTGTATTTTCCGCCACTATAGGAATTCCTGTTGTTCCTGTTTTTGTTTTTACATTTTGAAGTTTATTTATATCGCGTCCGCTTTTGAATCCGAAAAGACCGATGAAAGTCATTGGCGTTGCTTCTGACAAAATGGAAACCGCAAATTTGCGGCTGAGTTTTATCAATTCATGAGTATAATTTTCCTTGTTTATGCTTATGGCTAATTTTGCCGGATTGGATGTTACCTGAAACATGGAGTTGGCAACCTGGCCGTTGAATTTACCTCCTTGTCCGGAGGTGACGATATATAAACCATAACTGATTTTATGAAGGGCGGCCCTGTTCATGCTTATTCTCCTCATTCAAAAAATATACAGTTGCGTAATCTTATAACGCAAATTCTTTTTCAAAGCTATTAAAAAACAGAGGGGGCATTTTTTCTTTTGACAAAAGAGACCATTTCTTATATTTGACTACAGTTATCGGAAATCACTATGTTATCATACTTTTAATAAACGGAACGAGAAAAGATCATTATGCAGTATCAGGATTTTTTAAAACGGGATCATTTCGATTTTGAAGAACTTCTTGCTTTCTCTTATGGCCGGTTGATAACCGATCCTCCGGAACATTTTGATGCTAAACTTCCTGCTCCTCCCTTTCTTATGGTTGACCGTATACTGTTGATAGAAAGTGACGGAAAGCAGGGAAAGATAATAGCTGAACAGGACATTCGTCTGGATGCATGGTATTTTCAGTGCCATTTTTCGGGTGATCCGGTACAGCCCGGATGCCTGGGAGTAGACGCTATCTGGCAATTACTTGGTTTTTTCTGCGTTTGGAAAGGTTCTCTGGGTACGGGCAGGGCATTGGGTTGCGGAGAAGTAGCTTTTAACGGTCAGATTCGTCCGTTTAACAAATGTGTTCGTTTTGAAGTTGATGTGCGGCGTTATTCTCTTTTGAAGGAATCGGGCGCGAGTATAGTAATTGGTGACGGCCGTATTTACATAGATAATGAATTGATTGCCACTGTAGGACAGGCGCGGACGGGAGTTTTTAAGGATATCGCCTACAAAGATTATCCGCTTCGTTCAAAATATTCTATAGGCGGTATCATGGAAAAGTAATCAGCTTATAAGAGCTGTTTACCTGACACTGCCGGAAATATCATTTTAAAATATTGACATATATTGTTTTACAGGAAATATTTTGAGCATAATAAAAAAGGCGGCGCTTTATTTTGCCCGGAAGGAATTTTGCCGAAACGCAATATGTGAACACGCTGACTTAAGTATTTTCAGGGAAAAACTTACGGCCACCGTGATTGTTGGTCTTGTTTTGATTTTTTGCGGTTATTTTCTTGGCATACCGGCAGTATTCATAGTAGGTGGAATTGCCGCCTGGCTGAAATCGCCAATGTTTGGAGTCGTGGGAATTCCGCTGATTTACGGTGTCTCATGGCTGCTTTTGATGTTGGGAATTTATCTTGCCGGTCCCAAATACAGCAAGGCGCTGGGACGTTGGGTTGTCAGAATTGTGCTGGAAAAAATTCTGGGTGATGAGATTAATGCAATAAGATCAAATCCGATAGAAAACCAGGAAAACAATGCAACAGGATAATAAAGCGAATTTGCAATGTCGAGTTACATTCAAAAGATAACGAAGCGGCAAGGAGGATGCTCCGCAGGCGTATATTAAATACGTTGAGGAAGCTGATAACCCGGGCGTGTGCCGGGCAGGCTCCGCAATAAAGTTAGCTGAAGAATGCGACTTGACATAAATCTTGATAAAACAGTAGGAGTATCAAATGGGGCAGATTGAAAAAATGATAAGTGAACTTAAAGTTAAAATTATTGATACACTGGGGTTGATTGACGTTGGACCTGAAGACATAAAAGACGATGAACGGCTTGTAGGAGGCGATCTGGGGATTGATTCCATTGATGTTCTGGAACTGGTTATGATGATTGAAAAAGACTATGGCGTCAAAATCGATAACAAGGAAGTGGGAGTTAAAGTTTTTGCTTCAGTGCGTGCACTGGCTACACACATTTCTAATAACCGTAAAAAAGGTTGATTTTCATTGCTGACTTAATCATGACATGTTAGCTTGAAACTTTTCAAGCATGTCATTCGAAGCGAAGCGAGAAATCTTGATAATTGTAAAAAAAATAAGATATCTTCCCAAGCATACGCCAGGCTATCGCCGTTGGTCGATATGACAACTTTTTTCTCATATAATATTAGCGTTTAAAGTGTTTTATCCGATTATGAAAGTACTGTTGATTTCGGCAAATACCCTTAGAATTCCGTATCCGGTGTATCCACTGGGACTGGATTACGTGGCCGGTTCTCTTGATTCCCGTTACCAGACTAAAATAATTGATTTAAACATTTTTTCCAGTCCGGAAAGTCTGGAAGCAATGATCAGGGAATTTTCTCCCGACTTTGCCGGAGTATCAATCAGAAATATCGATAATACTGACGTGGTAAACTGCCGGAGCTTCTTACCGGAATATCAGGATTTGGTGCGTCAGATAAGAACAAATTCCAAAGCAAAAATAATTTTAGGCGGGAGCGGTTTTACAATTTTTCCTGTCGAATTCATGCAGGCGCTTGATGCCGATTATGGAATTGTCGGTGAAGGCGAAAGGCTCTCGCAGCTTCTGGATGCTTTGGAAAAAAAGACGGATATAAATAAAATACCGGGTGTTGTGACAAAAGAAAAGACAAGCATTGTTTATGAGCCGTATAGCGGCACAATTAACAGGCATTTCGATCCGGCTGATCGACATACAAATTTTTATCTTTCTTACGGCGGCATGCTTAACCTGCAAACAAAAAGAGGCTGTCCGTTTCAATGCAGTTATTGTACCTATCCTCATATCGAAGGCGCCCGGATGCGGTTTTATCCTCCGCGTGAAATAGCTCAAAGCGCACGTGAATTGCAGGAGGCCGGTGCCAAATATATATTTATAACCGACTCCGCTTTTAATGCCAGCTATGATCATAGCGCTCAGGTTGCCGAGGCTTTCATTAAAGCGAAAGTTTCCATTCCGTGGGGAGGTTTTTTTGTACCGACAGTTCCTCCGGCCGATTATTATAAAATTTTGGCAAATGCCGGTCTCACTCATGTGGAGTTCGGTACGGAATCTTTATCGGATACAGTACTGGCCAACTTACGCAAACCTTTTTCCGCGGAAAATGTTTCTGTTGCGCATAAAGAAGCTCTTGATGCCGGGTTGCACGTTGCCCATTATTTTTTGCTGGGAGGTCCCGGTGAAAACAAACAAACTCTGCAAAACACACTGGCTGGCATAGACAGCTTGGAGAAAGCTGTTTTTTTCTTCTTTTGCGGCGTCCGTATCTATCCGCACACAGCCTTATACGATGTTGCTTTGCGTGAAGGGCAAATTGCGGCGGATGAGAATATCCTGCCGCCTGTATTTTACCGTTCACCGGGGATAACAGTTGAAGAAATTATGAAGACGGTGGAAAATAAGGCTAATGGTCGCGTGAACTGGCTTATCGGCGCCGGCGAAGCCAAAGCAACACGTATATTGCCGAAACTGTACAGGCGCGGGTTTACGGGGCCACTGTGGGAATACCTGATCCAGTAAATGGGGCTGTTGAAAAACGCTCATATTCTGCGTTGCGCTGCAAATCGCACCGCTCAACGTATTTTCCATCATGGTCTTCCCTCCCTTGAGGGGAGGGATTGAGGGAGGGTGAACCTCCCGTGATGTCATTCCCGCGCAGGCGGGAATCCAGGAAATGTTTTATAATACTGGATATACCCTAAGGGGCACACCGTCGGCCTTCGCCGGTATGACGTCTTAATAAAAAGTAAAGCAATTTTGTCATTTCCGCCCGGCATACGCTGGGTAAACTCCGGCGGGAATCCATTGGCTTTATTTGTCATTTCGAGGAACGAAGTGACGAGAAATCTTTTTTTTCATAAGTAAAGATGTCTCCTATAAGTCGACATGACAGGCACTATAAAGGGTCATCAATGAAAAACAAATCTTCATCCTTAAGTCCGGCCCAAATCACAGGAATAGTTCTTTTATCTGCCGCCGCGGCTGCTTTTTTTATTAATTCATTGCTTGCCATAGTAATTGCGCTTTTTTATATTTTGCTTTGCGTCGCAGCCTCTTTCTTTTATTGGAGTAATTTTTACCTGCCTGTAATCAGCCGCGGCAATACCGGTAAAAAAATGGTTGCGCTGACTTTCGATGATGGCCCGGATGAGCCGACAACGAGGCAGATACTTGAGTTGCTGGATAAGTATGCGGTGAAAGCAACATTCTTTGTTTCCGGTGTAAATGCTTCAAAGCACCCGGAAATAATCAAAGAAATAATCAGCCGCGGCCACACTGTCGGCAATCATTCTTTTCATCATAATCCTTTCTTGATGCTGGGAAGTTATAATTACCTCTATCAGGAAGTGTCCCGGGCACAGGAAGTTCTTCAGAATTTGGGCGTCAACGTTCTGGCTTTCCGCCCGCCGGTAGGCATAATCAGCCCCAAATTGCCGCAGGTGTTGAATAAACTCGGATTGCTTTGCGTAACTTTTAGCTGCCGCGCCGCCGATGCCGGTAATCGTAACATTAAAAATCTCAGTATGAGAATTCTTAAAAAAGTAAAAGCCGACGATATCATTTTGCTGCATGATGTTAATCCGCGCGATAAAGAAGACAGCGCTATTTTACTGACGAAGATTGAAAAAATATTGCAGGGGATGAATGAAAAAGGTTTGAAAGTAGTGCCGCTTGCTGATTTAATAGATAGAGAAGTAATGACGATGGAACTGTCAAAAAACTAGTAAGATGTCCCCGGATTTTTTAGACTTGACCGGATAATTCAGTTCCTTCTTTTCTAATATGAGCCAAGCAAAGATTTGCATCCTTTCTTTTTTATCTTAATTTATTTTCGATTGCCACGTTTCAATTAAAAATGTTGTAAGTGTATGCGCAGCGTGAATTACAAGCCTTGCGTGACGCGGCGCAACTCTGTATCTTTTTCTACCGCGACCATGTGCAGAGCCGGCATGTGTCCTAATCGAACCAAGTCCATCAATGATTGATGAAAGACCAGATAGTACTCTTCTTAAATCCTCATCTTCAACAGATGCAGGATCGAAGTTTAGATCAGATGCTACTATCTTCCATAAGTCTTTAATGGTTTCTTTGTTTGATTTTTGAAGATTACGTTCTTCAATATATATTTTGCAGATTGATTCGACCATGGAACAAGCAGCTGTAAGACTTGCTTCTGGATCTTTTTGTACATCAGCAAGAGCTCTCTCAAATTCAATTTGCACTGCAGGTAAATCATGTTGTGCAAGAATATCTTTAAGGGATTTTGCTGGTACAGCAACATTATCTCCCATAATAACGCCGCCTTGCAAGTATCTCAATCCATACTTGGCTAATGTTTTTTCAATTCTAAGTCTTTGAGGATGATCGAGCGGTTCACCGGCCACAACCTCCATATAATGTTCCAATACTTTTCCAAGAACTTGAAAAGCATCAATCTCAGGGGCATCGTTACATCGTTTAAGCCAACTCGTGCACTTATCTACGCAGTTACCTATTGGTGGTTCACCTGAAGCTCCAGCTTCATGAAACATCGTATTTAAACGTGTATGGCTATAGTAGTGTTGACCAATCACTTCAGCGACTACAGCGCATACAGCATTAGGAATTTTATGTTTTTCTTCTTTAACATCCTTATTTAAAGTCACATTTTTTTTACTATCAGAATGTTTAATGCCTTCACTTTTAGGGGTATCATAAGACTTTTTCCCAAAGATACCTTGAAAAACATCATCAAAATTACCAAAACTACCAAAGAAATTTTCGGTTTTTAATAAACTTTCTAACTCTCTTGTCTTAGATATAATTTTATCTGATTCCTTATTTTGGATAGATAATCCAATGTCTGCTACAAGTTCTTCGATCTTTTTTGCATCGTACATTTTTCTTCTGTTTGCATCACTTAGAATTCCTTGTGCTTTTTCAATGATAATCTTCCTCTCGTCAGCACTTTTGTTTTCTTCGGCATCTTTAAGCAACTCAAAAATTTTTCCTTCAGTCAGGTTTACTGAAAAAGTGTTTTCTCCAACTGAAATACTTTTCTTGGATATTGATTCAGTAGCTTCTGCCTGAATTGATAGATCTTTTCCTATTTCAACTTCTAAAACAATTTGAGGGCGACCTTTGGGGGCAGGAGAAATGCCTTTTAATGTTAATTTTTTATATAAAAGATTATTTTGTGCAAAAAGTCTTTCTCCTATATACAACTTTATGTCTACTGTAGTTTGGTTGTTATTAGCAGTTGAAAATATTTGTTGTCTTTTAGAAGGTAAAGGTGTCCCTCTTAAAATCATAGGCGTATAGACACCACCAACAGTTTCTATTCCAACTGAAATCGGTAGAAAATCAAAATACATTTTTATTCCTAAAATCTGGGGATAGCATATTAGTTTTTTAAAACTTTTTTAAAAAACTTTTTGAAGCAATTTTGATTCTTAAAGGTGTGTATTTATAAGCACATAGATTTTGAATGTCAATTGAAAAAATATTAGAGGTGAATAGTGCCCTACGTCACTGCGTTCCTAGGATAATTTTACCAACGCTTCGAATCCCGATAAATCGGGACTTGTTCTTAGCGGGTGTCATTAAATGGTGAAGGCCTTTTTCCCCTTAATGAATAATATCTTCCAACCGTTTTTTTACAACAGCCGGAAAAGGCACGGCCATTTGCATTAGGGTATCCTTGTTAATATGTTCAAGGTTAAGTTCATCCGGGAAGGGAATATGCTTCCGCAAGTGAATGATATCAAGGAGAGCTTTTTCCGGCCCAGCCAGGTTAAAACCATCCCTTGTCTCAAAACTGTTGAATAGTCGTGAGGCAATACGGGAGAATTCAATTGTAACGCCGCCGAACTCGATATTGCGCAATTGGCCGACCGCTGTATCAAGCGTGAGAACCGTGCAGACAAACGGAGCTTGAATAATAACGCCGTGGCGATTGAGCGCCCATTCGCAGGAAATGTAAGACGGCGTTCGCAGAAAACAGGCTACTTCCTCAATCGCCGGTTTGCCGTCGCGCATGGCGTTGAGGTAAACGCCGCGCGCCACCCGCTCAACAAAGCCTTTAGCCAGCGCCCGTGTAAGAAAGACATTGGCATTGCCGGTAAATTTTTCAACATCGGCATACCGGAAAAGTTGCGGCAGTTGTCTCAGAATCGTTACGGATGTCATGGTAGTCGCACTCCTTTGTTTTTGAGTTCCTTAAAGAGAGATTGAACGGTGCGAATATAGGCATCAAAACTTTCTTTACGCTGAACTTCAAAAGCATCGGGAGGCAGAAAGCGCGATAAGTCCTGCGAGATGGCCGTTGTCATGGAAGTCTTACTTTCTTTTGTAAGTCCGGCAAAGAAACTCATGGGACGGCGGGCAATGAAATGTTCCCTGTACATACTGAATTTTCTTTCGATGACTTCAATATTCACGGTTGTGTTCAAAACCGTGCGTAGATACCAGACATCGAACAAATCGCGCCCTTTGATGTAACGGCGTTCAAGCAGGGAACGCACTTTGTCCGAAAGAATTTCCTCCGGCGTTTCGGTGACGACGACGGCATTTGGACGCGGAACGCGGAAACTGCCATCGGCAATCAAATAGGCTACCGGCGGAAGACCGGAAAGAATATGGTTCTTACTTTCCGGCATTTGTTTCGGAACGAGGCCTTCAACTTCAAACTTGACGGAAATCTTTTCCCTTGATGTTTCGGGATGGAAGTGCAAAAAACATTTAAACGAATCCGTTCGCGATTGTTTTTCCGTAGCAGTAAACGCTCCCATGCCAAAATGGGAAATCATGACCCGCTCCATTCCTTTCAGGGCGGCATCCAAAACAAGCCATACTTCCCCAATGGACAGAGGAGTTACGAAATCCAAGTCTTCCGAGAAACGGCTGCCGCCATAGCACCATCGAATTGCCGTTCCGCCTTGAAAGATCAGGTCGCGGCTTCCGCGCTGCTGATACAAGTGGTTTAGGATGATCAGCTGCGCAATTTCAGCCCGTCTGATATATGTCTCGCGATAATTTTTCATAGTCATTTACGTTATAATACACATTTGTATTGTAATGTAAACAATTATTTTATGTACAAAATCCCTTTTGCTACGCTCAAAGGTTGTCATTGTTCCGCATACGCCGGATAGTTCGTCCAGCAAGTTTCAGTGCACTGCGTTTCTGAAACTTGGGACTCACTAAATTTTTTTGTTGAAAAAAAATCAATGATATGAATTTATATCTTTTTGGCATTCATTTGATTAAAAATTGGCCAATGAGGTATATTTATTGGGCAATCAGTGGAGTTTATTAAAAGAAATAAAGGCAACTAATGGTAGTCATATTGAGGCATTAGGGGATGTGCCGGCTGATTCTCCCTGGTTTTCCGGTCACTTTCCGGGAGAACCGATTCTTCCCGGAGTAGCCTTGGTTGCCGCAGTTAAACAGGCCATTTTAGAGGAAGCGCTTAAAAAAGGAATGCAGCTTCAGTTACATTCGCTAAGAAGAGTCAGATTTATGCAGCCGGTAAGGCCGGGGGATAAATTGTCAATAAGTATAAATTCTGAAGATGTGGGTGATGATGTTTCATTTTCTTTCAAAATAATGAAGAAAGAAAATATTGTAAGTAGCGGACATATGACTGCTAAAAAAATAAATGGATAAAAGTAAATATAAATAATTATTCTAAGGAGGATTGTGATGCCTGTAAGTCAAGATATCAAAGGCATTATACGGCACGTGGCCGAAATTATTATTGATGAGTTGAAACTGGAAGACGTTACCGCAGATACTTTTAATTCGGATATGGATCTGGTGGATGAACTGGGCATTGACAGCATGGATCTGGCGACTATCGCATTGGTCTTACAGGATGAATACGATATTACAATAGACGAAGATGATTATCCCAAATTAAAAACCATACGCCTTATTTCCGAATATATTGAAGAAAAACTTGCCACAAAAAATTAGTTAATGGGTTCTGTCAAATTTATGCAGGTTAATCGTAAATTAAATCCGGAATCAAACAAACCGAAATTTTCCGAGCTTTTGGCTGACGCTAAAGTTAAAACGCGCTGGGAAAAAGTGAGGAAATATTTTTTTCTTCGGGAATCGACCTACGATATGACCAACCGCTGTAATATCCGCTGCGACGGGTGTTATTATTATGAAGGGACAAAACAATTTGCCAAAGAAATTGGCGATGTTGAGGCATGGCGCGAACTGATGCGGGCGGAGAAGGCGCGCGGCATTACCTATGTTGTTCTGGCGGGAGCAGAACCTTCTCTGGTTCCGGAATTGCTCGATGTTTGTTATCAGGAAATGCCGCTGGGTAGCATCGCCACCAACGGCTTTAAAAAAATACCGGACTCGGTCGGCTATAAGCTGCATATTTCCGTTTGGGGAAATGATGAAACCAGCCTGAGAATTAGAAAGGCTAAAAACCTTTTAAAGAAGCAGATCGAGAATTACGAAAATGATCCTCGCGCGGTTTTTGTTTATACTTTTACGCGGAATAATATTGATGAAGTAAAAGAAGTCACCGAAGAGCTTGTCGCCCACAATTGTAAATTGACCTTTAATGTTTTTTCCTCACCGGTCGGTTATACGGGAAATCTGCGGCATGATGATGACTCTCTTAAACGGACGCAATTGACAATGATAGATCTTTTGGGTAAATATCCGCAAAATGTTCTTTTTTCCGTTTACAATGCAGTAGCGCACACTCATAAGAAAGGTTTGCATGATCTTTACGGTTGTTCATATCCCCGTCAGAATCCCTCGCAGGATATCGGACTGGGAAGATCTTTCAGGCAATACCGAACAGATCTTAACTGGGACAGGTCTGTTGCCTGTTGTGTGCCGGATACGGATTGCGTGGATTGCCGACATTACGCCGCCGGTTCTGCGGTTGTTACGGCGCGTCTTTACCGTCATGTAAACAGTGTGGAAACTTTCAAGTCCTGGCTGGATTATGTGGATACCTATCTGGCGGTTTGGGTAATAGGGTACGAAAAAGGCAAAAATCTTTGTAATGATATTGTAGAACCGCCGTGTGGGGCAATAAATTAAGGTTGTCATTCCGAATCCGCCATCGGCGGGTGAGGAATCTTGAAACAACTAGAAAATAAGATTTCTCCACGGCATTCGCCGGGTCGAAATGACAGCCGGCTCGCACGTCAAGTCGAAATGATATAAATTAGGAAGTTCTGATGAAAACAGTCAGTTCATTACTTGATAAAGATTGGCATGAAAGATACAGACGGATTTCCAACTTGAATATCCGCAGTTCCATATATGATGTAACCAACCGCTGCAATTTGCGCTGCAAGGGATGTTTTTTCTTCTCTTCGGGAGAACATCAGGCGGCAGTGGAAGAAATGGATATTAAAAAGTGGGAAGATTTTATCGACCGTGAAAAAGAGCGTGGAGTGAATCTGGCAATTCTCATCGGCGGCGAACCGACCTTGTGTATGGAGCGCGTCGAGGCTTTCTACAAACGCCTGCCTACGTATTGTGCCACCAACGGCCTGATTAAGGTTCCCCGCGATAGATTTCCCGATATGATGGTGGGAATTTCGTTGTGGGGTAACAGTGAAGATGAAAAGGTTCTTCGGGGACGTGATACTTTTGCTGTTTCCAGTAAGAATTATGAAGGAGACAAATACACTTATTATCTCTATACGATTACACCGCGTCAGGTGGGGAAAATTGAACCGGTAATCAAAAGAATCGCCGACGTCGGTTTAAAAGTTCATTTGCAGCTTTTATCCAATGATGAAGGCGTGGATGGTTTTTCCTGGCGTGAAGAAGAACTGAGAGATTTGCGTTTTGAAATGGATGAAATGCTGGACAAATATCCGCGAACAGTCATTTCCTGCAAATATTATCACGAAGTCATTACTACCGGAAAAATGATGGGAAGGAGTTTTGGCTGGAGTGAATGTCCTTCCGTGACCGAAGCGCTGGATAACAGACAAAACCGTCCCCGCCGCCTGATTCATTTCGCCCGCTGGGCATCGGACTTGAAAACAGTTCATCGCTGCTGTACATCGGCGACGCGCGATTGCTCCACATGTAAAGACGGTGCGGCGCACATGAGCTGGGTAATGGTCAATAAACGCGAACATTTGAAGTCGACCAAAGATTTGCAAAACTGGATCGAAGTGTATGAAATGTTTGCCAAACTGTATCACTTTATTCCTTGGTAATATCCATCAAAATTTGATATAGGCACATTCGTAATACCAATTCTAAATCAAAGGGAACCCCGGCGAATGTCGGGTGCTATTTGTTGTACCTAGCCCCGAGGATGCGGGACAGTTCAACTAACGAATTCCAGTTCACTGCGTGACTGTAATTCGAGTTTCACTGCCGCCTCGATATCATCTTTGATTTAGCATTGGTTAATATCCACGGGATTTCTTTTCCCGCAGGATATGTTCAAATATTTTTGAGGATAAATAATGAGTTCTAAAAGATCCTTAATATTAGGTTACGATGCGGTGTCTTCTTTGGGTACGGATTTGGATGCCCAATGGCAAAAGGCCGTTGCCGGAGAATGCGGCATAGGAGAATTAACCAGATTTACGCTTAGCCCCGGTTTCCCGGTGCGTGTTGCCGGTGAAGTTGCGGAAATAGATTTACGTTCATATCCTTTTTTACAGCCCAGGGAGTTGGCGCACTGGACATCACCTATCTTTAAATATGCATTACTGGTTGTGCATCGGGCGCTTAAAAAAAGCGGGGTTGAGATAACTTCGGAAATAGCACCTCGAGTGGCAGTTACTTTTAGTAGTGCTGTCGGAGGTGTGGATGCTGTTTTACAGGCTGATCGTCTAATGGTTAAAGAAGGGAAAATGCCTCATCCTTTTACCAATCCTAATTCCTGCATTAACATGGTTGGCGGCAAAGTTTCCATTCTTACGGGAGCGACGGGGCCGATCTGTTCAACGATAACGGCTTGTGCCACAGGTATTACTTCGCTGATTATCGGCGAGATGTTGTTACAAAGAAACATGGCGGATGTAGTTATCGGAGGCGCGGTTGATTTTCCCCTGGTGGAACCGATTGTTGCCGGGTTTGCCACAATGAACGGCGCATATCGTCCGAAAGAAGGACAGCCGGAAGAATTACCACAAAAAACCAGCAGGCCTTTTTCTATAAACCGTCGTGGATTTGTAGTTTCCGAAGGAGCAGGCTGTATAATTTTGGCCACTGATGAATTCGCTAAAGCTCACGGGCTTAAATCGAATATCGAAATGGCCGGATGGTCTATGACATCCGATGCCAGTCATTTTGTCTCGCCGAATTTGGCAACGGTTCAAAGATGTATGGAAGAGGCTATTGTTAATGCCGGATTGCGGCCGGAAGACATTGACGCAGTCAACGCGCACGCCACTTCAACAAAAATAGGAGATAAGGTGGAGGCCGACGCTTTACATAACATATCTGGTGATAAGGTGCCGCCGGTATCGGCCAACAAGTCACAGCTTGGCCACGCGATGGGTGCGTCCAGCGCTATCGAGGCGATATTTGCTATGGAAGGTATGATAAGAGATACATTGCTGCCCACTATTAATTATATTCCTGACAAGGAAATTGAAATTGATTGCGTTGCCGAGGGTGCAAGAAAATTAAAACAGGAATTTGTTTTGAAAAACGCCTTTGGGTTTGGCGGATGCAATTCCTGCCTGATATTGCGTAGGATCGATTAGTTTTTTGGAAATAAAAAATTGTCATTCCGAATCCGCCATAAGCGGGTGAGGAATCTTGAGATGATGATAAATCAAGACTTCTCCCTTCGGTCGAAGTGACATAAAGAAAAGGTTATCATTCCGAGCGAATGCGAGGAATCTTATGGTTTTGTTTAAGAATTATTATGTTTATTTACTAACGAACTGGAACAATAGCGTGATGTATGTAGGTGTAACTAATGATTTAAATCGCAGGATTTATGAACATAAAAACAAGCTAACTGAGGGTTTCTCTAAAAAGAATAATTTAAATAAATTAGTTTATTTTGAGGAAACAAGTGATATCAATTTCGCAATAGCCAGAGAAAAAGAAATTAAAAAATGGCGCAGAGAGAAGAAGAATATACTCGTGAATCGGATAAATCCAAACTGGCGGGATTTAAGCGAGGGACTATAAGAAAATCGAGAATTTAAAATCAAGATTTCTCTCCGGCATTCGCCGGGTCGAAGTGACATAAAAAGGTAAATTATGAGAGCTCCTAAAAACAGAAAAGTCTTTGTTGTCGGTTATGGTACGGCCACTCCGCTGGGAAGCACGTTAGAAAAAACATGGAAGAGAGCGATCAAAGGTGAAGCTGGTTTTCGTAAAGTAACCCGTTGTAAAGTCGAATCCGTCTGCGATGTCGTCGGCGAAATACCTGACTGGTATCCGCTGGAGCTTGATTTTACCGATGCGAAGGAAGTTTATAACTGGAATGCGGCTTTTGTTATTTTAACTATGGCGGTTTGCAAAGAAGCTTTGCAGAATGCAGGAATTGAAATTGATGCCCAGATTGGACCAAGAATGGCCTGCCTTATCGGTTCGGCACTCAATGGTTCCGACGCTTTTCGCGTTGCCGTGCACGATCTGGAGCATCGCGGCCCGCTTCGGGTGAGTCCATATCTTTTGCCTAATTTATGTGCTAATCTCCCTTCCGGCAAGGCGGGAATGTTGTTGAAATTTACCGGCCCTATTTTTTCGCCGCAGGGCGCGTGTGCCTCGGGTAATCATGCTATAGGTATCGGAGCAAGAATGATCAGAGACGGTGATTGCGATTTTGTTCTGGCAGGAGGAGCCGACACTCCCATTTTACCGGAGCTGATTCACGGTTTTGCCAATATGAACGCCACAATTAAAGTTAATTCCAAAGATCGCGCTTATGATAACCCCGCATTGGCATCGCGTCCTTTTAGTGTTGACCGCAGAGGCTTTGTTCTTTCGGAAGGCGCGGGTGTTGTTGTTCTGGCGGCTGAAGAAGTTATGAGGATGTACGGCCTTAAACCAAAAGCCGAAGTTCTTGGTATCGGGTGGACATCGGACGCCCATCATTATACCAGTCCCAATATGCCGACAATCATTCGGGCTATTCGTGAAACTATCGATGATGCCGGATTGAAACCGGAAAATATCGAGTATATAAATGCTCATGGCACTTCCACACTTAAAGGTGATGCTACTGAAGTTAAATGTCTAAGAGATGTGTTCGGCAAAAAAATAGAAAAGATTCCAGTCTCTTCAAACAAATCCCAGTTGGGACATACGCTGGGTGCGACTGCGGCGATTGAGGCGGCTCTGACTATCGAAGGAATGAAAAAGGGCATTATTCTGCCGACGATTAATCATATTCCTGATCCTGAATTTTCCGATATTGACGTCGTTCCTAATGAAGCCCGCAAACATAGATATGAGATTGCTCTTTCCAATGCCTTTGGATTTGGCGGAACAAATTGCTGTGTAATTTTTAGAGGAGTATAGAATGAAGCCCAAACCCTTTAAACCTGAAATATACAATAATGATGAACGTTATGTGCGAGATCTTACCACCGGTCTTGTCTGGCATCGTTCAACATATAGGGTGTTATATATTGATACCGACCGTTCACAGGTAGTTTATCATTCCAATTATCTGCGTTATTTTGAATTCGGACGGACATCGCTGATGCGTGATCTTGCCTATCCTTACAAAGAGATCGAGGATAGCGGTTATGTTTATCCTATTTTTGATCTGGGTATCAGCTTTCATCAGCCTCTTTATTACGATGATTTGATGTATATTCACACACGTCCGGTTAATCTGGAGAGAGTACGTCTGCAATTCGACTATCTGATCACGCATCAGGAAAAGGGGCACGTAATCTGTACTGGTTTTACCAAACATTGCGCACTGAATCTTTCGGGCACTCCCGTGGCCGTGGATCCGAAGACGGTTCAATTATGGAAATCATTTCCGGCTTAAATCAGAAGAAAAGGCATTTCTGTGAAATAGAAATTCATTCCTATTTAAGAGATCACTATTTGGAAGGTAAGGTGATCCTGCCTGCGGTTGAATCTCTTATTGTTCTGGCTCGGGCAGTCAAACAAAATTATCAGCAAACAGAAATAAATTGTCTGCAGAATGCAGTCTTTTCGCGTTTTCTGACAATCGCACCGGATATCGGGCGTCAACAGGTGATTGTCGATATGGAAAATTCCGGAAATGAAATTATTGCGGCTTCACTTTTAATTTCCGTAAAATCAAAAACAGGAACCATTAGTCGCGAAGTTGAACACGCGCGGGTCGAGTTTTATACAACCGACACAAAAGAATTTGTTACATCTCATTCTCACGCAGTGGATAAACTAAAAGGCGATTGTATCAGCGTGCCTTCAATCACTATTTACCGTGAACTGGTTCCCTTTGGAACTGCTTATCGTAACATTGTGGGTGATTTATCGGTTTCATCTGAAGGCGCACTGGCTTATCTTTTTGGCGGAGACCATGAAGCCGATGAAGATTTGCTCGGTTCGCCGTTTCCGCTGGATGCGACAATGCATGCGGCCTGTGTCTGGGGACAGCGTTTTGCCGGTATTGTTTCTTTTCCTGTGGGATTTGAAAAAAGAATAATTTATAAAAAGACAAGAAAGAGGGAAGAATATCTTGGCCGAGTTGTACCGGTTAATATGACCAGGGACGTATTGATATTTGACGCATGGATCTATAAAGATGAAGTAGTGTGCGAATATATCAAAGGACTCAAGATGAAGGATGTGACGAAGGGACGGATGTGTCCACCAGATTGGATTGTAGTGAAGAGTGAAGGGTGAAACGTGAATGGTGAAGGCATTATTAATTTACCTTTTTGCTTATCTTGCCGGGTCTGTAAATTTTGCTATTATTTTTTTTAAACTGACCGGTAAGGATGATCCCCGCCTGAGTTTCAGCGGCAATGCGGGAACTACAAATGTTTACCGTCAGACAGGAATTGTATGGGCGTCCTTTATTTTTCTGTTGGATATTGGAAGGGCGATAGCTGTCGCGGTTATAGCAATTTATTCTTTTGAGAAACAATTGCTGCCGTGGGCTGGTTTTTTTCTTGTTTTAGGAAACAGCTTTCCTTGTTTTCACGATTTTCGCGGTGGTAAAGGAGTCGCCAATTATTTAGGTTTTACACTTCTTATAGCGCCATCGGCTGCTCTTGCTTCAGCAGCGACATGGCTTATTGTTTACGGAATTTTCAGGATCACTTTTATCGCATCGTTCTTTATGGTTTTTATACTTGCTTGCGGCCAGGCTTTAATTCTTGAATGGCAATTTGGTGCGATATCCGGAGCGCTGGCTACTTTTCTGTTGATCTTGTTCAATCACAGAAAAAATATTATCAATTACCGGAAAATAAACGAAGGAAGTTCCGAATGATTCCATTGCTGATTATCTGTAATCCTGTAAAAGATCAGATGTGGGATTTTTTATAGAAAGTTGCTGTCAGCCGTTAAGTCTTTCGTTGAATTCTTCAGGAGTGAAACTGTATTCCTGAGTTCCGTAACTTTCTACGGCAAAAGAAGCACAAACGCTGCCTATTAGTGCGCTTTGTTCGATGTCTTTGCCGCGGGCCAATCCGCTGATAAGACCGCCACGATATGAATCTCCGGCGCCTGTCGGATCGACAACTTTCTTTGGTTTAAAGGCGGGAATGGCAATTTCGCTAAATTGCGTAGATACCTGTGATCCCTGCTCTCCCAGGGTGGTAATAATTGTGCCGGCCATTTTTAATAGAGCTTCTTTATTTAAACCGGTTTTTTTAATGATCAGACTGAGTTCGTAATCATTGACAATTAACATTCTGCATCCTTCTATGACCTGAATCAAACTTTCCGTGTTCCACATAGGCAAAGATTGTCCGGGATCAAAAACGTAATCGATTCCTCTGGCTTTGCATGCGCTCGGATAATTAACCATATCATCAAAGTTGCCGGGAGAAATGATAACTATTGTTTCCTGGGGAGGAAATTTGCCGAGGTCTAAAGTAGATTGATATTTCATCGCTCCAGGATTGAATCCTGTTATTTGATTGTCGGCGCGGTCAGTTGTAATATAAGCGCCGGCTGTAAATTCATCGGCGATTATTTTAATGCCTTCCGTGGATATTCCATTCTTTGCAAACCACTTGAAATATTTATGATAATCGTGGCCGATGGTTGCACAGATAAAAGGATTTTCACCCATCAGCTTAAGTGCATAAGCAATATTTCCCGCCGTACCGCCGTATTTTTCCTTTAAGCCGTTGACCTGAAAGCAAACGTTAAGCATGTGAATTTTGTCAGGCAGAATGTGGTCGGAAAAATGTCCGGGGAAGTCCATAATCCTGTCATAGGCAAGTGAGCCGGAAACGATAATATTCATAATTATTAGCCTTTAAATATAGTTATTTACATAAGTTGTTGTGCTGAAAAATATAGGTAATATTAATTTTTGTGTCAATGTATTTTATGCTTTTGTGTCACTATACTGAAACAGTAATCAATTTTTGATTAATTATGTCAGCCGCAATTTTACGCACATTATCCATTGCGGTTTTATGATCAATGGTAAGTAGTTGCCTGTCTTTCATAACAATTTTGCCGTTGATAATGCTGGTCTTTACGTCCGCACCTCTGGAGGCGTAGACAAGCTGGGAATAGTAGTTATAAAGCGGTGTCAGGTGAGGTTGATTCATATCTACTAAAATAATGTCTGCTTTTTTGTCTGTTTCAATGGAACCTATTAGTTTGTCTAATCCCAGTACTTTTGCTCCTTCAATGGTTGCCATTTTTAGAACGGTTTGTGCGTTCATCACGGTAGGATCCATCGATGTGACTTTATGAATTTTTGCTGCCGTATCCATTTCCCGGATCATGTCCAGATCGTTGTTGCTGGCACATCCGTCCGTTCCCAATCCTACAATTACACCTTGAATCAACATTTCGGGAACAGGAGCAACGCCTGATGCCAGTTTCATGGAGCTTTCCGGATTATGTGAAACTTTAACGCCCAGATCGGCAAAAATAGTCATTTCTTCTTTGGTAAGCCAGTTACAATGGACGGCGATGGTTTTTTCATCCAGAACGCCCAGATCATGCAAAAGCTGCACAGGTTTTTTGCCGTATCTATTCAAGATAGTATCTGTTTCGTCTTTGTTTTCGAGCAAATGCAACAGAAATAGAATACCTTTTTCGCGGGTAGCATCCTTTACCCGGATAAGTGTATCAGGCGAACAAGTGTAAGGAGAATGACAAAAATATGCCGGTGTAATCAAAGGCGCATATGATTGCCACCGATTTACAAAGCGCTCGGCCACATTCATCATTTTGTCAGCCTTGACCTTATCCGACATGAATATATCGGCAAATCCCTGCGATACGACAGCCCGCATTCCGACAACGCTGATCGCTTCTGCAGTGGTATTTTCAAAAAAATAACTGTCGCAAAAAGTTGTCGTGCCGGAAAGAATCATTTCGGCCATAGCCAGCATGGCGCCGTCGTAAACCATTTTTTTATTGATGAAACGCATTTCCGTTGGCCAAATATACTTATTCAACCACTCCATGAGCGGCAGATCATCGGCCATGCCCCGGAAGCAAACCATCGGAATGTGCGTATGCGTATTGACCATTCCGGGCATAACGATGCAGCCGGATGCATTGATCGATTCTTTTGCCTTGAAG
This sequence comes from Smithella sp., assembly GCA_007244375.1. GTDB lineage: Bacteria > Desulfobacterota > Syntrophia > Syntrophales > Smithellaceae > Smithella. The sequence continues at coordinate 54,587 of SCVW01000016.1, read as the reverse complement.
GTGGGGAATCCCGGGTCATTATTTCGTCCAACCGCAGAAATAAGACCGTCTTTGATACCGACAAAGGAATCTTCTATTATTTCCATTCCGGCGGACATCGTTATTAGTGTCCCGCCTGTGATTAATATATCCCAATTATTTTCTTGCATTGATTATTTAATCCTATTTCGTAGTCCCTGATACTGTAATGGTTGCGGTTTTATTCCCGGACAGATTACAAGTTGCCGTAGCCTCCAGTTTATCACCTTGTGAAGCAATCACTTTATAGGTATAGGTAAATGGTACTTCTTTTGGTTGTGTATCATAATTATTTGTGCTGATTATGACAGAATTTTTCTTTATCTCAACAGTTTTAATATGATGGAAACCAGAGAATGATGATTTGTGCGTAATAGTTACCGACAGAATTTGCGTATTAAAATCATATTCTATTTTCACATCTTTAGGTGCATCGGCATATGAAATTTGCGGATAGAGACAGAAAACCGTCAAAGCAAATAACAATACACAAAAAATGCCTTTTGAAATTACGGATTTATTTTTCATATTAACCCTCCTTTTTTTGTTTACCGTATTTTTAAGGGAAAAACAAAATATACGGACATTATTGATGAAACCCGGCTATTAAAAAAATTATGAGACTGAATTCAAAGTCTTCCAAGAATCTTCAGGATAGTCTCTATAAGTTTTTTTGTACGTACCGGTTTGGGCATTATATAGTTGTTTCCGATTTTATTTTCATCGCGATTCACAATATCATCGTTGGTTGCAAGCGCGGTAACAAAAAGAATGGGAATGTCTTTTGTAGTAATGTTTTCTTTTAAAGCGGCCGCGACATCTTCGCCGGGTATGTCCGGCATGAAGAGATCAAGCAGAATGATATCAGGAAATTCATTTTCAGCCATGTTTATCCCGTCTTTGCCGTTTGTTGCCACTAACACGTCGAACCTCCCGTCCCTCACAAGATTTTTTTGAACGAAGAAACAAAAATCAGCTTCATCATCAATGATCAACACTCTTATCTTATCTGACAAATTACACCTCCACTGCATTAGTTGTTTTAATTTTAGGTTGGAGTTTTACAAAAAAAGTTGTTCCCTTGTTTTCAACGCTTTCAACGTCAATAGTGCCACTTAATCTGTCCATGATCATGTGGGCAATGCTCAAGCCCAGGCCTGTGCCTTCATTAGCAGGCTTGGTCGTAAAAAATGGTTCAAATATTTTTGTCATAGCGTCCTTGGGAATTCCCTTACCAGTGTCTGATATTTCCACGACAATCATTTCATCTCCAATATTGAAAAAATCATCTGGTGAATGGCCGATTTTATAACCTATATCAGAGATTATTTTTTTATAGGCGCGAATCGTGAGTTTCCTTTCCTCACTCTCTTTCATGGCATCAATCGCATTATTTACAAGATTCAAAAATACATGTCCCAGCATGTTATAGTCGCCTGCCACATCCAGCGAATTGTTATCATAAACGCGTTGCACGCTAATACTGTGTTTTTGAATTGTCTGTTCCGCAAGTGCCAGGACATTGTTAAGTAACGGATAAATGGGAAGCAAAGTAATCTTATATGCCGATTGTCTTGCAAAGGATAAGATATTCTTAATTATATTATCTGCACGATTTGCCGCTTTAAGGATTTTTTCTATGGACTCCTGAACCTGGTGATTATCAGGGGGAAGATTATTTTCCAGATAATCTACCCCCATGTAGATAATTTCCAGAGGATTTCTTATTTCATGTGCGATACTGGATGCCATTCTTCCCAGAGCGGCCATTTTATCCTTTTGTATTAATTGGTCTCGCGTTCTTTGCAGCAATTCAACAGTTTCATTCAGTATTTTTTCTTTTTCCATAAGTTCGGTGATATCTTTTGAAATAATACATATTTCAAAAACATCACTGGTCGATGGATCTCTTATCGGACTTAACGTGTGAGCGAACCATTTACCATGATTCTTATCATAGGATTCATAATGTACCGTTTCATTATTCTTATATACTGATCTTACATAGTTTAATGTTTTTTCCGTTTCAGCTTCATCTTCGTTATGAAGCTGTGAAATTGTTAACCCCAGAAGATTATTTTCATTCTGATATCCGTAAAATTTAACAAATTTTTGGTTGGCAAATAAAAACTTTCCATCATAATCGACAATACACATTAACACATCGGTAGCTTGGACAATCTTTTCGTATCTTTCCCGTGCTTCATTGATTCGAATGTCTTTGTCTTTTAACCTTGTTGTTATCAGAAATCCGTAAAATACCGCAATGATAATAATAAAAGGAATCTGAATTAAATAACTTATAGACGCAGGACCGGTTAATAGTCCTCTTTGATATAGCAACCAGCCGTAAATGAAAGAATAGAAGAGGGTGTTTACCATCAAGTATCCGAAATTGGAGCTCATCGTTGTCAACGAAATAATGAAAAAAAACATCAGATATAGTTCCGATCCGACATATCCGGAAAGATAAATTCCTGCCGGCAGTAATATACTGTCAGATAAAACAAAACCGTAAAAGATCTTATCATCGTAGAAATATTTGTCCGGAATGTAGGCAACAATCAAATTGGTCAGCAGGTAAACGGCAATAAAAATATATCCGTAATTTTCCCATTCCTTGCCAGTGGATGGTGAAAGAATTATAAAATAAGAAGTTATAACGATGACCGCAAGGCGAACAAGAAAAACAGTTTTTTTCCTGGTAAGGGACTCTGTCATTACTGCCTCTTTGGTAAAGAATTATTTTACACTTTTATTATAACATAAAATTAAGCATTTTGTGAGTAAATGAAAAAGTCTAAGAAACTTTCGTGTAATTATGATTAACAAATGAATGCAATCAAGAAATGAAATGTATCAATAAGACTCTTTATGTTTTTTCGGTTGGTATATAAAGTAGAATAAAAATATTGAGATGAAAGCCAGAAACCCAAAGATCAGAAAGGCAGACTTATAAGAGGCTGTGTTATCGAAAATTTTTCCGGCTAAAAGTGGCGCTATGAATCCGGCAACTGCATTGGAGAGAAAAAGAGTGGAATATATCGTTCCCATTTTTTCTGTTCCATAATGGCTGGCGACTTCTGCCGCATAAAGAACCAGACACGCGCCATAGTTAAAACCGGCAGACACTACAAAAAGGAAAAAGGACAGATCATTATTAACAGCCAAAGCTGCGGCAAGGCAAACAATAGAGGTGCTGATTAACGATAAGAGTATTGCCGTTTTTCCTTCCAGAAAGCCGCCTATAATTCCCCAACCTATTCTACCTAAAGCATTGGAAAGTGCCAAAATACTAACGGCTGTTCCAGTTACAATTAAACTCAGGTTTAAAGAAAGACTGAATGGTTTGATATTGCCGATAGTCATCAGTCCTATACACTGGCAGGGGAATATGCCACATACAAGACCCCAGAAGTTACGGTCTTTAAGAAGTTCAGTGGTTTTAATACTAGTAGTAACGGTTATGGGACCTTCTTTTTGAATCGGATTTTGTAAAATCATGGCGGCTACAGGTACAATTATCAAAAAGACTAATCCCAGATATTTAAATATAGTCAGCACATTTACTTGATGAGATAATAAAAATTCGCCGATAAGAGAAATAATAATGGGGCTACCCCCGTATCCGGCAACGACGACACCGGTTGTGAGACTTTTATGTCGGGGGAACCATTTTACCGAACACACAATAGGGCAAACGTAACTGATGCCGACGCCGATAGCGGCGCTTATGCCTACAAGTAAAAGCAAGGCAAAGTATGACCCGCTGGAATATCCGGCTAATAGATAACTTCCGCCCAGAATGATACCACCTACAAAAACAGGAATTCGTGGACCAAAACGATCCTGAATGCGGCCTCCAACAAAAATACACAAGGTAATTATAAGGGAAGTAGTGCCAAAAATTGTCTGTGTTTGCGTGATGGAAATACCATAAGTCTGTTTTAAGGCAGGGACAAAAGTGCTCCATGAATAACCGACACCGAGACATACTTGAATCAGTATAGAGGCTATTAAAATGAAATATTTTTTCATAAACTAATTGTATTAAAACATAAATTGCTTTTGGCGAAGTCCAGTAATTAATATTACGAACTCACAAACTAAAATCAAGCTGCATCTCCGATAACAGAAATTAAAATTTGGCCGGAGGGGCATAGGGAGTTATAAGATATTTTTTTGCTTCTATCCGAGCCGCCCCTTCTCCGCATTCTACTTCCAGTGCCTTATAATAACATTCTTCAGCCATATTTCTTTGCTTGCGAATGTCGTAAATCATTCCAAGACGCACAAAAGCCCAGACTCGAACCCGTGCATTGTAAAACGATGTATCCTTTAGAGCATTTTGAAAATATTCTATGGAACGATCATACTCTTCCTGATTAAAAAGAATTTTACCCATTAATTGATTGTAACGGGGTTGAAGTTGAGGAACAAAAGGAGGAACACATGCCTGAATATTTTTTTCAATTTGTCTGGCTATGTCGGATGCTTCCTCAAATCGTTGAAGTTCGGCAAGAATGCTGCTCAACGCAAATAAAAAATTATAATTATTAGGAAATCTTTTATGTAATTCCCGGGCAAGAGGTAATGCCTTTGCCGGTTGTTTTTCAAAGTTTAAAAAATTAGAGGATAATTCGGCCTGCGCAAGTTCCTTGAGCAAGTCTCCCTTTTTTGTCGCCAATTTCAGTTCCTGAAGCCCTTTTTTGTGACTTCCGGTAATTATGAAGGCCGAAGAAAGGAAACGTATAAAGCCGGAGACATGTTTGAGATGATAATGTAATAAACCCATAATAAAATAAGTGTCATAATTCTGGTTTCCGTTTACTCCTTTTGCTTTTTCCAGATAGTCCCATATATTTGAAGCTTCTTGTGCCAGAGTGAAATAATGTTTTTGATTAATTGCCCAATGAATTTTAATAATTTTAGCCAAAGACATGGCAAAAAAAGCCTGATTATCTTGAGGATTTTTCTTAATTCTTTTTTCTCCCTTGGCAAGGGATTCCTTTACATAATTTAGCATAGCCTCCTGATTTGCATCTCTATCCTTCGTATCGAAACTCATTTCAGAGGAAAACCAGTGCAAAAGTGCAAGAAAAGCGTATCCGGTCGGATTTTCCGGTTCAAGCTCAATAGCCTTTTTTATACAAGTATAAGCATCGGCTGTTTCCAGATTAAAAGCTTTATCAATTCCCTGCCGTAGATATGAATGAAATGAAATCGGTTGCAGTTCGGTCGCTTCTATTCTTGTTTCAATGAAAAAAAACAAAAAAAATGAGCAAAGAACAAGAAATAAATTTTGGGGTGTTATTATTTTCATATGTACAACTTTTTCTTATCAGTATTTGAGTAATACAAACGAAAGATGATCTTAGTCAAGAAAAAATGATTATATATTTTTTAAAGTAGGTTGACGAATTGTAATTATGTTGTTAAATAATAAAAAAAGGGTGGCTCGGAATATGTAACCTAATTTGATCCTTGCTTGATAAGGTTATATGGCGACAAACTGAGCCTTAGATTATACCCATTGAACCTGATCTGGGTAATACCGGTGTCGCGCTTGAAAAATGTAACATCAGCAACGACCACCACAGGCTGAGCGACATGACATTTACGGATACATTGCCTAAATGAGCCTTTATCCAAAGGCTTGCCTTTCTTATACTTCTTTGCCAGTTTAAAAATAGTTCTTCTCTGATAAACGTACTGATGCCAAAGGGTCTTTTCTAATCGTTTCTCGCGGCTACAGTTTTGAAATTGCCGATGGCATGACAAACAGAAATAACGCTGTCTTTGCTTCTTATAATATCCCTTCTTTTTTGTTTTATTCGACCCGCGCTACGGATATTTTTTACGCTTCTTTCAGCCTTCTGAATTTTAACCATATATATCATTGCTGTTACTAGATTTTTAACCTATTTTAAACCCCGTTTTGAGGTGTTAAGACTGAATCTAATGTTAAAGAAGTTGTAATGGCCGGAGCTGATTGTGTTGCCGTTGTATCGGCGATTTGTGCGGCTGGTTGTCCTGAAACAGTTGCCCGCAGGCTTAATGATATTTTTCCCGTGTTAAAAAGCAGGTAAATGCTTTAGCTGCTTTTTTTCTCAATTGTTTACATGAAAAAAGTTGAGCATATCGGCTCAAGTAGAAGAGCCGGATGGCTTCTGTTTTCTTTTAATGGATTCCAAAGCTCTTTTGGCTGCATTTCTCAATTCAACGGTATAATACCATCTTATTCCTAGAAATGATTTTGATTCGGCAATTTCTGATAGTGTTGGTACCGCTTCAGGTGAACCTATATATTCAAGAGCGACACAAATTTTTTCCTGCAAAGCTGTTTGTTCAATGGGAGTAAGTTTGGGTGGTTTTTTGAGCAGATTAAGAAGGGGCGTTATTGCTTCAGTACACCTTGCCTTGCCGATCATTTCAATGATATGAAGCTTGAGTTGGCTATCTGCTTGAGTTAACGCCGACAGGAACAAATTTCCTCTCTGAGCTCCTCCAATCTGAAAAACACTTTTAATTGCTTCCATCTGAACCTTGTTATTTTCGTGAAACAGAAGAGGCTGAAGCATATGGGCATCATTTTCATTTCCAATACGACCAAGTAAATAAGCCAGATTTCGTAAATAATACCATGGTGCAGTTTTATTAATCCGATCCTTAATTGCAGGTATAGCCTTTTGTCCCATTCCTATAATGAGATGCATAATACGTACACGTTCGTGACTGTCGCTAACATCCCGCATTATATCCAGTAAGTTGTTAATTATTGTGTTGCCAAATCTTAACAATATTTGATTGGCTTCATTCTGTTTGTTTTTTTCATTGGTATGGTATTCCTTAAAGAGGATCATCCGGTTGTCTTCTGAAGCAAGATTTTTAACTATTGCCGAAGATATTTCTCTGATCGCATCATCTTTTTTCAATAATCCGGTATCTATATTATGGAAAACATCCAAAATCGGAACTATTTCGGCGAATCGGTCCTGTCTGATAAAGATATTCAAAAGTCTTTGCAAGCTGATACATATTTTTTCGTAAGAAGAAGTCACTGATGTTTCCAGTTTGATCCATTCAACCAGACTACCGGAAAATTTACCGACTAATTCATTTTGGCTGTCCGGTGGTAAAGATTCGATAATTTCTGTCAATTTATCAGATGCCTGAAGGCGGACATCAATACTTCTACTGAGCAAATCGGCAATCAGCGGCGCGGTAACATCTTCCAGTTCAGCAATGTTCTCGAAGGTTTTTTCTTTCTCGTCGGCATCGGCTTTAAATAAGTCCTTCCTGGAAGATTTAATATCAAAGTCGGAAATTATTTTCTGATCTTTATCCATAGCTACAAACACTCTTTCATCAAGATAAATATGCAGAATACTTTTTTCCGCCATGATTTTAGGCAAGCCGCCTTCGTCTTTTAACTCCTCTGGGTTTTTGGAAAGATATTTTATAAAAATTCTAAGTTCTTCCTTCTCCAGCCCTTTATCAAAAGAAATACTCTTAATGCCGAAATTGAGAAGTATATTTAACAAAGCTTTAATCTGGGCTTTTTCTCTGTCTTTCTGGTCCAAGTATTTCTCCCAAATTAAAAATCTTCTTTCTGATTCCGAGATGATTATCGGAGACTTTTGTTCAAGTATATCGATGAAGCTTAAATGAAGTTTTTCAATAGTATTTGTAATTGCCGGACTTGCAGGAGGATAGAGAATAAAATTTCTTATGGCTGCATGCATAATGCCGAGTGCGTCTATCATTTTTATTTGCAAATTTGTATCCAGCATTATTTCCTCCAAATAAGAATCAAGCACATCATCTTCTATTTAAATAATAGAAAAAGAACAATTATGTGTCAAGGGAAATCACCGGTAAATATATAACCGTTATGCTATTTACGAATTATTGATTTTGTTTATGGCGAGTTATTCAAAAAAAAACATTCAGTCTGTTATTGTTTGTTTTCGTGTTTTAGAATTTCTGTTTCTTTTTCTTTAGGCAATATTTCGAATGCAGCCATAACATTTTCGGGTATTGAACGCAGTCGACCGGTTTGAGCATCAACGAAGACCCAATCGGTTGCACCTTCAACCAGAATGGCATTGTCTTTGACACGAATGACTCTATATTTGCGAAGGGATTGTACACGGCGAAAATCAGATACCCATGTTAGAACCGCTATTTCTTCCCCGATAAACGCTGGGCGTAAATATTCTACATGATGTGACCTTACAAGCCACGTTGCACCAACGTCTGTTGTGGCTTTTGTGCATCCCTGGCTTTCCGAATGAAGAATGGCGGCATATTGCATCCAGCGAAGATATTCAAGGTTATTTACATGGCCGTTCATATCTACAGCACCTTCGGTTACTTTTAATTCATATCGATATATTGGTGGCATAAAGCTTCCACTCCCTAATTATATTAATAAAAATTGACATAATTTAAGTTTTCATATCTACAATAATCAATAATATTTTGCAACTTAGTAGAAATTGGTCCTCTTTTTTTAAAGGGGGAAACAGAGTAGGTTGAAAAGAAGAAGCTGAATATTACCGAATCGTAAATTGTTTTGAAGAAAACTCATTATTAATGGAGGATCGAAGCAATGAAAAACGAAAAAGGTGTCTCGATGTGGGCTGTAATTTTATTGATTGCGGTGTTCATCGGTGCCGCAATTTTATGGTCGAAGTATTTTGCCAAACCGATGGCCACGGTTATGATGGGTGGTGCTGATCAGGCACAACCGGCGATAGAAAAAGCCCGCAAGGCCAGTGATCTGGTAAACCAGACTAATAAAGTTATGGAAGAAGAGAATAGACGATTAAGCGAAGAGGACGGGCAAGAAAAATAAAAAATTGGCCTTTACTGTCATCTTAGATCAGCGTAAATATATTTCGAGTATGATTGAATTAAAAAATGTAACTAAGAGATATGGGACGCTTGTTGCTGTTGATGATGTTTCTTTTTCAGTTAAGCAGGGAGAATATTTTGCTCTTCTCGGACCCAACGGTGCGGGAAAAACGACAATTGTCAAAATGCTTCTTGATTTTACACAGCCTACATCAGGAAGCTTATCGGTAAATGGTGTTTCCAGCACAAACGTGGCGAGTCGTGCCGCTGTTGGTTATCTGGCGGAGAATTATCATATCCCTCCTTATCTTTCCGGATGGCAGTATCTGCAACGTTGTGCGGAACTGTTGAATATAAAGCGGTCCGATGCACAGGAGCAATGTCATCGAATTGTCGAAAGCATTGGCATGCAGGGTAGGGAGCATACCAAAGCTAATACTTATTCCAAGGGTATGATTCAGAGATTCGGACTCGGTGCCGCTCTGGTAGGCAACCCGAAACTGTTAATTCTCGACGAGCCAACATCCGGTTTGGATCCAATCGGAAGCAGAGAAATACGTCAGCTTTTAGAATCGCTCAAAAGTCAGGGTATGACCATTTTTTTAAATTCGCATCTGCTGTCGGAAGTGGAAAAAATATGCGATAACGCCGCAATAATTAATCGCGGCAAGCTTCTCGTAAAAGACAAAATTTCCGCTCTGGTCAAGGAAAGTGATTCTTTGGAGGATGTGTTTGTCAGGTATGTGAAAGGTTGATGTCAAAGATGTCCCAAAAGTTTTCCACCATTACTAATATCGCAAAATATACCATTGCTGATGAAGTGCGTCAGAAAAGCTTTCTCGTCATGTTTGTCGTATCAGTCATTTTCGTTTTTCTTATTCGCGGCTGCTACCAGGGTAATTACATGATTAACGGTCAGGAACTTAACGCTGAAGCAGTTGTTGCAACAGTGTCGAAGATAACCTTTCATATTATTACTGTTACGCTAATGTTAGTAACAGCACTGCTTTCCATGCGAGTCTTCAAACGCGACCGCGATGAAGGAATGCAGTCGTGCATTTTTTCTAAACCGATAACACGCATGCAATACGTTATGGGAAAAATATTAGGCCTGTGGGTGTTGTCTTCTTTCTTCATGTTCGTTCTTCACGCCATTATATTCCTGACTGTCTTGTTGAGACTGAATATTGTTATGCCGGGCTACCTTGCTGCATCTGTGTTATGTTCGCTAAATCTGCTCTTTGTGGTTATTGCTGTTCTGCTTTTATCTCTGATGATGCCTGATATAGCTGCTTTTCTTTGTGTGATGGGTATTGGTATTATTAGTTTTGCAGCTGACTGGATATTCGCCACAACCCATATTCCTCTGTTACATATGCAATCAGGCTGGACAGGATGGGAAACAATTTATTACCTGTGGCCGAAACTTTCCGGCTTGCAGCATTTTGCCTCCTTGTTTATCGTCGGATTTAATGGTTACCCAAGATTCGCCTATATTTACCCACTTATCAATGTTATTTTTTACTGCTTGATTCTTGGCATGATATTATTCTGGCGTTTCAGGAATGAAGATATAATTTGATCGCTTTCGATTTAAATAATGAACCATGATGACTAGTTAATCAAACCATTTATGAAAAGTATAGTATCCTTTGGTAATCTCGAATCCGAATCTTGTTAAAATTTTTTGTACGGCGATATTGTTAATTTGGGTGGATATAACTATCCTTTTAGCATTTTTTGATAGGCACCACTCCATTGCTCTGTATAAAAATGCCTGGTAGATGCCCTGGCCGTGAAATTTTGGATGTATGCCGCCTAAAAACAATTCACCTTCATCCGGACTATTCATTCTGAAAACACCAAATGCCACTATCCTGCCATCTATCTCGGCAACCTGAAAGTTTTCGTCAGATCCTCTGGATGCGAAGGCTTTACGTGCCCAATCAACATATGCTTCATCACATTTATTGTTGTCCAGTTTTTGATCAGCATGATAATGTCCAGAATAGCCACGAAATGATTCTACAGCAACCGATGCCATCTCTTCCTCTTCATCAGCGCGTATAGGTCTGAAATAGACTACGCTATTATTGGAAGGAATCTTTTCCTTGGTAAGATCAAGCGTATAATAAACAAGAGTATCCATTAACAGGAAACCATTTCTTTCCATAGTTTGGGCTGTTTCCAGATCGAACATACTGCAACGGGCAATCAGCAGCCTCACCTGTTCCATCCTGCAAAATTCCAATATGGAGGATAAGCTTTCAACGGTTACTCCGACAACTCTTGCGGTCTGAATACAAAACCGCTCCTTATCGATATCTGAAAGAAATATGTTAGACGAGACTGAACTCATTAATTCTCCTATTCGGTAATTTTATGTATGGCTGAAACTTAAATTTGATCTTATGCTTTAAAAATGTACGTGTTTCAAATTTTTGGTTTTAAAGACTTGCACAACTAATCATCAATTTCAACTTTTTTATTCTTGATATTTATGATTCTTAAATTATTTGGATGAATAGAAATCTTCACTCAAGGTTTCTCTCGCCAGCAAATAACTATAGAATAAAAAAACATGATAAAAGGACATATTTAAAAATTTTATAATGTAGATTGAGGTTTTAAAATTTGTTTCGCACAGATTTCGTATCAGCTTTTTTAGATGCAGTGCCCGAAAGGGACGCAGCTAATTGATGTCTTTTTTTTGCGACCTTAGCTTCAATTTCCTTCAATCGGATTGAAACATCCATTCCTTGCAGGTGTTCTTTTTTCATTATGTAATAGTCGCTGACATTGTTCTTGTAGACGTCGTAAATAAACCGGGCGGCTTTTGGGTTCACATTAAGATAAAAAAGAAAAATATTAAGTAGAACCTGCGGATTTGTGACATTCCTGAAGCGTAACGGGCTGAGATCAACCGCGCCCATTTCCGGTGAGATGGTGGAAAGAAGGGATTTGTGCATCAGGATAGCTGCGTTCTGTCCGAAATACAAAAGCCTCCACTCTCCTTCCGCTTTCAGGAAGTCAAAGATCAAAGCAAGTTGCCGATAATGTAGTATTGCAATTTTGAAAGGATACTTTTCTCGGAAATGTTCGATATCCTTGCCGGTTACACGAACGCTGGTAAAGGCCATGTAATCGGGGGCAACCTGTTTTTGATATGGTGCTAAACGAGGATCGATAAAGACCTTGTAATCGGGGTAAAGAGCCCATACCAGGTAACCACCGATAACGTAATCGTTAAAGATCGGTCCTTCCTGATGATATTTTTTCAAAAAAGCCACTTCTTTTACAGGCACAAAATTATCCAAACCTGCCCCAAACCATTTGTTGCCTGTACCATACCTGATATTGAAATAAGAAATATTGACAAAAAAGAAAAGAAAAACCAGCAAAGATAAGAGGGTTGTCCTGTCTAGAATATTTTTTAATTTCAACCGGTGAAACAGGTAAAAGAATGAGAAGAAAAAGGCGACAGGAAAGAAATAAGATGCTCTACTTGTTTCCATGCCTTTCCAGTATAAAGCAACGTTAGCGAGCAATAATGCAAAATCGCATGATTTCTTTTTGATAAATTCATAAAGGAAAAGACAACCAATGAAAAAAATCATTATTGTCATAATCCAGGCGGTTTGACCCAATCTGAAAAAGGAACTGTCTAACTCTTTTAAATGTGGCCATAGGCTCAAATAAGCCATAATATATTTGTTTTGCAGAAACTCGCCGGAGGTTACCCCTTTATAAGTGCATATGATGTAATCTATACCGTAAGGATTAATAAGGGTAAATGCCAGTGATACAATGCATGCTGAACCAAAATGAATAAGGTCCTTTGTAGTGAATGATTCTTTGGGAAAGAGAAGTCTGTTTAAAATTTCACCTACGAAGGTAATGCCTAGAAAAACAAGACCTACTACAAAAGCGCCGTGTAAGTTGACCCAGAGAGCGAAAATTAATGGATACAGATAAAAAAGAAATATTCGGCGGGTCAGTTTGATATAAAAAAAGATAAATACAGTCCAGCAAAAAAGAAGGAGTGAAAATATTTCGGGCTTATAAAAACAGCAGGCAAGGGAACATACTATACCAACGGCAGCAATGATGGTAACGCTGGTTATGTCGAGCCGTAGTTGAATCAGACGAAGAAAAAAATAGAATGAAAGAAAAACACCTAGGAATATTGACCATTGAAGCGTCCACAAGCCGAATCCTCCCATGAGGGTATAGACCAGATAAAAGGCAATACTGCCCAAGCAAGTATTGTAAATCCAAGTCGGGTCTGTCGGTGTCCAGGAAAAGATCGAATGATCTGCGATAAGGGTATGGTGAGTAATATAATATTTACCAAGTGCCATTTGCCACCATAAATCGGTATCTAATTGTTCCACGGGATTTCTAAGCAGAATTAAGACAGGCAGGAGTATTATTATTATCCATTTCAGATAACGGAAAGAAGCTAGTTTTTCAGAAAAGGCGGAGAAAGTAGGTAACATTGATGGACGATTATTCTGAGTGTTAATCTGATCGGTGACTGGTTGAATGGTTATGTCTTGGCCTTCTTTCTCTTCGTTCATTAACATCCTCCCTTTTTTATTTATGAATAAATATCAAAATGTTGCCAAGCTCGGTATAGTTGATCTCAGTTTAGTACATACTTATTATGCTTACAGGGGATTTCTATCAGCTATTTTTATAGAAGTCTATGATAGCCTCCGTTACAGAATGAACATCGTTATCCGTCATTTCATAGTATAGCGGCAGACGCAACAGGCAATTGCTTACCCTCTTGGTAACATCCAAAGCTCCATGTGTCCGACCGTACAACTTTCCCGCAGGGGAACTATGAAGCGGTACGTAATGAAATACAGCCAGAATACCACGTTTTTTTAAGAATTCAGTAAGTCTTGTCCTTTCTTTCAAAGAACGGGTTACAATGTAGAACATATGACCATTACTGCTACAATCATTGAGAATACATGGAAGTTGAAGACAGCCTTTTTCAGCCAGTGGCTGCAATCTTTCCATATAAAGATCATAAATAGAGTTTCGTTTAGCCATAATTTGATCGGCGTTTTCCATTTGAGCATAAAGAAATGCGGCGATAATATCGCTGGGGAGGAAAGAAGATCCGATATCAACCCATGTGTATTTGTCCACTTGACCTTTGAAAAACTGACTACGATTAGTTCCTTTCTCCCGAATAACTTCTGCGCGCTCGATCAATGACGAATCATTTATGAGAATAGCACCGCCTTCGCCGCTTATAATATTTTTCGTTTCGTGAAAGCTTAAACAGGCCATCTGGCCGATAGTTCCTATATATCGGTTATGGTATTTGGATAAAAGTGCCTGCGCGGCATCCTCAATAACTAAAAGCCGTCTGCGTTTAGCTATATTCATAATAGTATCCATTTGACAGGGAACGCCGGCATAATGAACGGGAACAATAGCGCGAGTATTCGGTGTAATTGCTTCTTCGATAAGAGTTTCATTGATATTTAATGTATCCGGGCGAATATCTACGAAAACTGGAATACCTCCACGGAGAACGAAGGTATTAGCTGTTGATACAAAAGTATATGAAGACATGATGATTTCGTCTCCTGCTTGAATGTCGGCTAAAATTGCCGCCATTTCCAGAGCTGCCGTACAAGAATGCGTCAGAAGTACTTTGGCAGAACCGACTTTGTCCTCAAGCCATCGCTGACATTTTTTCGTGAAAGAACCGTCCCCTGCAGTGTGGTGATTTTCAATGACTGCCTGGGCAATGTAGAAAAGTTCTTTGCCGGCAATAAAAGGCTTATTGAAGGGAATCTTTATTTCATTAGTTGCCATTTTTTCCTCTCTTTCTTATTTATCATAATCAATATTATACGAAAGGTGACAATGGATTTTCGTTAGATTCACGATTTATTATTTGCTGGCATTTGTTTTCCGATGCGAACAAATTTCCAGATTAAAAGGTGCACAAAGCCTGTGATCAAGGTTACTACACCATACACTCTGATTATGAGAGCGCCTGCCTGCGCAAGTGGAACATCTTTTTTGAGATAAGCAAGAGAAGAAGAAATGCTGACCTCACTTATTCCCAGTGACCAGGGGATTAAACTGATAATTCCTAACAAAGTGGTAATGGTGGTTACAACGGTTGTCTCTAAAAAGCTAATCGCGATATATATACTGCGCAAGCTGACGTACCAACCCGCAATAATAAATAACCAACCACCGATTGTTAGAGCAATGACTGTTGCTAAAATTTTCCAGTTTCTTACGCATTGATTAAAAGGTTGAAAAAAACGTCCCAAGGAATTGTTCGGGGATATTCGCTGAATAATTATAAAGAAAATTAATAAACAAATAAGTAATAGTCCTGCCGCAGGGAATATAATCTCACTACCTAAAAATTTTGAAACTCCGAAGACAGTACTTAGTACAGCCATCAGCAAGACAATTAATAAGTCTAAAATTCTCTCTGTAATAAAGATGCCGTATCCGGGAATTCTTTCCAGAACGCCTGTTTTTTTCAATAATTCCACTTTCAATACTTCACCGGACAGAAACGGTGTAATTGTGGCAAAAGCAATGGAGATTGATCCTACAAGATATAAGTGAAAAAAATTAACGTTAATACCAGAAGCTTTAAGCAGAATGAACCAACGCATTGTTCGTAATAGCCAGAAAGACAGAATCGTTACGATAACTGCGACCGGCATCAATTTCCAATCTACATGCACTAGAAGTTGAGAGATAGCATTCCATTGAAAATAACATACAACATAGTATGTACAAAGAAGAAAGATGACACTGCTTAATATTATGCTAAAAGTTTTTTTAATTTTCGACATTTTGGGGTTTTAATTGATTTTGTAATCAAACACCACGCGTTAAATAAGGGTTGATAATAGTTGCCAGTTTGAACGCAAGTTCTACTGCCTGTTCGGCATTTAGTCTGGGATCGCAATTGGTTTGATAATTTAAACGCAGATCTTTATCCTGCACGCGAAGACTGCCTCCGGTGCATTCCGTAACGTTATCGCCGGTCAATTCCAGATGTACTCCACCGGCAATTGTTCCTTCGGCCTGGTGAATTTTCCAAAAATTTATTATTTCTTTCAAAATATCTTTGTATTTTCTGGTCTTTTGCGAATGCCTGTTTATATAAGTATTGCCGTGCATCGGATCACAAATCCATACTATATTAAATCCTTCTTTTTTCATTTCCCGGAGCAATGGAGGTAACAGAAAATTTATTTTCTCCGCACCCAGACGGGTAATCATGGTTAGACGTCCAGGAATATTATCAGGATTAAGTTTTTCGGCAATCTTTTTGATATCGTCCATAACATAGCTGGGACCGATTTTTACGCCGACAGGATTACAAACCCCTCGCATAAACTCGACATGTGCTCCTTCAGGATGCCGTGTACGGTCTCCTATCCACAGCATGTTGGCACTTGTATCATACCAGTCACCGGTGGTGGTATCAATCCTTGTCATTGCTTCTTCATATTCCAGAAGAAGGGCTTCATGCGATGTATAAAGAGAAACCTGGTTTAAATCTGGATTACTGTTTTTAATTCCTATTGCATCCATAAAAGCGATGGCTTTTTTGATTCCTCTGACAAGTTCTTCGTACTTGGGATTGGCAGGAAACGATTTAACGCTTGCTTCGCTCCACGCGTGAGCCTGATCCAGAGCTGCATAACCTCCTTTGGTAAACGCTCTGACAAGATTGAGTGTCGCTGTTGCCCGAAAATATCCCTCCAGCATTCTCCGTGGATCGGGCACCCTTGCCTCTGGAGAAGGATCCGGACTATTTACCATGTCTCCTCGATAGCTTGGAATTATTAATTTACCGACTTTTTCTGTATCTGAAGAGCGCGGTTTAGCATACTGGCCTGCTATCCTGCCGATTTTCACTACCTTTTTTTCTCCGGCGTATGTGATAATTACTGACATCTGTAAAATAACTTTTAATAGATTATGGATATAAGGTCCATGACAACGGTCGTAATCTTCCGAGCATTCGCCAGCCTGCAAAACAAATGCCCTTCCTTCCAGGACCTCGGCTAAATCCTGCCCAAGAGACCGGCTTTCTCCGGCAAACACCAAAGCGGGTAGCTGGGAAATCTTTTTCAGTGTCTCTTCACAGGCATTACTGTCGGGCCAGACAGGCTGCTGTTTCGCAGAAAATGATCGCCAACTTGCTTTGGTCCATTTGTCTTGTTTTTTCTTGGTCATGATAAATTTGACTTAAAATTTCTGTCTTTTTCAGGAATAAAATACATCACTGTCTCATGTAATCCGTTAGTATAGTGGCGCAAATATATCGAATAATCGTTTCTTATTGCAAGAATCTTTTCCGGTATTTTCCACAAATCATCAACTCTGTGATAACAGCAGACGGCAAGCTTGGGATGATCTTTGGATATATGTTGCCGTGAACCATCAAGAGCGAGGTCCTCTGCACCTTCAATATCCATTTTAATAAAAGTAACCGTTTCTGCTATCTGATTATCAATGGAGTCCACTTCTATTTCTATATCGCCTGTTTCACTTATTTTACTGGCAGAACCTCCACCGGAACAAAACCTAAGCGTATTTCTGCTTGTGGCCAGGCCCATCGTGTAAAAGAAAATATTGTTGTGTCCGGACAAATTATTACGGGCAAAAGCTATATTATTTAAGTCTGGCTCAAAAAAATATATCGCCTTGTATGCCGGACACCTTTTGATAAATTCAACAGTCGTTTGTCCATCGAATCCTCCGGCATCAACAAAAACTTCGCCCTGCTTTAATTCAAGGAAATCTTCAAAATATTGTCTCTCCGGTGCGTGTTCAAATCCCTGCATATAATTAAGGTCTCCGGAGAATCTGAAATTCAGAAGCTTGCTCAGCACATCTTTAGATTTATTGTCCATTAAACAGTCATAAAGCCACCGATATTTGTTTTTATTATTTTCAATATCTTCTCTGCTTTCCCTTAAAAAGGGAACTTCTTTAAGTCGTAGTCCTGAATATTTGAAAAAACTGAAGTAATCTATGCAATAAAGCCCCTTTCCCCTAAGTTTTTCAATAGCCGTTAAAGGTACCACAAAAATTACCGCTGAAACGACCATGCTTTCTTTGGGAATATCATCCATCTTAACAATCGGTTTTCCAAGAAATTCGGTTTCAGATGTAAAATCGTCAATAAAACCATTTATGTCAACAAACTTCGCAATGCTTACCGCATATTCATTGCGGCCAAGCACGTAGCGCGGCCTTGTTTTTTCATGCAGAAAAAGTTTACAAAATTCAATGGCCTCAGGATAAAGCCTTTCGGGATATATTTTCAGCACCGTTACCCTTTTTTTCAGAAAAAAATAAATTATAAATCATCTCTTGGAAATCATTTCTCTTGATCATAGATAATTGTATCCAGTCCAGTGACGTGAATATTAACAATTGAAAATATAATCTGGTAAAATTTTTTTTGGTGGTTGTTTACTGAACTATTATAGTAATCCATGAAAATAATTTTAATCCATCAAAGATCCGCCGCTTATATTCATGTTCGCACCTGTAATATAATTAGACTTATCAGATGCCAGAAAAACTGCCAGACTGCCGACCTCTTCCGGTTCCCCTAATCTTTGCATAGGAATAGCATTTTTAAGCCGTTGCCGGGCTTCCAAAGGCATGCTTTTGGGTAGATCCGTATCGATTGATCCCGGTGCAATCGCATTCACACAAATGTTGTATTTAGCATAATGATAGGCTAAATGCCTTGTCAGGGCCACCATACCGGCTTTCGAAACCTCATAGCTTGGCGAAGCATTGGGATGCGGAATTCTGGCCATTTGAGAGGTTATATTAATTATTTTCCCCGATTTCTTCGAACAAAAGATAGGTAACACGGCTTGACTCAAATAAAAAGTGCCGTGAAGATTAACATTAATAACTCTGTGCCATTCCTCAAGTGCAAGATTTTGAACCGGTGCTCTGCTGATTGTACCCGCGCAATTGACGAGGATATCTACGGTACCGAATATTTCTAATGCTTTTTCCGTGATTCTTTTGGAGAAACTGACATCGGCTATATCGCCGGAAATAATTTCCACACGGCATCCTGTTTTGAGGATTTCTTTACGGGCATTCAAAAGTCGTTCTTCATGCAAGGCAACCAACAGTAACGAAGCTCCGTTTTCAGCAAATTTCTGAGCTATTGCGTACCCAATGCCTCGAGACCCGCCTGTAATAATAGCTATTTTGTTTTTTAACATTGATTAATCCTTGCAGTTGGCAGTATTTTTAGTCGATTTGAGCGAAAATAAGCTCCTGAAGTCTTTCGGTCGTCTTAATCATCTCCTCTTGTGAGCTGAACTTAACAAAAACAATACCGAACTTTGCGGTAAGAAAATCTGTAACCTGATCACCCTTTTTCCACCACATTAACTTATCAATAATCTTATTGTCAAGCAACGGATCGAAAACAACATCCTTTAATCTTCCGGTACGAGATCCCATAACGCAATGGCGGGTAAAAAATCCTTTGGGTCTGGCTTGAGTTAAACCTGAACAATCAAGACCAGCAGAGGATTTTACTATCCAGGAAGAGTAATCCACTCCTGTGGCATGCTCAACTAGTTTTATGTAGAGGTCTCCAGGCGCACGACGGCATATTTCGATGATAACAGGTTCTTCTCCTCTTAATATATATTGAATATGAAAGATGCCTGTTTTTAACGAAAGTAGCGACGCAATTTTTTCTGAATCGGCGCATAATTTTTTTTCAACATCCGGCGACACTATTCCCGGCGTTGAAGCCGCAGACACTAAGTACGGATTCAGGTAATAATGTTCATTGTCGGAAAAGAAAAATGTTATATGACCATCAACCAGAAAAGCAGAAAAACCATGCCGACTGCCGAAAATAAATTCTTCGGCTACAGCTTTTTTCATCCGCGAAATAGCCAGCGCCTTTTCGATCGCCGATTCCGCCTCTGTTATTTTGTTGATTGTAGACATACCTTTCCCACCAGTTAGATCAACAGGTTTGATAATAATCGGACATGTGAGAGATTTGATTTCCTTTAACGCATCTCTTTTGTTTGCGAAAGCAATTGCTCTGGGCGTGGCAATGCCATTTTCGTAAGCAAACTTCCGGTAAATATCTTTGTAATGAATTATTTTTGCTACTTCATATGGATCATGACCAGGCAACCCCAGCTTTTCTGCGGTGTATGCAGCGGAAAGTGCGGAAAAATCATTACAGCAGGCGCAAATAGCCGATACTTTCAAGCTTTTCGCTATATCTAGAATTGCTTCACGATCAGAAAAATCAGCCTTTCTGTATTCATCAGAATATTTATGTCCCAGATCGTCTGGTCTGTTGCCGCTTGTGATGACGTAATATCCTAATTTTTTTGCTGAAAGGATAAGCGGTATATCGGCATAACCTCCTCCGGCAATAAGAAATTTCTTTTTATTGTTTTTCATTGATAATCCGTTAGACAGTGCTTCAATAGAATTTTATAAGGAATCATCGTTAAAAGAAGCCGGCGTCCGGTCGTATATAACATAGAGTGGTCTGCCTTTTACTTGATTAAAAATCCTGCCGATGTAAATGCCGAGAATTCCCATCCCAAAAAGCAGGACACCGGATAAGAAAAATAACGATACCATGACGCTGGTCCATCCGGCAGGTATATAATCGTACAAGAAGTAACGAACGAAAAGCCATGCTCCATAGCAAAAAGCCGCAAGAGCCATAATAAATCCGAATTGAGTACACATTTTCAAAGGCTTATTAGAATAAGATATAATGGAATCCATTGCTAGTGTAAATCTGCGGCTAAAGTTATAACTTGATTTGCCTTCAATACGCCTGCCATGTTCAATATCAATTGTTTTGGGTTCAAAACCGGCCCACCGAATAAGTAACGTGAATATGCTTGGTTGTTCAGGTAATGTTTTAATTGCATCAATAACTTTACGGGAATAGATTCCGAAATTTGATTGTGCAGCATCGGTTTTCTGGTCAGTCATGTACATAAAAACTTTATGGAATGCTTTGGAAGATAAACGTTTGAAAATCCCATCCTGTCTTTCGACCCTACGCCCAGTAACAACATCGCATCCTTTTTGAGCTTCCACCCAAAGACGAGGAATTTCTTCAGGAAGATCCTGCAAGTCGCAATCCATTATCACCAGCCATCGTCCGTGCGCCGAGTTTATACCTGCCATGATAGCACTATGTTGGCCAAAATTTTTTGATAGCCTTAGTCCTATAACTCTCTGATCTTTACTTGCCATAGAGTTAATGATTTCCCACGGCTTGCCCGGTCCTCTGTCATCAACAAAGATAAGTTCAAAACTGGCTGGAATACGAGCTACCGCAGCCATGACCCGTTCATAAAGAGGAACCAAGGTACCATCGCTTCCATACACTGGTACGACAATAGAAATATCAGGAATATCTATCATAAAAAATACCTGGGGAAAGGTTTTATGAAAAAATACCTCTCGTATTTCGTTTTAATTTTGCGACCCGAAAATTTTCGCATAACTGGTCATCAATTTCAACATTTTTTATGTTGTCATTATATATTAATTGTGTGTTGATATTTGAAAAATTGATGGCAGAAAACACTAATCAATCGCAGCACCGTACTGAAATAGCCTGAGGTAAATATTTTTAATTCCTTTTTAATTCCTTGACACTAAAAATCATACTACTTATACTTCAAAACCTTGACGACTACACTGTTATCGAAGATTTAAGAAACAAAAGTTTTTATTCTCAAATATTAAATAGTATAGCATATTCGCTTCCAGGTTACTTTTATTAAGGTTATATGAAAATAGTTTTTGCCTCTATAGCTTATGAGTCCCTGGCAATATCAATATTGTCGGCCATTGCCAAAAAAGATGGACACTCCGTAAAATTATTGCATACTCCTACTCTGTTTAAGGATGGCCTTACCAGGGAATTCAGAAGACTGTCAAAGCTTTTTAGCAACGATAAAGAACTATTCAAAAAAATCAAGGCATATCAGCCAGATTTAATCGCGTTTTCCGTGGTAACATTTGATTATAAACGAGCATTACACTATGCCAAAAATTTTAAGAAAATTTGTCCAAAGGCTAAAATTGTTTTTGGCGGCATACATGTTACTTCTTGCCCGGAAGTAGTTATCGCCAATGATTTCATAGATTACATAGTTATCGGTGAAGGAGAAATTGCCTTTTCTGAAATTATCAAACATATTGAAAAAAATGATTCTTGCGAGCCAATAGTAAATACCTGGTATAAGGCGAAAAATAACACTATTATTAAGGGAAAGCAGATAGGTTTTATTCAGGATTTGGATTCTCTTCCTCATTTTGACAATGAAATCTGGAAAGATGTGTTTCCCATAAAATCATATTATCTGACAATGACCTCCAGGGGATGTCCTTACGATTGTTCTTACTGTTTCAATCATTATTTCAGAGAAATTCCGGAAGAAAAATCAAATTACATAAGGAGAAGAAGCGTTGAACATGTAATTGAAGAATTAATCTTCTATAAAAGAAAATATAAAATCAAATTAATTGAATTTTGGGATGATGTTTTCATCCTTGATAAAAAATGGCTTAAAAATTTTCTGGAAGTTTACAAAAAAGAAGTGGCTATCCCATTTAAATGCTACATACATGTTAATTTATTTGACGAGGATATCGCAATACGATTGAAAGATGCCGGCTGTAAATGGGTGGATTTTGGAATTCAACATATTAACGAGGAATATCGGAAAAATTATCTTAATCGTCATGAATCTAATGACAACATTGCGAACACTTTGAAAATTCTGAAAAAACATAAAATTATTTCCTTTGCCGATTATATTGTCGGAATGCCCGGAGACACTATAGCGCACTACGAAGAGGCAAGACTTTTTTTTATTGAAAACACACCGGATATAATAGAACCATACTGGATGACTTATCATCCTAAAACAGAAATTATTAAAAAAGGATTCGAACATAAGGTTCTTAACGATGAAAAACTGGATTTAATAAATCACGGTTATAATCCTCACAGTTATTTTGAAATGTCTCCGGCTTCCAATGATTTTCACAATGAATATTATTTTATCCTTAAGGTACTTCCCGCTGTGCCTGTTTTTCTTAGAAAAAAAATGACTTACAAATTAGTCAAAAAGATACCTTACTTCATCAAACTGCCGATTTTTATTTATTCTATTTTTTACTTGGCTGTAAAACATAGAAGTCCACGAATAAAACTTTTTATAACATTATATTTAAAACAAATGATGTGGATATTGAAATCCAGACTATTTTGGGGGAAACAAATATAATAGAGCGTAATTAACCACGCTTGTTTGCAGCTTGTCAAAAGGTACATTTTAAATGAAAGCTTTGCTCATTAATCCGTTGATACCCGATACTTTTTGGAATTTTCGGCATGTTATGAAATTTATCCGAAAAAAAGCGGCTCATGTTCCTCTGGGGCTTCTGACGGTTGCGGCCATGTTTCCCGGAGACTGGGATATTAAGATCGTAGATATGAACACGGAGAGCCTTTCGAATGAAATGATTGAGTGGGCTGATCTGATCTTCATCGGGGCCATGATGGTTCAAAAAGAATCAGTGCGGCAGATTATCGCCAGATGCCACACTCTGAGCAAATCAGTAGTAGGTGGTGGTCCGCTTTTTACAAGCTGTCCGGAAGATTTTGACGATGTCGATCATCTTGTACTCAATGAGGCAGAGATAACCCTTCCCATTTTTTTACATGACCTGGCCAGTGGAAGCCCTCATCGAATCTATACAGCTGAAGAAAAGCCTGACATTACCATAACTCCAATTCCCAGATGGGACCTCATAGATATAAATATTTACGCTTCCATGTCAGTTCAGTATTCCAGAGGATGTCCTTACGATTGCGAGTTTTGCGATATAACCAATCTTTATGGACGATATCCCCGAGTGAAATCGAATGAGCAAATGATTCGTGAATTTGACAAACTCTATGAAATAGGTTGGCGTGGAAGTCTTTTCATTGTGGATGATAATTTTATCGGGAATAAATTGAAGGTAAAAACGCTTCTTAGGGAACTCAAATTATGGCAGGAGACAAAAAATTTTCCATTTATGCTTTATACGGAAGCTTCAGTAAATCTTGCGCAGGATGAAGAGCTCATGAAACTCATGACGGAAGCAGGTTTTGATGCTGTTTTTCTTGGATTGGAAACACCCGAAGAAAAATGTTTTGCAGAAAGCAGTAAAAATCAGAATCTTTCGATTGATCTAGTTGAAGCTGTCAAAACGATACAGCGCAACGGAATGGAGGTTATGGGCGGTTTTATAATAGGCTTTGATAACGATCCTCCGGACATTTTTGAACGTCAAATTAAGTTTATTCAAAATAGCGGTGTCGTGCGAGCCATGATCGGATTGCTCAATGCACCCCCAGGTACCCGCCTTTACCGGCGCCTTAAGGAGGAAAGGCGTCTTCTCGATGATTGTACCGGCGATAACTGCGACGGAACCATGAATTTCACTCCCAAAATGGACTCACGAAAGTTGAAAGAAGGATACAACAAAGTTATTAATTGTATATATTCTCCGAAAGAATACTATGCAAGAATTTTAGAATTTTTAGGAACATACGAACCCGTAAGACGTCGCCCGATGACGTTACTGGGAATAATTGCTTTTTTCAATTCAGTTCTTTATGTAGGAATTCTCGAAAAATGGAGTAACAGCATCTATTTCTGGAAACTGCTGTTTAAAACGATGATTTTTTATCGTCGCTCACTAAGAGAGGCGGTAATGCTTATGATGTTTGGATATCACTTCCGCAAGTTGTTAATAAAAAGAACAAACGTGACTTAAAAATTTTTCACTATGAAAGTATTACTGGTAAATCCTATCACTCGCAATGTTTCTCTCTCCTCGCCGGATCTGGGATTGGGCTATCTGGCCGGGGCTCTGAAGAGAAAAAATCACCAGGTCGATGTAATTGATTGTGTAAATCTTAAACTGACTTTTAAAAAATTCGAGGATTATATTGCCAGGCTTGATTTCGATGTTGTCGGATTCAGAGTGTTTTCTACAGATTTGCCTTCAGTTAAGAAATCTTTGTCACTGGTTAAAAAGAGACATCCCGATGTCAAAATTATTCTCGGTGGAGCTCATCCTTCTGCTTTTCCGGAACAAACGTTGCAATATTTTGAAGAAGCCGACTTTGCCATTAGGGGTGAAGCGGAAATAGGACTGATAGATTTGATAAACAATTTATCGGGTTTGGATACAATCCAAAAAGAGAGTATTCCCGGTTTAATCTGGAGAAACAACGGTGAAATAAAAAGTAACCCTCAAATTTTCCCGGAAAATTTGGATTCACTGGGACATCCTGACTGGAAATTAATAAATCCCTATAATTATCCTTTTCAGACATCCTACCTTACAGAATCGAAAATTGTAGCTCCTCTTATTATGACGAGAGGATGTCCTTATCAATGCTCGTTCTGTTCTTGCCGTTCGGTTACCGGGCATAAAATAAGATCGCATAGCGTTTCTTATATAATAGAAGAGATAAAGTTCTTAAAGGATAACTTTGGAATAAGGGAAGTTTGTTTCATTGACGATAATTTTCTGGTTTTTAAGAATATGGTTGGTGATTTGTGTGAACAATTGATTAAACAGAAGATTAATATAAAGTGGTCTTGTTTGGGTATTCGCCTGGATTTGATCAATAAAGACATGTTGACCTTGATGGAAAAGTCCGGTTGTTACTTATTAACTGTAGGAATAGAGTCAGGGTCTCAAAGAATTCTCGACCATATGAAAAAAAGATTGACTCTTGATCTTATCAGGAGAAAAATAAATATTATTAATACCGAAACTAATATCAAAGTTATCGGCAATTTTATTTTGGGTTATCCTTTGGAAAAAGAGGAAGATATTTATAAGACCATTCAGTTGGCAAAAAGTCTGCCTCTCTCCGGCGCTAATTTTTTCCCTTTTCATCCGGCTCCCGGGACGGAGATATTTGACGAATTGCAAGAGAAAAAAGAATTAAAAGACATCGACTGGGATTTGATGGGACAGGATCGAAGACCATATATCCCTGAAGGCATTTCTAAACAAAAATTTTCATGGTTGTTTGTTTATGCATTTTTAAGTTTTTATATGCGTCCCTGGATTATATTTAATGTTATTCTTGCGACTCGTTCTTTTGAGAGATTCAAATACATCTTGCGCAGAGTTTTTACATTTATTAAATGATTTTAATGTTTTAATAACTTAGCGGTAATATCCAGAAGGATAGTTTCGCTTGTGTAATGTTTGTTCTTTTAAATAAACTCGGCATTGCGATTCCCTAAAAAAAATTGATGAACTCTAATTTTATGTTTGGTATGCTTTCAATGTAATTAAAATTTTAACCATTGTTTATTGTGAGACTCAAATTTCAAAAACGAAGTGTATTGAAATTTGCAAGTCGAATCCCGATTTTATCGGGACAAAGCGGAGGGTATAATACCCCGCCCCTTGGGGCGGAATTAGGGTTCAGAGCTTGCCCTCACGTTCATACCCGTGATTATTCTTGAAAAGGTTTTGTATGAAGAAAATGAAAAGGAAGAATGTCTCCAGACATAAGGATAATACCGGCACCGCAGACGATGTCGGCCATTGTGTTCAGACTGATGTTTGGCCGAATGCTGAAGAAAAATATTCGATGGTGGTAGAAAATGCGCCGGACGGTATCGCAATTATACAGGATAAGGTTATCAAGTTTGCCAATAAAAGCCAGGCGGAAATGTCCGGATATATAGTCGAGGAACTGATTGGCAGATCGATATTGGAACTTGTTCCTACTGATTTTGTTTCTGTGATAAATGAAAAACTTTCTCTGCATGAGCAGGGCAAAGATATCCCCGCAATATTTTGTACAAAGCTGTCATGCAAGGATGGGACGATCAAAGAAATAGAAATTTCCACGAAGCTTATCCGTTATGAAAACAAACCGGCGTCATTAGCTATAATCAGGGACATTACCGAACGCAAACAGGAAGAGGAAAAAATTAATCAAACGATTAACAGTCTTAGAAGAGCGGTGGACACAACTGTTCAGGTTTTGGTATCCGCTATGGAATCCAGAGAACCATACATGAACAGTCATCAGTCTCGGGCTGCAAATCTGGCCTGCGCCATTGCCACGGAAATGGGGTTGGATCAGGAAAAGATTGAGGGAATTCGCATGGCCGGTGTTATACATGATATAGGAAAGTTAACAGTACCAGTGGAGGTATTGGCCAAGCCCACAAAGCTTTCGGAATTGGGATATTCTCTTGTTAAAGAGCACGCCCGAAGTGGATATGAAATACTTAAGAATGTAGGGTCTCCCTGGCCGCTGGCGCAAATTGTTCACCAGCATCACGAACGAATGAACGGTTCCGGTTATCCCAGAAAACTAAAGGGAGATGAAATCCTCATGGAAGCACGTATTCTAGCTGTAGCGGATGTGGTAGAGGCCATGGCCTCCCATAGGCCATATCGTTCGGCTTCGAGTATTAATGTAGCTCTTGAAGAGATCGAAAAAAATAAAGGAATTCTTTATGACAGTGCTGTCGCTGATGCCTGTTTGAGATTATTTAGGGAAAAAGGTTATCAGCTTACGTAGCACGGAAACAATTATAAATATAAACTTTTTTCAAACATAAATTTCTACAGTACACTGCTTGCCATATTATAAAAACTTTATAGATTGTTTCATCTGGGCGGATATTAATATATGTTAGTTTTTTCTGGAGCCGATGACCAGAATCGAACTGGTGACCTACTGATTACGAATCAGTTGCTCTACCGGCTGAGCTACATCGGCATCCATTCTAAATCAATGTCTAAAAATGGGTTTCGATATTTATCTTAAGGGTTGTTCCTTGTCAAGTTTTTAAGCAAATTGCCACTTATAGGAATTGTTATGATAATTTTTGTTTTGATCTTTATATGTCTTTACGGAGGGATTAATTTTTATGCCTTTTCCCGTGTAAAGAAGGTTTTGCATCTTTCTGTCAAAGCAAAAATTATTATTAAAATTTTGCTTGTTTTAATGGTTTTGGCTCCTGTAATCATACGATTGGCAGAGAGTCACCATTTAGAAACATTAGCGCGGTCGATTGCCTATATTGGTTATCTATGGATGGCTTTTGTTTTTTTATTTTTCTTTCTGGACTTAGCTCTTAATGTAAGCAGGAACATATGTAAGTTTTTTTTCAAACGAGCAAGAAGTATTGCTATTAGAAATATTGTCTTCGGTTTATCTGTATTTCTTTCTGTTGTTTTTGTTATTTATGGATTTTATGATGCCCAAATAATTCGGGTAAAAAGGATAGAAATTCAAACAGATAAGTTATTACTCAATAATGGCAAGATCCGGATTGTCCAAATATCAGACGTTCATATTGGATTAATTATTCGAGATGATCGTCTGCAGAAGATTATCGATTGTGTAAAAGAAGCTGATCCCGATATTCTGGTTTCCACCGGAGATTTGGTGGATGGTGAGCTCAACAATGTGATGCCGCAGAGCAGATTATTTGCTGACATTAAACCTAAATACGGTAAATATGCAGTTACCGGCAATCATGAATACTATGCCGGCATCGGGAATTCTCTGGAGTTTACAAAAAACGCTGGATTCGAAATCTTGCGTGATGAAGTGAGACAGATAGCAGGAATTGCTATAGCTGGTATAGATGACGTAACAGGAAGAAAAATGGGCATAATCAAAGATCATCTTCCTTCAGTCAATTTATTACATCTAACACAAAGTAATAAATTTATTTTATTATTAAAACATCAGCCAATTGTCAATGATAATGAAAACTTTAACTTACAGCTTTCCGGCCATACGCATGGCGGTCAACTTTTCCCTTTTATGTTAATAACACGCTTGTTTTTTTCTAAAAATTATGGCTATTATAATCTAGGTGAGTACAAGTCGCTTTATGTTACAAGAGGTGCTGGCACATGGGGACCGCCGGTTCGTATTTTGGCGCCTCCGGAAATTACAATCATTGATTTAATTGGTAAGAAAATCGATTAAATTAATTTGATTGCCGTAATTTATATCTATCTGGTGAACAAGATAAAATCATCAGTATATTTGTAGCAAGCATACTGAAAAAGCATTTTCTATTTACCTTAATAAAAATAATGTTTTTCCCTTGACAAGGATAAAAACCTTAGATACAGTTAATCAAAATTGAAGAAAATATGATAGCCATGTCACATTTCCGGCACAGTACCGCATATCATATATCAAGAAGAGTTGTGCGGAATATTGCAGTATGATGGGAATGCCAAAACTCGTAAACGTTTCAACCGGAGAATGATGAATAGTAAAATATTTATTAATTTTTTAACAGTTGTATTCTTTACGTGTATATTATTTATTACTTTTCCCGCTATGGCACAGATTCCCATTAAAGGAACACAGCTTGCTTTCAATAAATTTAATGCGGAAGACGCAGGCGCAGCTCTTGATGATGTATCTCCTGAAAACCTTCAAAAGAAAATAAAAGAGTCGAGAAAAGATGGCTCATCTCTAAACATTCAACAGGAAGTAATAAAAACTAAACAGGAGGTATTTCCTCAGAATCTTCAGCAAGAAGTACTGGAGCTGAAAAGGGAAGTACAAAGAATGCGGGATGAAAATGAAGCCCGCAAGCGGCTGGAAGTTCCTGAAGAAGAAAAAAGCAAATCTGTGGAAGATATTCTTTCTGCCGTCAGTCGTCAATATACGCTTTTGAAGAAGGGGACCGTCGGCTTAGGATACACTTTCGGCTATTCATACTATTCCGGTGATGTCATTACTGACAGGGTTGAACAAAGAAGTAATCACAATCTCACCAATACCATTGATACAGAATACGCAATACTTAACAACCTCACCGTCAGCGCCAATATTCCCTTTGCTTACAAATACAACAAGGTAGGCACATCTTCCAGCCAGGAAGCGACAGATTTTGGTGATATCTCCTTGGGTGTTCAATGGCAGCCGATTAAGGCCGGAGGAATATATCCCACAACGATATTGAGTGCCGGGGTTACGTTTCCCACAGGAAGTAGTCCCTACAAAATCGATCCGAGTAATTCGTTGTCTACAGGAAATGGGTACTATTCATTTAGCGGTGGAGTTTCTTTAAGTAAGACTTTGGATCCTCTTGTTGCCTTCGGCAACCTGACTTACAGTTATGGACTCGAGCAAGGCGGCTTGTCTCAATACTGGAAATCTATGGGTGCTACTCTGACTAAAGTTGATCCCGGCAGTGCTATCGGTTTTGCCATAGGATTTGGTTACGCGCTTTCTTATCAGGCATCACTTAACCTGAGTACTCAGCTCACATACTCTTTCGGCAGCAGGTATTTTTTTGAAGATGTTGGCGTTTATGAAAGCGGCAGTTCCGTATCTTCTTCATTTAACGTGGGAACCGGGTGGCGTGTAACTCCCACGAGATCTGTATATTTTACACTGGGTATTGGATTGACCATCAACGATCCTGACTTTGCATTTGCTATTAGAGTGCCGTTTGAATTTTAACGTCTTTTATATTAGAGATATAAGGTATAATTAAGTAGAATAAGACAAAAAGTTTACAGATACAAAGCAGATGCTCTGTTACCATTATTAATAAATGGGGAATACTAAACTCAGAGGGAAACAGGTTATAAACAATTACATGTTTGATATTGGTTGCTTTCTTTTTCATTTCAAGTAAGGAAAGGAAAGTTTTTCGCTGAAGACGAGAAAATTTATTTTCTTATAATCAAACTATGCGGGAGCAATGATAATGAAAAAGATTTTAGAATTTAAGAAGTTTGTCGTCCAGCTGTCATTATCAGGATTTTTCTGTTTTCGAAGGGGAAAATTTAAACTGCCTGAGTTATTTCGTTTGCGGATCATGCTTTGTTTTGTCATATGCATGGCAATGGCCATAAGCCAATTTGTCAATCCGCCAAAGGCGGAAGGCGCGTTTGCCGAACAACTGGCAGTTGACACCCGTGCCATTTCTCTTGCCAACAATGTTACAGCTGATCCTCCAGGCATCGCGTCAATTCATTATAATCCCGCAGGGCTTTCACTTTTGAGTGATGGTAACCTTATCAGCATGGGGGTCGTTTTGCCGTTTATCAATAAAAAAACAATACTCAACAAAGATCCAAATTATGAAGGTTTTCATGATCTTAATGGGAACTTAATAAAAGATCCGCTTTGGGGTACTCAGGATGGTCCCGATCGACTTAGCGGTAACTCCTGGAGCGGTACGCATGGTAGCAATACCTCCGGCCGGATGTACCTCCCCGTTCTGGATGCAGAGTTAGATTTCTTAATAGTTCCTATATTAGGCTTATCCCATCGAGCTCCTGATTCGAAATGGACATTTGGCTACAGCGTTTATGTTCCATTTGGTGGCGGATGGGTCGGTAGAGATGAGGATGATCCGACAGGTTGGGATGGAAAGGCGGTATATATACAGCACCTTATTTATGCTTCTCCGAGTGTAAGTTATCAGGTAAACAAGACTCTCTCTGTAGGTGCTTCCTTCGGACTAGGGTCATCAGCGATGGGCGTTGGCACAGATGTAAGGGCACCAAATGCCATAGTAAATTTGACAAAAACTCTGGGAGATGCAACACAGGGGATGGAAAATATGCTCTTCGATCTTACGGTTCCTATGCCTCTGTTTGGTGGTGGAATAGGTCCATATGACCAGATAGGAAATTTATCTTTTACTATGCATGATGATTTTTCACCGTCCTATAACTTGGGCGTACTTTGGGGGCCATTTGATTGGCTTTCTTTTGGACTTTCTTACCAGAGCCCAATTAAATCGCACTTAAGTGGAAAATTTAGACTTACGTATAGTGATCAATGGCAGAAAATGGTTGGATGGTGTGGGTCATCTGCTTTGATGCAGATCGTATCTATGGCACTTGACTTGCCCTATCAAACTGTTTCCGAACAGACCGGAACAATCACAGCGGACGTGGAATTTCCACAAATAATTAATTTCGGAATCAAGTTTAAGCCGATCAGGCGGTTATCTCTCCTTGCCGATCTGCACTGGGCACAATGGTCGTCCATCAAGCAGGATTATTTCATTTTTGATCAAAAAATTCAGCTTTTACAATTAGCCAAATATATGGGTTATAACGGTGGCGATACTATTCTGGTTTTGGAACGTGATTTCAAGGATACCTTAAACTGGGGGGTAGGTGCAGAATACCAGTTGTTGGATTGGCTTATGCTTCGCGGCGGCTATGAGAACCGGGTTTCCTCTGTTCAGGATATATATTACGATGCTATGTATGCCATTCCCACGACGGATTATTATGGCGCCGGGTTTGGAATCAAGGGATCGGGACTTGGAATAAAAATGCTGAAGGATATAGATATCGACCTTGCTGTTGGTTATATGGTCAACAAATCGTACAAAATCAGCAACAACACAAGTTCCAATCTGAACTCTACCGTTCTTGGCAGTGGAATAATGAATTCTTACGCAGGGATGAATTACGAAGAGGAGTGGGCGGTTTATGAAGGATCCGTCAAGGCCACGATGCCTCTGGAAGTTGTTACCACGGTTGTTTCCAAGGGGATCGATCTATTGAATCCATTTAGTAGTAAAAAATCGGCTTCAACCAAAAACAGCTTGAAAACTTCGGAAGACTTTTTGGCAGATTTACCTTCTTCGACGACACTTGTAAATAATTTACGGGTTGAAGGACAGTCCTATTATATAGAAAACAGCGATTAACAAAAAGATATTTTATAAATTAATATGAGGAGAATCCTCTCAGCAATAAATATGGCTGAGAGGATTTTTTTTGATCATGCACTCTATCAGGGACTGGATGGTTTATGCCCATCAGCCATGAATTGGAACTCACTTTTTTTTTGCCGGATATCATCTTTCATGGTTTGCAGATGGTCTTTTTTTAGCTTGTAATAATCGCATATATTTTTCTTATAGATATTATAAATAACTCTACCGGCGTCCGGATCCAGATTGACATACAGAGTAAACACATTCAGCAGAACCTCCGGATTTTTTACATCATTAAAGCGCGATGGACCAAGATCAATCAAGCTGATTTCAGGTGGAAGAGTAGAAATCAGTGATTTGTGAATCAGTACAGCGGCATTTTTTTCAAAAAATAAAAGCGCCCATTCGTTGCTTCTCAGAAAGTCAAAAATCAAGGGAAGTTCCCGGTAATGTATTATAGCAATCTTGAAAGGATACTTTTTATTGAAGCTCCGCAAAATTTCTTTAGTTACGGGGATACCGGCAAAAGCCCAATAATCGGGAGCAACCTGTTTACTATAAGGGACCATGCGAGGATCAATGAAAACCTTGTAGTCCGGATAAAGATTCCACAAAAGATAACCGCCGATGACATAGTCGTTAAATATAGGCCCTTCCAAACGGTATTTTTTTAAAAAGGATACTTCTTTTACCGGTACGAAACTATCGAGACCGGCACCGAACCATTTGTTATCCGTATTGTATCTGAAGGTGAAGTAAGAAATGTTGATAAAAAAGAAAATGAAAAGAAATAGAGATAAAATTGTTGTCCTTTCTGTAATCTTCTTGGGTTTCCAGCGATGAATCAGATAAAAGAATGAAAAAAAGAAACCAAAGGGGAAAAGATAACTTGCTCTGGTTGCTCTCATGCTTGCCCAGTACAAAATAATGTTGGTTATCAGCAAAGTAAAATCACAATATTTTTTTTTGATTAAGTCATAAAGAATAAGACAAATTAGGCAAAACATCATTATAGTCATAATCCAGGCGGTTTGACCCAGCTTAAAGAAAGAAATATCTATTTTCTTTAAGTACGGCCAGAGGTTTACATAGGCCTGGATAAATTTGCTGGTTAAACCGTAAGTATCAGAAGTTATAGCGTTAGAAATGCTCAATAGATAATGAATGCCGTAAGGATTCAGCAACGTTGCAGCCAAGGAAAGAACACTCGCAACTCCAAGATTGACCAATTCTTTAATACTGAACGATTCTTTAGATAGAAAAATTTTATTTAAAAGTTCACCCATGAAAAAACAGGCGAACAAACCAAACCCTAAAATGAAGCCGCCATGCAAATTAGCCCAGAGGGCAAAGATTAATGGATAAAGATAAAAAAGAAATGTCTTGCGGGTCAGTTTGACATAAAAGAAGATAAATAACATCCAGCAGAAAAAAAGAGCCGAAAATAACTCGGGTTTGTAATAACTGCAGGAGAGTGAACAGGCAATGCCAATGGCTGCAATAATTGTGATGCTGGTAACATCAATCTGCCGGTGAATCAAACGGAGAAAAAAATAAAATGAAAAAAAGATTCCCAGGAATATCAACCACTGGAATATCCACAGTCCAAACCCTCCCATGAAGCTGTAAATCAAATAAATAAGAATGCTTCCCAGAAAAGTATTATAAATCCAGGTCGGATCGGCAGGTGTCCAGGAAAAAATCGAGTGATCTATAGTGAGGGTATGGTGGGTTAGATAATACTTGCCGAGTGTCATTTGCCACCATAAGTCGTAATCTAACCGGTCTACCTGATATCTCAGCAGAATCAGAACTGGTAAAAGTATTATCAATACCCACTTCAGATAACTTGAAAAAGCAAGTTTTTCCGAAAAGCTAAAGAATTTTGTAGCTCTGGTTACATCATATTCCCTTTTGCTCATAAGCATTCTTCTCTTATTTTTTGATAAATGTCAAACCGTTGCCGACTTCAATTATGAAGCAGGCGAAAACATGTTTTATTGGAGGGTTGAATTAATGTATTAATACTATTTAAATTTTTTCTTGACAAACATATTTATGTTGACTATAAGGCCCACTAAAGAGGACAAGTTTCATGATGGATAGAAAACTGACTGCAAACAATAATATTTATTTTTATTGGTTTTATACCTATTTTGCATTGGTCTGTCCGTCGTTGAGGATGACATGTTAGGTTAACAATAAACCAAAACAGCCATGGGCAGATCGAAAGAGCTCCCATGGCTTTTCTTTTTTTAGGCCATGGCAGCAATGCCCTGGCCTTTTTATTTTCGGGAGGGAGAATAATGATTATTGTAATGAAAAGTCACGCTACTGAAAAGCAAATTGAGGATGTGATTCGCTGGATTGAATCTGTCGGGTACAAAGCGCATCCTTCGGTTGGCGTTGAGCGGACGATTATCGGGGCTGTCGGTGTTAATCGCGATAAGACAATCCTTAAGTATGCAGAATCTTTACCAGGAGTGGAGAAAACCATGCCAATTTTAAAACCTTACAAACTGGCCAGTCGTGAATCGCATGAGGGTAATACTGTAGTCTCTGTCGGTTCTATTAAGATCGGAGGTCCGGAATTCGTTGTAATGGCCGGTCCCTGTGCGATTGAAAGCGAAGAACAATTATTAGAAAGCGCTTATATTGTCAAAAAAGGTGGCGCCCAGATTCTTAGAGGCGGCGCCTATAAACCGCGTACTTCTCCATACAGCTTCCAGGGTATGGAGAAAGAAGGTTTAAAGGTATTGAATCAGGTCAGTGCACGAACAAATTTGCCAACGGTTACCGAAGTGGTTAATCCTGCTGATGTTGATCTTGTGGAATCTTATGCTGAAATGTTACAGATTGGTGCACGTAATGTCCAGAATTTTGCCCTGCTCAAAGAAGTCGGCCGTTCGAAAAAGCCGGTACTTTTAAAAAGAGGCATGATGACTACTATTGAAGAGCTGCTGATGTCGGCAGAATATATTCTTTCGTCGGGCAATCCTCATGTTGTTCTTTGCGAACGCGGTATCAGAACGTTTGAAACGGCTACAAGAAATACTCTGGATTTAAGCGCTGTTCCGGTATTGAAGTGTCTTACACATTTACCGGTAATTGTTGATCCCAGTCATGCTGCCGGTCACTGGAGATATGTAATTCCGTTGTCCTGTGCGGCGGTTGCTGTCGGTGCTGATGGTCTGATCGTGGAAGTTCACCCGGAACCTGAAAAAGCCGTTTCCGATGGAGCACAATCGCTGAAACCGGAGAAGTTTTATCAGCTAATGGACGAATTAAGAACAATTTCTGCAGCAATGAAGCATTAATTAAACAAATTGGTAAATTTCGGTTTCGAGCAAAGTTGATAATTTTTTTGCAAAAGCTGAATTGAATAGTAGTTTTAATTTTGTGTTTTTGATAATGATAGCTTGAGAAAAGAAGAACAAGGAAATGTGTATATGCGGTCAATAAAAGTTAATCTTGATAAGAAATCCAGATCATCTTACGAAATTCGTATCGGTAAAAATATAATCGATAGAATGGCGCTCATTATTGCCAAAAACCATAAAGCGGATCGATATATAGTAATTACTGATGATTGTGTTGGCAGTCTTTACGGTAAGAAGTTCGTTGCCGGTTTGGAAGATGTCGGATTAAATGTAAATTTAATAGAATTTCCTGCAGGTGAAGCTTCCAAAAACATCAGTACCGTTATGGATATTGCAGGGGAATTATTGAAATTAGGGGCGGATAGGGAAACTTTTCTTCTTGCTTTAGGTGGTGGAGTTGTGGGCGATGTTACCGGTTTTATTGCCTCTGTGTTTATGCGTTCTGTCCCTTATATTCAGATTCCCACAACGCTTGTCGCTCAAGTAGACAGTAGTATAGGTGGAAAAACAGCTGTCGATCTTCAATACGGGAAAAATCTGCTGGGAACGTTTTATCAGCCATGTGCTGTTTTTACGGATTTAAGTTTTTTAGAAACATTGCCGGAAAAGGAATTTAATAACGGTCTTTCGGAAATTATCAAATACGGAATTATTGATGATGAAAAAATGTTTCAAACCATGGAAAACCACATGGAAACGATAAAGTTAAAAGAGTCAAAGCTTTTGCTGAATATAGTGGAATCATGTTGTCGAATTAAAAAATCAATTGTCGAGATTGATGAAAAGGACCAGGGTCTACGGCATATTCTTAACTTTGGTCACACATTGGGCCATGCGTTGGAAAAAACGTCTCAATATACAATAACACATGGGGAAGGTGTTGCTCTGGGAATGATCGTGGCGGCGCGTCTTTCTGAAAAAATGGGTTATCTTAAAAACGATGAAGCAAAACGCATTGAAGCGCTCATTCAAAGCGCTGGTTTGCCTTGTAAAATACAGAAGACTTTTTCTGCTGATAATATTATTGATGCTTTGCGAATGGACAAAAAAAAGAAAGGTGACATTATCCGTTTTGTTTTATTAAAGAAAATAGGAATGCCGTTTATTGTTGGAAGTGTTAACCCTGAAATGATTACTTCAGTAATTGAGGAGATGAAAGAATGAAGTCGCTGGAAGAGTTAAGGGGAAATATGAAAGAAAAAGATAAGGATATTATCCGTTTGTTGAATGAACGGGCGCAAATATCCGTCCAGATAGGAAAGGTTAAAGGTGAAGGCGGTATTGACGTATACGATCCTGCGCAGGAAGCAAGGGTTTACAGATATTTGCATGAATTAAATTCCGGTCCTCTACCAGGTGAGGCTATAACATCGATTTTCCGGGAAATTATTTCCGCATCGCGCAGCCTGCAGAAACCAACTACGGTTGCTTTTTTTGGCGCGGAAGCATCTTTTACTCATCAGGCGGCACGTTTAAATTTTGGCGAGTCCAGCCATTATTTCCCCCAGCCGAGAATTGATCGGGTGTTTGATGAAGTGGAGAAAGGTTCCGTGGACTGGGGAGTCGTTCCTGTGGAAAATTCTCTGGAAGGATCTGTGAATATTACACTTGACCGTCTGATTACAACGTCATTAAAAATCAGGGCTGAGATTTTTTTACGAATCAGCCAGTGTCTTATATCTTCGGCTGAAAGTATGAAAGATATTAAAAAAATCTATTCTCATCCGCAACCATTAGCACAGTGTCAAATATGGCTGAAAACAAATATGCCTAATTGTGTACTGCATGAAACGGAAAGCACAACAACAGCTGTCCAGATGGTGAGAGGGAAAAAAAATGAAGCGGCAATAGGCAGCCTGCTCGCTGCCCACATTTACGGACTGAATATGCTTGCCGAAGGCATAGAAGATAATTCTTCTAACACGACAAGATTTTTGGTCATAGGAAGAGGAGAAAATCCGGCTACAGGCAACGATAAGACATCGTTGATTTTTGCCACACCCCATTCACCGGGTTCTCTTCATCGCGCGCTGTCTTCATTTGCCCGGCGAAAAATCAATTTGGCAAAAATAGAATCGCACCCTATAAAAGAAAAATTATGGGAATACAGCTTTTTTGTAGATATTATGGGTCATGCAACAGATAGGCATGTGATGAGCTGCCTGGAAGAATTGAAGGGGAAAACAACTTTTCTTAAGATATTGGGATCTTACCCGAAAATGGAAGGTATATTATGATTTGTGTTCCCATTACAGCCAGAACGAAAAAAGAAGCTTTGCATACCATAGAAAGGAGCTGTCAGTTTGCCGATTTTATCGAACTGAGAATGGATTTGATCAATAGCGGAAAGCTTGCTGAATTTATTTCTGCCGCCCGTAAAAATTCCGACTCGGTTAAGATAATTGTTACTTGCAGAAAAAAAGAGGAAGCCGCTCCTGCCGGAAGAGCCTTTCCTGCAAAAAATGCTGCGAGAAATATAGAAGAAAAGGTTGCATTGCTCAAAGAAGCGATAGATCTGGGTGCTGATTTTGTGGATATTGAACTTGCGAAAGGACGTGCGATAATTAATGAGATTCAGTCTTTTTCCGTAAAACACGGTGGGAAAACGAAGATCATTGTTTCTTACCATAATCTAAAAAATACACCGGCTTTGGCCGAATTAAAGAAAATATTTCATCAATGTGCGAAATTCAAACCGGCCATTGTAAAAATAGTCACTACGGCGAAAACTATTGAAGATAATCTGGTAATGTTAAATTTAATTCCTTACGCTAAAGAACGTTCTCAAAAAATAATTTCTTTATGCATGGGAGATAAGGGTGGTATCAGTCGTGCTATAGCACCTTTTCTGGGAAATTATTTGAGTTTTGCCGCGTTGAAGCAAGAAGGACAGTCCGCACCGGGGCAGTTTACTGTTGGTGGGATGAAACAAATTAATGAGTTATTTAAAGACAAAGAAACTTTGCCACCAATGGCTGTTTTATCTGCAAGAAAATCTCAACTTGGAAATTATATTCTGCTTGGCAATCCTGTGGGGAAAAGCCTGTCGCCGCTCATGCACAATGCGGCTTTAAAAAAAATGGGTATTGAAGAAACCTACATCGCTTTTTGCGTCAATGATTTGAGGGGCGCAATACAAGGAATGAGAGCTATGGATATTCGTGGCGCCAGTGTCACCATTCCTTTTAAAGTTGCGGTTATGGAATATCTTGACGATGTTGATGATGACGCGCTGAAAATCGGAGCCGTAAACACGATTATCAATAATAACGGCCGATTTACCGGTTATAATACCGATTGTTCGGGTCTGATTCTTACACTTCAGGAGGCAATGCCTATCAAAAATAATACTTTTGTAATCATTGGTGCAGGCGGAACAGCGCGGGCGGCGGCTTATGGAATTATAAAAGAGGGTGGCTTCCCGATAATAGTTAATCGTACGTTGAAAAATGGAGAAATACTTTCCCGCAAATTAAACTGCCCCTTTTATTCTCTTGCTGAAATCGGCAAGGTTAATGCTGACTGCCTGATTAACACAACACCGGTAGGCATGTATCCTAAGGATAAGTCACCGGTTAAGTCTGCGGTACTGAATAATTATAAATGTGTGATGGATGTCATCTACAATCCTTTGAAAACAAGATTACTTAAAGATGCTGAAGAGCATGGCTGTCGTATTATTTCGGGTTTGGATATGTTTGTAAATCAGGGAGCCCTGCAATTACAATTGTGGACGGGTAAAGAGCCGCCACGGGCACTGATGAAAAAAATATTACTGGAAAGGTTGGCTTCAAGTTGAACAATAAAGACGATCATTTTGAAGAAGTATCCGCGACTGTTCATGTTCCCGGTTCCAAGAGCTTAAGCCAGCGGGCACTGGTTGCTGCGGCTTTGGCACGGGGTAATTCTATAATTAGCAATGTTCTTATATCTCAGGATACGAGTTATTTAATCGACGGATTGCGGGCATTGGGTGCTAATATTGTTCCCGCTGAAGACGGGTTCGACATTTGCGGCACGGCGGGTAAGTTAACAAATGAAGGCCGGGAATTATTTTTAGGAAATAACGGAACCGCCTTGAGATTTCTTACGGCGCTGGTTTGTTTGGGCAGCGGTAAGTATGTTTTAACCGGTGAAAAGCGTCTTTGTGAAAGACCGGTAAGGGCCCTGGCGGATGCGTTGAGAGAAATGGGCGTTGATATACATATCTGCAATAATTGTCCGCCGGTTCAGATAAACGCCGACGGCCTGAGCGGAGGAAAGATAATTCTTAAGGATATTGAAAGCTCACAATACGTGTCGGCATTGCTTTTGTGCGCTCCTTATACAAAAAAAGGTATAAACTTGACTTTGCAGGGGGGCGTTGTTTCCACTCCTTATATCGATCTGACTATTGCCGTGATGAAAGATTTTGGAGCAGAAATTACCCAAACAGGAAAGTATGAATATTATGTTACTGCAGGCAAAATTTATCAAGGGCGTGAATATTTTGTGGAAGGAGACGCTTCCAGCGCTTCTTACTTTTTTTTGGCTGCAGCTCTTTTAAAAAAGACAATCAGAATTGCGGGAATTAATCGGCAAAGCAGGCAAGGAGATATACGCTTGCTGCATGTTTTTGAGAAACTGGGTTGTGAGGTAAAATCGGGAAAAAATTGGGTGGATGTTTCCGGCAATAATCTGGCGGAAGGTGATTTTACTTTCGACCTGAACGATATGCCGGATATGGTGCCTACCTTGGCTGTGCTGGCGGCTTTTCGCAGGGGCCGGACGGTTATCAGCAATGTATCGCATTTAAGAATAAAAGAAAGCAACCGGCTGGCAGCTCTGGTTGCAGAATTAAACCGTACCGGTATTGAAGCAGCGGAAATGCCTGATGGGATTGTAATTCAGGGTGGGACAATGCATCCGGCAACAATTGAAACATATAATGACCATCGTATGGCCATGAGTTTCGGCATTGCTGGCCTTGTTGCAAAGGGAATTGAAATCGGCGACAAGAAATGTGTTGATAAATCGTTTCCCACTTTCTGGGAGGAACTAAGAAAAATATGAATGTTGTTTTAATCGGATACAGGGCAACGGGAAAATCCACCGTAGGCAGAATTCTTTCCGATAAGCTGAAAATTCCTTTTTGTGATACGGATTCCCTGGTGGAAAGCAAAATGGAGATGCCGATTAAAGAAATCGTGGCGTTTTATGGTTGGGATTTTTTCCGCCTTAAAGAAAAAGAAACAATTAAAAATCTGACACAAAACAAATCGAGAATTATTGCCACAGGTGGTGGGGTAGTTTTGGATCAGGAAAATGTAAAACTATTAGAACAGACAGGAGTAATAATCTGGCTTAATGCTCCTGTAAAGGATATTGTTGACCGACTTAACAAAGATGCTCAAAATGAAGCTGTAAGACCGCAGTTTACAAGTGGAAATATTTCCGAGGAAACTGTTGCCATTATGAACCAAAGGCATCGTCTGTATGATAATGCCGCTGATTATAAAGTGAATACGTTAGGCAAGAAAGCTGTACAGGTTGCCGAAGAAATTTATCAATATTTGCTTAAATCCGGGAACTTATCTAAAATTAACAAAGGTAAAAAAACTAACGCTAAAAAATTAAAATCATGCTAATAAAATAATTATTTATTTCCCGCTGATGGGGGAAATCATGATATATTTTATAGGAGTTTTTTTATGTCCGGTAATACCATCGGTAGTGTTTTTCGCGTAACCACATGGGGAGAATCACACGGGACAGCTCTGGGAGCGGTTGTGGATGGCTGCCCCGCGGGACTGTTGTTGAATGAATCCGATATTCAGCAGGCACTTGACAGAAGAAAACCTTCGGCTTCCGTTTCTTCCACTACAAGGAAAGAGGGTGACAAAGTTGAAATTCTCTCCGGTATCTTCGAAGGTAAAACAACAGGCACTCCTGTTTCATTAATTATTAGAAATGTTGATGCAAAATCGTCTGCCTACAATGAATTGAAAGATGTGTTCCGTCCGGGGCAGGGAGATTTTACCTATCAGCAGAAATACGGAATCCGCGACTGGCGGGGCGGAGGACGAGCCTCCGGCAGAGAGACGGTGTCTCGTGTTGCCGCCGGAGCCATAGCCGCAAAGGTGATCGCCCGATCGGGCATTGATGTTGTTGCTTATACATACGCTATCGGTTCAATTGCGATTGATCGCAGCAAAATGCCTGCCGATAAAAATTTGAAAAAATTTGTGCTTAAAAATTCACTTTTTTGTCCTGATTCAGATGCTGCGGCACGAATGGATAAAAAGATTTCAGAGGTTCGCAAAAAGGGCGATTCGCTGGGGGGAATAGTGGAAATTGTAGTCAGTAACTGTCCCGCAGGGCTTGGTGAGCCTGTTTTTTACAAGATGGACGCAGATTTGACCAGAGCCTTAATGAGCATAGGTACAGTCAAAGCAGTTGAAGTAGGTGATGGCGTGGAAGTTGCCGGTAAGATGGGTTCGGAAGTTAATGATCAAATGGATAAGAAAGGATTTAGAACAAATCATGCCGGAGGAATATTAGCGGGAATAACAAATGGTGAAAAAATTATTCTACGAGCTTATTGCAAACCGATTCCATCGATCGCAAAACCACAGCAGACAATTGATTGCAAAGGCAAAGAGCGGATAATTGAAATCCAGGGAAGACATGATATTTGTGTTTTGCCAAGGATTGTGCCGGTTTGTGAAGCAATGGTAAATATTGTTCTGGCGGATCATTTACTCAGACAGGAAGCGATTAAAAATGAAAAAAATTAATGTGGGAATAATCGGCGGCACCAACGGCATGGGTCAGTGGTTTGCCCGGTTACTTAAAAAACAGGGCTTTACTGTTCACGTTTGCGGTAGAAAAACGAGGCTGCAAATAAACGATCTGACGAGCCTCTGTAATGTGATAGTTGTAGCCGTACCTATTTCTGTTACTGCTGATATAATCAGACAGGTTGGTCCCATGCTGACAAAAGATCAGCTTTTAATGGATTTGACTTCGTTCAAAAAAGAACCGGTAAAATTAATGCTGACTAATTCCGAAGCGGAAGTTATCGGCTGCCATCCTCTTTTCGGACCAAAATTGAAAGATTCTTCCGGTCAGAATGTTATTTTATGTCCGGCGCGCGGAAAGAAATGGTTGAACTGGCTCAAAGCTGTATTTAAAAGGAATAAAATGGCTGTTTGGGAAGAAACTCCGGAAAAGCACGATAAAATGATGGCCGTTATTCAGGCGCTCAATCACTTTAACACGATTACTTTGGGAATGGCGCTGGCGCGAAT
Organism: Smithella sp.; assembly: GCA_007244375.1. Classification (GTDB taxonomy): domain Bacteria; phylum Desulfobacterota; class Syntrophia; order Syntrophales; family Smithellaceae; genus Smithella. The sequence continues at coordinate 11,210 of SCVW01000016.1, read as the reverse complement.
AAATATTACTCCTGCGGAAATAAACAAATTTTCCACCCCGATCTTCCGGACAAAGCTGGATATAATAAGAAAAGTATTCACTGAAAGCCCCGAACTGTATCTTGATATCATCAAAGGCAATCCTCAAACAGAAAAAATGCTTGATATCTACGAAAAAGCGATCAAAGACATTCGCTTTAAAATTAAATCAGGTAACAAAGTAAAATCCAGAAAGGCAATTAAAAAAGCGGCGGAAAAAATATATGGAAGAAAAGATTAATAAAGTCGCCGAAATGATTGCGACATCGAAAAAGCTGGTTATTTTTACCGGAGCGGGTATCAGTACGGAATCGGGTATACCGGATTTCCGCGGTCCTGATGGACTTTGGACCAAAGTTGATCCCAATGATTTTACAATTGACAGATTTATGAGTTCGAGTGAGACACGTACAAAAGTCTGGTATTACCTTGTAGAAGGCGGATTGATGACCAATGCTCAGCCCAACCGTGCGCATTTGGCAATAGCTGAGCTGGAGAAAATGAACAAATTAAGTTCGGTTATTACTCAGAACATTGACAATCTTCACCAACGAGCAGGAAACGATCCGAAAAAGGTTCACGAACTGCACGGCAATATGCAGTGGCTGGTGTGCCTTGACTGCGATGAACACTATGATCTGGAAATGATGAGACGGAAACATCCGTCGCCTGATCATTTCCCTGTATGCGAAAAATGTAAAGGTCTTCTCAAACCCGGTGTTGTTTTCTTTGGTGAAATGCTTCCGCAGAATACATTGAGGATGGCCGAGCACGAATCCGAGAAATGCGATTTATTTATGGTAATCGGTTCTTCACTGGTTGTTTATCCTGCTGCGTACATGCCGCTTTATGCTAAACAGTCCGGTGCGAAAATTGTTATCATTAATATGGGACAAACGGGTCAGGATAATATAGCCGATGTATTTATAAACACTCCGGCGGGTGATACAATGACACGAATTGTAACCAGGTTAAAAGAAATAATAAAATAAAATCTTTCCTGAGATGTTTCTAACCGAGAGATAATCTGATGTGTCTTATATTATTAGCTTATAATGTTCATCCGTCATATAGGTTGATTCTTGCTGCCAACCGTGATGAGTTTTATGAGCGTCCATCGCTTCCCGCGGACTTTTGGAAAGATCAAAAAAATGTGCTTGCCGGACGAGACATAAAAGAAGGTGGTACCTGGTTGGGTATTACCAAACAGGGGAAATTTGCTGCCGTTACTAATTATCGTGATCCGTCCACTTTTAAAAGCAAAGCTCTTTCGCGCGGAAGACTGGTCAGTAACTACCTTGCAGGTAAAAAGAATGCCGATAAGTATGTGGAAGATGTTTTCTCACAGGCCGGTAATTACAACAATTTCAATCTGCTGATAGGTGATGATAATGATCTTTTCGTTTTTTCCAGCTGCGGGGAAACTAAGAAATTAAAAGCTGGAATATATGGATTGAGTAATCATTTGTTAAATTCACCCTGGCCGAAAGTATCCCGTGGTAAACGCCTCTTGAAAGCTGCGCTGGATAAAAAAGGAGATGAATTGGAAGAAACTTTATTTGCCATGCTGGTCGATCGCCACATCGCATCCGACAGCAAATTGCCGGCAACAGGTGTTGGCCTGGAATGGGAACGGATATTATCACCCATATTTATTACAAGTCCCGTTTACGGGACCCGTTCTTCCACGGTTTTACTTGTTGGCAAAAACAGACGCGTCAGGTTTGTAGAAAGAGTTTTTGACAGTCAGAAGGAGCCTTGGATTATAAGTAGTTTTTCTTTTAAGCTGGAAAGAGCGGATTAAAATGAATTCTAAATCAGGCAACGCTTATCCTTTGGAACCCAGAGTCGGAGTTGGGGCGATAATAATCAAAAACAGGAAAGTTTTATTGGTAAAGCGTGGAGTAGAACCAAGCAAAGGACTATGGGCAATTCCCGGTGGGACTTTAAAGCTTGGTGAGAGTATGCGGGAATGCGCTGCGCGGGAAATTCTGGAAGAAACAGGCATAATGATTAAAGTACGTGACTGCGTATATGTGTTTGATTTCATCGAACGCGACAGTAAAAGAAAGATTAAATTTCATTTTGTAATTGTTGATTTTGCCGCTGATTTTGTTTCAGGTGTTCCCAGGGGGGCTGATGATGCTCTTGAGGCTCGCTGGATCTCTCGGAAAGATTTACGGGAATTGCCGGTGGCCGTAAATACAATTAATGCATTGAAGTCGATAGGATTTATAGAGTCAGATTAATTGCGGCATAAGTAAGAAGGAGAATTGTATGAAGGTTGTTTATCACAAAGAGTATAACAACGTTTATTCTTCCGATCCCGCTTCCGCTCCCGGAAGAATTCAAGTCGTAGAATCTGCGCTGCGCGGCAAAGTAACTTTTATTGAACCTTCTGCGGCAACAAAAGAAGATATACTTAAGGTGCACACTTCCGAACATGTAAGGTCGGTCGAACAGGAAGGCGTTTATGACATAGCCGCATTGGCTGCAGGAGGAGCGATTAAAGCAGCGCTAACAGGATTGACAGAACCGTGCTTTGCCGTAATCCGCCCGCCAGGACATCACGCTTCTGCGGGTAGCGCCTGGGGTTTCTGCTATTTCAATAATATGGCAATAGCGCTGGAAAAGCTGAAAAGAAAAGGTAAAATTAAAAAGGCTTTTATTCTGGATTTCGATCTGCATTTTGGGGACGGTAATGTCAATATTCTCGGCAATAGGGGATATGTGACGATACTAAATCCCGCTTCGTCCAATCGCAATGAGTATCTAAAGAAAGTGCAGGATGCTCTTGCTGATACTGATGCTGATATGATTGCTGTGTCTGCCGGTTTTGATAATCATGAAGACGATTGGGGAGGTCTGTTAAAAACCGAAGATTATAAATATATGGGCAAACTGGTCAGAGAAACCGCAAAACGTAACAATGGCGGTTGTTTCGGTATTTTGGAAGGCGGCTATAACCACAATGTTTTAGGCAAAAACGTTCTGGCATTTGTCCAAGGATTGGAGACAAAATAATATAGTTATGAAATTCCTTCGTGATCAACGTGAGGAGTTAAAACGTCTGATAATCCGATTAACATGGGTGGACTCAGGGAAGTATAATCCGCCTTATCTGTGGTCTAAAGGGATAAGTCAGTATTGTGATTTTAAAGGTTCTGAATCTTATTGGCGTGAAGAGACTGAATCATGTAGGCCGGAATCATTTTTTCGTAAGTATTACGCCGGTGCCTGCGGTCTTGTGTGGGTACGCTTAGGCACAAGGTCAAGAGACGGAAACCCTTGTGATCTTGACAATTTTGTTCGCGGAGCGTTACCGACAGTTCAAAAGCCGTTTGCTTTGATTACCACGGACGGAGATGCTTCTGTTCCTTCCGATATTGCGTCTGCCACAGTTAGTGCGCTGCTTGACTGTTCCTTGCTTATATCTTGGCATACCCAAAACTATGATGGCTATGTCCATCCCAAATTTACACCTTTGCCTGTCGGGATTGACCTTCATACGCCACGTTTTTGCAGCAGTGTGCGTCACCTGGTTGCACTGCTAAACAGTATTCGGGCTCGGGGCGGCTTCCGCTGGATCAAATACCGCTCAGAGTGTTTTGCGATCTGGGAGTAAGTTTTGCTTCGGAAGAAAGACACAGGGCTGTTACTGAGCTTCGCGACTGTGATCACGTAGATTTTCTGAAAAAACGTATTTCGCAAAGAGAAATTTGGCGTCGTTATGCAGAATATCCTTTTGTTCTGAGTACAGCAGGAAACGGACTTGATTGTCATCGAACATGGGAACTGCTATATCTGGGCAATATCGTTATTACAAAAACATCATCTCTTGATAGTTTGTTTGAAGGTTTGCCTGTGGTTGTAATTGATGACTGGGAAGAGGTTAAGGATAAGCGAAAGTTGAAAAAGTGGCTGCAACAATATGGAAATTTTACCAACAGAAATGTAATTCTTAAAAAGCTTAACCCCGACAGCTTTATTAAATCGATCCGAGAGGTTCTGGTGAGGTTTTGAGCTTTTTATGAAAGATGCAGATTTTGAGGAAAAATGTTCTGGTTCTTGTCGAAAGGCTGAAGGTGAAATGATATCAACATAAAATATTAGAGTACTCTGGTTAATTCAAAGAAGTCTTTATGTAATCAAATTAATAACTTGATTTTTAGTTTTCCTTATGAGAAATTTTCACATGAAGCGAGTGTATTATTTCAAGTAATAATTGTTTGGAATCTTTAAGTAAAAAAGGAGGTCTTTATGAATACAGCGAAAAGAATTTTAGTAGTATTGTTCTTTAGTATGGCTTTATCAATATTTTGTTTTGGTAATTTTATATCTGTCTTCAGCGCTGAGCCTCCTCAAACTCTCGATATGAAAGAGGTTAAAAACGAAGACGGAATCAAGGGTGTTACAGTCAACTTTTTCGTGAAGGGTAAACCAGAAGATGTTTGGAAATGGATAGGCGGGGTTGAACATCTAGGAAAACTTTTTCCCGCTGTAAAAAAGGTGGTTAAAGTGAAGGATGTCGAGGCCAATACCATTTTGTGGAATTATACTCTCAAGACTTCACTTGGGACAAAGGTTTTTAATGTGAAGCGCGCGGTTGATGAAAAGAGTTTTTCGGTAAAATGGAAAAGGACTGACGGAGATATGAACTATTACGGTGGGAGTTGGAAATTAATATCCTCTGAAAAGTATCCGGGTTGGGTTGACTGCACTTATTCTAATTTTGTAGATGTCGGATCGCTTATCCCTTACTTTCTGGTAATATCCACCAGTAAAGAAAACGCAGAAGCTATGGTTCCCTCGTTGAGGAAAATGGTTGCGGGCAATTAGTAGTTAATGGAAGGTGACTGGTGTACCGTGAGTAACGAACACTTTCACACCAGTCACCCACCGTTATTCTTCTATTGGTAACCTTAACGGTAATTATTATAGAATGAGTGAAGTGTATATTATTATTTGCCTATGCAGAAGCTGGAAAAAATCTTATCTAATATTTCATCATTAATTTTTTTGCCAGTTATTTCATCAAGGTTATCCAGAGCTTCACGCAGATCAAAAGCGGCGAATTCGGCAGACATACCATGCGAGATGCTTTCTTTTGCGTTTTGAATATTTTTCAAGGCTTTTTCTATTGCCAGTTTATGACGCAGATTGGTAATCATAACGTTGTCTGCAGATTCATCTTTGCTGCCGACAGATAAATCTATGATTGTTTTTTTCAAATCTTCCAATCCGTTGCCCAGCTTTGCAGAGATTTCCACAATTTTTGTTTCCGCAGGAAATAATGTTTTAAGGGCTTTTGTTTCCCATTTTCCAGGTAAATCGATTTTGTTAATTGCGGCGATGATTTTTCCCGTTTTATTTTTATCAATAATAATTTTGTCTTCATCTGTCAGTGGTTTGCTTGCGTCCAGCATTACAATAACAACATCTGCGTTAGCCAGACTTTCCCACACCAGAGATATTCCCTCCTTTTCAATCAGGTTTTGCGGTTCTCTTATTCCTGCGGTATCAATTAAATGAACGGGAATACCGCCGATATTGATTGTATCCGTGATCAAGTCACGTGTCGTTCCGGGAATATCGGTAACAATAGCTTTTTTTATGCCGGTCAGGGAATTGAGTAAGCTTGATTTCCCGACATTCGGCTTGCCGGTAATTGTAACATTTACGCCTTCGGAATAAGCTCTTGCCGTACCGTATGACGAGAGAAGCAGTTGCAATCGTTCCAACACCTGATTAATTTGCGGTGGTGCTTCCGTGATTTTTTCCTCGGATATGTCTTCGGTGAAATCAATGGCGGTTTCCAGCAAGGCCAGTGCTTCAATCAAAAGCAGACGTAGGTCTTCCAATTCTCTGGAAAGTGATCCCTTTAACTGAGAAAGTCCCATGGCATATGCTTTTGCCGATTTTGCGCTAATCATTGCCGAGAGAGCTTCCGCCTGTGATAAGTCCAGACGATTGTTTAAGAAAGCACGCTGGGAGAATTCTCCACGATGCGCCAGACGGCATCCCAGTTCATGCAGCTGTGTAAGTATGGATTGCATAATGATGGGATTGCCATGACAGTTGATCTCTATTACATCTTCTCCTGTAAAAGAACGGGGTTTGCGCATATAAGAGATTAATACTTCGTCAAGGATAGTCTTGCCATCCGCGGAAACTATATCGCCATGGTATAAATGATGACTTTCCCAGGGACAGATTCCGTTGGACGGCTGAAAAATGCGATTGGCAATTTCGAGAGCTTCTTGTCCGCTTATTCGGATTATTCCAACTCCGGACAGACCGAAAGGAGTCGCAGATGCTACTATAGTATCCTGGCGAAGCATAGTAAGACACTTCCCCTTTATGTTGTGATTCTCAAACTAACCCACAAAGCTTAGGGTAATGAGACTCAAACTTCAAAAGCGCGCAGATTAAAGTTTGTCAGTCGAATTATCCCATTAAACAGGTCATAATATCCCTTAGCTTACGGGTTTATCTCTTTCCACAGCCTGCTTTTGATTTAACCACGTGATTTTTTTTCTCTGCCGTGCCTGGCATTACCTGTTCTTGCAGGAAGAATAACAATTTTTCTGAATTTGCCCTCGCCGCGGCTTTGTGTGATCAGCGATTCGTCTTCCTGCAATACCAGATGGATAAGGCGCCGGTCATGGGCGTTCATATGGCCAATTGATACAGGTTTCATAGTTTTCTTAACTTTTTCCCTGATTCTTTCCGCCAAACCAAGCAGAAATTCCTCTCTTCTCTTCCGGTACTCTCCCGAATCGATCATGATCATTTTATGACCGTTGTTAAGTTTATTGATTGCTTTGTTCAATATATACTGAAGGGCGTCAATATTCTGTCCGCGTTTACCAATGAGCAACCCGCTATTATCACCTTCAATATTGAGAATTATTTTTTCCGGTGTTTCATTAACAGTTACACGGCAATCCAACGGTATTCTCTGCAAAATGCCATCCAATAGATCCTTTGCTTTTGATGCCAGCGTAGAATTGGAAGCAAGATCGGAAACAACGGCAGGTTCAACCTGCTTTTTGGGTTTGTCCTTCACAATCTTTTTTTCAGGTGTACTTTCTTTTTCAGGCTTCACCGGAGTTTCTATTTTTAATTCTTGTTTATCTTCCGGGTTGTCCGTAAAGGAAAAATCGATATTCAGGGAAAGCAGGGATGCCCTTATTTTAGCTTTTTTGGAAAATATACCAAGAAATCCTCCACTTTCTTCTGAAATAATTTCAATATTTAATTTTTCCCGCGGTACGCCAAATTCGCGGCAAGCTTTTTCGATAGCTTCATCAATTGATTTTTCTTCTATTTCTAAAGTTTTCGAATTCATTTTAAAACCTCGTTGTTATTATATCAATCAGCGAATTTTTTATTAATATAAATTTGTTGACCGATGCTTAATACATTATTTATTAACCAGTAAATAACCAATCCTGCCGGAAAATTCAGAAATATAAAGGTAAATACAATAGGCATAGCCAACATCATTTTTGCCATCATGGGATCACCTGTAGTGGGTGTCATTTTCTGTTGAATAAATTGCGTTGCACCCATGACAATCGGTATAATGTAATAGGGATCTTTGGCCGATAAATCCTGAATCCACCAGAAGAGCGGCGAATGGCGCAATTCAATTGCATAAAGGAGAGTATTGTACAAGCCGATAAAAACCGGTATCTGAATCAGCATTGGCAGGCAACCGCTAAGGGGATTGACTTTATGAGCTCGATAAAGGGCCATGGTTTCCTGACCGATTTTAGCTTGATCATTTTTGTATTTTTCTTTTAACTCCATTAATTTAGGTTGAAGCTTCTGCATTTCTTTCATGGATTTGTAACTTATAGTACCGAGCGGCCAGAAAACGAGTTTAATCAGAATTGTCAGTATGACAATGGCAATACCGTAATTACCGACAAACTGATACAAAAATTTAATGAAAATCAGTAAACCGATGGAAAGCCATTTAAGCCCCGGTATAAATGAATCAAACTCAATAGCTTCTTCCAGCGATATACCCAGTTTTTTAAGAAGAGTGTAATCTTTGGGGCCAATAAATAGGGAATATTTCAAAGAATCCGACTGTTTCGGCGGAATTATGCTTTTTGCTCCTCTGATTTCTACAGAGACCACGTTGTTTTGATCTTTGGACATATTGATAGTGGTCAGGGACGGATCTTGCGGTATGGCTACTGCCATAAAATATTTTCTTTCAAATCCACCCCAGGAAACATCAGGCCCGAGACTTACATACGTTGATATATCAGAAACTTTTTTGCGCTTGACAGATTTGGAAACATACGCGACTGGTCCCTCATTACTATATTTGTCTTTTTCTTTTTTCGGGTTTGCATACTCATACCAGTTAAGATGAGGTATCTTGGTTATCGGCGAGTTAGTGAGATTGGATACTTTTACGTCCAGTTCAATTGAGTAGTTATCGGGATTGAAAGTAAAAATCTTTTCTACCTTAAATCCGTCAGATGTCCGTGAAAAAATCAAACTGTTTTTTTCTTTGGAATTTTTCATATCAAGGTTTGTAACATCAACGTCATATACTGAATCAGTTGTAATTTCAGAGGCCGACTCAGGGAAAGTAATAGCCAGCGGATAAGGGGATGATTCGTTAGTTGCTACAAGTTCTATTGGTTCATTGCTTTTTACTTTTGGTGGCTGTTTCGTTCCGGTTATGAAACTTTTAATTGCGGGATAAATATCACTAACGCATTTTGAACATTCTTGTTGGTATTTTTTAAGCTTAAACGATTTTAAAGCAGCGCCTTTTGTAGAAAATATCGCCGTATAATTATCAGTTTCTACCTTAATATCTTTAGGTGCAGCTTCTTTTTTTGTAGCGGTCCGTTGGACTACAGGTTTTGGCGATGTTGCCATTGCCGCAGTTACAGGTGTTTCTACAGCAATATCTTTGTTTATTTGTTTTGATTCTTGAGCCGGAGTTGCCTGCTTTTGTGCCGGCGGTTTGATAAAAAATAATTGATATATTAGAAGTACGGCAAGTGACAGGACTATGGCCAGAATTGTCCTTTTATCCATTAAAAACCTCCAGTTTCATTTTACTTGACGGGATCATAACCGCCGGGGTGCAGGGGATGGCAGCGAAGAATCCTTTTTATGCCCATGAACGTTCCTTTTGCCGGTCCATGTAATTTAATTGCCGAGATTGTATATTCGGAACACGATGGATAGAAGCGGCAACATGGAGCAAAAAAGAAAGGTGATACACAGATTTGGTATATACGAATTATAGTAATAAGAAATTTTGTTAAAATTGTCCTGAGCATAAATTATATACTAGCTTTCCGCGTGAAGAGTTCCGTCAATTCTTTGCATGCTTCGAAATAAGTAAGGGGCGGCATATTTCTTTTTGCCATGATTACGACGTCATGACCGGCGGGAAACAAATTCTTGTTGAGGCGAAAAAATTCTCTAATCAGTCGTTTTATTCTGTTTCTTTTTACGGCATTTCCCGCTTTTTTTGTTACGGTAAGTCCCAGCCTTCTAACCCCTTGAGAATTGCTGCATGTTATGGCTGTAAAGTGTTGAGAACTTCTCCACACCCCCTGTTGGTAAATAGTTCTATATCTGCTTCGAGTATTGATCCTTTCCGATTTTCGGTAAGATTGTTCTTTCATGCATACCGACAACGTTTATTGAAGTTGAATTTACACTGTTAAACGTTTTCTTCCTTTAGCCCTTCTGCGGCTTAAAACCTGTCTCCCGGATTTTGAAGCCATGCGAACGAGAAAACCATGGGTCTTCTTTCTTTTTGTATTTGTTTTGTTTGTTAAAGTCTTTTTCATGGTTAATCCTTTAAAAGTAATGAAATGGTTTGTAAATCACAGTAGTATTTATTTGTCAAGGTTAAATTGGCAAATTAGTGAATTTAAATATTCACTTATCTGCAGGAGATAGCTAATTAAATGATGCTGTTAAGTTAAAACAGATAAAATCCTTTTTTGCATCTAAACTTTGTCACTAGAGTTAAAATTTAAAGCTTAACCATCGTATCTGTTCGATATTAAGTATTATTTATATAAGTTATTTATAAAGCATATCTTGAAAGAAATATCAATCAAGTGTAAAATAAAACAAAAGGCCGGAGAAGATCAGATGATCGCTGGCGGAATTTGTCTGCTGGAGGAAAGTCCGAGCTCCACAGGGCAGGATGGTCGCTAACGGCGACTGGGGGCGACCCTAAGGAAAGTGCCACAGAAAAAATACCGCCCCGTGCATACGGGGTAAGGGTGAAAAGGCGAGGTAAGAGCTCACCGCTTTCCTGGTGACAGGGAAGGCATGGTAAACCCCATCCGGAGCAAGACCAAATAGGAGAACGTTAAGAACTGCCCGTTCGATGTTCTCGGGTAGTGTCGCTAGAGGCGGCGGGCAACCGCCGTCCCAGATGAATGATCATCACCGCGTGCAGGGTAACCTAAGCGTGGGACAGGACTCGGCTTATGATCTTCTCCCGTGCCTTTTATTATATGTGAAAATATTTAGTCATAATTTTTATTATGTGTTACAGTTTCTTGCCTTTGTCTTTGGCGTCCTTATAAATCCTCCACATACATAACCCTATAGCAACAAAGAAAGAACACAGCATAAAATTAGGAGTAGTTTCCAGAATTTCATCTACAAGGTAGCCAATAAATAAGAAAAGGAAGGAAGATAAAACCATCGCAAATCCCCATGCTGATAACATCAAAATTCCGCTTAATTTATTGAACTGTTCTCGTTTATCCCTGGGTTTTTCTTCCGCCATATTTATTTTCTTTGTTTTAATGTAAAAATCGAACTGTTCTTCAATAATAATAATAATTACGTCTGCTATTGTGTAAAAAGTTTTAATCTAACTGAATATAATTTATAAATTGTCTGGCGAGATCGATGCCGCGGTCTGTAAAGAGGCCAATTAATAAAACGTATAAAATAAAAATGATAATTAATTCGCGGTTACGTATTTTTTTATATTTTCTTTTTATTATCCAAAGAATAATACAACCGATAATCAAAGCTATCAGATGCGGGAAGTAGTTCATTTTACCCTCCTTCTCTTTAAAATAAAAATATTAAAGAGAATACAAACTGTTATAGTCTTATAGTCAATTTGAGTTATTATATATTGTATTTCATTAAAATCCATTTTATTTTTTTTG
>SCVW01000038.1 GCA_007244375.1 Smithella sp. | reverse complement strand
CCGCCTGCCGCCTTGATCCATTCCCAGTCTTCCGGAAAAACAAATATTCCCGCTTCTTTCCACCACATCAGTATCGCCAATACCAATGATATGGCAAACACAATGGCCATAATGTCATGGACAGTGGCCAATCCTTTCAGCCCACCGAAAATGACGCCTAAAAAGTTCAGCTCTTTAAACAGTATCCCCAGTCCGGTATAGCACAGAAGAAGGCAGGAGATGGCCAGCATCCAGTGTACAATTCTTTCATATGCTGATGTTACTTTAACCAGTTCTTTACTCATATTATGCACCTCCCTGCTTCTTTTCGTTTGAACTATAATGTTCCGGATGAGGTTTATGCGGCCCATGGGTGAAGTAGTGCAGTAATGAACCACCGATCACACCGCCTGCGGCCAAAAGGCTTAAGGGTTTGAGCCAGCTCTTCCATACAGTAATTGAGAATGGAACCTTGGGATCTTTATGGATACCGTCATAAACTTCGGCTTTTTCCGGAAGAACATACATCAGATGAGTGCCGCCGACAAATTTATCGCCGTACACATTCGCGTCACCACCCAACTTCTGTACCCGGGCTTCCGCGATTTTCATCGCCTCTTCCTTATCCACCCATTTCAGGGCACCGGTGGGACATGCCTTGACGCAGGCCGGTGTCATGTCATTGGTAATTCTACTTTCGCACATGTCGCATTTATAAACCTTTTCCGTCTTCTTGTCATATTTGGGAACTTCAAACGGACAAGCCGAAACGCACTCTTTGCAACCAATGCATTTTCCCCTGTCCATGCCCACAGTACCGAATTCTTTATTGTAATAAAGAGCGCCACTAGGACAGACGGTTACACAGGCTGCTGTGGTACAATGCATACATGCTTCTTTACGGAACAGCCATCGTACATCTCCTTCAGGAGCAACATAGTCCTGAAAATGGATGATCATGTAGGTGTTCGGCTGCAGAGAAGGCGGATTCTGATAGGTACCCGTATGTTCTGTCTGACCGGCTTCGAGTCCGTTCCACTGCTTGCAGGCGAGTTGACAACCACGACAGGCAGTACATTTTGAAGCATCGTATAATTTAATTTTCTCTGACATATTACTTCACCCCCTTTACAACATTAGCCATGAAAGCTTTGCTCTCCGGTATCATGGTATTGGCATCACCGATTGTCGGTGTTAAAAGATTAGCCGCATCGCCAGTGGTGAATACCTCAGCTTTTTTGTCACCGGGATTGTATGACCGGTCTTTGGTTGTAATCCAACCGAAATGCCAGGGGATACCGATTTCATGGATTTCATTACCGTCAATATTAAAAGGCTTGAAGCGGGGAGTTACAATGGCAGTACACACCACTTCGCCACGCGCTGAACTTACCGTACATTTATCACCGGTCTTAATACCTCTCATCTTGGAAAGTTCCTCACTCATTTCTACAAACATTCCGGGCTGCATTTCCGCCAGCCAAGGACACCAGCGGGTCAAAACGCCCGTTTGCCAATGTTCGCTGACACGGTAGGTCGAACAAATGAACGGGAAGCGGGGGTCACAGGTTCCGACACCGGAATATGCATCCAAATCGGAGCCGACACCTTTTTTATCAAACCGTTTGATAGCCGGATTATTTTTTTGCGGTGACATCAGGTTCTTCTCGACCGGACACTCCAGAGGTTCGTAATGCTCGGGGAAAGGACCATCAGCCAAACCGGGACCAAAGAGGCTTGCCACGCCATCCGGTTTCATGATGAATGGCGGACGTCCCTTGCCGGGATTGCCGGTTCCATCGGGAACATCGCCTTTCCATTTTTGCTCTTTAGCGTCCCACGTAATAACAGCACGGCTGGGATCCCAAGGCTTGCCGTTTGTATCAACCGAAGCGCCGTTGTAAATGATGCGACGGTTAACCGGCCAGGTCCAGCACCATTCAGGATAAAGTCCCAGACCTGTCGGATCGGCCTGTCCTTTACGCATGGACAGATTGCCTTTTTCGCCTACTGATCCGCAATAAATCCAATTTCCTGAGGAAGTGGAACCATCATCCTGCAGCCAGGCAAAGGTGGGAACCAGGTCACCTTTCTTAAATGTCTTAAATTCGCCTTTCTTAGTCGGATTTTCAACTGTCTTGTTTTCAAGGAAAAATCCGTTGATTTCAGCTGCGACCTTACGAGGTTCATAATGAAATTCTTTGCCGACATGCTTGCCATAGGGCCAGGTGAGGCTCGTGATTGCTGCCGCATTTGGGCCGCCATGCTTCAAGTAAAGACCTCTGATTTTAAAGAAAAGTTCACTCATGATGTCGCCGTCCGGTTTAGCCTCTCCTACGGGAGTTACAGCCTTGTAGCGCCACTGCATCATGCGTCCGGAATTGGAAATACTTCCTTCCTTTTCAATAGAAGCCGCGCAGGGCAGCATGAAGACTTCCGTTTTGATTTTTGCGGGATCCATACCCGGACCTCGCCAGAAGGAACCTGTTTCGTTGTCATACAAATTGACATTGACCATCCATTCGAGCTTGCCGAGCGCCTGACGAACCTTATTGGAGTGAGCGCCGGAGCAGGCCGGATTCATTCCCCAAGCGAAAAGGCCGGTAAATTTTTCTTTATACATTTGATCGAACAGAACCAGCCAGGAATAGTTGGCGCCTAAATCGAGTTTGGGCATAAGCTGATAGGCTTCTTCGATGGTCGCGTTTCTGCCATACATGGAACGCAAGAAACTGGCCATGTATTTTGGTTTGTTTTTCCACCAATTCAGGCTGTTTTTTTCCTTTGTTTTTGGCGTATTTTTTTCGTTATAAGCAGCCAATGTTGCCAATGGCGCTGTCGGAGTTCCCAGATAACCCGGCAAGATATGAAAGAGCAGGGCATAGTCGGTTGACCCCTGGACATTACCCTCGCCTCGCATTGCCGCAACGCCGCCGCCGGCGATACCCATATTGCCCAAAAGCAACTGGATAATGCACATTGTTCTGATGTTCTGCACGCCGACTGTGTGTTGGGTCCAGCCCATTGCGTAGAGTTCGACACCGGCTTTGTTGGATTTGCCGGTTGAAGCATAGAGCTTGTAAACTTCAATCAGTTTGTCTTTGGGCGTTCCGGTTATCCTGGAAACGACATCCAGATTGTAGCGGGAGTAATGTTTTTTCAAAAGCTGGAAAACGCAGTTTGGATCTGACAAGGTGGGATCTTTCTTAATTACGCCTTCCGCATCGGTCTGATAAGACCAAGTATCCTTTTCATATTTACCGTCTTTCAGACCGGAGAAAACACCGCCATTTTGTCCCGGAAGTTTGAAGGCCGGATTGACCAGAAAAGAAGCGTTGGTGTAATTCTTAACGTATTCATCAAAATAAAGTTTTTTATCCAGAATATATTTAATCATGCCGCCCAGAAATGCGATATCCGTTCCTGAACGAAGCGGTGCATAAAGATGCGCCTTCGATGCCGATTGGGTGAAGCGGGGATCAACGCAGATTATCTTTGCCCCGCGCTTTTCAACGGCTTCCATAATCCATTTGAAAGAGATGGGATGATTTGAAGCGGGATTGCTGCCCATGATTAAAAATACATCTGTGTTTTTAAAATCAATCCAGTGATTGGTCATTGCGCCGCGTCCGAACGACTCTCCCAGAGCCGCAACAGTCGGACTGTGTCAGATACGGGCCTGATGTTCAATATAGACCAGACCCAACCCCCTTAAGAATTTTTGGTATGTAAAACATTCTTCATTGTCCATCGCCGCGCTGCCCACGGAAGCAATGCCTTCTGTGCGGTTGACGACTTCGCCCTTGGTGTTTATTTTTTTAAAGCTTTTATCGCGACTTTTTTTGACATTCTCCGCAATCTTGTTCAAAGCCCACTCCCATTCCACTTCTTTCCATTCCTTGGCGAATGGTGCACGGTAAAGCGGCTTGCCCAAACGATTTTTATTATTAACCATCTGATAGATTGAACCGCCCTTGCTGCATAGCGCGCCTCTATTGATGGGGCTATCGGGATTACCTTCCGTGTTAATCACCTTGCCGTCGCGTACGGATACAATGATACTGCATCCTACGGAACAATACGGGCAAACGGTGGTAGTTTCTTTAGCGTACTTGATTTTCAGTTCCTGCGCGTGCGCTGATATGGACTTAAGACTAATGCCCAAACCACTGACCGCTGCAATGGCACCGGAAATCTTCAAGAAACCTCTTCGGCTAACATTCATCGGTTTTATTCTCCTTTCCTCAAAATTTACACTTTATTCGTTTGTTTTTTTTGAATTTTTAAATTCCAAACGGTAAAACCTGACTTTCATTATATGACCGATAGTCAAAGTTTGATTAGATATAGCTTTTCTGAAATCCAATGTCAACTTTTTTTGTATTAAAAATATCAATTATTTCAATTATTTATGTCATTTTTGACATAATCCAAAAATATAGTCATTTTAGCCTTGTATGAATGTTCTTTAAGCTAATCGTGTTAATATGGACAAATATTGTTTGAAAGTGTAATAAGAAAAGGACTGTTTTGTGGTAAAACGTTACAAATTATAATGAAAGGATTTTACTTTGGAAGAGACAATTTACGAAGAATTAAATGTAAGCGAAATCATCAGAGACAAAAATGGTTGCCGGGTTTCCGATACCAGTAAAAAAGTGATTGCGGAAATTTCGCTGAAAGTCGTTGTCAACGGAATGGAACTTGTCTCTGTTCTTTGTCTGAACCAATACCAGGAAGAATTGGCACTGGGTTTTCTCTATAATGAAGGAGTCATTAATTCCTATTCGGATATCGAAAACATCTATTTCAATGAAAAGATGCTGGCCGTTATTATCGATCTCAAAGCGGGGGTCATAATTGACCGGCAGGAAAGCCTTAGAAGCATTACCTCCGGCTGCGGTAAATGTTATACTTATATTAATCCGCTCAAACAAAGTCAGTACAAAACAGTAGAAAGCAGTGCAACTTATTCGATTAACACTATTTTGGATTTAATGAACAATTTTATCACCAGATCGGACATATTTGCCAGGATTGGCGGAGTGCACAGTGTATTGTTTCACACTTCCGATTACGAAATTCTGGTTGAAGATATCGGCAGGCATAATTGCTTTGACAAGATTACAGGACTGATGCTGAAAGAAAATAAATTGAATTTGTTCAGTCAGGGAATTGTTTTTGTATCGGGCAGAATTTCTTCTGAAATAATGACGAAAATTATCCGGATGGGTGTTCCTGTTTTAGTTTCAAAATCTACTCCTACCACAGCTGCTGTGAAGCTGGCACAGCAACACAATGTAACAACACTCGGATATATTAAAGACAGCGGCGGATATATTTACAGTTGCAGGGAAAGATTAGTCATCTGACTACTTATTAATCAGATTTACAAAACGAAGATAGGGTCGAAGTGCCGGAGTGCCGCCACCTTCGGAAATGATTTGCAGAACTTTAGTGGAATTAACAACGACCGCGCCGCCCAGATGTGTCACCGGTGTATCGCGGAAGATTTCAGAAACAAGTGGCGTGGAAGGTCCCATTAAAACCACCGATCGTGGCGCATCCAATAGATCTATCGTTTCTTCAAAGGTATTGTTCAAGAGCGTGGTTGCGGTAATAATCGCAACATCACAATTTTTCAGCGCCTTTTCTTTGTCCTCCGGGGAAAGCAAATCCAGACGTTCGGGATTCTTTTCAACAATGGTCAATGTCGCACCGGTGGAGCGAATGCGCTCGACCAATGGAGCAAAAAGACCCACCATAACCACTTTTTCTCCAGGTTGGAGATTCAGGTAAGTGGTCGCTTCGCGGTCTTCGTTATCCCCTTTCTTGGGCAAAACAAGCGCGTTGGCCGTGGCTACACCAACAGCCCTGCGCAAAGCATTTTTTCCTTCAACCAGATATTTGAGCGTCTCAACCACAGGCAATCCGACATACGTACCCGCTTCTTTTAAAACCGTGCACCCGCGGACAGCACTTTCCGGCAACACGGCAGCGAGTCCCGCAGCTCCGTCATCGAGTTTTATTCCCACGTAACTCAAACCGATGCGCAAATCGGCAATTCGCAGATTCTGCGCGGCCGGTTCAATGCTTTCATAAAGACGATTCAGTATGGTACCTGATTTAATCATAATAACTCTTCACCATATTATCAGATTATTTTACAGGAGCTACACTGGAATAAGGCGTCTCTCCCTGGCAATTAAGGCATTTCTCCCCGTGTTTTGACGGATAGGCTTCACCACAGTCAGGGCAAATGCCCACCGGCCCCATTTTCTTGCGTCGGACTTTTTCAGGTTCGACCTGCACCATCTGTACGCTCAACAGTTGATGCCCGGCTTCTTTGATCTGTGCCAGCAGAAGACCGGAATCCTGTTCATTCTTTTTTTTCTTTTTCAGATACCAATCACGCACTTCCGGCCAGACGTCAAGTTTTTTTGTGTCCAGATAAACCCGTACGCCCTTGCCACTGTATTTTTCATACAGGGTAACGGCAAAGCGGCCGAAGTTGATGATGGAAAGCCAGCCGTTGCCAATGGTACATGGCGTAAGAATCTGCACGGCGTCGGGCAGACAAACCGGTGTTTCACAAACAGCGTCAAATAATTCTCCCTCGGGCAGATTTTTCA
This sequence comes from Smithella sp., assembly GCA_007244375.1. Taxonomy (GTDB): domain Bacteria; phylum Desulfobacterota; class Syntrophia; order Syntrophales; family Smithellaceae; genus Smithella. The sequence goes on along the minus strand of SCVW01000038.1, from coordinate 15,910 downwards.
TCGCCAGGTCAACGATAAAACCGCCGATCAACAGGCCGGGTGCTAAGGTTCCGTGAAAGGATTTAACCAGATGGAGATACTCTTCATAGGAATAGGTACAGATGTTCATAAATATTTTGCTCCTTATCTCATTTCTAAATCATTCATATATGATATAGTGCCTACAAATATCTATAAAATGTGTCATTTCGAAGCGGAGCGAGAAATCTTAATGGTCACAAGAACATACAAGATATCTCCCTCTGGTCGATATGACAAGGTTTCATTGAAACATTACACTAATAAACTAAAGTCAGCCTCGGTTCACGTGCGGCGCGCAGAGCGACTTCCGACGATGGTTCCCGGGTCATCATTCGCTGTAACCATTGATTGTCATTTTTGCCTTCAACCACCGGCAGAAGTTCATCCGCCAGATACAAGGCTTCTGTGATATCATGCGTTACATAAATTATCGGGAAGGACATTTTGCCCTTCAGATTCTTCAACTCTTCGCGCAGGCCACGGCGTGTAATAGCATCCAATGCGGATAAGGGTTCGTCCAGCAGCAGGATGCGGGGGTGTCTCGCCAGCGCCTGACAGATCGCGCAACGCTGCCGTTCTCCGCCGGAAACCATCTGCGGTTTGCGCTTTTTCAGATGAGCGATTTTAAAAAGTTCAAAAAGCTCGTCCACTTCCTTTTTATTCACAGCGGCAAACGTCGCGTTCTCATACAAATTTAAATGCGGAAAAAGATTGTAATCCTGAAAAACATAACCCAGCCGTCGTTTCTGGGGAGGAACATTAATGCGGCGCAGGGAATCAAACCAGACGTCATCGCCGAAAACAACTTTCCCCTCCTTCGGTTTTTCCAGACCGGCCAGCATACGGATGATGGTTGTTTTGCCGCCGCCGGACGGGCCGATCATCACAACCATATTTTTCTTCGCACAGGAGAATGAAATGTCTATATCAAAATATTTCAATTTCTTCTTAAAAGAAACTTCAATACTCATGAACGCGCTCCTTCATTGAGCTTATTGATCAATATCAAAAAGGCATAGCTGATGGGAATGAAACTTAGCGCGATCATTCCGGCCGCCTGGTAATTCATCATTTCCACGGCTTCATAAATGGCAATGGAGGCAACTTTGGTTTCACCGGGGATACTGCCGCCGACCATCAGCAGAACACCGAATGCGCCAATCGAATGTAAAAAAACCAGAATAGCCGCAGCGGCAATGCCACTGACCGAGTTGGGAATAATCACCCGGAAAAATGTCGCTTTCCTGGACAAACCGAGGACATAAGCCGATTCCAGTAAACGGCGGTCTATTTTGGAAAACGCCGCTTTCATCGGCTGCACGGCAAAGGGGACGCTGTAGATAACCGACGCCGTCGCTATTCCGATAAACGTAAAAAGCAACGACCCGCCGGTAAACATCTGCCACATTTTTCCGATAAAGCCTTTCGGTCCCATGATGATAATCAGATAAAATCCGATCACGGTGGGAGGCAGCGCCATCGGCAGATAGATCAACGCCTCCAGAAAAGATTTCCCGGCAAATCGGTAATAAGCCAGCGCGTAGGCGACAGGCGCGGCAATAACCATCAACAAGATGGTCGTTACCAGCGCCAGTTTTAAGGTTACATAAATTGCAAGATAATCCACTTATCGATATCCGTACTTGATTTTTATTTCCTGTGCTGCGGGAGATTTTAAAAAGTCCATAAATTTTTCCACGGCAGCGCGGTTTGTTGTTCTTTTCAAAATACAGGCCGACTGAATAATTTCAGGCGCTTCATTGACGACATAGAAACAGCCTTTTTTACCCTCAGGAGTTGATGCGGCCGACATTGCGCAGAATCCGGCGTCAACCGACTCGGTAGACGCGTACTGAAAAGATTGAGCAACCGTCTGGGCTGTCACCAGTTTATTCTGCAGAGCATCCCATTGCCCGATTGTTTGAAGAGCCTTCATGGCCGCTGTCCCGTAAGGCGCGGTGACCGTATTGGCTATGGCAATTTTTTTAATCTTGTCATTCTTCAGGGCATCCTGCCATGTTTTCTTCTCCTTACAGAAATCTTTGCTGGCCGACCAGAGAATAGCCTGGCCTTTGGCATAAACAAATGGTTCGTCCGACACACCGTCTTTAAACAGAAAGGAAGGTCTCTTCTCGTCGGCGGATAAAAACAAATCATAAGGTGCGCCGTTGGTGATCTGGCTGTAAAGATTTCCAGATGAAGAAAAAGTTCCTTCAACTTTAATTTTGGTCTTGGCTTCGAAATCAGCCGCCATATCTTTAAAGGCCGAAATAAAATTTGCCGCCACCGCAACGGAAATTTTTTCCTCCGCAAAAGCCGAATTTGAACTTATTAATACAACTAGAATAAACGTAATAACAATCCTGTAAATTTTCATAACAATCCCCTTTTGTCATTATTGACATATGCTACAAATAGCATATTTATTTGCAAAAAAATGTCCCGCTTTTTACAGCGGGACATTTTGATTAACAGTTATTTAAGTTTCTCAATCTTCACTGCACAAGCTTTGTATTCCGCCGTCTGTGTTAGCGGATCATACACCGGATTGGTCAACCAGTTAGCACACCCCTCGCGGAAATGGAAAGCCATCCAGACCAGCCCTTGCGGAACCTCCTTTGTTACCCGGGCTTTCACAACAACTTTGCCGCGACGGGATTTTACCAGAATTTTTTCTCCATGTTCGATGCCCTTGGCTTCGGCATCGGCAGCAGAAATATCGGCTGTTTCTTCACCCAGCAGATCGTTGATGCCAGCGGATCGACCGGTCTGCGTCCTGGAATGATAATGATACAGGCGACGGCCGGTAGAAAGCACCATCGGATATTCCTTATCCGGAACTTCCGCAGGCGGTATGTAATCTATTGCTTTGAGCATACCCAGACCACGGGTGAATTTTCCGCCTCTGTGCAGTGTCGGGGTGCCCGGATGATCTTCGCTGGGGCATGGCCACTGAAGACCGTCATTTTCCAGACGGGCGTATTTGATTCCCGCCATTGAGGGAGCCAGCACGGATATTTCGTTGTCCCAGATTTCCTGAGCGCTGTTGGATGTCCATTCATGTCCGAATCGTTTGGCCAGTTCCTTGAAAATCCACCAGTTGGGTTTGGCCTCACCGGGCGCAACGCTGGCCGTACGCACACGATTAACACGGCGTTCTGAACTGCTAAAGGTTCCGTCATTCTCGCTCCAGGCCGCAGCGGGCAAAATGACATGCGCGAAGCGAGTTGTTTCTGTCGGGAAAATATCCTGGCAGACCAGGAACTCCGCGGATTGCAATTCACGTTCGACATGATGAATATCCGGTTCGGTATTGGCCAGGTTTTCACCGAAAACATAAAAGGCTTTAACTTTTCCGGTGGTCAGATTTTTCATCATCGTCGGCATCATCATGCCGGGCTTGTCCGGAAGCGATTTGACATTCCAGGCTTTTTCGAATTTCGCCCGGGCGTCCGCATTGACCACCTGCTGATAGCCCGGAAAAACATTTGGCAGTGCGCCCATGTCGCAGGCGCCCTGAACGTTGTTCTGACCGCGCTGCGGGTTGACACCGCCGCATTCAACGCCGACATTGCCCAGAAGCATCTGGAGGTTGGCGCAGGACATAACGTTGTTTACGCCGCAAATATGTTCGGTAATGCCCAGCGTGTACATGAGCATGGCCGGTTTGATGGAAGCCATCGTGCGGGCGAGTTCGCGAATCGTATCCGCGGGAATACCGCTAATCTTCGCGGCTTTTTCCGGCGTATATTCCATGACCTTTTTCTTTAATTCTTCAAATCCCTCCGTGCAGGAGTCCACATATTTTTTATCGTAAAGATTTTCCGTAATCAGAACATTCATTAAACCGTTGATCAATGCCACGTCGGAGCCGACTTTAAGCTGAATGAACATATCGGCAAAATCAACCATATCCGTACGCCGCGGATCGATGACAATCAACTTGGCACCATTGAGCACCGCATCTTTTACAAAAGTGGAAGCGACCGGATGCGCCTCCGTTATATTGGTGCCGATAAGAACAATCATTTTTGCCTTCGCGTAATCGGCGAAAGAATTGGTCATCGCGCCCGAACCGAAAGAAGTCGCCAGACCGGCGACAGTGGGTGCGTGTCAGGTACGCGCGCAGTGATCGATATTGTTCGTACCGAGAACCGCGCGGAAGAATTTTTGCATCTGATAGGAATCTTCGTTGATACTGCGGGCACAACTGACACCTGCAATGGCATCCGGCCCGTCCTTTTTGATAATTTCCTTGAATTTATCAGCCACCAGATCCAACGTCTCATCCCAGGAAGCCGTGCGGAACTCGCCGTTTTTCTCGCGAATCAGCGGTGTTTTTAATCTTTCTTCGGAATAGATGAAGTCATAAGCAAATCGGCCCTTCACACAAAGTCGCCCCTGATTGGGCTGGGCATCTTCAACGGCTGTAACTTTGATTATTTTACCGTCCTTGACGTGCAGCCACTGCTGGCATCCGACACCGCAATAAGGACAGGTGGTGCGGATTTTCTGCGTTTCCCAGGGACGTCCCAGACCTTTGGCTTTCTTTTCCGTCAGAGCACCGACGGGACATACCTCAACACATTGTCCGCAGAAAACGCATTCGCTTAGATCATCATTGTAAGCTGCGTCGCCGCCGGTAACAATCTTGCTTTTTTTACCGCGATAACCCTGTGAGATGGCCCTGTTGACCACGACTTCGTTGCAGGCCTGCACACAGCGGCCGCAGAGAATGCAGCGACTAAAATCACGAATGATGAACGGATTTACATCTTCTATCGGATATATCTCTTTTTCATCTTTTTCCGGGAACTTTAATTTTGTAATTTTATAAAAATAGGCCAGGTCCTGAAGGCGACAATTTCCGTTGGATTCGCACATCAGGCAATTATGTTTACCGCTTGCCAGCAAAAACTCAACGTTCATCTTTCTCGCACGATGAACCAATTCGCTATCCGTAAATACTTCCATGCCCGGCGTTACCGGCGTGGAACAGGCCGCCACTAACGAACGCGCTCCCTTGACCTCAACACAACAAATCCGGCAGGCACCGGTTGGTGCAGAACCTTTCAAATAGCATAGAGTTGGTATTTCAACTCCTCCGTTTTTTGCTGCTTCTAAAATCGTTTGCCCCTGTTGAAAGGGCGTCTCTTTTCCGTTTAATAAGAAGGAATCACCCATTTTATATTCACCTTTCCACGATAATATTGCTGTCATTTCCGACATATGACAATTATGACATATGGAAAGTTCATACACCACTGACCGACAGTCTGTCAATAAAGAATTTAATTAAACCCACGGGTTATGCTATAAATAGCATAATTTTTATCCGTTAATAATAGAACATCTTGATATTTAAGCAAATATCAGGGTGTTTTTGGGGGAGTGAATTCTATTTTTTGGTGAATGTTCTGAAGAAGGCTTTAGACAATCTATTAAAACCAATGAAACGCTCCCCAAAGCCCTTGCCATAAAAGACGTCGATCAGTCCCTTCATACCGTCGTATTGCATCTTTTCGAAAGGCTGCCACCAGAAGTTTCTTCGGGCAAATGGGATAGTGCTCAATATATCGTCGACTACAACCTGAGGTTGCGTCATTTCGGCAAAACCGATGTCCCCGTGGGTCCGCCCTATTCCGGTTTCCTTGAATCCACCCCAGGGAGTCTCAACCAGGCCATGGGTCATTAAATGATCGTTGATGGAAATGGCACCCGCCATTATCCGGCATCCAATCTCTGCAGCTTTTTTTCTGTTCTTTGACCATACCGATCCGGTGAGACCGAGATTAGAATCGTTAGCCAATGCTATTGCTTCATCCATCGTTTCAACGGGCATGACTCCGACAACCGGCCCGAATGTTTCATCCTTCATGACCAGCATATTATGACCAACATTAGTCAGTACCGTGCAGGGCATAAAATTTCCTTTGGTGTTTTGGGGTACCTTGGATTGAGCGAAGATTTTGGCACCCTTGGCCAGAGCATCGTCAATATGTTCCTGAACGGTTGCCATTTGTTTTCTGGTGGTCATTGCACCGATGTCTGATGTCAGATTTATTCCTTCCCCAATGCATAGTCCTTCCACTCTTTCTTTAAGTATCGCTAAAAATTCATGGTAGACTTTTTTGTCTACGTAAATTCTTTCAACACCGCCACAGGATTGCCCCGAGTTTTGCATACCGGCCCACACGGCACCGCACGCGGCACGATACAAATCCGCATCATCGCAGACTATCATCGCGTCGTTGCCGCCCAGTTCCAATACCAGTGGAGTCAACCTTTCAGAGGCTTTCTTCATCAGATATTTACCGATGGGAACCGAACCGGTAAAAAATAATTTATCCACTCCGGCATCGATAAAAGTATCTCCCGCCTTGCTTCCGGGCATGTTAATGTAAGTAAAAACATGTTCGGGAAGTCCCGCGTATTCGACGCATTTCTTAAGTAGATGACCCACGACCTGCGTTTCCGATGCTGCTTTCAGAATCACAGTGTTGCCAGCCAACAAACCCATGACTACTTCGGAATAGGGAATGGCAAAGGGATAATTCCACGGCGCAATAATACCTACCACTCCGTAAGGTACCCGGACAATTCGGCTGCGCTTGTAAATAAGCATGATATTGCCCATTCCTAATCTTCTGTCTTTTAAAAATTTTGCTGCGTTCTTACAATAGTAGCCAGTTGCCAGTGCGGCCGGTGCTACTTCAGCTACCATCGCATCGCATAGAGTTTTTCCGTTATCCTTAGAAATTATTTCCGCTATTTCGGATGAATGCTTTTGAATATATTCCGCAAACTTCATTACATATTGTGTCTTTTCTTTAAGAGGTAAAGACTGCCATGCCGGCTGAACCCGACGGGCGTTTTTCACTGCATTTATTATGTCTTCGACTGTATGGACAGGATATTCGGCTATCACTTCGCCTGTTGCAGGATTAGTACATACTGTAACCTCTTTTTTGGAAACAGGAACTTCTTCGACTACTTCCAAACGCTTTGCTGTGTTTGAAGCTTGAGAATTCACAATACTTTACCCCGCCCTATTCATTTGCGAATTATCTATGTATGAACCTGATATATTATTTCATTATGTCAAATATGACATAATGAATGTGTAAGTTATTACAGTAAAACTTCTTGTGCTGTCAATCAAAAAGTTTCTTTCCGAAATATCCTTTGATTCTAATGCTTTATGATTTATCTGCGGATAATAAATCTACGAAAAAAAATATAAGAGGTGCCCTTGCTAAACGCCTCCCATGCCATTCCCCGGCTGGCTACTCCGGCGAATGCCTGGATGACTGGGGAATCCAGTATTAATCTTCCCGCCCTTGAGAGCCTGCCCGGCGTATGCCTGGGAAGGGATTGAGGAATGGTGAAATTTATTTACCCTTCGCTGTTCTTTATGTCATTGGAGGAGAGCCTTGCGCGACGTGGCAATCTTTCTTCAGTTATTTTTTCTGCGCCGTGAATTTTTTAACGAGGTCTTCACCGAAGGTACGATAACGAGCAATATCTTCCGGCTTTACAGCGGGGCCGACCCAGAGACTCAACGTTGCGCCCGCTTTGGCCACCGGGCCTGCTACATAGTCGGCGCATCCTTTTGCTTTCAGGCGTTCGCCTATTGACCGTACTGTGCTTTCTCCTCCGAATGCACTATTAACTGAAAAACCGGCACAGAGTTTGCCTTTAACCTCATTTGTGATTTTCTTAATCGCATCAGCAATGGGCCCTGCAACGCCACTGGCTACACTGCCGCCCCAGCAGGGACTGCCTACAATAAGCACATCATAATGATTAATGGTTTGGGGAATAAAGTCTTTGGCCAAAACAAGCGTTACAGAACCTCCGGCTGATTGAATGCCTTGAACAATGGCATTAGCCGCTTCGAGCGTGTGACCTGTTTTGGTATGGTACACCAATAAAGCATTCATCCTTGCTTGGACTGCCGTATTGGAGCTATCCTGAACTACTGCTGAATCCTCATTTTTCGCAATTGCAGAATTGGTAGTAAATCCGAAAATAATTAAGGCTAAAACTGAAAACAAAAACACTCTTGATGTTAACTTCATTTTAGCACCTCTCTATAATTTTGATTTATGTTTATGAGTATCGCAAAACAATTGTTAATGTCAAATTCCTTTTATTTCATTGCGCGAAATGCCTCTCAGGCGTTGTGGCAATCTTTCTTTTATTTTTTAACCTAGAACGATTTTTTTCATTCACTCTTCACTTTCTTTTTAGACTGTCTTCTGCATTTGTTTTTACAATCATCTAATCTTCAAAACCTCCAATCTTCTAATCCTCTTCTTTCCTCCCTTCACTATTCACCATTCACCATTTCAGTTATTTTTAACATAGAACTTAGAACATTGAACAGTTTTGGTGGACATTATCCTGGACAAATTATACTTGATAATTGTCAATAATAGTGTATTTATAAGATGTTGCTAAATTAATTAACCGGACATTTTTGTGGACAATCACGGCAAAATAGCAGCATCGAATAATATCGAAAGACTTGTAGAAACAGCGCGTTTCGGTCTCTTTACCTTTCAGATAGGCACTGACCCAATCGATACATCCATGCCCCTGCAACGTATCGTTGATGCCCAAAAAAGATTTTTGAGTTCCCCATTATCCCAGGTGGCTAAACGTCTGGAGCAGGAAGTTCTTGTCAGCAGCATTTTCAGCACCAATACCATTGAAGGAGGAACACTTACCGAGGAAGAAACAAGAGAAGCCATCACTATAGACCCGGAGCGCGTGAAAGCCGAGGAATGCTGGCCAGCATTGACCTCCTGCATGACAGGGTAAACGATATGGTAAAATCACTCTTGTTCGAATCGCACATCAAGCATTTGCGTGATACAAAAAAAATCAATCTGCGTCAGTATGCCATTCTGACCCAGATTATGGAACGCGGCAAATCCATGCCGATAGACGAACTGCGCCGCGCGCCCTGGCACAAAGCTCTTTACGCCAAATTGGGTGACAAGACCAAACAGCGCGATTTGAGCAACCTTCGCGAGCAGAAGCTTCTGTATATTGATGAGAAGGGCCTTGTTTGTCCGGGACTTTCAAAATAACGAGTCCCAGCTTCAGAAACAGAGTGAATTGAATTTTTAAAGTCGAATTATCCCGTATAAACTGGATATAATACTCTTGAGCTTGCCGCGGAATGGTTTTCCAAAAATTGCTTTGGGGTTTCCGTGATAAAAAATATTCGTGGTTGACACGCTATCCCGTAATTTCTATACTTCCTCAACTTCAAATTTACAAAATAGTATTCATGAAAAGTTGGCGCAGTCGTCGCTGTTTGCACGACTGATTTTGAATGGACCCGACATGATGGATCAAGCACTCCGAATTCGATGGATATGGATGTGCCCTGTTCATATGGTTTGCATGCGTATATGGAAGACCGGATACGTTGGAACAAACCGGTGGAGCAATCGAGACGAAGGGGGTATTAAATGAGTGTAAAATCCGATTTCCGATTCTTTAAGGAAGATTTGTGCGATCGTTGCGGAATTTGCTTTGAGCGCTGTCCGATTCTGGAGCTTCCGGAAAACGAGGCGAAACAGGAAATAAAAAAACTTATTAACGGAGATGCGGATGCCTCTCTTGTGCTTCAGACCTGTGTCACCTGTAATATTTGCGATTTTGTCTGCCCTCAACAGGCGAATCCTTACGGACTTGTTCTGGAGCGTCATAACGAAACAAGAAAAAAACAAGGCCTGCCTTTTATGGCCAAGTTTATTTTTCCCAACGAACCAGAGAATATGTGGACCAACACCAGAGTATTAATGGGAGATGATGAACTCTCTTTACTGCATTTCTGGGAGGAAAATCTGAAGAACCCCAGAAAGGAAGTTCTGCTCACCGGCTTTTATAATAATCTTCTGCCGTATATTGCCCAGACCTCACTTCTTGACGAACTGAAACCATCCATTGTGGGAAATGACAGCATGTTCGGAATGGGGGAAGATGCTTATCGGATCGGGTATCTGGAGGAGGCAAAACGGCTGGGTATGCTCGCGAAACAGAAGTTCTCCGGAATGGGCGTCAAGAAGATGTACTGTTTCATGGTCGTCGAAGCCTCGATGTTTACCGATGTTTTGCCCAAGAAATTCGGCATTGAATTCGATTTTGAGGTCGAGCTTTTAGACGACTGGATATTGGAACGGCTGAAGGCCGGGAAAATAAAAGTTAGTAATAAATTGAACATGGAAGTTACCGTCCACGACAACTGCTGCGGAAGATATATGGACGGAAAACTGCCGGATACCACCCGTGAAATAATGGAACGTATTGGCTGTAAAGTCATTGAAATGCAGCATACCCGGGAAAATGCGCTTTGCTGCGGTTGGGCCGGAACCGTTCCCACCTTGTTTGGCGAAACGTCCGGCAATCCGCTGCACTCTTTACTCAATCTTATACAAAGCCTGTATCTCCGATTGCAGGAGGCAGAGGCAACAGGCGCTAAAGCCCTGGTTGTCCCTTGTCCCGGCTGCTGCACATTCATGTCGCTGATAAAAGTGTTGACAAACAGCAAAATGGAAATATACCTTCCCCTTGAACTGGTACAGATGGCTGCCGGGGAAACACCCGTTCACAAGCACGATAAACGCGCCTGGGATATCTTGGCCGTTACCACCAACCTCATTCTCAAATGGTTCTCTTCTCCCAAACGATTCATTCCCCAACCAATTGATATAGAAAAACCACTGTCCCGGGCCGGATGGGTTGATAGGATCCGCATAAAAATTTTTGGCAAGTTGTATCACAGCATTCTGATACAGAACGCCGTCACCAGAAGGCTGATTGCCGCCACCGTCAAAACCATCATCAAACGATATAGAGTTTACCTCGAGAAAAAGAAACGCCGTTTAATCAGCAAGAAAGTCGTTGATAATCAACTGCCGTCATCAGGATGAAGGAACTTAATTTTTATTGAAATATTTTTTGTAAATAGTTAATTTAATCCAAACATGAATCTTGCAAATAATAAATTAAAAAATGAAATCACCGTTAAAAGATAAACCTTTTCATAATCCCGGACAGTCGAGCGATGAGTATATTCAAAACTATCGTGACGACAAAATATTATCTCCGCTGCTGTTTGCTTTTGGCATGATCATACTAGCCATTATGGAATGGTATAAGTCGATTAACAATAGCCCACCTGCACCAATATTGATGACGGCTTTAGCTATTATTGCTTCTATTAAAAAAAATAGTAAAAAAATAGAAAAATAGGGACAGCGCCCTATTTTTTCAGCAAAGATATTTAGGTTAGAACAATCCTACGTCACATAAAAGCTATGCCTCTTTGCAGAAGCATAGCTTTTATTTTTTCTGTTTAATTTAATAAATGTTATGCGGCTTCCAGTTTAACCGCGCAAACTTTGTATTCCGGAATTTTTCCTATCGGGTCCAGCGCCGGATTGGTCAGCAGGTTCACCGACGCGTCCGCAAAATGGAAGTTCATAAAAATCGAGCCGGGAGCGCTCTTCCTGGTAATGGTTGCTTTGGCTTCAACCGTGCCGCGACGGGAGGTGACCTTGACTTTCTGACCTTCGGCAATTTTCAGTTTATCGGCATCTGCCGGATTGATTTCCACGAGACTTTCCGGACAACGCTCGGCAAGACCTTCCGAACGGGTGGTCATAGTGCCGGTGTGATAATGATACAGGACGCGGCCGGTGGAAAGCAGAAACGGATATTGTTTGTCCGGCATTTCATCGGGCGCAATGTATTCAATGGCGGTGAATAATCCCAAGCCACGGGAGAATTTATCCTTGTGCAGGAATTTGGTTCCCTGATGTTCCGACGTGGGGCACGGCCACTGAATGCCGCCTTTTTCCAGACGCTCGTAAGAGATTCCCGCATAGCTGGGTGTTACTTTCGCCACTTCTTCAAAAATCTCTTTTGCCGAATAATAATTCATTGCGTAACCCATTTTATTGGAAATGCCGCAGATGACTTCCCAGTCGGATTTGGCTTCACCCGGCGCTTCGACGGCTTTGCGAATGCGCTGTACGCGGCGTTCGGTGTTGGAAAACGTTCCGTCCTTTTCGGCAAAGCTGGCGACCGGCAGAACAACGTCGGCCAACTGGGCGGTTTCGGTCAGGAATAAATCCTGGACAATCATCAAATCAAGTTTTTGAAGTTCTTTTTTCACATGCTGTAAATCAGGATCGGAAAGCATGGGATTTTCGCCCATGATGTAAATCGCTTTAATGGTGCCTTTGCCAGCTGCTTCCATCATCTCCATGATAGTCAATCCCGGTTTGGGAGAAAGCTGCGTGTTCCAAGCTGCTTCAAATTTCTTGCGAACATCTTCATTGGCCACCTGCTGGTAGGCAGGATAAACATTGGGCAGACAGCCCATGTCGCAGGCACCCTGAACGTTGTTTTGACCGCGCAGCGGATTGACACCGCCACCTTCAATGCCGACATTGCCGCAAAGCATGGAAAGATTGGCCATGCTCTTGACGTTGTCCGTTCCGGTAATGTGCTGGGTAATGCCCATGGCGTAGAGGATGCTGGCACTGTCGGCCTTGGCATACATTCTGGCAGCTTTCTTCAAATTTTCCGCGGGCACACCGGAAATCTTTTCGACCTTTTCGGGCGTGTATTTTTCGACCATCTTTTTGAGCGCGTCGAATCCTTCGGTTCTGTCTTTCACATACTCTTTGGCATAAAGACCTTCGGCAATAATAACATTCATCATACCGTTGACAACGGCGACATCGGTTCCGGGATTCTGACGCAGCCAGATATCGGCGTATTTGACCAGATCGATTTCGCGGGGATCAATTACGATCAATTTTGCGCCGCGTTTGACAGCCCGTTTGACCTTGGCACCGATGACCGGATGATTTTCCGTGGTGTTGGTGCCTGTTGCCAGAATCAGATCGGTATATTCAATTTCGTCTATGGAGTTCGTCATTGCACCGCTGCCGAATGTGGCGGCCAGACCGGCCACCGTGACAGAGTGTCAAAGACGGGCACAGTGATCGACATTGTTGGTGCCGATACCTACTCTCATAAATTTCTGGAACAGATAATTTTCCTCGTTGGTGCAGCGGGCTGACGCCAGACCGGCAATGCTGTCGGCGCCGTTTTCTTTTTTAATTTTGGAAAGCTTGTCCGTGATAAACGTAAAGGCTTCATCCCAGGTAGCTTCCTGGAAATCTTCATTCTTCTTGTAGCGGATCAGAGGTTTTTTCAGGCGGTCGGGATGCGACACGAAATCCATGCCGAAGCGTCCCTTGACGCAAAGGCTGCCTTCGTTGGGCTGGCCGTATTCGCGGTTGCCCATGACCTTCACAATTTTATTATCCTTGGTATAAAGATCCATCTGGCAGCCGACGCCGCAATAGGTGCAGGTGGTGCGGACTTTATTGAGTTCCCAGGGACGGCCGGCAAACTTGGCCTGTTTGAAGGTGATGGCGCCGGTGGGACATACCTGCAAACATTCTCCGCAGAAAACACAGGAAGAATTAATATAATCTTCGTCAAACGCCGGACCTACTTTGGCATATGAACCGCGATTTGCAAAATCGAGCACTTCGTTAACCTGAATTTCATTGCAGGCACGCACGCAACGTCCGCAAAGGATACACTTATTCATATCGCGTTCAATCATAGTGTTGCTGTTATCCGGCTTGTAACCAGGGACTTCAATATTGAAACGGGGTTTATCAATTTTAAGCCAATACACCAGATTCTGCAATTCGCACTGGCCGTTTTGTTCGCAAGTAAGACAGTTATGGTCTCCGGATGACCATAATAACTCAACAATCATTTTTCGAGCTTTGCGAACTGCTTCCGTATCGGTACGAATCACCATATTGGGGCTCACCGGCATGCAACAGGATGCAACAAGCGTTCTGGCACCTTCCACTTCCACAACACAAACACGGCAGGCGCCAACGTTGGTTGTTTTGGTGTAATGACAAAGTGTGGGAATAAATATGTCGTTATCGCAGGCGCATTCCAAAATAGTCTGACCGGAAGTCGCTTCAACATCTTTTCCGTCTATTTTTAAGGGTATTTTCTTGTCCATTTTCTTCTCCGATCTGTGATGATGAAAACTTATGCTAAATATTTGATGGAGAATTCATAATGGCAAGCAATTGCTTTGTCAATTCTGTCAATTATGACCTATGCCACTTTTCGCATAATCATAACAGACAAAAGCCTTAACATTTCATCAATGTATTAAGCGCTGAGGGTAAAACTTGACCTAAATAATTTGTGGTAATTGAGGTATGATTGAACTAACTTAGAACATTCCATACACAGGCAGTCATCGGCTCATAGCCTTTACCCTGCATGATGATATCCATATGAATCAGACTGATTGCGGATACATCCATGTCGCGTACAAAAACCTTTCCGGCACGATAAATCGTTACTAAATACTTTTTGCATTTATCGCAAACAAAAGCTGATTCCTGCGTTTTGTTTTCAACGTAAAAATATTCCATACCTTGCACAGTTTCTTTTTCACAGTATGGACAACTTACGCGTGTGAAGCGCCAGTCCTGACCGCAGGTGGAGCAATGAAGAAACCTTTTGCCGCCTTCTTCTTCTATCAAAGCGATCGAAGGGAAATCGCCGCAAATCGGGCAATATCCTTTTTCCCAGTCAAATTTACCCAGTGCCTCCGTTATTTCTTTTGCGCGTCTTTCCAAAACAACACGACTAACAAGACTCATTAAAAATGAGGCATTGGATGGTGATATTTTCAAATTATTTTCCCATTCAACCGTTGTTTTATTTTCACTTTCGAGAGATGCTCTAAAATAATCCGCCGGATTAATTTTGCCTTCCTGAATCAGCGCTGATATCTTATCAATGGCTTCCGCAAGTTTCGGTATACCTTCTTTAACAGCAGACGCTATGGATAAAGTTACTTCTTTCAACGGCTCTTCCGGCAAAAATAAGTTAACCTGATTAATAACGGGTACACCGGCTTTCAGTTTTTCCTTATCGATAAGCGAGCAATCTATTTTTTTTGAAGAAGACTGCTGGGCCAGTTGTCTCTGCATGATAATAACCGGTGCAAATGCTTTGATAATTTCTTTGTTCTCGGGATTCTGCTGGAGTGCGCGATCTATTATATTTTTGATTTCGGATGTTTCATTGGTATTTGTCATTATTTTTTATTCCTTCTTGTATAGCTCTCTATCAATTCTTTACAATATGTCATTTCGAAGAAGCGAAGCGACTGAGAAATCTTAAAAATCGTTAAAAAGATTCCTCCCCGAGCATACGCCGGGCTTTCGCCTGCGGTCGAAATGACAGAACGCTGATTTAATTAAGAACGCCCTGTTTAGCAAAAGTGGCGCACACCTTCTATCAGATGTGCGCCACCTGGTCAACAAAATCAGTAGTTATGTTTAATTTATTTTACTTCTTCCCGACAATAAGTTTGCCTTCATGCTCCAGTTCCTTGACCCATTTCGGATGAAGCATTCTCAATACCGGCAGTTCCATCTTCCCGCTGATCATCGCGGATACACTTCCGGGATTACCGATGGTGCCTAGATAAAGGTGAATAAAGAAAAAAGCAAAAATCACCACAAAGCCAAATACATGCAGTACATAGACCCAGTCCAGCAGATATGCCCCGAAAGGAAATTTCTCCGGATACCACATGAAAAAACCTGTACAGACCATCATTAAACCGCATAGCGCCACCGTCAGGAAAAACGCCTTCTGACCCGGATTGTACTTGCCCGTCTCAGGTACGTGGTCCAGATGCCACAGGTATCCGCCTGCCGCCTTGATCCATTCCCAGTCTTCCGGAAAAACAAATATTCCCGCTTCTTTCCACCACATCAGTATCGCCAATACCAATGAT
>SCVW01000024.1 GCA_007244375.1 Smithella sp. | reverse complement strand
TCGGAATGTGTCAATCAATCTTGGACACTTTAGTAGTTTAATATTTTTCATAATTCCTTCACCATATTTTCGATATTTTCAGGTTTATTGATCCAGACAGATTTAGACAGATTTTTCAGAATCGGTATTTTGTTTCTAAATCTTTTCGGATTATCTTTAAACGCTTTTAATAAGACATTTTTTCTGTTCAATAAAACTTCATCCGCAAAACCATAATGCACAGATTCGGGCGTCAGAAAGTCGATTCCAGAATGATAATGTTCTCTATTATACCAGTCAAAAAATCTTCTGCAAAAGTCTCTTGCTTCAGCTATACAGTTGAAATTCTTCGGAAAATCAGGACGATATTTCATCGTCTTGAATTGCGATTCAGAAAAGGGATTATCGTTGCTGACATAAGGACGTGAATGAGATTTGGTAATCCCTAGATCACTCAGCAAAAAAGCTACCGGTTTGGATTTCATGCTGCTGCCGCGATCAGCGTGAACAGTAAGTTGACCCGGCTCGATATTTTGCCTTTCACAAGTCTCCTTGATCAGTTTTTGTGCTAATGAAGACTGCTCTCTGAATGCAACCATCCAGCCAACCACGTAACGGCTGAAAATATCAATGATCACATACAAATAGAAGTAAGTCCACTTCTGGGGACCTTTCAATTTCGTAATGTCCCAACTCCAGATCTGATTGGGTTTGTTTGCCAGCAGTTCGGGCTTCTTGTAATTATTGGTACGTTTCACATTCCTGCGTTCCTTGACTTGATCATGTTCACTGAGAATGCGATACATTGTACGCACAGAACAAAGATAGTTGCCTTCATCAAGTTGGGATGCATAGATCTCATAAGGCGTCCTATCCATATAAACATCAGAATTCATCACATTCAGGATTTCCTGCTTTTCCTGCTGAGAATAGGCAAAATCAGGTAATTTCCGTTCGCTGAGATAATCATCCTGAACTTCCGGTTCAGGCTGATAATAATAGGTAGATCGAGGAAGTCCAAAGACATTACAGGCTGTTTTCGTTCCGATTTCTTCAGAAATATTATTCACCATTTCTCTACAATCCTCTGTTGTTACTCCTGATCTTCCATCTCTAATATCTGTAAAATTTTTTTTTGAGCATCGATGATCAGTTTGGAACGGTTCAGTTCACGCTGTAATTTCCGGTTCTCTTTGGAGAGTTCCATGATTTTCTTTCGATCTTTCTCGTTCAATTTCTTGCCCAGTTTACCCAATTCCAATTGCTCCCGCCATTTGGTAATATTGGAATAATAAAGACCTTCGCGTCGAAGGATTGCTCCGATAGCTCCTGGCTTCGTACTGTTAGCAATTTCTTTTAAGATGGATAGCTTGTAATCCCTTGAAAATCGGCGGCGGTTCTTCTTAGTACTCACTTCTGTTTCGGAAACACCCCCAGGATTTTGCAGCGTTGAATTTGGCGAATCTCCAGTCGTCCTACGGACTCCTTCCAATTCGCCAAATTCAATTAATCGCTTCTTCGTTTTATCCATTTTCACCTTCCTTTTCATACACTAATTTAGTGTAGAAAAGTGTCCAGTGTCATCTTGACACAGAGGGTGTATCTAGTAATGACTATCAATATCTTACTTATTTAACAAGAAATGATAATAACTATTCTGATTACGGTTTGTTAATCTATAGAAGTCCTAATTATAATTTTTTTTGTTTTTATCAGTCAAGTCTTAAAAGTTGGTGTAAATTCTAATCTCATTATTTATTCCTTTCATTAACTAATATTTGGCAATGTGGAGCGCGCGGAACATTGCCAAATATTTTATGCTGCACTAACAGCTTTTATTTTATCTTTTTTTATCTTTTCCATAATATCTATCGCCTTATCCAAACCTTTCTGCAGATAAACTCTACCGGTTACCCAGGTTTCTGATTGATCCTGAAGGATTGCTCCTATTAGTAATATACAACTTTCATCTGAAGGAAATATCCTGATACATCGTTCACGTCTTCTGATCTCTTCATTTAATCTTTCTAAGGGATTGGTACTCTTGATCTTCTTCCAATGATTTTCAGGAAAGATAAGATAGGTGCTAACCTCAGGTAAAGTCTCTTCCAACCAATCGTAAAGCTTTGTATTGTTCTTGTTCTCAACCTGATGGAGCAATCTCTCTTTAGCAGTTTCAAAATTCTCCCGGTCAACTGCATTAACCAAAGACCCTATGAGACCCATTAACCATTCCTCTTCTTTACTGCTTGATAATTTGTCTATCGCATTACGCATCCAGTGTACTATACATCTCTGCTGAAGTTGACCAGGAAAACATTCACTCAAAGCTTTCTCTAATCCATCATGCTGATCACGGATCCATAAACTGCTCATACGTAATCCTCGTGATTTTAAGTCCTGCAAAAAAGATTTCCAGTTAAGATAAGATTCTTTATTGCCTGACCAAAATCCCAATACCTCTCGATGACCATCTGTCCGCAATGCTTTAGCTACCAAAATACTGGTGGAGAACACGGCATGCTCTCGTCGTACCTTACTTTGGATCGCATCAACCCAGATATATACATAACGGGTAGATAGCTTGCGATTACGCCAATTATCTACCTCCTCACGGATCGGTTGTATATAGCGACTAACTGTACTCTTATCCAAACCGGTTAGTCCTATACCATCGAATACTTTTTGCATTTTACGAGTCGATACTCCTTGGATATAAGCTTCCTGAATTACTGATATCAAGGCTCGATCTACTCGCTGATAACGCTCAAGTATTTCAGGATAATAATTACCACTTCGAAAACGCGGTATTTGTAAATCTACCTCTCCAATTCCAGTCCTCAAAGGATTCTTACGCTTCCTGTAGCCATTGCGCAGATTATTCCTGGTATCTTTTCGCTCATAACGCCCCGCGCCTACATGTTTCTCAAAATCAACCTCGATTACCAGCTGGATCATTTGCTGTAACAAAGATAACAACTTGTTCGATCCTTCACTTGATTGAAATTCATTGACCATTTTTCCCAATAATTCATCTTTTTGTCGTTGAGCCATTTTTAATCTCCTTATATTAGGTTTGTTTTGAAAAAAACAATGAGATAATTATGGCTCAACTTATTTCTGTCGATACCCTTACATTTTTACACCAACTTTTGGGACGGTATCT
>SCVW01000054.1 GCA_007244375.1 Smithella sp. | reverse complement strand
GATCTTCTGGTTTTTTCTGACCATGTCAGTGGAATCGAGCATCATTCCGATTTCCCAGAATGTGATTTTTGAGCATCGTACTTACCTGCCAAGCTTTGGTTTCTTTTTAGCCTTAACCGGAGCGTTCTTTTACTTCTTCAAGGAAAGATATATAAAAATTGCTGTTACTGTTTTGCTGATAATTGCTTCCATCAATACTGTGTTAACGTATCAGCGCAACAAGATATGGGAAAGCGAATACACCTTGTGGTCCGATTGCATAAAGAAAGCCCCGAACAAGGCCAGAACGAATAATAATTTCGGCCTTATTTTGTTTGGCAAAGGAAAAATCAAGGAGGCTATTGAGCACTACAATAAGGCCATCAGCTTAACGCCGGATTATCCTCTGCCCTACTATAACAGGGGAAATGCTTACGCTGAACTCGGTCAGTTTCAATCCGCCATCAATGACTTCAATAACGCCATCCGTCTGCAACCGGTTTTCCCCGAAGCTTATTTTAATAGGGGAAATATTTACGCTAAATTCGGGCAATATCAACTCGCCATCGAGGATTTCAATAAAGCCATTGCCCTGAATCCAAATTATACAAAAGCCTACAACAATAGGGGCATTACTCACGGTAAGCTCGGTCAATATCTGCTCGCCATTAATGATTTTACCAATGCCATCCGTCTGGATCAAAACAATATCAAGCTTTATAACAACAGAGGGTTCGCTTATGCCAAACTCGGCCAGTATCAGCGTGCCATTATAGATTACGATGAAGCAATTCGTCTGAAACCGGATTATGCCCTGGCCTATAATAACAGAGGCTTTGCTTACGCTAAACTCGGCCAATACCAGCGAGCTATTGAAGATTATAACCAGGCCAAGCTTTTGAAACCGGACGATGAAGAAGTTCGTCGGGCATTACGACTGGCACCGGAAAAAGAAAAACGTTAAAAGTATTAAGTTTAGAAAACTATTTGTTTTTATGACAATTATTGTAAGCAAAGGATTGTGAAGCCGGAAATGCTCAGCCAGACAAATATTGCTTTTCAGCGAAAGAATATGCATGGAACCTTTCGGTTAATCGTATATTTTGTCTTGACAGTAATAACGTTAGCCGTCTACTGGCAGGTGAATCATTTTGATTTTATCAATATCGACGATCCCGTTTATGTAACAGAGAACATTCATGTTCAATCCGGAATTACTCTCGATGGAATTCGCTGGGCATTCAGCACAACCCATGCCGAATTCTGGCATCCCCTGACTTGGCTTTCCCTGATGCTTGATTACCAGTTTTACGGTTTGAATGCCGGCGGTTATCATCTAACTAACCTTATCTTGCACATTTTCAGTACACTGATGCTTTTCTGGCTTTTCCGCCGCATGACGCAAAAGATGTGGCGGAGCGCTTTTGTGGCCGCATTTTTCGCACTTCATCCGCTGCATGTGGAGTCGGTTGCCTGGATTGCCGAGCGCAAAGATGTTTTGAGTGCGTTTTTCTTCATGCTGACTCTATGTTTGTATGTTTATTACACGGAAAAGCCGGATATAAAAAAATATTTGCTGGTTGTTTTTTGCTTTGCTTGTGGATTGATGAGCAAGCCTATAGTTGTTACACTGCCAGTAATCCTTATTCTTCTGGATTACTGGCCGTTAAGCCGTCTTCAGTCCAGTAGCCAGAAGTTGTCGGAAGCGAAGACCGCTTTAAAAATTCCCTTATGGCAATTGAAAGAAAAAACACCTTTTTTTGTCGTGTCAGTAATTTTCTCCTTTATCACTTTTTATGCTCAGTATAGACCAACAGTAATTCATTTTCCCTTGATCTCCCGGATTGCCAACGCTTTGGTTTCTTTTGTGACTTATCTGGGAAAGACTTTCTGGCCTTATGATCTGGCTGTTATTTATCCTTTTGTAGAACAAATTCCTCTTTGGCATGTCCTGAAAGCGACATTACTGATTATTGTTATCAGCACCGCTGTCATTACAATGGCAAAACGATTACCATATCTACTTATGGGATGGATTTGGTATTTAGTTACCATTCTGCCAGTCATCGGAATAATTCAAATTAACTCCCAAGCCATGGCTGACCGCTATACATATCTCCCGTTAATTGGTATCAGTATTATGCTTGCCTGGGGGATCCCTCTTTTATTTTCAGGCGAAGATTTACGAAAAAAGATTTTATTACCGCCAGGAATAGCCTCCGTTGCAATCCTGGCAATTTTAACGTGGCATCAATGTGGTTATTGGGAAAATAACACTAAACTTTTAAATCACAATTTGCATTCAACAAAAAATAATTTCCTGGCACACAACAATCTCGGCGCCGTCCTGTTTAAAGAAGGTAAAATCGAGGAATCAATCGATCATTATAACGAAGCTATTAGAGTAAAGCAGAACATTGCCGTAACATACTATAACAGGGGAAATGCTTACAATAAACTAGGCCAGTACCAGCGCGCCATCGAAGACTTCAACGAAGCAATCCGTCAGAAACCGGATTATGCCGAAGCTTACTACAACATAGGGACTATTTATGCCGCACTGGGCCGGTATCAATTGGCTATCGACAACTATAATCAGGCTGTTAACATAAAACCGGATTATGCCGAAGCTTACTATAACAGGGGTAACTCATATGCTGGACTTAATCAATATTCTCTGGCTATTGCAGATTACAATAACACTATTGGCTTAAGCCCGAATGATGCCGAAGCCTACTATAACAGAGGAACTATTTATGCCGCACTGGGCCGGTATCAGTTGGCTATTGAAGATTTCAAGAAAGTTATCCTACTGAAACCTGACTTTGAAGGAGCTTACCAATCATTGCAAATGGTTCTGGCAAAGCAACAGTAAAAACGATAAATTATAATTTTTCAGTATGTTATTTTCTCTGTTATAAATCAATAAAGGCGGCTTTTAAAAATAGTGAAAAAAAATTACACTTACATTATCGCAATATTTTTAATAGTTGCTTCTCTTGTTGCTTTCGGAAGAATTGTCGGTAATGGTTTTATTAATTACGATGAAGAATTATACATAACCAAAAATGACCATATTAAATCGGATTTTAATGCGGAAAATATAAAATGGGCAATTACCGCTGTTGTCTGTAGTAACTGGCATCCTTTAACTTTATTTTCCCATACTTTGGACTGGAGCCTATTTAAAGACAATGCGGGTGGACATCACTTTGTCAGTTTACTTTTACACATTGGAGCCGTTCTTTTTTTATTTTTCTTTTTTTACAAGACGACAAAAAATATCTGGTCTTCTGCCTTTGCCGCGGCTTTTTTCGCTCTGCATCCTCTGCGGGTGGAATCCGTGGCCTGGGCGGCCGAACGCAAAGACGTTTTAAGTATGTTTCTCGGAATGGCAAGTATTTACGCTTATGCCTGTTATACCGAAAGTTTTAGACTTTCCAGATATTTTCTTTCTTTGATACTGTTTGCCTTGAGTTTGATGTCCAAACCAATGTTGGTTACCCTACCTTTTGTCCTGCTGCTTATTGATTATTGGCCACTGAAAAGATGGCCAACGATATCAACTCCGGTAAATATACAATTCAAAAATATTACTGAGCACAAAAGCAGACAAAGCATAACCGATCAAGATGAAGAAGAAAAGATATCCATAACCAGTCATGATCATTCATCAATAATCCGTCATCTCTTATGGGAAAAAGCGCCCTTTATTTTCTTAACTATTTTCTCAATTATTTTGACTCTATGGGCTCAAAACAAAGGTGAATCGATTGCTTCCATAGGGTGGTTGCCTTTCTTTACTCGCGCTGCCAATGCAACCGTCTCTTATGTTTCATATTTAGGAAGTATTTTCTGGCCGTTTGATCTGACCGTTTTCTATCCTTACGAATATTCCATTCCGTTATGGCAAATTTTAATATCGTGTCTCATCATAACAGGAACTACTATTTTTGTAATTTACTCCATCCGGAAATTGCCTTTTTTATTTGTGGGATGGTTTTTATACATGGGAACTCTAATTCCTGTGATCGGATTGGTACAAGTCGGTAGACAAGCGATGGCCGACCGCTATACTTATCTGCCCTCTATTGGCATTGCCATGATGCTGGCATGGGGTATTCCGTTTTTATTTTCACGAGAAGATATACGCAAAAAGATTTTATTTCCGGCAGCAATAGCAATCCTCGCCGTCCTGTCAGTTTTAACATGGCAGCAATGCGGCAACTGGAAAAACAGTACCCATCTCTGGAATCACACTCTACAGGTAACGAAAAAAAATTATCTGGCGCATAACAATCTCGGCCTTATCCTGTTTGACGAAGGAAAAATCAAGGAGGCTATTGATCACTATAACGAGGCTCTCCGCATAACACCGGATTATTTCGAAGCTTATGGTAACCGTGGAAATGCTTACGCTAAAATAGGCCAATACCAGCAAGCCATCGAAGATTACACAATGGCAATTCGTTTGAAGCCTGATTGCGCTGAAGGTTATTATACCAGAGGAACTGCCTACGGCAAATTACTTGGCCAATATAAGCAAGCCATTGAAGATTTTAACAAAGCCATTGCATTTAATCCCGACTATACAAAAGCTTACAACAACAGAGGTCTTTCCTATTATAGTCTAGGTCAATATAAGCTGGCCATCAAAGACTTTAACGAAGCCACCTGTCTTCAACCGGATTATTCCGATGCTTATAACAACAGAGGACTTGTTTATTTTAATCAGGGCGACACAGTATCCGGCTGCAGAGACGCTCAAAAAGCTTGTAGTTTGGGAAATTGTAAAATATGGAAGACTGCCCAAGCCAAAGGATTTTGCCGCTGATGAAAAAAGAAATAAATTTCAAGACAAATAAAAAATATAATTTTTCTTTTATCCTCGTCATTTTCATAGCGGGCATCATTGCCTATTCCAATTCATTTGATTGTTCTCTTCATTTCGACGATGCTAAATTTTTCGAGAAGATCGAAAAGGTAGTTTCACCAGGCATCGGCGACTGGCTTTTGCTTTTTCCCTCCCGTCCCATAGGTAATTTGACATTTGCTCTTAACTATTATTTGCACGGCCTCGATGTCCGGGGATATCATCTGATTAATCTGATCATCCATCTGACCAACGCACTGCTCATCTGGTGGTTAATCTTGCTGACCTTTTCCTCTCCGGTCATGAAGAACGCGGAAATCAGCAGACATAAAAATATAATTGCTTTCCTGACCGGTTTGCTTTTTGTAACTCATCCGCTGGCTACACAATCGGTAACCTATATCGCCCAGCGTTTTGCCTCCTTGGCCACATTGTTTTATCTTTTGTCCTTAATTCTCTTTGTCCGGGGAAAGCTTTGGCAAGGGAACAAAA
>SCVW01000012.1 GCA_007244375.1 Smithella sp. | reverse complement strand
TTTAAAGATTTTAAAAAGCGGTCTATATCTATTGCTAGTGGTGCATATAAACCTGATAATAATGAACCGACAGTTTGGTTTGATTCTATTGAATCTATGGCGCAGGTTCTTAGTTCTAAAAATCAAGAACTATTGAAAAAGATAAGAGATAACAAGCCTGAATCTCTGGCAGAGTTGGCAATTCTTTCCGGCAGGCAAGTTAGTAATCTGTCTAGGACGTTAAAAAATATGGAGAAGTACGGGATCGTTGAACTTAACAAAGGAAAAGAATCAGTAAAACCTTTGCTTCGTGTAGATACATTTCGTGCTATTTTTAGTTTTTAAAGTAATTATAATATGGCAAATTCCGAATTGGTAACGTGCACGATTCAGACGCAATATAGTTATCTTATCTAACGCTCCATGTCGGTTGTAGAGATGGCTGGAAAAAGTTTTCCGTTTTCGGCGGCGGATATTTAGTTCGTACCTTTTTTAAACAAAGTGGGGGATTAACAAGCTTCAAAAAGCTGATCTTCCAGCGGTGATTTATATTCATTTCCGAGAAGGTAACTCTGAACATCCCAGTCTGCCGTTTAAGTTCCACCGGCAATTCAAATCATACGTTAATATTAGCTCAACTATTTCCAGGCTGCATTGGCTTTGTGAGAATTACAAATTTGGGTTGATGAAGGATTTTAGGCTGCCGCCTGTGAAAAGTGAAGGGTGAATGGTGAATGGTGAATGGTGAATTTTAAACCACCGGTGAATAGTGAAATGTAAAGGGTGAAATGTGAAAAGAAAACACCTCTGCTCTAAGTTAAAAACCACCGCTTGTCATTCCGGCGTGGTCTTGGCCGGAATCCAGGAATAAAGATACCAGCTTTCGCTGGTATGACAAATGATGGTCATTTCGACCGAAGGGAGAAATCTTTAAGATTCCTCACGTGCGTTCGGAATGACATACCTTTTTAGAGGGTTGGGCGGTTGGGAAACTGGTCTTGCATTTCATTTTATTATTAATTATAATAAGATTATGAAATATGATGATTTAACGAAAATATTTAAAGCTCCTTATTTTTCAAAAAGCGATGCCTTGTTAAGCGATCGGAAGCTTTTAGATTATCAGCTTAGTTTGTGGGTCAAGAAAGGTCATTTGCTGCGCTTGAAAAATGGTTTGTATGCTTTTACAAAGGATAAAGACAGAATTGAAGGCGAAGAAGTAGCGGCCTTTATTTATGAGCCAAGCTATCTAAGCTTAGAAAGCGCTTTAGCGTGGTATGGTTTTATCCCTGAAATGGTTTACGCGTACGTCAGTGTGACGGCGCGAATAAACAGAAAGTTTACCAATGACTTTGGAACTTTTCTGTATCGGCATATCAAGCCGGAACTCTTCTGGGGTTATACGGAAACAAAAACGGAATATGGGCATTATCTGCTGGCGGAACCGGAAAAGGCGCTGTTGGATTATCTTTATTTAAATCTGTCGAAAATCAGAAATGAAACCGACTTTGCCAATATAAGGTTGAACATGGAGACGATAAAAGAAAAAATAGATTCTGAAAAATTTCTGAAGTATC
Source organism: Smithella sp. (assembly GCA_007244375.1). Taxonomy (GTDB): domain Bacteria; phylum Desulfobacterota; class Syntrophia; order Syntrophales; family Smithellaceae; genus Smithella. The sequence continues at coordinate 9,478 of SCVW01000012.1, read as the reverse complement.
TCTCTGCGTTCAATATCAATAAAATGAAGGTTTGGGCTATGCAATGCTTACAATAGACCAGATTTCCGAATATTTTCCACAAGCCTTGCGCCGAAGAAATCCTCAGGGCGTTTTGGTGGAGTATCTCCAACATGAACTGCTGGATTCGATATTCAAGGAGAAATCGGCGGCGGCGTTGTGTTTCATCGGTGGCACTTCAATTCGTATTCTCTACCAGAATCCGCGATTTTCAGAAGACTTGGATTTTGATAATTTCGGTCTATCCTTCAAGGCTTTCGAAAAGCTGTTGGGATTTGCATGTAAGGATATGGCCAATAAAGGTTTTGTTGTGGAGTATCGTTTTGTGGAACGAGGCGATTACCATTGTTATATCAAATTTCCGGACATTCTCTATCAAACGGGGATTTCTCCTCATAGTTCAAGAAAAATTCTGATTCGCATTGATACCGAAGCCAAGAAGAAGTATTACGAGCCGCAAATTTATATTATAAATAGATTTGCTCTGTATCGGCAAATATGGACAGCGCCTGCGTCAGTTCTCCTGGCTCAGAAAATGATGACTGTCGTGGAACGGAAACGCGAAAAAGGAAGAGATCTTTTTGATGTGTCTTATTTAATGGGATTGGCCGAGCCTGATTTTAGCTATATCGCCAAATGTATGGGTTGCGATAAAAAACAATTTTTAAAATTATTCGATGCAAGATTAAAAGAGCTGGATTTGAACTTCCTGGCTAAAGATGTTGAGCCATTCCTTTTTTCGGCAGAACAAAAAGAACGTATATTGACTTTTCGCGATTATTGGAAAACGAAGGGGTTTTAAGTAGTTAAGCACAAAAGCAAGAAGTTTAGATGATTAGATGTTTGGAGGGTTAGGAAAAGAAAAGATTGTTCTATGTTCTATGTTCAACGTGTAGGGATTGTTCCCCGAACAATCCGTAAAGCGGCGCATTCGGGGAATGCGCCCTACATTAACGCCCGGCGTCATTCCGGCATGCTCTTGGCCGGAATCCAGGAATAAAAATACCAGCTTTCGCTGGTATGACAAATGATGGTCATTTCGACCGAAGGGAGAAATCTTTAAGATTCCTCTTCGTCGCGACGCATCGGGACTCATCGGAATGACATATTCTTCCACCTCCGTCAGCGGAGGACAGGTAATCAGACTTAAAGACAGATTAGGGGAGATGTTTATAGATATCTTTTCTGTGGCCGATCTTTACTACAAGAATCACAAGAGTGTCATTATGAATTTCATAAATGATGCGATAATTTCCCACTCTTATTTTGTGAAATTTATTGTTTCCCTTCATTTTTGTTGTAGCTTGGTCTGGCAGATTTTCAGTGAGAGAGTCAATTTTACTCTTTATTCGTATTAATTCTTTCTTGGGAAGTGTTCTAAGATTCTTTAGTAAAGCAGGTCTGAACTTTATTGCGTATGTCATTTAAAGACCTAGCTTTTTCCAGAATTTATCGGCAGGAATATCATCGCCTGGTTCTTTAATTGCTTTGAGGGCATCTTCAATATCTATGCGGTCTTCAATTTCCTGGAGCAGCCTTAGTTCGTCCATTCCGATTAGTGCGGCAATTTCCTCGCCTCTTCTGGTCAAAATAATCGGTTCTTTCCCAAATGATACGCGGTTAACAATATTAGAAAGGTTTTTTCTGGCATCCGCCGTGGATATTTTTGTGGGCATTGCAGTATCTCCTGTGTACATTTTGTACAAATGGTACAACATAGTAGATGGCATGTCAAGAAGAAAAGGTGAAGGATGAATTTTAAACCACCTGTGAATAGGGAAAGGTGAAGGGTGAAGGGTGAAGGGTGAAGAAAAAAAGAAGTTTGGAAGATTAGAGGGTTAGAGGATTAGACGCTTTAAAAACATCCGTTCTAAGTTCTACGTTCTACGTTCAAAGTTTCACTGCAAGTGAAATGGGAAAAGTGTCCCGCGTCGCTTAGCTCCTGGGATAGTTCGCCTTACGCTTCAATCATCGTTTTACTCGATTTCAGCTTGGCTCACTAAATGGTGAAGAAGGAAAGACAGAAGATTAGAGGGTTGGAGGATTAGACGGTTAGAACTCCGCTTTCCACCCCCTGCACCACTCCAGAGGGGGACAGTCAAAGGTGAAAAAAGGGGATTAAACGGCTTAGAGGTTACCGGCTAGTCTCTCTCTCACCCACATCCTGACGAGTGTGGACATACCAAGACCTTTATTATCCGCAATTTCTTTGAGTTCAGCAATGGTTGGTTCGTCGAGGCGCAATGTTAAGACCCGTTCCTTTCGGAATGATAAACCTTCCGGTCCTGGCAGGAAGTCTTTCACGATCTTTCCTGTTTTCATAGGTTCATCGGCGTATGTTATTTTCTTTTTCATAAATCTTCTTCCCCTTTCTCCAGTAACCTGCTCCAATGATCCTGATGATCCCTTCTTTATCGGTAAAACGGACTGTCATGATGCCGCCTTTTACCTTGCCGAAGCAGAAAAAACGATCTTCATTCCCGCCGTGATCCAAGTCCTCAATGATAACTCGCTTTGTATCGGCAAAGGCGTATTGTGCTTCATAGAAAGAAACTCCGTGTTTTTCCATATTTTGTGCATTTTTGAAGTCATCCCATTCAAAGTCCGGTGCTTTCATAATGCTAATGTAATACGTTCGCATGCCATTGTCAACAGGAACATTGACACCCCATCTAAAGAGAAGGTTTAAGGATATAAGATTTAAGTAATTAAGCACCGCGAAAAACAGTGAACAGTGAAGGGTGAAAAGAAAACACCTCTGCTCTAAGTTCAACGTTCAAAGTTCTAAGTTAAAAACCACCGCTTGTCATTCCCGACCTGATCGGGAATCCAGGAAAAAAAATGGATCCCCGACAAGCCCACTCGGGGATGACATATTGTGGCCCACTCGGGGAAGACAAAACAGAGTGAAAAAGAAGATTAGATGGTTGGAAGGTTAGAGGGTTAATAGCTAAAATGCTACAAAAAACGGAGAAATATGTTGCCTAACAATTATATAATTAACAATAAATTGTTAGGCATAATTTTTATTGATATATTGCCTAACAATATTTATAATAGGCCAAGATTGTTAGGCAAAGGTGCGGTATGAGTATCATAAAAGGCATATTAGAAGAGGAACTCAAACGTCTGGAAGAACTCTATGTTTTCTACAAAGATAAGCTATCGGAATGTCCTCGCGGATCAATATCAGTCAAAGATAGAGGTGGAAAACGATATATCTATCTTGCGCGTCGTGAAGGTAAAAAGGTGGTTTTTGACTATGTTGGAAAAGATATTCCAAAGGTTAAAAATGCTCTCAATGAACGTTTGAGTCAACGAAAAGAGTATCATTTAAAATTGCGCCAAGTTAATGCAAATCTTCAGGAAGTAAAAAGGTCTCTCCGTGGCAAAAGAACATGATTTGTTTTTAAAAATATTGGTTAGGTTGAATAAGGAAGATGTTCTCCGGGACATTATTCTTATAGGCGGTTGGTGTCCTCTTGTTTACAAGGAATACTTTGGCAATCCGCTGGAAATTTCCATGCAGCGCACGGCCGACTTGGACTTTCTGGTTCCCAATCCTCCACGCATACGTAAAGATGTTGATGTTTCCCTGATTTTAGATGAGCTAGGTTTTGACAGGAAAGTATCACTGCTTGACGGTTATGAGAAGTATGTCCATCCTGATCTGGAAGTTGAATTTCTCACACCTGAAAGAGGCAGAGGAAAAAACAAGCCTTACACAATTGATAAGCTCCACATAGATGCCCAGGGATTGAGGTATCTGGATCTTCTCCAGAATCACACGATGAAAACTTTTTACAATGGTGTTTCAATCAATGTGCCCGAACCAACTGCCTATGTTTTGCACAAGTTCATAGTAAGCGACAAGCGAAAGAAACAATTTAAGCGGGAAAAGGATATTGAGACAGCCAGACAACTTGGCGAATATCTGTTAGAAAAAAACAAACAAAAAGAGAGGATGCGGGAAATATATCGCAGCATTCCTGAAAAATGGAAAAGAGATTTGCTTAAAATAGTTAAAGATGCTTCAGAAAAAATATACGCCTATTTAAATTCTGTGAATGGTGAAGAGAAAAATAGATGATTGGATGTTTGGATGAATAGAGGGTTAGAATGGCAGATTGGTGTTGCAAAGTATTTCACTTAGTGATATAGATAATAAAAATATGGTTTACAAAACCAAATATTTTTCTAAATGGGCACGCAAGATTGGTTTGAATGACTTACTGCTTAGAAATGCAGTGTTTGAAATTCAAAATGGTTTAATTGATGCAAATCTTGGAGGTGGTATAGTCAAAAAGCGTGTTTCTTTGCCGGGTAGAGGTAAACGAGGGAGTACCAGGACATTATTGGCGACAAATTTCCATAACCGATGGATCTTTGTACATGGTTTCGAAAAAAACGAAATGGAAAATATTTCAGAAAAAGAACTGACAACCTTGAAAATGCTGGCAAATGACATGTTGGGCATGTCTGCGGCACAAATTAAAGTTGCCATTGATGAAGGTTTTTTAGTGGAGGTTAAAGATGAAAAAAGAAAAGTATAAAAGTCGACTTTTAAAAACTATTCATGAAACAGCAAGAGATATGCATAAGCTTGGTTTTATAGATAAACGTAAAATGCATGAGTACGATTTTCTATGTGTAGAACCGGTTGTTGATTATTCGGCAAAGCAGATTCGTTTATTACGGGAACGTTATTGTCTTAGCCAGGCTGTTATGGCAGCTGTTCTAAATACCAGCATTTCTACAATTCAAAAGTGGGAAATCGGAGATAAGCATCCGGCCGGACCTTCTCTCAAGTTGTTAAATATCCTTGATCGTAAAGGATTGGATGCTTTGAGATGAAAGGGTGAAGGGTAAAGAGTGAGGGTTAGAGGGTGGAAGAGTAGGGGATGTAAAAGGAAAATAGAAATATTTATTGAGCGAATTTTTTGTTTAATTGATTTTATGTTAAAAATGACATATATTAACAGTTGTGTATTAAAATAAAAAGAAGTAAAAAAAGTAATTAAGTAATTAACGAGAGAGAAGGTATGATTACGACGTTGGTGTTGTTGTTCGGTCTTGCGTTTGTTCTTTCAGTTTTTTTAACTCCTGCTGTACGTGCTCTGGGGATAAAAATGGGTGCAATGGATATCCCGGCAGAGCGCAAAATACACACAAAGCCAATACCGCGAATCGGCGGGTTGGCTGTTTTTTTATCATTTGCAATTACCGGATTAATAGCTATTAAATTTTGTCCTTCGATAAAGGATTTGTATGTTTTTAATTTTGATACCGCCATGGGATATTTGGGCGGCTTGGTTGTATTAGGCTGCGGACTTTGGGATGATTTCCGTCATCTGAAACCGTGGACTAAGTTATTAATCCAGATTGCGGTGGCAACGTGTGCTTTTATCGGCGGTGCCACGATAAACAGTGTTTATTGTCTTCAGCTTAATTTTATTTACAGTTATTTGGCCACAGTATTCTGGATTCTTTTGTTTATCAATGCGGTGAATCTTATAGACGGTCTGGATGGTCTTGCCGGAGGATTGGTTTTCTTCACTTGCGCGGTGATGACTATTTCCTCGTATAGTAATCAGGATTATCTTTACGCCTTTTATTTTGTTATCCTTGGTGGAGCAGTGCTGGGATTTTTAAAATATAATTTTAATCCGGCTACCATTTTCCTCGGTGATGGCGGGAGTTATTTTCTCGGCTATACAGTGGCAATTATGGCAATCCGCAGTTCTACGAAAAGCAATGTCGGTGTATTGATGCTTATGCCGTTACTGGCACTGGGTATTCCTGTTTTCGATGCCGTTCTTTCGCCAATCCGGCGTTTCATTCGTGGCAGATCGATGTTTCAGGCCGATAAAGGACATGTTCATCACACTCTTTTAAGAATGGGACTGTCGTCACGCAATGTTGTGTTGATTATTTATGGCATTACAATGGGGCTGTGTGTTCTGGCCATGTTTATGATGGTCTATCGGGGCAAGGGTATTGAAGGGTTGGTTTTACTTCTGCTCATGTTTGGCATGTTTCTTCTGGTGCAGAAGTTGGGTTACCTGGAATATTTGGCATTCGACAAGTTTTACGGCTGGTTTAAGGATATAACAGATGTTGCAGGGCTAAGTCATGCCCGGAGGAGTTTTCTCTCTCTGCAGATAGAGTTGGGTAAGTCGCAGAATATGGAAGAGCTGTGGGAGGTGGTTATTGAAGCTTTGAAAATGCTTAATTTTCATCATGCAAAATTATATGTGGTTGGTGAGCCGGTGCGGGAATGGAAAATGGAGGAATATGATTATCAGGAAAAACAGCCGGAGGCTGAGAACGAATATATAAATTACGAAAATATAGACAGCGCGCTCAGATTCGAAATTCCACTGAGGGAATATGGATCGAAAATTTTTCTGGGTAAGCTGATTTTGATTAAGGATTTGAATAAAGGAGTTCTGGAACCTTATACGATACGCCGTGTCGAACATCTGCGCCGCACGTTAATACCTGTTTTGAAGAATCTTGTAAAGACAGGTGCAGGGTGATTTCCTCCCCCTGCGCCTCCTCCAGAGGGGGAAAGTGAAGCGTGAAGAGTGAAAGGTGATCGGAGAACGGAGGTCGGAGGACAGTTAATCGTGAAATGTGAAGGGTGAAAAGAACACACCTCTGTTCTAGGTTCAATGTTCTACGTTCAACGTTAAAATCGCTTGTCATTTCGGGTGTAATGGCAAAAAATGTGAAGAGAAAAAAAGAAGATTGGAAGGGAAGAAAATATTTTTTGATATTGGTATTTGACATAAAAAGTCTATTTTAGTATAAAAAACAACAGTATATGATGTGAACGTCGTATATTGCAGATATATATTTTTTCACAAATCTACATATAATTAAAATCAAGAGCATTAAGGAGAAGGTTATGAAGAAAATTTTCATGTTTGCGGTTTTCTTGATGGTGATGATTGCCTCTGCGGCAGTACATGCGGAAGTATATGAGGACTCATTTTCAATTACGCCTTTAGGCGGAGGATATTTTTTTGAAGGCAATGAAAGCAGGAAAGACATAGGTATTATTGGTTTGCGTGCCGGCTACAATATTACAGAAAATATTGGTTTGGAAGGATACCTTCATTATGGAAAAACTGAACTTGAAGATGTTTCGGATGAGCCGTGGCAAAAAATTGGTGGTTACGGCATTGAAGGTTTGTATCATTTCTTCCCGGAAAGTAAATTTGTACCGTTTGTTGCACTAGGTGTTGGAGCAATTCGGTATGGCATAGGTGAGGGAACCAGATTTTCTGTGGACTACGGCGGTGGTCTGAAATATTTTCTGCCATACAAAGTAGCAAAATTTTTCTTCATGGATAATATTGCTCTACGTGCCGATGTCCGTCACGTCATGCCTTTTAATGAAAGATATAATAATTTGCTTTGTACTTTCGGAATAGAATTTTCCTTTGATGCAGGCACAAGGGAGAAAGTAAGACCCAAACCTCAGGACACTTCTCAGAGCGAACAGGTTGTTCCTCAAGCTGAGGTAGCTGCAATGGGGGAAACTGCTCCGTTAGCAGAAGCACCCGCACCGGAAGAAGTAGTTGCTCCCCAGGCAGAAGCGCCGGCATCGGTGGAAGAAGTTGCTCCCCAGGCAGAAGCACCGGCTCCGGTAGAAGAAGTTGCTCCCCAGGCAGAAGCACCGGCTCCGGTAGAAGAAGTTGCGGCCGCGCCGCCCATTACTGCGGGTACAACTCAGGTTGAAACAAAATCTACTCCTCAGGAGGATATAACAAATCTGGTGACAAAATGGTTAAACAGTTGGCGGTCAGGTGATATGGAAACTTATCGCAATTGTTATGCATCAGGTTTTCGGTCAAGAGGTATGAATTTGGATGGGTGGATAAAATATAAAAAGAATGTGCGCAAGAGAAGTAAAAATATAACTATCGATATTGATCATCTGAGAATATCAGTCAAAGAAGATACTGCAATGGTGACATTTACTCAATCTTACAGTTCCTCTCTGTTAAAGGATAAAGGCAAGAAAACATTGGAATTGAAAAAAATAAACAACGAATGGAAGATATATAGAGAAGTTATGTGGTCATAAAAAGGCTGCGTAATTTTTATATTATCAAAACAGTGAATAAATTCCGTTGTGCCATTTCGACCGAAGGGAGAAATCTCGTAGTAAACGAGCATGATTAAGATTTTTCGTCATCCCGACTCGTCGGGATTCCTCGAAATAACAGTGTTTATTTTCTTAAATGTCTATTTCGTAATCTGGGTTTATTTTATATTATGATGTCATAATATTTCTCCCCGGCATGCACCGGGTAAGTTGCGGGACTCGAAATGAGCATAAAGTTTTTCCCTGAGTTTACCCCGCGTATCCGAGATGAAAAATTGATTGTTGTATAATGGTATCAATATAAGGTGATTAAAAGATAGTTGTTGCTATAAAAATATGCCCATCCGCCTTTAAAAGTCCGTTGCACATTTGATTGACATAACATATGTATATTTAGTATATTGCCATATAAGTAAGTCTGTTTTATATATTTAAAAGTAAACGGTTTCCTCTCAATAAATTATTTAATGAAAATCCAAGGCAAAAGGAGAACATTATGAAGAAATTTATTATGTTGGCTGTTGTCTTATTGGCGATGTTTGCCGTTGGGGCAGCACAGGCGGAGGTCAGGGCCGGATCTTTTTCGTTTACGCCCTTTGTTGGAGGTTATTTTTTTGAAGGCAATGAAAATCTAAAAGATACATACACCCTTGGATTGCGTGCCGGCTACAATTTAACGGAAAATGTGGGGTTGGAAGGATTTTTCAGTTTTATTCCGACTGAAATGGAAGGAGTCCCCGGAGAACCTCGGGAAAATCTTTATAGCTACGGCTTGGAGGGTTTGATTCATTTCTTTCCGGAAGGCAGTGTTGTACCGTTTATAGCAGTAGGAGTAGGCGGTATTCATTACGGTGCTGATTTTGAAAAAGGAGATAAGCTTGCCGTCGATTACGGTGCCGGTGTGAAATTTTTTATAACTGATAATATTGCTCTAAGAGCCGATGTTCGTCACGTAATGCCGCTGAATGATAAATTTAACGATTTGCTTGTTAGTTTGGGACTTAATTTTACATTCGGCGGGAAAGAGAAGGTAGTAGATTCCGACAATGATGGGGTTTTGGATGATGTCGATGAGTGTCCCAATACGCCGCTGGGTGTAGCTGTTGATCAGGACGGTTGTCCGCTGGATTCCGATAAAGACGGTGTTTTCGATTATCTTGATAAATGTCCTGACACACCTGCCGGTGTAGCTGTTGATGAGGATGGTTGTCCATTGGATTCCGATAAAGATGGTGTTCCCGATTATTTGGATAAGTGTCCCGATACGCCTGCCGGTGCGAAGGTGGATGAGAACGGATGTCCATTGGATTCCGATAGAGACGGTGTTCCCGATTATTTGGATAA
>SCVW01000051.1 GCA_007244375.1 Smithella sp. | reverse complement strand
CGCGCGGTCTCTTTTTTTTACTGAGTTGCTTAGCAACATTGTTTAACCTGTTTTGCAGTTTTTCAATCAGTTCCCTTGCATCCTTTTTTCTGTTTGTTATTTCACCGATATGTATAATGCTTTTTAAAACTCCTTTGGTATTCGAAGGATTTATTACATAAACGGTTAAACCCAGTCTTTCCAATTGCTGCACTGTATCTTTTCTATTGCCGTCAGCGGTGGCAATTATTAAATCCGGTTTCATGGAAACAATTTTTTCTATAGACGGATTGGCAAATCCGCCTATTTTCGGTTTTGCAAGTGCTCCTGTGGGCCAATTGCAAAAAGTGGTCACGCCTGCAATTTCATTGTCAAGATTAAGTGCGAAAAGCGTTTCCGTGATTCCAGGAGCAAGAGAAACAATTCTCTGCGGCACAGAAGTTACATTTACACTGCGGCCGATTTCATCCGTTACTGTACGGGCAAAGGATAAGCCAGCACATACAATCAAAAGAAAAATAGTTAAAAAAAGTGTCAATATATTTTTGTTTGTTAATCGTTTACACATAACATATTTTGATTCCGCTGATCTTTAACACAAGACGCCAAAAAGTTAATGTAAAAAATATTTACAGGATTGCGGCAGGATAAAATTTTCCCCTGACGCAATCCATACAATACAATCATCATTTCAGACAGCAAGCTTAAAACCATGAAATTATTAAAATTCATAGGTAACACTGGCAAAAATCGACCGGCCTGCCCCCGGGTATGAGCACAGCGAGGTTTTCCATGTAGTTTGATCGGTAAAATTTGACAAATGAGTATCATACTCTTTATCAAACAGGTTTTTGCCGGACAATGACAGAATCCAGTGTTTGTAAAGGCGCTGCTCTATTTTCAAATCCGCCGTCCAGTAGGAACCAATGGTATATGTTACTGTTTTAGTATCGGGATAGGTTGTGGATTCTGTATTGTAAACAAGCTGATCACTTACGTATCGCACCGTCGCCGTTGCAGTCAACCCGAATTTGCTTTTGTATGTAAGGTCACTCTTGAACAGATGCTCCGGTGTCATAGTCGCACGCCGTTTGACCATGGTGTATTGAAAATCCGGCGGGATAGACGGCGGCCATCCGTAATCCTGCTTCGTGTATGCACGATTTTCTTCTTCCGCATTAATGTAGGTATAACTCAAAGCCAATGATAAGTCGTAAAAGGATCCTATCTTGATTTCTGTTTCAATGCCATCTGCCTTATAACCAGACAGATTAATCGGACTCCAGACACCTTGGGAATCCGGTTCCCACTGAATTTTATCATCAACATTCCAGTGAAAATACGATATCGTCATGAATAACTTATCTTTAAGTAGCGACTGTTCGAGAGTAACATCAGTTTGCCACCCGCTCTCCGGTTTCAGGTCGGCATTTCCTTTGGTGTAAGGATCAGCCGGCCAGTAAAGATCGTTGAGTGTAGGAGCAAGAAAGTGTTTTCCGTGACTGATCTTTAACGCCGTTGTTTCAAACGGATTTATGACCAAGCCGAAAAGGGGCAGATTTTCCGAACCAAATGCGGAGTGGTTTTCATGCCTGAATCCTGCTAACACCTTCCCATACTGTAATGGCCTGTATTCGACCTCTGTAAATATACCCTTCGTAAACACATGCGCTTTTGTTTGAGACTCAGAACCGGTATTGTTACCGGATGAATCCAAACCATAACTTTGATTTCCCCAGTTAAAGTCCTTACATTCGCCACCCAAAAGTACCTTGGCCCCTTCAAATGGATAAATGTCCACGTGGCCATCTACCCCCAGTACTTCGTTTGTTATCCAGTTCTCTGCGCCCGTGCCATCGAATGCGTAACGCGCGTAGTTGTAATTTTCCATATTCGCATAATAACCTTTAAGGTCATAACCGAACCATCTCGCTGGCACACCTTTGACATTAAGTGCGATATGACCGTCTTTATCGGTACTGTGATCCAAGAGAGCTGCCGAATCGCTATTATAAAACTTTTCACCGCCTATATAATAATCCTGTGTTCCTTCAGGGGGTTTAACGCCAGGCACACCATAATCCCTATCTATATAACCGCCGTAGAGGTTGATATTCATCGTGTCTCTCTTGTCTAATACCAGTTTCAGAGACACATCATTTTGTCGAAGATAGCTGTTATCTCTGAACCCATCGGTTTCGGTTCTTCCGGCAGTCAGGTAATATCCAAAATCTCCGGCAACAAACATCCCGTTTTCTGCCGCTACACGATACGTGTTTTGCGAACCGTAACCGGCACCAATTTTCAGGTCAATTATATCTCTTTTTGGACTTTTCGTAATGATATTAACAGTTCCAGCCATTGCTCCCGATCCATAGAGAAGCGAACTAGAGCCTTTGACTACCTCTATCCGTTCAATGTTATCGATAGAAATCTTTCCTACATCCGCAACACCTAATGATGGTGATCCGACATTGACGCCATTAACAAATACTTGGGTTGCATTGCCGCGCATTCCACGGATATGGATCTCCTGTGAGGCACCGGCGTAATTGCCATAGCTCTGCCAGTCTAAACCAGGTTCATTCGCCAGTAATTCTCCGATACTCTTAGCGCCAGACGTTTGAATGTCCTTTTTATCTATTATGATAACAGCATTGGGAATGTCTTTTCGTTTTTCCGGAATTTTCGTCGCGGTGACGACAATTTCTTCCATAGTGACAATGGCATCGTCGGCTTTTTTATCTTCAGCTTGTACGGGTGAAAAAATAAATACAGAAAAAAACAGAACTACAACTAAGACTTTCTTCATGGAGCTTCTCCTTTCCCCCTCGGGATCAAAGTAAGTTAGACTCACCATAAAGTTTTCTGGCTTGCGGCATCCTACTTTCCACCCTTCCCAACGCCGAAGCGCCAGTGGATAACGTGGATTTCGTTCCGCTTACAGTTGCGGGGCAGCGCCGGACTTTAACCGGCTTCCTTTATTTGGCAGTCCCTGCTGATCTCTTTTTTGGAATAATTTCTTTGGTATCGTTATCCTTCGAAAGAAATTTAGCAATATTTCAAATTATTCAGGTCAATAACGTCATTCTGGGCAACCTGTTTTTCGGATTCTGATCGATCAGAATATCGACATCATAAACCTCTTTTATGTTCGCCGCGGTAATAACATCAGCAGGATTTCCTATAGCATAAATTTTCCCGGAATCAAGCAAAATTATTCTCTCAGCATTTTGCGCAGCCAGATTTATATCGTGAGTAACAAAAATTACCGTCAATTTCTGCTCTGTGTTTAATTGTCGCAGTAAAGCCAAAAACTGTGCCTGATGTTTAAGATCCAAAAACACCGTACTTTCATCCAAAAGCAGAATTTTCGGCTCTTGGGCCAGAGCTCTCGCAATCAGGACCCGCTGGCGCTCTCCGGCGCTCAGTTCACCAAAACGCCGATCGGCAAAAGTAAGCGTATCCGTTTTTTCCATGGCTTCATGCACTATTTTATAATCATTCTTATCCTCAAAACTATAGCGACCCAGATGAGGAAATCGTCCCATGAGAACAATTTCTTCCGCGTAAAAAGGAAAAATCAGTGATGTCTCCTGCGGCACTATGGCTACTTTCCGCGCAATTTCTCTTCGCGACCATCTTACCGTTTCTTTGCCGTCAACAAACATTTTCCCGCTATTGGGGAAAAGCGTACCGTTGATGATTTTCAAAAGAGTGGTTTTGCCGGAGCCGTTCGGCCCGATAACCGCCACTATTTGCGCTTCGTCAATTGCAAAGGAAACATTTCCCATTACCGATTTCGTATCATAACTGAAGTTAATATTTCTGGCTTCGATTACAGGCATGTTTAACGTTGATTCCTTTTCAAAAGAAAAATAAAGTAAGGTGCACCGCAAAGCGCCGTTATAACTCCTACCGGCAGTTCAGCGGGAGCGAGAATAATTCTGGCAATAGTATCGGCAACGATTAAAAATGAGGCTCCGAACAAAGCGGAAACGGGCAAAAGCAGACGATGATCGGAGCCAAAAACCAGGCGCATAAAATGCGGCACCATAATCCCCACGAAACCTATTATGCCGGCCAGAGAAACCGCCACGGAAATAATAAGCGAGGTTATAATCAAAAGTATTTGTTTGGTTTTTTCTACACGGATACCTAACTGTTGAGCTGTGTCTTCACCCTGTACAATCAAGTTCAATTTCCGCGCCTGCGCGTAAAGCAAAACAAAACCGGCAAGCAGGCAAACAGCTGCCACGCAAATTTCATTTACTGACGTTCCTGAAAGATCACCCATCAGCCAGAAAGTAATGCTGTGCAGCTCCATGCTGTTGACTACCGATAGGAAAAAAAGAATAGCCGCGGAGAAAAAAGCATTCACAACAACGCCGGAAAGCAAAAGCGAATTATCCGACAGAGGCCCTCTGACACTTCCGGCAACAACAAACACTAAAAAAACAGTAGCCAGTGCTCCCACAAAAGCCAGAAGTGGAATTCCCAAATAAAAAGAACCGGCACCGATAACAATTCCGATAATAGCTCCGAGAGCCGATCCTCCCGATATACCCAGAATATAAGGATCAGCAAGCGGATTGCGCAGGATTGCCTGAAAAATAACTCCGCCGAGTGAAAGTGAAGCACCGACAACTGCGGCAAAAATAATCCGCGGCAGACGCACTGAAAATATAATTAATTCTTCTTGTGAAGAAAGATGACTTTCTCCGGTAAATGAATTAAGCAGCGATCCGAGTACTTCGACAAAGCCAATACGGACACTGCCCAACGAAAGAGAAACAATACAAATAATAACAAAAATCAGCAGCATCAGAGCGCTGATTTGCAGTACTCTTGATAAAGTTACACGACGGTAAATGGTCATCTTTCTCCTAATGAGACTCAAATATCACAAGCAAAGCGCAGTGATATTTGCAAGTCGAATTATCCCCAAGGAATATACCGCAAAGTGGAGGATATGAACATTAAAGATTACCTTGGGGGTTAATACATTTTGTTGGCTTATATCTTTTCTTTGATTTGTTTTCCACCAATAAATATTCTCACGGATTATACAGCACTTGTTAATAAGATCATTAGTTTCTCGATTCACATTTTCCCGCCAAGATTTTCTTGACATACTCCAGAGCGTTCCCTATATTCCCTCTACAAAAACAAGTTATTACAAAGGTAAGGTTATGGACACATTAACGAGCAAATATTCACAGGCAGCGGGTATTATTGTAAAAGCCGGGATTCTTCCGTTCGTAATATCGGATACCTTGCTTGAGATAGTAAAAATCTATTTAACAGAAGAAGAGGTCGATTTCATAATAAACAACTTTGATAAAGATACAACTCTCTCAATCGATCAGCTTAAAGAGAAATCAGGAATCCCTGAAGCCGATATAGAAAAAATGACAAATGGGTTGGCAAAAAAGGGGTTCATATTTAATCAACCCAATACAAAGGGAGTGATTGTCTACAGGCTCTTGCCTTTAATCATCGTGGGCGCTTTTGAATACACGTTCATGAAGGAACGCATGCAAGGTGAGAAAATAAAGGAATTTGAAAAAATTGCTAAACTGTATCAAAAACTTTTAGAAGAATTAAAGGACACTGTACAGAGTCAATACAATGCGTTTATTCCCATTTTTGAGGTTCAGCCTGCTGTTGACCGCACTGTTCCCGTATTTACAAATGAGAACGGCAAACCTATTAAAATAATCATCGATGAAACGGTGAAGGTAGAGGAACAGGTTCTGCCTTCCAAGACCGTTGAGGAAATCATCAGGAAAAATGACGATATCGCTGTGGGATACTGTTTCTGCAGGAATTACAATAAAGTTCTCGGCCACGACTGTGAAATAAACGCACCGAATGAGGTGTGCTTCACCTTCGGAAAATCAGCCCGCCATGTAGTCAATCAGGGCTTTGCCAGAAAAATCACACAAGAAGAAGCTCTTAAAATATTGAAGGAAACCGAAGATGCCGGACTCATTCACAAGGCAATACATAACGGCTCGAATATTATGAAGGAAGAAAACAGCATTTGCAACTGCTGCAAAGACTGCTGCGACGCCTTCACACTCTGGCGCAACGGCATCACGCCGATGATTAATTCCACTAACTATTTATCCGTAATAAACGAAGAAGAGTGCACCGGTTGCGGAGAATGCGAGACTCGCTGCCCGGTGAATGCAATCAAGATTACCGACGATAAGGCAAAGCGGGAGGAAAAATATTGCATCGGATGCGGCGTGTGCGCGCGCTTCTGTCCCGTGGATGCCATTTCACTTAAGGAAGGCATGAGGCGGGTATGTGTTCCGCCCCCAAGAATGAGATAGTAATACCAATTCTGAATCAAAGCGCTATTTTTGTTGGCGTCGTTGTCGGCTTCCTCAACGTATGTACAACAATACGCCTCGTCGCCTCCGCCTAGCCGCCTCAATATCATCTTTGATTTAGAAATGGTATAAAGACAGAAATTATTGGTTTTTAAAGGTGCAACCCTAATTGAGGAAAATTATTATCTTATTTTAAAGGCGATTTATATTTTATGAAAGAAAAAAGTTTTTTTTCAATTCTGTCAAACTTGCCCCGCTTAATTTTTATGAAAGAAACCCGAGGAATTGCCCTTGTAGTAATTAAACAACTTGGTTTAATGAATATCACAAAAACTTTGTTTAGAACGGTTAAAAAAACCGGTTTTATAAAAAGTATAAAATGCATCCTTACATTTAAACTTGATGATCTTGTGGCCAATTATTTTGCGTCGATGTGGGATGTTTTCGGTGACAGAGAGGCAATAATTACCGGAGAAAAGAGAATCACATACAAGGAGCTCAAAGATAGAGTACTACGACTTGCAAATGGATTGCAGGCGCTCGATATAAAACCCAAGGATAGATTCGCTGAACTTCTTTATAACGGCAACGAATTCTTTGAAGCGCTTTTCGCCGGTTCGCTTATAGGATGCCCCATGCCCTTTTTAAACTGGCATTTAAAGGGAGACGATCTCGCCGGGGCAATAAATAGAGCATCACCGAAAATCTTAATTTTCGACGAGGAATTTTATGATGACGTTGTCACTATAAAAAATAAACTTAACTCAGTGAAGCATTATGTTATGGTCGGAACCAAAATCGGAAAGGGCATCATATTGTACGAGGATTTACTATTCAAATCTCCGAAGACCATGCCGAAGGTTAGTATCGCTCTTGCAATCAACCCCTATAGCGGCGGGACTACCGGCGCTCCCAAAAATGTTAATTATTTTGACGGATTCGGGTATTTGGTAAGCAGTACAGCAGAAAAACCGAAGATATCACTTAAAGAATATTTAACGCTTTTAGTAAAACAGATAAGTTTTACTTATTGGTTTGGCGCTCATAAGATCAAGGATAAAAAATCGGCTAATATCAGACTTTTAATGCCGAGTCCGGTATATCATGCCGCGTCAATTATCGGATGGATACCACTTTTACTGCACGGCGCAACCGGAGTCGCCATGAGAAACTTTAACAGCGAAGAATTCCTGAGATTGATAGAGAAGGAAAGGATAAGTTGGATATTTATTGTGCCGACTATTATCGAGAGACTGTTGCAACTTCCCGATAACGTGAAGAATAAGTACGATTTGAGTTCTATGAAATCTTTAATATGCGGTTCCGCGCCGGCATCCCCGGAACTTAAAGAAGCCGCGAATAGATTTTTTAAAGAACGGGGATGTAAAAATAATATTTTCTATGAATTCTACGGTTCATCGGAAACGGCAGTTGTAACAACTCTATTACCTGAAGACTATGAACAAAATCCAAAAAGACTGGCAAGCGTTGGCAAAGCCCGCTGCGGCGAACTGGGAATTTATAATAAAGAAGAAGCGAAATGGTGCGCACCGAACGAACAAGGCTATATATTCAACAGAACAATGATGACGGAAAGTTTGAAGTATTCCGGATCTCTGGAAAAAACAAAAAGCGTTTTTGAATTCGTTGATGGCGTAAGATGGTTTGATGACGGCTTGATTGGTTACATGGATGAGGATGGATATGTTTATTTAACCGGCAGAGTAAAAGAAATGATTATCAGCGGTGGCGTAAACATCTATCCTAATGAGATTGAAAGAATAATCAATAATCACCCCGAGGTTGCCGACATAGCGGTTGTCAGGGCACCGGATGCAGATTTGGGCGAGTGTGTAGCCGCTGTTGTGCAGCCGAAGAAGGGCTCAACAATAACCAAAGAGGATATACTGGAACACTGCAGGAAGAGCGGTTTGCGCGGATTCAAAATTCCTAAAATTATTGAATTTACAGCAGAACTTCCCCGGCATATCGATGGCAAACTCGTAAAGAGAGAGCTTGAGGATAAGTTTTGGAAAGGCATTGAAAGGCGTGGTTAGTCTTATAATAAGACGGTTCTTTCCCTCTTCAGCTTGCCACGAACTACCCACTACTTGCTATTATCTTTTTCACGGTTTCAGATTCCCCAGGGCGATTTGTTTTTCAACCATTGTCCGGTAGCGTGATGTCTTGGCGAGCGCTATGTATTTCTCGCTTTTAAGGATACGGCGCATACCGGTCAGGCTTCGATAGGGGGTCTTCGTGGCGGTAAGATTGACAACAGCGGCGGGCAGGTAACCGGCCGGATCTGCCCAACCTGTCAGGGTTACACGGGTATGCTCACGATCAATGTATTCAAGGAGATACTTGATCTGCAAATTTTTGACACGCACGCACTCATTGTTTTTCGGTATGGGCGGGTCTTTGAGTGCATTGGCGCAAATGATCACGCGACCTTTGGACAAATCTATCTCCGCTTTGCTTTCCACGACAAAATCCCGGTCTGAGACCGGCCACGGCAAATCGAGGATATTATAGACCAGCATATTATAGTCGTCCTTTTTGGAAAGAATGCGAGCCTCCTTCATATCAGAAGCCCATTGGGGTGTGGCCGAGATGTCGTTAATTAGTTCCGCAACTTCTTCGAGCGGGGCATCCATGATGCCGACGCCCTTGAAAGCATAAATGGACGAACCTGAAATGGCACGTGTGTAGACATCGATTCCGTCTCTGGTATGTTCGAATTTCCAATCTTCTTGCGCCGCCGCCGAGAGCCCGATTACCATTACCACCACGAACGAAAGAAGCATTTGAAATATCTTCAAGGTAAACCTCCCCTGGTAACAAAAACCACCTTATTCCAATGCGATTCCCCGCAACCCTAGCCAAGTGTTGACTTATACAGTTTGATCTCTTTGTGCTTTGTAAAAACATTGGGCAGCATTTTTCCCAGACCCTTTTCAGAAGGCACCATAGATGCCGTTAACTTATTTATCGATCCTGACAAAATCTGTTATTTCTCTAAATAATAAAGCGTCGGCGTGCAGCGGCCAATCGTTGTGATGAGCTTCTTTTATTATCCACATCCGCTTGCGATCCTCGGAAAGAGCGTTATATAAATTGACTGCATGCTTAACCGGCAGGATTTCGTCGCGTTCCGCTCCGACTACGGAAATTTTATTTTTGAACGATTTCAGATTTTCAATGCTATCATATTTGTCGGTTAAAACCAGTTGCACCGGAAGAAAAGGAAATAGTGATTTCGCCACAGATGCCAGCGTATCCCACGGAGTAATTAAAATTATACCGGCAATGGGAACAGATGTTTTTTTGGCGATGGCGGCAGCAACTCCGCAGCCCAGCGACTCACCTACCAAATAAATAGGCTCTTTATATTGCTCATAGGCCAGGCGAACAGTTTCTAATCCGGCGGCAACAAACGGTTTTTCGCCGACCTTGCCCGGACGTCCTCCGTATTTTGGATATTCCGCTAAAATTACACGAAAACCCAACGCCATAAAAGGCTTAAAATAGAATCCTCTGTCGAGAGCGGTGCCGCCGTTGCCGTGAAACAGAACTAATGTTCCATTGGGCGCTGGAACCTCTTGAGCGGCAACCAATCCCTGATAATCATCAGCAGTTGCCTGCCAAAGTTTCATATTTTCATATTCCAGCGCTTGTTGTGTAGGACGTTCTCCTTCAGGAAAATAAAGAAATCTATTTTGCATATTACACCCTCCGGAAAACGACAACAAAGAAAAAAATAGAACTATCCTTAAAAAATGATTCATTTATTTGAAAATTCCGAAAACATATTGGTTTTGTAAAAGCATATTTACTGATACCCGTTTTTTTATATTAACTTTTAACCAACAATATCCATTTCTGCCTTTAGGATAGCTTTCTGCTCTTTTGCATAATCTTTATCAACCAGTCTCATACGAACCATTTCATTAAATGACATGTTGAAAATTTTTAACAAGTCATTTCCCGGACCCATTGGATTTAGAACACCTCTATAAATGTGATACTGACCTGATTTCAGCATGTCTCCTGCAACGTTTACAATTTGAGCATAAACATACTCATGTGGTGTCCAATTACGGTTAGCTTTACTAATGAGTTCTAGTGAATCAGAATTGTCAACAATAATTTTCTCAATCACATCTCTAATAATCTTGAAATTTTCAGCCCGAAATATAGTTTCAGCTTCGTCAAGCACTTCAAAAGCTGCTTTTAAATGCTTCGAAGTAATTACTTGCTTAACACCCACGGCTGATATGTTTTTTTCTTGTGCCAACCATCGTTCTAATTCGATAAAATCTTTGAAAGGCGTAGAATGTGCTGGCTTCAACAAAAAAACCTTTCCAGCCGCATAAGAAACAATCGCCTCCATTCCATCACGCTCATAACAAGCGTCCATGAAACCTCCTGCACCAGCTATCCGTCCTTTCCAATACCAATTCATATTTGCCGCTTGTCGACCCAATATGTTCGCAGGGTGTGTGTATGCTCGCCACAAAAATCTTAAGACAAAAAAAACGAGATAAACAATAATGGCATATATTATCCATGATATCATGGCCATTTCTCCTTTGTCTTAATTGATTATTGTATCTGTCACATTAATTTCCTTATTCAATTTTTTCATAAATATCTATCTTCCAGGATCAATTAATGCTTCGGGTGGAGGATTTAGAAAGTCCTGAAAAGCTTGCTCTATGGATGTAATATTTACTTCTTGAGCATATCCTTCTAGTCTATTCTTAACGGCTTCTATAAGCTCTTTGAACTGAGGAAGCAGAGCTTCATAATCTTCCCAGTAGAATCCTTTCCCTTTCAAGGCTATTCCGATTAAAGACACCTTGGGATCTCTCGCTCCAAGGTCACAATGAGCAAATACCAAATCTCTATCATCACATATCTTATTGTGAGTCTCAGATAGGGCTTGCGGAACAAATTTCTGAGATTCAAGATGCCATTTTGTAAAAACACGACCATTGCTCTTGCAGAAGAGTGCTGCATATGAAATGATTGCGTCTCTTATTAATGGCATTCGTAACTCTGGATAACGATCGGCGTATAGGTCAATAAGTTCTAGAGATTTTTTTGCACGGTTTAGATATTCCATCGCAAAGGAACGATAAAACGTAAATTTATCTTCTAATTGAAGAAGCTCTCGCCACCAGTGGAATGCTGACGGAGAAATGCATTCTTGACGGCAATATCGCTCAGGGCTGATCTCTTCGCCATTGCGCTTTAGGCTTGTCTGAAGCTCAACATACTCAGCGACACGAGCCCGCCAGTTCAATTCTATTTTCCACTTCTTCCTAAAATCTTCATATTCCATAACTAGACTATAAGTTTGTTATGCAACAAACAACTAATATCCGGAAATTACTTATATCTCTTATTGAGGGAAATCGTAACACATCTAATTTTTTTGTAAAGTTTGTTTTAAATATTTTAAACCAGCCCATACCGTTTCGATTTTTTTGGATAACGAGGCGGCGAGGAGGAGGCTCACCGGCATTCGCCGGTCAGGCATCCGGCGTATATGCTCCGGGAGTGCAACTGAAAGTAGCACAACAAAAACGAATCATTTCCTTACCGGTTAGCTATGACATATCGGCATAGCTAACACATACGTCGAGGAAACCGACGACGATGCCAACAAAGCTAGCCGAAGAAAGCGGAATGGTATGAGAGGGCTGTTCAAAAATGCCCAGATGTGAGGCTCGCGAGCCCTGAGAAGTGAGGCGTATTTTTTCATACGCCGCAACGCCGAAGGGCGAAGCGGAACAAAGCAGATGGGTATTTTTCAACAGTCCTAGAGCTATTTCATTTCCATGCAGAACTTATCAATCGTCTCCGGCGGCGCAATAGGATAATCACCGGTATAACAGGCAAGGCAGAAACAATCTTTGTTCAGGCCGGTCGCCCTTATCATTCCATCTATGGAAAGGTAGTGAATGGAATCCAAACCGATGAAATCGGCAATGGCTTTTTCGTTTTCTTTTTTCGCCGCAAGGAGCTCACCTTTGGATGAAAAATCAATACCGTACGGACAGGGATAAACCGTCGGTGGACAGCTGACCGCCATATGCAGTTCTTTTATTCCGATACTGCGCAGATTTTTTACGCGGTTGCGGCTGGTTGTGCCGCGGATTATGGAATCTTCCACAATTAAAACTTTCTTGCCTTCCAAAATAGCCCGCACAGGATTAAGTTTAACGCGCACACCGAAATCGCGCATAGGTTGAGATGGTTGAATAAAGGTGCGACCTATATAGTGGTTACGAATCATACCCATTTCAAAACCAATACCGCTTTCTTCCGCGTAACCAAGAGCGGCGTAGACACCCGAATCCGGAAAGGGCATAACAAGGTCGACACTCGGTTTGTATTCACGCGCTAATTCATGTCCTAAACGCTTGCGGCATAAATAAACATTCTGGCCGAAAATCTGACTGTCAGGACGGGCAAAATAAATCAACTCAAAAATACAATGGCAGTGTTTAATCTCCGGGAAAGGATGGATGCTTCTTACACCCTTCCCGTCTATAATTAAAACTTCACCAGGTTCGACATCGCGTACATACTGCGCGCCGACCAGATCAAAAGCGCAGGTCTCCGAAGCGACTACCCAGCTGCCGTTTAGTTTTCCCAGCGCCAGGGGCCGGAAACCACGCGGGTCGCGCGCAGCGATTATTTTATCGCGCGTCATCATGATGAAACAGTACGCGCCTTCCAGGCGAGAGAGAGCGGCAGCCAGCGCTTTTTCCAGTCCCTTTTTCATGTGATGCGCCATCCGATGAACAACAATTTCGCTATCCATCGTGGATTGAAAAATTGATCCGCTGTCCTCCAGTTCTTTGCGCAATTTCTGCGCGTTGAGAATATTGCCGTTATGCGCCAGCGCGTAATAATCGCCGGCAAAGTGAACTAAAAAAGGCTGCGCGTTCGAAATGGTGGAGGAGCCTGTCGTGGAATAACGGACATGCCCGATAGCCAGTTTGCCCGGAAGTTTTTGCAGGTGCTCTTCTTTAAATACTTCGGCAGCCAGTCCCATACCTTTGTGCTCCCAGACCTGACAACCGTCGGAACTGACGATGCCTGCCGATTCCTGACCACGATGCTGTAAGGCAAAAAGGCCGAAGAAAGTCACGCGGGAAGCTTCCTCATGATCGTAAATCGCGAAAATGCCGCATTCTTCACGAGGACGTCCTGATTCGTCTAAATTGTTACTGGCATGCATATAAATCCTTTTTCAAACAGTTAAATCCCCATCCCTTGCGGGAGAGTATTTCTAAAATTTCCCCGCCCTCGACGGGAGGGGATTAAGGGGAGGGTGATAAACAACTCTCCCTTATAACTTCCAATACTCCATTTATATTTTGCAAAACTTCATTATTCCAAAATCTTAATACTTGAAATCCCTGTTGTCTTAAATACTTATCTCTTATGATATCGTCTTCTTTTTGCATTGCGTGCTGTCCGCCATCTACTTCAACAATAATCCTTTTTTCAAAACAAACAAAATCAACAATGTAGTGATCTATTGGCTGCTGCCTTCTAAATTTGAATCCTTCTATTTGCTTTAATCGCAATTGTTTCCAACGTATTTTTTCAGCATCTGTCGGTCTCTTTCTAAGAGCTTTTCCCAATGCAATTATTTGGTTCAATTTGTTGCCACCCTCCCCAAACCCCTCCCGTAAAGGGAGGGGAATATCTGAGGTAAAATATCACTCCATTCCTATAAATGAGAAACTGTGCGAGGTCGTCATTTTTGATATTCCTGTAACGAACATACCTGCCAATCATCTTTTTTTACTGCCGCGACCGCTTCACACAGGGCGCGCGCGCCTGCGATGGTCGTTGTGTAAAGAATATTATAAGTAAGCGCACCGCGCCTGATATGATAAGCGTCACGCGAGGATTTGCGTCCGATGCTCGTATTTATAACCATTTTTATATCGCCGTTTTTGATATAGTCCACAATATTCGGACGCCCTTCGCTTAATTTAAAAACAACTCCGGCACCAATGCCGTGTTCCACCAGGTACAGGGCTGTACCTTTAGTCGCTAATATTTTAAACCCCAATTCTTGAAAAGTTTTAGCTAACGATACAATCTTATCTTTGTGATAATCATTGACGCTGATAAAGATAGTGCCATCCGTCGGCATTTTGAATCCTGCTGCCATTTGCGATTTGGCAAAAGCCAGACCGAACGACTTGTCTATGCCCATGACTTCACCGGTTGATTTCATTTCAGGCCCCAGCAGAATATCCACATCAGGAAAACGGTTAAACGGAAAAACAGCTTCCTTAACTGAAATATGTTGTGGCTCCGGCGCTTTTGTAAAGCCCAGCTCTTTCAAAGATTTCCCCAGCATGACTTTGGTGGCAAGCTTCGCCAACGGAACACCAATAGCTTTGCTGACAAAAGGAACTGTACGGGACGCGCGGGGATTGACTTCCAGAACGTATAATTTGCCGTCTTTGATGGCGTATTGAATATTCATCAGACCGACAACATTTAATTCCTGTGCCAGCATTTTTGTTTGCTTTTTAATGAGATCCAGAAGTGAAGCGGAAATTGTCAAGGGGGGAAGGACACAGGCGCTGTCTCCCGAATGAATTCCTGCTTCTTCAATATGCTCCATGATGCCGGCCACAACAGTTGTTTCACCGTCGCTGATGGCATCCACATCTATTTCTATGGCGTCCTCCAAAAATTTATCTATTAAAATTGGATGCTCCGGCGAAACAAGCAACGCCCTTTCCATAAACGAACTCAAAGTATCCGGGTCATAGACTATTTCCATGGAACGGCCGCCCAAAACATATGATGGCCGCACCAGCACCGGATAGCCGATACGTTCGGCGGCCTGCAGAGCCTTTTTTATGTCTCTGGCGGTATCATTATCCGGTTGATTCAGCTTGAGCTTGCGGACGATTTCCTGAAAAAGGTCACGATTCTCCGCACGATCAATGGAATCGGGAGATGTTCCCATTATTTTAATTCCGGCCGCTTCCAGTCCTTTGGCCAGATTAAGCGGCGTCTGGCCGCCAAACTGGGCAATTACTCCCTCTGGTTTTTCTGTTTGCAGAATGTGTAAAACATCTTCCAGTGTCACCGGTTCGAAGAACAGTTTATCGGATGTGTCATAATCGGTGCTGACCGTTTCGGGATTGGAATTAATCATAATGCTTTCCACATCTTCTTCGCGCAAAGCAAAGGAGGCGTGAACACAGCAGTAATCAAATTCAATACCCTGTCCGATGCGGTTGGGACCGCCGCCGATAATCGCGACTTTTCTTTTCGTTGAAGGCCTTGTTTCGTTCTCCGTTTCATAAGTGGAATAATAATAAGGGGTATAGGCTTCAAATTCCGCCGCGCAGGTATCGACAAGTTTATATACCGGCATAATTTTTTCTTTTTCGCGCCACTGGCGAATTTTCAATTCCGTCATTTTCCAGAACGAGGCCAGCGCCTTGTCGGCAAAGCCCATTTTCTTGGCAGCTTTCAGCAACTCTACTGATGGAGTGGAATTCGTCAGTTCATTTTCAGCATCAACGATTTCCTTTACCTGATGCAAAAACCACGGATCTATTTTTGTTAATTGATAGAGCTCATCAATCGACATATCATTTTGCATGGCAGCGGCGATATAGAAAAGCCGCAGTGAATTGGGTTTGATTAGTTTGCTTTTGAGAAATTCTTTTTTATCTTTCAAATCTTCCGGCAGAGATTGATTAAGGATAAAGCGCCCAATTTCCAGAGAACGAACTGCTTTCTGCAGCGATTCTTTGAATGTGCGGCCGATGGACATGGTCTCGCCTACGGATTTCATGGATGTAGTTAAAAAATCATCCGCTTGCGGAAACTTCTCAAAAGTCCAGCGGGGAATTTTCACGACGCAGTAATCTATAGTCGGCTCAAAAGAGGCCATCGTTTCGCGGGTAATGTCATTGGGGATTTCGTCCAGCGTGTAACCGACGGCAAGTTTCGCGGCAATTTTGGCAATGGGAAAGCCTGTGGCTTTCGAAGCAAGCGCCGATGAACGGGAAACACGGGGATTCATTTCGACGACAATCAATTCTCCGGTATCCGGGTGGATGGCGAACTGAACATTGGATCCGCCGGTTTCCACGCCGATTTCACGCATGATGGCAATGGCGGCGTCCCGCATGATTTGATATTCTTTATCGGTCAGGGTCTGCGCGGGAGCAACGGTAATGGATTCGCCGGTATGCACACCCATCGCGTCAAAGTTTTCAATAGAACAAATGATGACAACATTATCGGCTTTATCCCGCATTACTTCCAGTTCGTATTCTTTCCAGCCCAGCACCGATTCCTCAATCATCACTTCCGAAATCATGCTGGCATCCAGTCCGCCCTTGGCCACTTCCATCAATTCTTCACGGTTGTAGGCCACGCCACTGCCTGTTCCGCCAAGGGTAAAAGAAGGACGGATGATCAGTGGAAAACCGATTTCATCGGCGATCTTCAGAACATCACTCATGGAGCGGGCAAAACCGCTTTTAGGCACGCGCAAACCGATATTTTCCATCGCGTACCGGAACTTTTCCCGGTCTTCCGCTTTGTGGATAACGTCAAGCGACGCACCGATCATTTCCACTTTGTATTTTTTGAGCACGCCGCTTTCCGCGACTGCCACAGCCGTGTTCAATCCGGTCTGTCCGCCTAATGTGGGAAGCAAAGCATCCGGCCGTTCGCGGGCAATAATTTTTGCCACAGCTTCCGGAGTTATCGGTTCAATATAAGTCCGGTCGGCCATTTCCGGATCAGTCATAATGGTCGCGGGATTACTGTTGATTAAAACAACTTCGTAACCTTCCTCCCGCAGGGCTTTACAGGCCTGCGTTCCGGAATAATCGAATTCACAGGCCTGACTGATGATAATAGGACCGGACCCGATGAGCAGTATTTTTTTTATGTCTTTGCGTTTAGGCATACAATAAAATTCAACTTTCTATCTTTCATCTACTAAGGTGATATGCCTGCGTACAGGAGTGCGAATCAAAGCTTTTTTCGGGGTCACCCTGCCTGCAAAGCGAAACGCCCGCAGAGTCGCTTGTTTGAGTGCCGGTGGCGCGAGTTTGCGAACCGGCAGTTGAGCGGGCAGTTGCAGGGTCGGAAAAAGATTTTGAGCAGCGCTGTGCGCCGGTATATCACCACCCCCCCTTATTCCCACTCGATAGTGCTGGGCGGCTTGGAACTAATATCGTAAACAACGCGATTGACCCCGCGTACTTCATTAATGATGCGATTGGATATCCGCGCCAGAATGTCATGCGGCAGTTGAGCCCAGTCGGCAGTCATGGCATCGTCACTGGTTACAGCACGGATGGCCAGAATATTTTCATAGGTTCGCTGGTCCCCCATTACGCCGACACTCTTTATGGGTAAAAGTACCGCAAAAGATTGCCAGAGTTTGTAGTAAAGATGTTGGGCGCGTATTTCTTCCAGAAGTATTGTGTCAGCCTGACGCAAAACGGCCAGACGCCGGGGTGTAACTTCGCCGATAATCCGGACAGCAAGACCCGGTCCGGGAAAAGGTTGTCGCCAAACAACATCGTCGGCAAGTCCCAATTCTTTTCCCAAAAGTCTTACTTCATCCTTGAACAGGTGCTTGAGTGGTTCGACCAGCTTTAAATTCATTTTCTTCGGCAGACCGCCGACATTATGATGCGATTTAATTACCGCACTGGGACCGCCGAAAGCAGAACGGGATTCGATTAAGTCAGGATATAAAGTTCCCTGTGCCAGAAATCTTACGCCCTTGATTTTTTGAGCTTCTTTGTCGAATACCTCAATAAATGTGCGGCCGATAATTTTTCTTTTCTTTTCCGGATCGGTAACACCTTTTAATCTCTTCAAAAATATTTTACCCGACCGCGCGAAGCGCAGATTGATTCGTAGATGTTTACTGAACATTTCGATGACACGCTCGGCTTCATTCTCTCTCAGCACGCCGTTATCCACAAAAACACAGGTAAGCTGTTTGCCTATAGCTTTGTTTAATAAAACAGCCGCTACTGAAGAATCGACACCGCCGGAGAGTCCCAGGATGACTTTCTCACTGCCTACCTGCCGGCGGATTTCTTCGACAGCATCATTAATAAAAGATTTCATCGACCATGATTTCTTGCACCGGCAGATATTAAACAGGAAATTGGCCAGCATCTTTTTGCCTTCTTTCGTGTGAACAACTTCCGGGTGAAACTGCAATGCGTAAAATTTGCGTTTAATATCTTCAGCGGCAGCAATCGATGTATTGGCGGTAGACGCTGTAGCAGTAAATCCCGATGGAAGCTTACCAATGGAATCGCCGTGGCTCATCCAGCACTGTGTTTTTTTACTCACACCGGCAAACATGCCTTTCTGTTTCTTGATCAGCAATTCGGCAAAACCGTATTCGCGCTTTTGGGAACCAATTACATTACCATCCAGCGAATCAATCATATAGTGAAGGCCATAACAAATACCCAAAACAGGAATTCCCAAATTGAAGATGCCTCGATCAACGCGTGGCGCTCCCTTGCTGTAGATACTTGCCGGACCACCGGATAGAATAATTCCTTCAGGGTCAAGTGCCTTGATTGCATCAATGGAAATATCAGGCGGTTCAATCTGACAATAAACATGATTTTCCCTCACCCGACGGGCAATAAGCTGATTGTACTGTGAGCCGAAATCGACTATCAGAATCAAGTTGTTTTCCTCTTCTCTTTTTTCATCATTTGTACAAATTTCTCAAACAAATACTCGGTATCATGCGGTCCAGGAGCAGCTTCCGGATGATATTGTACGCTAAATGCCCGCGGCATGCTCATTCCCTCGGATGTATTGTCATTCAGATTGTGGTATTTTTTTTTGGCCTTGTCTTTTACCGATTCCGGAACAACTACAAAACCGTGATTTTGAGAGGTAATTTCCACTCTACCTGTGTCAACATTTTTCACCGGTTGATTAATCCCGTGATGACCGAATTTCAACTTTTCCGTATATCCGCCGATAGCCTGACCAATCATTTGATGTCCGAGACAAATGCCAAAAACCGGTACGTTACCGATAATATTGCGCACAGCGTTTACTATATAAGGAAGAGCTGCCGGATCACCGGGCCCGTTAGAAAGCAAAACTCCATCCGGTTTCAGAGCCAGGATTTCAGCGCTTTTTGAAGATGCAGGTAGGACAAGCACTTCACAACCGTTTTTTTCCAGAAGACGCAGAATGTTGTATTTTACTCCGCAGTCGAGAACAGCCACTCGCAATTTTTTAGCAGTTTTTCTGGAAGGAAATTTATCTGTGCGAGGCGCGCCGTTTTCCCATATATACGGTTTGGAACAAGTTACTTCGCGAACCAAATCACGACCAATAAGTCCGGGATACGCTTGTACTTTTGCCAGCATGGATTTTATATTTTTACTTTCCGTGGAAATGATTCCTTTCATCGCACCGGAAAGTCGCAGACGTCGTGTCAGCGCACGGGTATCAATTCCTTCAATACCGATTTTCCCGTAATTTTCCAGAAAGGATTTAAGGCTTTGCTTCATTCGCCAGTTACTGGGATTAGGTTGATATTCTCTAACAATAAAACCCTCGAGATGAATACCGGCCGATTCCATATCCTCGTCGTTGATTCCGTAATTGCCGACCAGAGGATAGGTCATGGCAACGATCTGGCCTTTATATGAGGGATCGGTAATCACTTCCTGATATCCGGTCATGCCCGTATTGAAAACAACTTCGCCCATTGTCTCGCCGCTGCCGGCAAAAGCGTTTCCTTCAAAAACACTGCCGTCTTCCAGGACAAGCAACGCTCTACGTTCTTTTTTTAACAGAGGCATTAAACTTAATCACCTAAAAAAATCCGGAATCGTTTCCTCGTGAACCATGACACAAATATGAAAGATACAGAATGCTTACCTGAATGGAACAGTATAAGGTAAACTTCCTTATGCACACTTAATAAGCGTGGAGTCTCTATCCTTTTTTCGTAATCCCGTCAATAACAAAAACAGAAGGGAACGGTAAAAAACCGTACCCTTCAAAAAGCTATTCTTAACTGATAAAGAGCATCTCCCAGAACTTCGGCAGAGGCCATATTTCATCATCCACCAGAATTTCCAGAGCATCGACATATTCCCTTAATTCGTCCATCATCGGTTTGACTTTAGCACTCAAGGCCTCGGCCTTCTTCTGTTCATCATGCAGACTCGTGACGGATTCCACTTTCTGCTGAATTTCCTTGTTGAGAGAGTAAATACTGTTGATCAGGTCGAGAATTTTCTTGAGAAGTTCAATTTCGGAAGACATCACCGCCGCAGATCCCAAAGCATCCTTTGTACGATTGATGGCTGTAGCCAGTTTCTTTTGATAATCAACGGCTACCGGTAATATCTGATTCATGCAAATGTTGTTGAGACATTTGACTTCTATCTCCAGATCCTTGATGTAGCGTTCCAGATGAATCAGCTGCCGTGATTTGAGTTCCAGATTGGAGAGAACCTCGTATTTTTCGAAAAGATTCAACGCCTTTTTCGTAATCAGGGCCTTCAACGCGGTGGGTGTTGTCTTTTCGTTGGGGAGACCTCTTCTTTCCGCTTCTTTTTCCCATTCCTTGCTGTAATTGTCGCCGTTGAAGAGAACCGGTTTAATGTAGGTGATTTCGTCTCTGAGAACCTCCAAGACGGCCTGATTGATGTTCTTTGTTTCTTTGGCTTTAATTTTTTCCGCCAGGTCATCCAGGCTTTCCGCAACAATTGTGTTGATGACCAATGCCGGTGATGCTATATTTTGCGATGACCCTACGGCGCGGAATTCAAATTTGTTGCCGGTAAAGGCAAAGGGCGACGTCCGGTTGCGGTCGGTATTGTCCTTGCTTAGAGTGGGCAGAGAAGAAATATCCAGGTCAATGATTTCCGCATTAGTGGCATGCATGACAGTGCCTTTCTGTATATTTTCCAGAATCTGCGTTAGTTGATCACCCAGGAATACCGATATGATGGCAGGTGGCGCTTCGTTGGCGCCCAGCCGATGATCATTTGCATACGAGGCAACAGCGGCACGAAGAATATCCGCATGTTTGTAAACAGCACGAACGGTCGCAATTAAAAACACAAGAAACTGAACGTTATCATGCGGTGTCTTACCGGGATCAAGAAGATTATTGCCTTTGTCATCGGACATGGACCAGTTAACATGCTTGCCGGAGCCGTTGATGCGGGCAAAGGGTTTTTCGTGCAGAAGCGCCGCCAGGCGGTGTTTCTTGGCAACAGACTTCATGGTATCCATGACCATTTGATTATGGTCAACCGCAATATTTGCCTCTTCATAAACCGGTGCTATTTCAAACTGACTCGGAGCGACCTCATTATGACGCGTTTTTGCCGGAATACCCAGTTTGAAAAGTTCTTCTTCCACATCGTGCATGTAAGAAGATATTCTTTCCTTGATACTGCCGAAATACTGATCTTCGAGTTCCTGTCCCTTGGGAGGAGGTGCTCCGACAACGGTTCTGCCGCCCAATACCAAATCGGGACGTTTGAAGAAATAATCCATATCGATCAGGAAGTATTCTTGTTCGGGGCCCAGATTGGATTGAACTTTCCTGACTTTCTTTGCGCCCAGAAGCTTCAGCATATTAACGGCGCTTTTGCTTAAAGCGCGAATCGAACGCAAAAGAGGAGTTTTCTTATCCAGCGCCTGTCCGGTGTAGGAAATAAAAACTGTCGGGATGCAAAGGGTTGTGGAAATTCCGTTTCTTTTGATAAATGCAGGTGAGGACATATCCCACGCCGTGTAACCGCGCGCTTCAAAAGTTGCGCGTATTCCGCCTGAGGGAAAACTGGAAGCATCGGGCTCTCCCTGAACAAGCTGTTTACCGGAAAATTTTTCCATAACCTGGCCGTCGCCGCATGGTTCAATAAACGCGTCATGCTTTTCTGCGGTGATGCCGGTCATCGGCTGGAACCAATGTGCAAAGTGCGTGGCGCCTTTTTCCAGAGCCCATTTTTTCATGGCCTCGGCTACGATATCGGCTGTTTTGGCGTCGATTGTCTTACCTTCGTCTATCGCATCCATTAATTTCTTAAAGGTTTCCTTGGACAGCTTCTCCTTCATCGCCTTGCGGTTGAAGGTATCCTCCCCGAAGTACTGCGATACGGGAACAAATTTTTCCTTTTCAATCAGATATTGTCTTTCTGCCGCAGTTGTTTGCTTCGTTTTCTTCATAATTTATTATCCTCACTCTTTTAATGTTTATTCCAATGGTGCATTTTCCACGATTTCCCAAACACCAGTCGGACAAGTGCCGGCACAGAAACCGCATCCTATGCAAAGTTCTTCGTCAACCACATATTCGAAATTTTCCCCTTCCAGTGTTTTGCGGGAAATGGCATTTTGCGGACAAATACTCTCGCACATGCCGCAATCACGGCAGGCACCGCAGGAAGCGCAATTGGTCGCACAGGAAACCAGATCGGAAAAACTCTTGATACGCGCATCAAAATATTCTGTTTTTATCCTGTTGAAATCAATTGGCAACAGTTGATCATACGTTTCATGGGAACCCTTGAGTAAATCATTTATAGCCCTTGCCGCAATGCGTCCGGCTCCGATCGCGTCCGTAAGCAGGCCGGGCTTGACGGCGTCTCCGATAGCAAATATCTGGTCGTCGTTCGTTTTAAAATATTCATTGACAACAATGAATCCCTTTTTTGTCGCCACATCGTCCGGCAGGAAAGACAGATCCGGGACGTCGCCGACTGCGACAATAACGGTATCCGCGGGTAAAACTTCACCATCGGTCAGTTCCACTCCTTTGGCGGTAATGGCTTTGGTGAAGCAGGGCCAGAGGAATTTCGCACCGGCTGTTTCGGCATGACGTCTTTCGACTCCGAATGATGCCGGTTGCTGAACATCGATTAAGGTCACGCTTTTAGCTCCCAGACGAAAGGCTTCCGTCGCGGCGTCGCAGCCGACGTTGCCGGCGCCGATGACAACCACTTTTTTTCCTACCTTGATGCAATTGAGCTTGCTCTGTCTGAGAAAATCAAGGGCGGCTAACGCTTTGTCAATCCCGCGCACATTGATTTTTCTTGGTTTGGCGGCACCGGAAGCAATAACGATGAAATCAAATTCGTTTTTAAGCTTCCCGAATTTTTCTTTTGTTAAGGAAGCATTCAGATGAATGTGATGAACATTTTTTGCGAGTCTCTTGATTTCATGCGCGACGATTTCATCGGGTATGCGACTTTGCGGGATCGTTTCCGTAATTTTGCCGCCCAGTTGTTTCCTACCTTCGTAAATGACCGCATCGTGGCCTTTCATCCATAATTGCCAGGCCACGGAAAGCCCCGCTGCTCCTCCGCCGATGACGGCAACTTTTTTGCCCGTGGCCGGATGCGGTTTCGGTTCTTTCGCTTCCAGAGAAGCTTTGCCCAAAATGGTTATATCCACGGCAGGTAGATTGACCGTCTGCCGTGAGCAATTCTGCATGCACAGATTGGGGCAAAGATAACCGCAAACCGTAGCGGGAAAAGGCGTATATTCCAGCGCCAGATTGACCGCCTCCTGCATTTTTCCTTTCCGTATCAACTCCCATCTTTTCTGAACGGGGATACCAGTCGGACAATGTGCCTGACAGGGCGGTAAATATTTTTCATTGGCCCAAATGGGGACAAAACGTCGTAATTCACCGCTGGTAATCAAACCGATAGGTGATCGATCCACGCTGACAAGATCTCCGATCAAACCACCACTGCCCAACTCCCGTTCCCAGGCATCTAGTCTGAAGACATTCATTTTCCGGATGGAACGTTCTTTTTTCTCATGGGGCTTCAAGGCACTCAACAGTTTCCATTCTTGACGCTTTTCAACCAAGTCTTCAAATAAATATTCCTTGCCGATGGCCTGCAGAAATTTTTTCAGATTGATTTTCAGCCATGACCATTCTTCCTTGGGAAGATCGGTAATCAGCCTGGCATCATGGACGCTGTAAGAGCTTTGGCTGCCACGAAAGAAAATTTTACCTCCCACCATGCCCACACATGGACGGTAGCCTAAAACATCTTTTTCGTTTTCAGATCCTACACCGCAGACAACAGCGACACCGCCGGCCATGAATTCGGCGAATGAATCCCCGGCCTTGCCGAATACCCAGAGTTCAGGCGGCTCAAAACGAGGATTATGCTTGGTCATGGTCATGCCGCGGGCGCCGATATCTCCATCAATGTAAACCTTGCCCTGTGCCATGGCGTTGGCGACGCCGTTGGTAGCGTTGCCGCGAACAATAATAAGAGCTCCGGCGTTGAGCCAGCCGACGTCATCCGAGGCGGGACCGAATACTTCGATCATTGTATTGGCGAATCCCATTGAACCAAGCCGCTGTCCGGAAGATCCCGTTACGTCGACTTTAATTTGCGCATCGCCACCCCGCCAGAGACGACCGCCAATACCATGCTGACCATATGCGGCTACTTCGATATGACGATAACCTTTGGTCACCGCCTGCTGAATTTCTTCTTCAAGAACACGGGATTCGACTCGAATTCCGTGTTCCTGACCTGCAATTTTTATTGTTCCTTTTTTAACCATAAAATTTATATGAATCCCGATTTTATAATACGTATTTAATATTTAATCTTTCGGCCGCGGCCGCGTCGTCAATTCCCAACGCATCGGACATACCGATAGGCAGGGAGGTGGAACGTCCCAGCGGCGCGAAAATTTTCTTCAATTCCGTGTCAAAATTTAAATATACATCCACAATCCGCTGGGCAACTTTTTCCGGATCAAGCCTGCGGTCCAGGCGTGAATCCTGCGAAGTAATGCCTTTGGGACATACGCCGATATTACAGACGTTGCAACGGTCGGCTTCTGAACCCAGACAACCGGCAGCCGCCTGCATAATATATTTCCCTGTCTGCACACCGCTTGCCCCCAGCATGATCAGCGCTGCAGCGTTAGCCGCAAGATTACCGTTTTTCCCGATACCGCCCCCGGCAAAAAGAGGGATTTCATTTTGCTTGCCCAATTTGACCAGATTCAAATAAGCGTCGCGCAAATTGCTGGCAATGGGATGCCCCATATGATTCATC
This sequence comes from Smithella sp., assembly GCA_007244375.1. Taxonomy (GTDB): domain Bacteria; phylum Desulfobacterota; class Syntrophia; order Syntrophales; family Smithellaceae; genus Smithella. The sequence goes on along the minus strand of SCVW01000051.1, from coordinate 22,369 downwards.
GAAACGTTGTAAGCGGCTCCCGTACCACCGTCTTCACCGTCTATGGCCAAACCTGCTGCATAATGATTTCTGGTCAGATTATTCAGGACGGCCAGGGTTGTACTCGTTGCGGATATTTTCGGATAAACCGGTACGCGAAAACCCCACGCCATGTACATGGATTGAATCATTTTGGCTACCGCTTCTTCAATTGAGTACTTGGTCTGATGAGTCGGCGGACTGGGCAGACTCACGCCCTGCGGCACACCGCGAATAGCGGCAATAAGCTTATTGACTTTGTACCACATCAGCAAACCACCGTCACCGGGCTTGGCGCCCTGTCCGTATTTTATCTCAATCGCACAGGGATCTTCCTTCATGTAAGGCAGATTATGAATGATTTCATCCCAGCCGAAGTAACCACTGGCGATCTGCAAAATAACATATTTCAGAAAACGGGATTTCAACAAGCGCGATGGACATCCTCCTTCGCCAGTACAGATCCGTACCGGCATTCCCAATTCTTCATTAAGATAGGCCACCCCCATCTGCAGGCCTTCCCACATGTTCGGGGAAAGCGCGCCGAAAGACATGCTACCGATGATCAAGGGATAGATTTCACGTATCGGGGGCATCCAACCATTTTCTTTGCTGACTTTGAGCATTTCTTCCGGCGGCAAAATTCTGCCCAACAGCGTCCTTAGCTCAAATTCATGACGTCCCGCATCCAGTGCTGGGTCGGTCAGCATCGATATACGGACAAATTTTATTTTGTCCAGAACACTGTCCGGCGCATTACGTCTGCCACCCCGGCGGCGAGGTTCGCCTCCCTGGTTGGCATGAAACCTGAACTTGTCTATTTCGTCACTGCGCAAGGGCATAATTGCGCCGTTGGGACAGACCAGATTACACATGCCGCAGCCGACGCATGCATGGGCAACGTCGGTACGCTGATTAATTCCGAAATAAACAGAAAAGAGATTACTCGGTTTTTCTTCCAAACCAACAGGCACCTGCAACGTACGTTTGCGATGCACACCCAGTTCAATGGCACGCACGGGACAAACAGCGGTACATTGACCGCAAAGCGTACATTTATCTTTGTTCCACATGATCTGCCAGAGCAGATCTTTAACACTTAATGTGGATGGGTTAATGGTTCCAACTGATTCCATTTCTTTATCTCCTGACGTTCACGACTCACTAAAACAGTTTCATATTTCATCGGTTGATAATCAAAATTACTGTACCTGTCCGGAATGGTAGCATCCAGACCGCACATTTCCGAGGAAAAAGCGAACATGCCCGGCTTTCCGCCAACAACTCCGGGACGAAGCTTCTTTGAATCCTGCACCATAAAAATCGACTTGTCCGGCAGACAGCCTATGACGCAATTAGGTCCGTCGATGATCAGAGGACGGCAGCTTTGTTTCAATTTTCTCAACCACATGCCGTCGGGATGACGATCCAGTTCAGTATCTTTGAGCGGCGTAATGATATGTTTGTACATCTCCATACCCATACCGAGCTGATTTTGCATATAATGCAAAATATGGGTAAAGACCTCAGAATCAGAGTTATAGCCGGTGTAACCGGGAAAGTTACGGGAACATAAAAATTCCCGAATGGGAACAAAAGCCGTATTTTCTCCATTCGTTGCTGATGCGGTTCCTTGTATGAAGAAAGGATGGCAGGCATAGATGTTTATGGCGTAATTTGTATTTTGCCGTCCCTGACCCAGAATAACACGAACTTTCAATTCCTCACGATCCAACCCTAAATACTGCGCTACCGACAGGGGATCCCCTACTTCTTTCATCATAATGACATCCGGCCAGAAACTGAAAATCAGCATGGATTCATCCTGTTCTCCCATACTCCTTAATTTCAGTTGTATCATCATCAGACGCAGGTTAATTTCTTCCTTGCTTAAACCTTCCCATTCAGCCGGATATTCATAAACGCGAATGACATAATTGTCTCTTTTGGGGGTTCCCGCCGGGGGCGTCTTGGCCGGTTTGATGGATAGTTTGTATTTAACCATAAAATCCTGATCAATCATAAATCGATCAAGAGTTTTGAGTCCTTCATTGGAAAAAATTCCGGAAAGAATTGGTTGTTCTTTAAAATTTTCAAATTCTCCCCCAAGATCGGTAAGAAACAATCCCACGCCCGAGCCATCGTGACCTTCTTTCATGACATCTATGGCCCGAATAGCGACCATCGGAGAAAGCGGATCATTACTGGTTATGGAAAACAGGCGACACATGATTTAATATAACCTCCTCAAACTCTTTTCTGCTTTGGAAGCAAAAAGTACATTTTTAAGTGCCAAAGCCGTGCCAAATGTAAAAAATAAATTACATTTTTGTATATCCTTCTTTTTTAATTCCTTATCGCATTTCAAAAAAATTTCTTTTTTTATAAAAGCACAAAATTGTTATTTTCAAATAAAATGAAACAAATATGTACTTTATTTATTTTCTTGTTTAAGTCTTATAAAACTGCGAAAAAAATTGTTTTTTCTACTATTGTTTCACAGCATTTTCTCTTTTTTTAAACAACTTTGTATTGATACCCATTTTGGCTATCTTATATTGAATAACTCGCTTGGTTGTTCCCAGTTTCCGGGCTGCTTTCGTCTGATTGCCGCCGGTTTCTTCCAATGCCTCAATAATAAGTGCTCTTTCCTGCGATTCGACAACGGAAGAAAGTGTACCTTTGTCCTTTTTATCCAGTTCCTTTTCTTTTATCTGTAATGAAGGCGGAAGATGTTGACAGTCTATCGTGTCCGTTTTGGATAATAAGACAGCTCTTTCGATACAATTTTCAAGTTCACGGACATTACCCGGCCACTTGTGATTGAGAAAAACTTCTATGGCCGCAGTTGAAATTCTTTTTACATTCTTGCCCATTTCACTGCTGTACTTAAGTAGAAAATGGTCCGCCAGCAAAATGACGTCGCTACCCCGTTCGCGCAGGGACGGCAGATAAATCGCGAACACATTCAGACGATAAAACAAATCGGCACGGAAGCGATCACCGAGGATATCCTGTTCCAGATTACGGTTGGTGGCGGCAATGATCCGGACATTCACATTGACCACTCTGGAAGAACCGAGCGGCTGGAAACGTTTTTCCTGCAAAACGCGCAAAAGCTTTACCTGGGCGGCAGCGGAAAGCTCACCGACTTCATCGAGGAAAATAGTGCCGCCGTTGGCTTCTTCAAAGCGCCCGCGGCGTTGGGTTAAGGCGCCCGTAAACGCTCCTTTTTCATGGCCGAACAATTCACTTTCAATCAAAGTATCGGGAATCGCCGCACAGTTAACCTGAACCATGGGACCTCCCTTGCGATTGGAGTTATTATGAATGGCATGCGCGATCAACTCCTTCCCCGTTCCGGTTTCACCGTTGATCAAAACTGTTGTATTGGAATCTGAAACCTGCGCCAGCAATCCGAAGACTTCTTGCATAGCCTTTGAGTGGCCGATGATATCCATGGATGGCGCACGGTTCTGACCGACAATTTTACGAAGACGTCTGTTTTCTTCCTCAAGTGCCCTTATGTGAACTGCTTTGGCCATCAATTCGGCCACAGATGACAGCAAGGCAATTTCTTTATCAAGATTTTCAACTTGATGCGCAACCTTATCGGCGGACAAGACCCCCACAACATTGGAATCGTATATAATGGGAACACAAAGGAAAGAAAGTTCCGCACGGTTCAAATGACGGCGGGCACCGGTTCTATCCAGAAAATGCGTTTCCTGTCCGAGATTGGCTACGGCCATCGGACGCCCCGTTTCCGCCACTTTACCGGTTATACCTTCACCGGGCTCGTATGTAACATCCAGTCCGTCAATGTTTATATCATGGGCTACATCCAGCCAGACCTCTTTCTTTTCGCGGTCAACCAGGGAGATCATTCCGCGCTGCATTCCCAGACGTGAACTCATTTCCTGCAGAACCTGCTCAAGCTGTTCACGTAAATCCACAGGTTGTGCTAAAATTTTCGCTATGGCATGCAAAGCTGCCAGTTCTTCGTAAGTATGAATGCTCAATTTGCCCTCTTTCTCACAAAATGATATTTTTGTAGTCTTGCTCATAATAGCTCAACTTAACGCTAGTATTTTGTTACAAAATTGTTCTAATTGCAAACATTTTTTTAATACTGCATTCTGAAATGCAAATAACAAACCAAAAAGTTACAACTTTGTAAAAAAAGTACCACAAGAATGTAAAAATTCTGAGTATTTTGCTGGAAAATAAATTACATTATTTAGTTAAATTGCTCTTCATTTAATGAACAACCCCGCCGCAAGCAGCGGGGTATCGTAAATAGAGTATGACTCTCTTCTTCGTCGCAAGCGACGGGGAATTGTACCCATAGAGATTAATAATGATGATTTCAAACGATATCATCATCTATTATTTCCTAACAAATACGATAGAACTGTTCCCATAATTCGATTTATGGATTGATATTTATCTGGATCGGCTGACATGATTTCTTTTTCTGTCTGTATCCAGGGCGAAGAAATCAATTCATCCCGGCAATTTGAGACGATATCCAGTGCCGCTTGAGGCGTTGTTTCCAGATGAAATTGCAAACCTATCACAGAATTGCCCATTTGAAACGCCTGGTTAGCGCATGCATCGCTTCGAGCCAGACATGTTGATCCGGATGGCAAGTCAAATGTTTCACCATGCCAATGAAAAACTTCCGCCTTCGGCGGAAAACTAAAAACTGCATGGTCGTTTGACGGAAGCCCGTAAATAGGAAACCAACCGATTTCTTTCACCGGACTGGGATAGACTCTGGCACCCACCGCACTGGCAATAAGTTGCGCACCCAGACAAATACCGAGGACAGGTTTTGCTGAAGTGACAGCTTGATAAATAAACTTCTTTTCAGAAATCAACCAGGGAAACTTATCTTCATCATTGACACTCATAGATCCGCCCATCACAATGAGCACATCTATCGTTTTAATATCAGGGAGCTTTTCTGAATCAAAAAATCTGGTACTTGTTGCTGTGTGTCCGGCAATTTCAAGCCAGGGAACAATGCTACCAAGGCCTTCAAACGGAACGTGTTGCAGATAGTGCGCACGCATATTTCCCATTAACCGATTTTCCAAAGACTTGTCTGTAAATAATTTCTTCAAATAGAACGAAGAAACTCCGGCAATTCATGGCTGATAGGCAAAGACTCGAATTTCGTTTCACAGGACAAGAACCTGATGTTCTACCTTTAGACGACCCATCAGCAGAATAATAAAATAGACGTCTAATGATTTAAAATCATTCTCTTTATTTTTTCAAGCGGGAAAAGAAAAACGGCTTTGTTCTTCTCCTCCCGGTTGTTTTTTTTGATTATCAACACACACTAGCTGATAAACAGCATTTCCCAGAACTTAGGCAAAGGCCACAATTCGTCATCAACGATTTCTTCCAGAGCATCGACATGCTCACGCAGTTCGTCCATTTTTGTTTTCACCTTTGAGCATAACATTTCAGCTTTTTTGGCTTGATCGTGAATGGCCGAAGCAGTTTCAACCTGCGTCAGAATTTCTTTCATTGTCTTGTAAACCTTATTGAGCAGATCCATTGAAGTTTTCAAAATTTCCTGCTGTACCGTCACGTCAGACTTGCCGCCAATAGTATCCCTGATACCCTTGATCGTATCGGTCAAAGTCTTTTGATACGCTGAAGTCACCGGGACAATCTGGCTGAGACAAACATTTTTGAGGCACTTCACTTCGATTTCCAGAGCCTTGATGTATTTTTCGACATAAATCAGGTACCTGGACTTGAGTTCAACATTGGAAAGGACCTCATATTTTTCAAAAAGATTCAATGCCTTATCTGTAATTAAGGCCTTCAACGCCACAGGTGTTGTTTTAGCATTAGGCAGCTTTCTTTTTGCCGCTTCCACTTCCCATTCTTTGGTGTAATTATCACCGTTGAAGAGAACAGGTTTGATTTGTTTGATTTCCGCTTTCAGCACATCAAATACCGCTTGATTGATATTGCCTCCCTTGACTTTGATTTTTTCGGCAAGCTCATCAAGTCTTTCCGCCACGATGGTATTAATAACGGCGGCTGGAAAGGAGATGGATTGCGACGAACCGACGGCGCGGAATTCAAATTTGTTGCCGGTAAAGGCAAACGGCGACGTCCTGTTGCGGTCGGTATTATCCTTGCTCACAACGGGAACGGCGGAAACGCCCAAATCGATGATTTCCTGGTCCGTTGCTTTGGTGACTACACCCACTTCGATATCGGCTAGTATCTTGGTGAGCTGATCGCCGAGGAAAACAGAAATGATAGCCGGTGGAGCTTCATTGGCACCCAATCTGTGGTCATTGGCATATGAGGCAACCGAAGCGCGAAGAATGTCGGCATGTTTATAAACCGCACTGATGATGGCTATGAGGAAAACCAGGAATTGCAGATTGTCATGCGGTTTGTCACCGGGAGAGAGCAGATTGTTGCCGCTGTCGTCGGACAGCGACCAGTTCAGGTGTTTACCGGAACCATTGATGCGGGCAAAAGGCTTTTCGTGAAGCAGTGCGGCCAGACCGTGTTTCTTGGCCACAGACTTGATTGTATCCATCACGAGCTGATTATGATCAACCGCCAGGTTAGCTTCTTCGAAAACGGGTGCGATTTCAAACTGACTGGGCGCAACTTCGTTGTGTCTGGTCTTGGCAGGAATACCAAGTTTAAAAAGTTCTTCTTCAACATCATGCATATAGGAAGATATTCTTTCCTTGATACTGCCGAAATACTGATCTTCCAGCTCCTGACCTTTGGCAGGAGGAGCGCCGACAACGGTTCTGCCGCCAAGCAGCAGGTCCTGTCTTTTATAAAAATAATCCATGTCGATCAAAAAATATTCCTGTTCGGGACCCAGTGTGGAAAAAACTTTTTTCACTTTTTTATTGCCCAGGAGCTTCAGCATATTGACGGCGCTTTTGCTGACCGCCTTGTTTGATCTGAGTAGAGGGGTTTTTTTGTCAAGCGCTTCGCCGGTGTAAGATATAAACGCAGTGGGAATGCAAAGGGTTGTCGAAATGCCGCATCTGCGAATAAATGCCGGTGAAGAAATATCCCAGGCTGTGTATCCACGAGCTTCAAATGTAGCTCTGATACCGCCGCTGGGGAAACTTGACGCATCCGGCTCGCCTTGGACAAGCTGCTTGCCAGAAAATTTCTCCACAACTTCACCGATGCCAACCGGATCGGCAAATGAATCATGTTTTTCCGCCGTCATGCCAGTCATCGGCTGAAACCAGTGGGCAAAATGTGTTGCTCCCTTGGATATTGCCCACTCTTTCATGGCGTGGGCAACAATATTGGCTGTTTCAATATCCAGAGTCTTGCCCTCATGAATAATATCCATTAATTTCTTGTAAGTTTCTTTCGGAAGTTTTTCTTGCATAACCTTGTAACTGAAGGTATCTTCACCGTAATATTCCGAAACCGGAATCGATTTTTCTTTTTCTACAATGTAACTTCTTTCTGATGCTATCACCGGACTTACTTTCTTCATGTTTCCTCCATCTAATTTTTTATTTTAATTGCAGTATTGCATATTTTTTAATCAGGATGTATTTTCTATATGTTCATAAAGCCGCTGCAATTCATTTCAAAATAAATTTCAACGGCATCAAATTAAAACCAAACTTTATTAGCATCTTCCATGCCAAACTGTTCTTTCAGAAGCTGAGAGCGAGTTTATTTAAGAAAAGGATAAGAATTAACCGAGCAAAACACACTGTAGGCTTATTGCAGCCACGATGATAAAACATTGCTAAAAATGGAGAACACGTTCTTGCGTCGAACAAGTCTTTAATAGAAAAATACCGGGACCGGTATGGTCATTAATGATACCAAAGCACTAGCGAACATAACCCACGCTGTGTCTCCTGAATTCATATTCATGTCTTCTTTAATTTTATTGCATTCATAATGGAACAATGACAGTGCCAACATGAATTATACATTATAAGATATTGATATAACATGACAATATACAATAATTGCACAGACAAAAAAAGTGGTACAATGTTGTATCACTTAAAAGAAAACACCCGAATAATGTGTTCTGATTTCGATGATTGATGCATTTCGATTTACTAAAAAATCGTTCAACATTGTGTATGTAAGAACATACAAAAACGAATAAAAAAAATACAAAAATATTCTTTATGCGTAATTATGGCATAGATATTGATATTATAATTGCGTGTTTTTAATCTTGCCGACAAAGGGAAAATGACAATTGCCGGACAAAATTTTTTCTGTATAGTATAAAATAAGCTTGTTATGCTTAGGAACAAAAGGCATTAGCAAACTCAACTTAAAAACATGTGAGATAAACAAGAAATGTAAATTTGTTTATAAATAATTTTTTTGAAGGATCGATTTTATGACACCATACACCAGAGTAAGCACAGGAATTAAGGGGCTGGATGAAATTCTCAGTTATCTCCAAATGGGAGACAATGTCGTTTTGCAGGTTGACGATATCGAAGACTATAAAAAATTTGTCGATCCTTACGTTAAAACAGCTCTGGCCGAAAATCGCCGACTGGTTTACATGCGTTTTGCCAATCACGCGCCTGTTCTGGAAGACAGCAAAAAAATAAAAGTGTATAAGCTCAACGCCAACAAAGGCTTTGAATCCTTTTCCACCCAGGTGCATAATATTGTCCGGGATGAAGGCAGGGATGTTTTCTACGTATTTGACTGTTTGTCGGATCTGCTGATTGCCTGGGCAACCGATTTGATGATCGGGAATTTTTTTGTCATCACCTGTCCGTATTTGTTCGAACTTAACACAGTAGCATATTTCGCTATTTTGCGCAGCCGTCACTCCTTCAAAACCGTGGCGCGAATCCGGGAAACAACGCAGGTTCTTTTGGATATTTACAATAATAAAGGTAAAATATACATTCATCCGCTCAAAGCGTGGAAACGCTACACTCCCACGATGTATCTTCCCCATGTTATGAAAGCTGAAAAATTTGTTCCCATCCTCAACAGCGCCGACGCGGCCAACATCTTGTCTTTCCTGACTGATAAAAACGCCACCAGCGGTGTGCGGAATCTTGACTACTGGGATCGTATTTTTCTCAAGGCAAATACTATTATGGAAGATCCGAAAGCCTTACAGGAAAAGCAGGATATGGTGGAAACTCTTTCCCGGGTCATGATCGGACGGGAAAAAAGAATGTTGGCTCTGGTCAAAGAATATTTTACACTTGAGGATCTGCTCGAAATCAAAAAACGTCTCATCGGAACCGGTTTCATCGGCGGGAAATCGGTGGGCATGCTTCTGGCACGCAATATCCTGCGCAAAGACCCCTCAATGGACTGGCCCCAGGTATTGGAAATGCACGATTCTTTTTATATCGGCTCGGACATTTTTTATTCCTATATAGTGCAAAACGGATGGTGGAAACTGCTGATGGCACACAAAACGGAAGAGGGGTATTTCGAAGTCGCCCGCGAACTCAAAAGCAAAATGCTGCACGGCGTCTTCCCGGACGAGATCAAAGAACAGTTTCAACTCATGCTGGAATATTATGGTCAGGCACCGATCATCGTTCGTTCCAGTTCGCTTCTGGAAGATGCTTTCGGCAACGCTTTTGCCGGAAAATACGAAAGTTATTTTTGCGTCAACCAGGGAACACCTGAGGAACGCTATAAAAATTTCGAAATTGCGGTGCGCAAGATTTTCGCGTCGACGATGAACGAAGACGCTCTGACCTACCGTTTGCAGCGTGGCATGGCCCAGCAGGATGAACAAATGGCCTTGCTCGTGCAGCGTGTATCCGGCTCCCATCACGAAAATTATTTTTTTCCGGATATTGCGGGGGTCGGCCTGTCCTATAACACGTTCGTCTGGCAAAAGGGAATGGACCCCAAAGCCGGCCTGCTGCGGATTGTTTTTGGTCTCGGCACCCGGGCCGTCAATCGTGTGGAAAATGATTACCCGCGCATTGTCGCCCTCGATGCCCCGCTCGTCAAACCCTTCAATAAACCGGAAGATATGAAACGTTTCTCCCAGAATGAAGTTGACCTGCTGAATCTGCAGAAAAATGAATTCCAGACAGTGCCGGCCGACGAACTGATTTCCAACATGGAATCGCACCTCCTAAACCTTATCGCCATTCGCGACGCCGCCGCATCCGAATATTACCGGTCATTGGGACGGAAAACAAAGGACGCCTGGATTCTGACGTTTGACGAACTGTTTCAAAACACACCTTTCGCCAAGACCATGTCTAAAATGCTCAAGAAACTGGAACAGGTATACCGTTATCCGGTGGATATTGAATTCACAGTAAACTCTGACCATGAGAGACAGCTAAAAATTAATCTTCTGCAGTGCCGACCGTTCCAAACCAAAGGGCATTACAGCCGCCTCCAATTACCCGAAAAAATAAACAAAAACAAAATTCTCCTTCAGCAGGAGGCAAACTTCATGGGTGGCAGCATCTACCAGGCCATATCCCGGATCATTTATATTGATCCCAAGGGTTACGCGAAGTTAAGTGTCTCGGAAAAACACGAGGTTGCGCGACTCACAGGAAAATTGAACAAGCAGATCGGCAACCGTGAAAAAATGCCGACGATTCTCCTGGGGCCGGGACGCTGGGGAACAACCACCCCGGCAATGGGCGTTCCTATCACGTTTTCGGAAATCAATAACATTACCGCTATCGGTGAAATAGCCTATCAGGAAGGGTCTTTGATTCCCGATTTATCCTTCGGCACGCATTTTTTCCAGGACATGGTCGAAATGGATATATTTTACATGGCCATATATCCAGAGAGAAAAGATGTCATTTTCAATTTGGCGTGGCTGGAGAAACAGCCCAATATTTTCACCGACCTGATGCCTGATGATCAAAAATACAAGTCTGTAATGAAGGTATATGATTTAAGAACAAAAGATCTGCGCCTGCTCTCGGATATTGTAACGCAGAAAATGATTTGCTTTTCCAATAAATAGTTACCTAGTGAAACTCCCCTTGGCAAGCCGCGGGGGATTCTGCAAAAGATTTCGCTAAAAAAGCCGCAGCCACAACGTGGCTGCGGCTCAGATTAAATTGTAATATTTTTTAGACAATACCAAAAGCCAGCATGGCATCGGCAACCTTGGTGAATCCAGCGATATTCGCACCGGTGACATAGTCGCCTTTCTTTCCGTAGGCTTCCGCCGTGTCGTAGCAGGCCTTGTGGATACTCTTCATGATAATGAGTAGGCGGTTGTCGACTTCTTCGCACGTCCACAAAAGTCTCAGGCTGTTCTGGCTCATTTCCAGACCGGATGTGGCAACACCGCCGGCATTGGCTGCTTTGCCGGGACCGTAAAGAATCTTCTTGTCCTGGAAAATCTTGATGGCTTCGGGAGTGGAAGGCATGTTGGCGCCTTCAGCCACGCATATACAGCCGTTTTTCACTAAAGCCGCGGCATTCTTGCCATTGATTTCGTTTTGTGTTGCACAGGGCAGGGCAACATCGACTTTGATGCCTTCTTCACGGATAACGTCCCAAACATTTCTCCCTTCGTAGCAGATGGCTTTATATTTGTCTGCGTATTCGGCGATGCGACCGCGTCTGATGTTTTTCAATTCCAGCACGTAATTGCATTTCTTATCATCAATACCGGTTTCATCAATGATTGTTGCCGAAGAATCGCAAAGAGAAATGACTTTCCCCCCCAGTTGATTTACTTTTTCCACGGCATACTGCGCAACATTGCCCGCGCCGCTGATGGCAACGGTCTTGCCTTTGAAATCCAGTTTGCGGGTGGCCAGCATTTCCGCCGCAAAATAGGTGCAGCCGTACCCCGTGGCTTCGGGACGAATCAAACTGCCGCCGTAGGACATGCCCTTGCCGGTGAGAACGCCGGTGTGTTCATTGCGGATTTTCTTGTAATAACCATACAAATAACCAATTTCACGTCCGCCGACACCAATGTCGCCCGCGGGAACGTCAACGTCAGCACCGATATGCCGATATAATTCGCGCATGAAGGCCTGGCAGAAACGCATGACTTCTCCATCTGACTTTCCTTTGGGATCAAAGTCGGAACCACCCTTGCCGCCGCCCATCGGTAGTGTGGTCAGGGCGTTTTTGAAAATCTGTTCAAATCCCAGAAATTTGATAATGCTCAGATTGACCGAAGGATGGAAACGCAACCCGCCTTTAAAAGGGCCGATGGCGTTGTTAAACTGCACGCGGAATCCGCGGTTGACCTGCACGTTTCCACTATCGTCAACCCAGGGAACTCTGAACTGCATGGCTCTTTCCGGTTCTACAATACGTTCATAGATGTTGGCTTTTACATATTCGGGGTGTTTTTTAACAGTGGGCTCCAATGTCTCCATAACTTCTTCAACGGCCTGATGGAATTCCGGCTGATTGGGATCGGTTTGTTTGACCTTGGCAATTACATCTTTGATTACTGACATGGTTTTGTCCTCCTAGAATAATAATTATTTCCTTCATGCATTCGCTATACATGGTATAGCTGAATTTCTTTTTATATCTCCTCTATACTGCGAAGTTCCTTATAATCCATCACTGTGGACATAGCTTTGTTATCCACATTGAATCCTTCTTCAAAGGCAGCGGCAACAGGATTAAGACCGCCTATGAGAATCATGCCTACTTTGTTTATATCCACGTCCGTCTGACAGATGGGATTTCCGACGGTTCCTATTGAAAGAGTGCAGTGTATTCCGATTTTATTGATTTCATCGATGACTTCCTCCACCAGAGAGCGGCTCAGCGCTGGTATTTCGCGAAAATTGGCTAGAATTTTCCCCTCTCCTTTCTTTACAACTTCCCTGACTGAAGTCATCTTACCGCGAATGAATATTTCCGATGGATCAAGCGAAGAACCGGAGTAGTTGATCAGTTCGACAAATCTTAAAGGGTTTCCGTTTCTTACCTGAAGAATGCCGCCGAATTTGGAGTCAATCGGAATACCGTACTTTAAAAGAATGCCATTGATCAAAATACCGCAAATTGTTGCCAATCCGACTTTCCCCTGCGGCACAATTACTTCTCCCAGATTTTTCCCTGCCTCGGCAACGGCAACGAGATTGGAAACAGCAATTTTTTTCCTGAAAACCGGTTTCATTACCATAAGAGCCTTGTTGAATTGGTCTTTTGGAAAAAATGAAATATTGACCGGAACAAGGCCTTTGCGCTCTTTGATATTAAAAGTTGTTTTAAAGGAAAGAACATCGATTCGGGCAATGGAAAGGCTGATTTTATCCCGGACGCGCGCGTTATTGATCTCATCCATACCCAGATTAGTAATAATTCTGCCGTCGCGTCGACCGACAAATTCAGTCAGTCCTCTTTCATCCATAAGCTTAAGATGATAGCGAACAGTTCTTTCACTTAGGTGAACCCCTCTTTCTTGCATTTTTCTCGCAATTAACCTTGCCCCCAAGGGGGTAGGATTTTCATTCAGTATCTTTAAAATCAATACGACTTTTCTTTCTATGTCTTCCAGATTAAATAGTTGTTTCATAAGGCAATCGGCAATTGTTTGCCGTATCCATACATAGAAATAACATATTTGTCAAAACAAATTTGTTATAAATTAATTAATAAGATTCAATAATGTACAATTTTTTAATTGTAAAAATAAACCATCATACAAAACAAACAATAATAGCGTTAATTAGAACTAAAAGATTAAAAAATATAAGCAGTTGATTGTCGGAAGAATAAGGTCTTTAAAAAAGATGGCACCGCACTCATTAAAAGAATAAGAAGAACTTAAGGCAGAGAATGAGTACGGTATCATTTAATCTTTTGTGTTCGAATATAAATTGTATTGAATATCCTTCTCGCCTGGAAAGTCAGCTTTGTCCGTCCGTATATGAAAATTTAATAATTTTGGCAGATTCCTTTTCTTTAACTGGAATAAGGCTCCATTCCGACAAGAAAAGTTGTTGAAAAATTACCGTAACCACTCTAAAGATAATTTATCAAATCTCAGGGGTGATTATGATTTCCAAAAGAGCATCCAAATTTACATCTTTCATTGTTATGGATATCATGGCAAAAACTGAGGAATTGGAGCGCAAAGGAGAACATGTTGTCCATCTGGAAGTAGGCGAACCCGATTTTCCCACACCAAAAGTCATCACTAAAACGGCAATCCAAGCTTTGCATGACAACAAAATCCGCTATACTCATGCTCTTGGACTTCTGGAACTAAGACAAGCCATTTGCGACTTTTACCTTAAAGAATATGGCGTTAATATTACACCTGATCAGATACTGGTTTCTACGGGAACTTCGCCGGCACTTTTGTTTGCAATGTTGGCTATCCTGGATCAAGGAGATGAAGTTATTATTTCCAATCCTCGCTATCCCTGTTATCAAAATTTTATTCTGGCGGCAGGTGGCAAAATTAAAGAAGTCCAAACATACCCTGAAGATGGATTTCAATACCGCCCCAAAGATATAAAAAAGAATTTATCAGCTAGAACAAAGACGATTTTAATTAATTCGCCATCAAATCCCACCGGTATTGTAATGAGTAAAGAGCAATTGCAGAATGTAGCGCAATTTGACAAACAGTATATTATTTCCGATGAAATTTATCACGGTCTTGTTTACAAAGACCGTGCTCACTCCATTTTGGAATTTACAGATAAAGCATTTGTCATTAACGGTTTTTCCAAATTATACGCAATGACCGGATGGCGTCTGGGATATTGCATTTTCCCCAAACAGTTTTCCCAAGTAATGCAGCGTATTCATCAGAATTTTATGATTTCTGCTAACGGTTTTATTCAATGGGCGGGAATCGCCGCTCTGACTAAGGCCCAAAAAGACGTGGATAAAATGGTTAAGATTTATGATAAACGTCGTCAGTATATGCTTGCACGATTAAAAGACATGGGTTTTGTTATTCATGTCGAGCCGACCGGTGCTTTCTATGTGTTTGCCGACGCGCGACGCTTCTGCAAAGATTCATATAAGGAAGCATTTAGTATTACCGAAAAGGCTAAGGTCGGTGTTTCGCCCGGTATTGATTTCGGCAGCGGCGGTGAAGGGTTTTTGCGTTTTTCCTACGCCAATTCTCTGGAAAACATCAAAGAAGGATTAAACCGTCTGGAAAGATATCTGAATAAATAATCCTTGCTATTTATTAATTATACCTGTACAAGCTTCGCCAGTGACCGCGATAGTTATTTACCTCCCCTCCTTTCTACTTCAGAAATTTCGGCAGGAAAATCCGGCTAATCGTAACCGAATCCAATTTTAGAGCCATGTATGCGGCCAGTTTTCAGGCCCCCATTCATGACACACAGCGGTGTGTTCTCAAAAACCGCAACGACTAGACCTGGGTTCAAATGTCACAAATACTGAAATAAAAAGGAAAAAAGAAAGAAATGAGTTTTGAGAAGTTTGAGTTACACACGAAAATAATGGCCTGCGTGCAAGCGGCTGGCTATAAAGTACCAACACCAATCCAATTACAATCAATCCCGTCGATTATGGAAGGCCGTGATCTGATGGGTCTGGCCCAGACCGGAACGGGAAAAACAGCAGCCTTTGTGTTGCCGATTTTGCAACGCTTGATGCAGGGTTCACGCGGTTACGTCCGCGCGTTGATTATTGCGCCGACACGCGAGCTAAGCGAACAAATCCATAATGCCATTGTACAACTGGGACGCAGAACTAATTTGCGCAGCGCATCCATTTATGGCGGCGTGAATATCAATGGTCAGATCAACAAACTGCGGAAAAATGTTGAAATCATCTCCGCTTGCCCCGGCCGTTTGCTGGATCACATCGAACGTGGCACAGTGGATTTATCACGGGTAGAAGTGCTGGTCATCGATGAAGCCGACCACATGTTTGATATGGGCTTTCTTCCGGACATCAGAAAAATTGTGAAGCACCTTCCTGCAAAGCGTCAGACATTGCTGTTTTCCGCGACTATGCCCGAAGATATCCGCTTGCTCGCCAACGATCTGTTGATAAATCCGGTGAATATTAAAATCGGCCACACAGCTCCGGTCGAAACCGTCACCCATCGTTTTTATCCGGTGCAAATGGACACCAAGATAAATTTATTGAAAGATATTCTTGATAAAACAGACATGGATTCCGTTCTGGTTTTTACGAGGACGAAATCGCGCGCCAAAAGCGTGGCTTTGCTACTGGATAAATCGGGATACAAAGTTACGTCACTTCATGGAAATTTAACACAGCAGAAACGACAGCAATCACTTGACGGATTTCGTGACGGCCGTTACGAAATCATGGTGGCAACCGATATCGCCGCCCGCGGTATTGATGTGACCAGAATTTCCCATGTCATAAATTACGACATGCCGGAAACCACGGATGCCTACACTCACCGCATCGGCCGGACAGGACGCGCCTCCAAAACGGGCGATGCCTTTACTTTTGTAACAGGAGAAGACCTTGGACTTGCCCACTCTCTGAAAAAAGTACTGGGAGAAAAGCTTGAGTACCAAAGCGTTAACGGATTAACTATCAGCATGCTTATTGAAAAAGCTCCCTCGCGCCGCAACAGCAGAGGTAATGGTGAAAAGCCAAATAATGGCAGAAAGCTTTTTTCTCCCAAATCGAAAATGAACAGCAGGCCCAAGCAGCGTTCTTTTGATTCTTCAAACCGCAGCCAGTGGGCACACTAAAAAAAGTAAGCGACTACTGATTGCTCTTGTTCCATATAAAACTAAGACTCTCCAAAGCTTGCCTTGGAGAGTCTTAAATTATTGGTAGTGGATCTTAATTATTTTGATTTATCGCTGATTTCCGGAATTCGCAGACGATGAATCAAGATCAGGGAGAGTTATCCCTCCCAGACTCTCAACACCACCTTGAAAAAAAGGTTACAGCTGCCAGCCATCTGCGGCCTCTTTCATTTTGCATGGTAGAATCTTCACACTTGGCGTTATCGGGAATATCAAACACTTTCATCTTGCGGAAACGTGCAAGATTTACATATCGTGCCGACACTTCACTCCTGATTATTACCTTTTTGTCACCTTGTCAGACTTTTTGTCACTGGATGGTTTACACTCTCTGATATCTATGTAAACAATAAGCAAATTTCCAAAAAACAAAGGCCACATCCCTTTAATTAAAAGGAATACATTTCATGAAAAATGATAATTCAGTTATCATTCCTTATAAGAATAATGAATCCGATAAGTACTATATAATGTATGGCCCATCGACAATCCAACTTATGGAAAAAATAGGCGCGGATAATTTTACTGTGATTGATGTTGTTGAATATTTGACAGGGAAAAAATTCGAAATATGCTGCGAAAAAAATTACACTGAGTTTCTGACATTCAATAATAATCTTCTCCGCAAAGGCATGTTGGAGCAATTGGCGATAGAATCATACAGTCTGTACTATATTTCAAATCAGATAGGTAAAGCCGATACAAACGCAAGGGTGATAATAGCCGACGATAATCGCAAAACAATCGGACAGATAATTTCAGCAGAAGGAAAAAAGCCGGCGGCTGTTTTTGTTACGGCAATGAGTTCGAGTTTTCAGAGTGCCTGTGCCGCGACTCTTGTCTTAAACAAAGTTAACATTCCGGTCGTAATTGGCGGGATACATGTTTCGACAAGTCCTCAGGACATTGATATTTACATATATCGCTATCTGGCTCGTCCGGACATTGTTTCTCAAGTTATAGGTGCGGGAGATTTGTCGACGATGAAAGAAATTGTTTCGGATATTGCTCAATCCAGATTAAAGAAAGAATATCACGGAATCATGCCAATTGAAGACGGCGCATGGGGATGCCCCCGAGTCAGCGAATTGCCGAAAATCAGACCATATTTTATCAATAAAGTCCCGATTGCCGGTCCAATTCTTTCACGTATGATTGAAACAAATGTTACAACCTCTTTCCTGGGATGCCCCTATTCCTGCAGTTTCTGCTCAATTTCATCTTTTCCCAGAGAAAAAAGAAGATTTACGTCCCGAACACCTGCAGATTTTACAAATGAACTTCTGGCTAAACAAAAAAGCGGACCCAATTTTAAAAACCGGTTTTACTTTATCTCACCTGATAATCTTTTGGTCGGAGGCAAAAAACTCCATAATCTTCTTGATGAAATAATTGACAGTAAATTGGCGGTAAATTACGCCGCGCAAATCAGTATCGATGTTGCCGATGATGAAAAACTCCTGAAAAAGCTGAGGCTTTCCGGCGCATCGCATTTTTTCCTCGGGCTGGAATCCCTTGATATAAGAAATCTTGAATTCATCGGTAAGAGCATCCTTCCAAAAATCAAGGAGGAAGGAACCTCCGTAGAAGAATATTATGCATCACGTATCAAAAAAATTCATGATCACGGAATTTCCGTTCATGGCGCGTTTATGTTCGGCATGCCGTATGATTATTTTAATTCCCTGGATGATCACTCCGGAAAAAAAGTTGCCGAATTTTGTGAAAAGAACAAAATAGGCATCCAGCCCACATGTCTAAGCAATCTGCCCGGCTCGCTTGATTTTATTGAAGGACTGAAGAACGATGAATTAATTTACGGTAAACCCGGCTCGATGGATTATTTCTGCTCGCTGTCCATCGCCGATCTGACCGAAAGTAACAGAAAGATACCCGATACGTTATACAACAGTCCGCTGGTTGCTTTTTATACCCTTTATGACACGGTGATTTCCGTCAGTTCTTATTTCAATTCCTTGAAATATGGTTTTTATATGGTTAAAAGAGCGTGGAAATCGCCCAAGTCTAAAGGAACTCATAGTATTAAAGAACGGGCGATAGATGCCTTTGCCAGTATTGGATTTCAGCTGGGTGCAAGTACCTATTTTGAACTTTACAAAGAGATTGCATGTTCGACAGAATGGGTACCTGGAGTATTTGAAAGATTGTATAAACGTGAAAAGAATCCCCGGGTCAAGGAAATTTTCGGGAAATACGTGGAAAATTTTGTCTGAGACATTGAGGGTGCTTCTTTATAAATAATCTACATTTTATTAAAAATGAATCGCGGGACACCAAAGAAAATAAATGTTTCACAGGGAGGCTTTAACATGGACTATCAGAGCATAAGACAAATAATCATTGATATCATTTCCGATATAGCAGTCGATGAAGATGTTTCTAACCTTGATGACAATATAAAGTTAAGAGAACAACTTGATTTGGATTCCATGGATTTTCTGGATATTGTCATGGAGTTAAAGAAAAGATATAAAATTGAAGTGCCCACGGAAGATTACATGAATCTGGCGACCGACAATGAAAAGCTGTATTGAGTATCTGGGGCCTAAATTCTCTCTTAGTTCATAATGACTAATTATGATACGGTAAACATAAGCGTGGACATTTCTGATGTGATGTTTAAATTTTTTACAAAGACCACTGATTCGGGAAAGAACAATCATTATCTAGCAATTAGAAAATATAAGTAGAACTTTGAGCCTTATTTGAGAAGAAACAATATAATGGAACAGCAATACGAAACCGAATTTATTTTTAAATACTGGTTAAAATTTAAAAATATTCTAATAGACGGTATTATTATTGGCGTAGCCAATACCCTGTTTGCTCTTGCTGCTACGATAATCGGCCCCTTTAAAAACTTTTTGCCCAATTTTATACTCGCGCATTCATTGGGCATTACAGTTTCTTTAGTAATCTTATTTTCGATATTGATCTTCGGACCGCGTACGTGGAAATTTTTTTTGTTAATTACCGGCATCGACATTTGTTTAGGCTTATTTATCGGTTTGCAAATCGGATTTATAATTCTGCGGTATTTCTTTAATATTGTTCTGAACTGGCAAACGCAGAATCTGGGACCGCAGGCTATGATTGCCGGCATTTTTGCCAGCGCTGCCATTCTTTATTTTTTAATAACAAAAATCAGACTGAGATATCGCAACGAAATGATCGAAAGGGAAAAAATCAAGCGCATGGCCGTGGAGAAGGAATCTATTTTAGCCAATCTAAGAATGCTGCAGGCGCAGATAGAACCGCACTTTTTGTTCAATACCCTTTCCAATATTTTGAGCCTGATCGACATCAGGCCGGAAAAGGGTAAATCCATGCTTCTGGATTTGACAAAATATCTGCGCACCTCCTTATCGCGAACGATGCCGGAAAAAACGACGTTATCTCAGGAAATATCCATGATCGAATCCTACCTCAATATTCAAAAGATTAGAATGAATGAACGCTTAAATTATAAGATTGACGTTTCAAATAATATCCGGCAACATTCTTTCCCGCCCATGCTTTTACAGCCACTGGTCGAAAATGCCGTTAAGCATGGCCTAGAGCCCAAAGTGGATGGTGGCGAAATCGTTATCAAGGTAACTGAGGAAAATAATCTTTTAAAGATAGAAGTTGCGGATACCGGTCTGGGATTTTCTGATTTCGATAAATCTGGTGTGGGTATTGCTAATGTGCGGGAACGACTTGGTTTGCTTTTTGGAGAAAAGGGCCGTCTGATAATAGAAGAAAACAAACCTCATGGTGTACGGGCTATAATAGAGGTCCCGATAAATGGTTTATAAAGCCGTTATTGCTTATGATGAAAAAGAACTGAGAACCTATCTAAAAAAAATGCTTGCCGAAGTCTGGCCGCAGTTGGAAATTTGCGGCGAGGCAGCCAACGGCAAGGAAACTTTGAAAATGATAGATACTGTTGCTCCACATATTGCTTTTCTGGATATTAAGATGCCGGGAATATCCGGTCTGGAAGTAGCGAAAAATATTGCCGGTATCTGCCGGATTGTATTTATTACTGCATTTGATCAATATGCCGTCGAGGCATTTGAGCGCGAGGCAGTGGATTATCTGGTAAAACCGGTAACAAAAGAACGATTACTACAAACCGTAAACCGTCTAAAAAAACAACTTCAATCATCTCCGGAACCACCGGTAGATCTCGCCGAAATGATTAAACAACTTCTTACCAGTTTGCAGAGTAATGCCAATGCAGGACTTCGATACCTGCAATGGATAAAAACACAACACAAAGAAAACGTCCGTTTAATCTCTGTGGAAGAAGTTGATTATTTTCAGGCCGGAGATAAATATACTTTGGTGATCACTGCGGAAGGGGAATCACTGATTAAAAAAAGTATTAAAGAATTAAGCCAGGAACTTGATCCGCAAAAATTCTGGCAAATTCACCGTGGAACAATTGTCAATGTATCCAAAATTGAAACTATCGGACGCTCTCTTACAGGCCGTGGTATCCTGAAACTCAAGAATAGAACAGACGCTCTCACAGTCAGCCGTCAATACTTACATCTCTTCAAACAAATGTAGTGAGTCCCAAATTTCAGAAGCATGGCACACTGAAATTTGCTGGACGAACTATGCCAGGCATATAGTGCCGTGGTAAGACGAATCCCGACGAGTCGGGATAAAGTTTGTCCCTGCCATCTGAAAATGGAGGGATAATTCGCTCTAAGATTTTTCGATCACTACGTTTCGAAAAATCAAGGCTCATTAAAGCGCAAGGTAACTATCCCCGAAGCGTAGCGTAGAGAGGTAATGCAGACTTGAAATTAAGGATAAAATATTACATTAGAGTTATTGTGAATTTCGGCATTTCACTCCTGATTATTACCATCTTGTCGCCGTGTTATACTCTCAGTCGCCGGAATGTTTACAATATTGTAGCTCTATGTATAATATTAGATCATCTTTCGGAAAGGAGATTTTATGAAACGTAAAGTTGCAGGACTTATCGTAAGCTTCCCTTAAAATAGTACATGTTAAAAATAGAGCTTTCTGGCAAAATAAAAGTCAGGAGGTTCATATGAAAGGGTCACGATTTACCGAGACACAGATTTTTGCAATTCTGAAGGAAGCGGAAAGCGGTATACTGGTTAAGGATGTTTGCCGGAAGCACGGCATCAGTGATGCAACTTATTACAATTGGAAATCCAAGTATGGTGGGATGACGGTTCCCGATCTCAAGAAAATGAAAGAGATGGAGGGTGAGTTGGGACGCCTTAAGCGCTTGTATGCTGATTTGGCTTTAGAAAACCGTGCCCTGAAGGATTTGATTGAAAAAAAATTATAAAGCTGTCCGAGAAACGGGAAGCGGTTAATTTTCTGATTGGCACGCATCATTTGTCCATTCAGCGAAGTTGTCGATGCATCGGCTTATCCCGGGCAGCTTATTACGAAGTTCCACAGGATGACCTTAGACGTGATGCCGATATTATCCTGGCATTGAATAAAATAGTTGAGCGGCATGCCCGTTGGGGATTTTGGAAGTGTTTTCGTGCCCTGCGCAGGATGGGCTATCCTTGGAATCATAAACGTGTTTATCGGATTTATTGTGAGCT
>SCVW01000037.1 GCA_007244375.1 Smithella sp. | reverse complement strand
AAGGACCGCTTGCCATACCTCTGTTGCTGGCGTCACGGTTGTAGAGCAACAAAGCACCGGTTTCACCCTTGACTTTAGAGGTTTTGATGTCATAAATGACACCCAATCTGTAAGAGTCATAGTCTCTGTCGGTTCTGGTGGCATTGAGATTGTTAATCCAACTCCAGGAGTTGGTGCTGACAGCGCTCCAACTGTTGTCTTCTTCCTTCGCGTAACAGAGAATAACTTTGACCGGTCCCGCAGCAGCTACATATTTAATCTGACCCTGAGTTGGTCCATTTGCTCTGTTGCCGAAAACTGTTCCCCATGTGTAGTCAGGCATGTAACCGACCAGGAACAGACCGATAGGAGAAGTGTAGTCGATGTAAACTATATCAACCGCGATGTTTTCGTTTTCCGCCCTTGTTCCGGCAGAGGTGCTGAAATAATCTGACTGATTGACCTGCCAGACATTGGACCTGGCACCGCCCCAGATTCTTTCCATAGCATCAAAACGGGTTACCAGTTTCAGGGAAGGGGATACAACAAAATCTGTTCCTACGCGCAGTCTCTGATAAAAGAAGGCTGTGCTGGGATAATGCCAGCTTTCACCCCATGCGCCAGACTCTACGCCGGTTTTATTTAAATACAAACCGCCGACATAATAATCGGCGCCTACTTTAACATCAACCGCGAGGGCTGATACACTGAAGGCCATGATCAACCCCAGTGACAACAAAACTAACCAAAATTTCTTCATTCTTTCCTCCTTAATTAGAAAAGACTCAAATTTCCGCTTCGGGGAAACGGGCATTTCCTCAGAAGCAACTCCAACTACATGAAATATTCTGCACTTCTTGGGGCAGAAAAATTTGTTTTTAATAACATGAGACAATAGTAATTGTCAATATAATTTTAGGTAATTTCTAAATGTAATTGCTAAATATTTCAGCAATATCTATTTCTTTAACTACAGGAGTGTAGTGCGTCTAACGCTTCTTTACACCCATTTCGAAGTCCCGCAACTTGCTCGGAGCATTTCAGGTACGCGGGATTACACTCCGCGAGAAATCTAATCAGTATGGACGTTAAAACAAATATCTCTCCGGGCATACCCAGACATGCGAGACTGTATCGTAATAATAAATATAATCATTTAATGTCCTCCGCTGGCGGAGGTGTCCCGATGCAATCGGGACGGAGGTGGATATTGTAGGGATGGTTCCCCGAACAGTCCGAAAAAGCGGCGCATTTGGGAAACGCGCCCTACGGGCAGAATTAACACATCCGTACAATCAATACATGCAATTGCGACACAGTCTCATGCGCCGGAGTTCCCTGCCGGGCTTTCGCCTTTGGTCGATATGGCAAGCTTATTTCTGACGCGCTACACTAGTTAGGCAAATCGTCGGGTTTTCTTTCCGTCACGGGTAATTTTATTTTGCCGTTTGAAATAGCGTTTTTTACTCTTAAATATTTCTTGACATCAAAGCGATCTTAGGGTAGGGAAGGCGCAAGGCTGGTATGACTTGCAGTCAAATTATGACCTCTGTTCATAAAATGTCATACAACATTAAGTAGTTAGAGTAATTGCGTTGCCAGCATCAAGGCGTTAATTAAGACGTTTAAAATCATAAAAAAAATTAGGGAGGAGTATTTAAGATGGCGGATGCAAAGGTACAATTAAAGGAAATATATCCGATTCCGGAAAAGGCGAAAAAGAAAGCTTGGATAAGCGGCAGAGATGCTTACGACAAGCTGTGGAAAAGATCTATTGAAGAGCCGGAAGCTTTTTGGAGTGAAGTTGCAGGCGAATACGTCGAATGGTTTAAAAAATGGGATAAAGTTATGGATTATAACTTTGACATTAAAAAAGGTCCCATTTTTGTAAAATTCTTTGAAGGTGGCAAACTCAATGTTTCTTATAACTGTCTGGATAAAAACTTGAAAACACGCGCCAACAAGGTTGCTATTCAGTGGGAAGGAAACGAGCCAGGCGAAGCAAAAGCTTATACCTACAAAATGCTGCACGAAGAAGTCTGTAAATTCGCCAATGTCCTCAAAACTAACGGAATCAAGAAGGGCGACCGTGTAGTTCTTTATATGCCCATGGTTCCCGAGCTTGCCATCGCCATGCTGGCCTGTACCCGCATCGGCGCCATTCATGGAATCGTCTTCGGCGGTTTCAGCGCTGATGCTCTGCGCGATAGAATTGTTAACTCCGGTGCGAAATTACTCGTCGTCTGCGACGGCACCTTCCGCGGCAATAAAGCCGTTCCGCAAAAAGCAACAGCTGATGAAGCATTGAAAACATCTCCATCTGTCGAGACAGTCATTGTTGTCAAGAGAGTCGGCGATAAAATCAAGTGCGATTTGAACGCGGGCAAAGACAAATGGTGGCATGAAGAAATGGCTAAAGTTGACGCCAAATGTGAACCGGAATGGATGGATTCCGAAGATCCTCTCTTCATCCTTTATACATCAGGTTCCACCGGACAACCCAAGGGGGTTATGCACACCACCGGCGGTTATCTGACCTATGTATCCTACACGCACAAAATGATCTTCGATTATCATGAAGAAGATATCTTCTGGTGCACCGCAGATATCGGCTGGGTAACAGGACACAGCTATATCGTTTACGGGCCTCTCTGCAACGGCGCTACCTCCGTTATGTTTGAAGGTGTTCCCAACTATCCGACCTACAGCCGTTTCTGGCAGACTGTTGAAAAATATAAGGTCAACATTTTCTATACCGCTCCGACAGCGATCCGCGCGATTGCCAAAGAAGGCGACGAATTCGTCAAGAAGTGCGACATTTCTTCATTAAGAATTCTTGGAACGGTCGGCGAACCGATCAACCCCGAAGCCTGGAACTGGTACTATAATGTTATCGGCCGCGGCGAATGCCCCATCGTGGACACCTGGTGGCAGACTGAAACCGGCGGAATTTTGATTACACCGCTGCCCGGCGCGATTGAAATCAAACCCGGCATGGCCACTCTGCCTTTCTTCGGTGTACAGCCGGTTCTGGTTGACGATGAAGGTAAAGAATTTACCGATACAATCGCCAGCGGCGCTCTTTGCATAAAGAGACCTTGGCCCGGAATTATGAGAGGCGTTTATGGCGATCCCAAGAGATTCCAGGAAACCTATTTCGAGCAGTTCCCCGGCTACTATGTAACCGGTGACGGCTGCCGCCGCGATAAAGATGGCTACTATCAGATTACCGGCCGAATCGACGACGTTATCAATGTTTCCGGTCACCGCATGGGCACCGCTGAAGTGGAAAGCGCTCTAGTTGCTCACAAGGCTGTCGCGGAAGCCGCGGTTGTCGGTATGCCCCATGACATTAAAGGACAGGGTATTTACGCCTACGTTACACTGAAGACAGGCCAGGAGAAATCCGACGCTCTGAAGAAGGAATTGATTGCTCATGTCCGCACAGTCATCGGACCGATTGCGACACCTGATAAGATTCAGTGGGCGGACGCTCTTCCCAAGACCAGAAGCGGTAAGATCATGAGAAGAATTTTGAAGAAAGTCGCCGCCAACGATCTTGGCAATCTGGGTGACACCAGCACATTGGCAGATCCCAGCGTTGTTGACGACATCGTCAAGAACAGGCAGTAAAACACTAAGTCCGGTTCCCTGAGAAAGGGGAATCGGACTTTTTTATAAACCTAATAAAGAGAAAAATCAAAGATGCGTTTTTTTCCTCAATAAAGAAAGATACGCAGAAGAAGGAGGTTGGACAAAGTGAATATTATCGCATGTGTAAAACAGGTACCGGATACCGAAGCCCAGATCAAGGTCAAAGCTGACGGATCAGGGATAGATGATGGCCAGATCAAATGGGTCATGAATCCTTATGACGAGTACGGTGTGGAAGAAGCTCTGAAATTGAAAGAAAAAAACGGCGGAGATGTAACAATTGTCTCCGTGGGACCGGCAAGAGCAATGGAAACAATCAGAACCGCTCTGGCTATGGGCGCGGATAAAGGCATTCATATCAGTGATCCCGCTCTGGACAACGCCGATGCTTTTGTTACAGCGTCAGCTCTGGCATCCGCTATTAAAGGAATTCCCCATGACATTATCTTCTGCGGACAGCGCGCCATTGATGATGACTCCGGCCAGGTCGGAGCAATGCTGGCCGAACTTCTGGGAATCCCCCAGCTAACTCTAGTCACAAAACTGGATTACGCCGGTTCTTCCGTGAAAGTAATCAAACCGATTGAAGGAGCACAGCTCTCAGTAGAAACCAGCTTACCCTGTGTGGTTACGGCGCAAAAAGGTCTCAACGAACCCCGCTACGCGTCGCTTCCCGGCATTATGAAAGCCAAGAAAAAACCAGTGGATGTGAAAAATGCGGCGGCATTGGGAATCTCTTCCGATGTGAAAGCCAAAGTAGCCAAAGTTGTTCCGCCCCCAGCCCGAGCAGCCGGCAAGATAATTTGCGGTGATGATGCGGCTCAGAAAGCGGCGGAATTGGCCCGGTGTCTCAGGGAAGAAGCTAAAGTTATTTAATTTAAAAGCGGAGGAATTGAAAAATGGCAAAAGGAATATTTGTAATTGCAGAACAGAGAGACGGCGCCCTGCGTAAAGTAAGTTTTGAGCTTGCTTCCGCAGCCAGAAAACTGGCTGATCAGACAGGAGATGAAGTCAGCGCTATTCTGCTTGGTTCTGGCGTAGAAAATAT
This sequence comes from Smithella sp., assembly GCA_007244375.1. Taxonomy (GTDB): domain Bacteria; phylum Desulfobacterota; class Syntrophia; order Syntrophales; family Smithellaceae; genus Smithella. The sequence goes on along the minus strand of SCVW01000037.1, from coordinate 31,118 downwards.
AGCTGCCGAATTGGGTAAATTCGGTGTTGATAAAGTTTTTGTAGGCGACAACGCAGCTTTGGAACCTTATATTACCGAAGCGCATGCGCAGGTAGTGGCCAAAATATTAAAAGATAATGATGCGGCAATCGCTCTGTTTGGCGCTTCCGTTCAGGGCAAGGATCTTTCCGCCCGCGTAGCCGCTAAACTGGCCGGTGGTCTGGCCACGGACTGCACGGATGTAAAGATTGACGGAGGTAAATTTGTTGCTATCCGTCCGATGTATGCAGGTAAATGCTTCGGCGAAGTGGTATTCAATACCACTCCCGCAATGGCATCGCTTCGTCCCAATGTGTTCGCGGCTGTGGAAAATGCCAAAACTGCTGCTGTAACCAAGGTTGACGTCGCTGTTGACGCTCAGAAGAGCAAGATTTTGGAAGTGCAGAAAGACACCAGCGGTAAGGTTGACTTGACGGAAGCCAACATCATTGTTTCCGGTGGACGCGGCATGAAAGGTCCGGATGAATACAAGATTCTGGAAGAACTGGCTGACGTTCTTAAAGGTACGGTCGGTGCTTCCCGCGCGGCAGTTGACGCAGGGTGGAGACCGCAGAAAGATCAGGTCGGACAGACAGGAAAAGTTGTTTCTCCCAATCTGTACATTGCCTGTGGTATTTCCGGTGCTATTCAGCATCTGGCAGGTATGAGCTCATCCAAGTGCATCGTGGCTATCAATAAGGATGCGGAAGCTCCCATTTTCGCGAAGGCTGATTTTGGTGTCGTGGATGATCTTTTCAAGGTTGTTCCCGAATTAACATCTGCCTGCAAGAAATTGTTGGCATAAAAATTAATCAATAACAGCTTCCGGCAGTGGTTTAAATCATTGCCGGAAGCTGGATACAAAAAAAGTTATTTAAGACTTTAATTTTGGAATTTTATATTCAAATCAATAAAGACTTTTGGATAAAAGTTAAGTTAAAGCTTAATACCCTCAATATTTCGGAGGATCAATGGAACACAATATTAGCCCGATAGGGCCTGAAAATCAGGGTCGTGAAGTTTTTTGGAACGCTCATAGTTTTGAACCGTTCCTTTTTCTTTTTACTGCCATCGCCATGGCCATATTTGCGTATGGCGTTTATCAACGCTGGAAGATGTGGAAAGCAATAGGCAAGGATGAAGTCCGCATGGACGAACTTCCGGCAAGAATAAAAGCTCTTATCATGAATGGATTTTTACAAGTCAAGACCTGGAAAGACGCTTATCCGGGAATCATGCATGGCTGTATCTTTTTTGGCTTTTTTGTTTTAATTTTCGGAGCCGCTTTTGATGCCGGAGAGTTTCACATTACAGAGCCTTTATTCGGCTGGGCGTTTTTACGTGGCACTTTTTATCTGGGCTTTTCCTTCCTTATGGAGTTGTTCGGACTGTTGGTGCTCATCGGAGTATTGATGGCCGCGTACCGCCGGTACATTCAGAAACCGGATCGTCTTACCTATAAAGGCACACCGGATACCACTACCGAGGATGGCATTGTTCTTTTGCTGATTGCCGGCATCATTGTCACCGGATTCGTCATTGAAGCTTTGCGTATTCATGCTACAATGCTTGAAGGTGTTGGTCCGGATAAAGCAATTCCAACCTGGGAAACGGCGTCATTTGTCGGCTGGATACTGGCAAAGCTGATTTCCGGCATGGGCGTTGAGAGCGCTAAAACATGGCATTCGATCAGTTGGTGGACGCATACTTTTATTGTGCTCGGTTTTATCGCTTATATTCCTTATTCAAGGCTCGTGCATATTATTACAACACCGGCCAATCACTTCTTTGCATCGCTGAAACCGACGGGATATGTGGAGCCGATTCGTGATATTGAAAATCAGGAATCCTTCGGCGTATCCAAACTGGAAGAATTTACCTGGAAACAGATTTTTGATTCCGATGCCTGCACCAAATGCGGACGTTGCCAGGACGGCTGTCCCGCGTATCTGACCGGCAAGCATTTATCGCCCAAGAAGCTGGTTCAGGACATCAAGACGCACTGGCTGGAAATAGCTCCGGCTGCGATTAAAGCGAAGGTTGCTACTGCTCCTGCTACTGAAGGCGCAGAAGGCGCCGAGGCTGTTCCGGTTGCTGAAGCTGTTGAAGCTGCACCTGAAAAAGCTTTGATTGGCGATGTCGTTGATCTGAATTCGGTGTGGGATTGTACCAACTGTATGTACTGTATGGAAAACTGTTCAGCTTCTATTGAACATATACAGAAGATTATCGATATGCGCCGCTATAAAGTTCTGACCGAAGCGGATTTTGCTCCGGAACTTCAGTTGACTTATCGTAATATGGAAAACAACTCCAACCCATGGGGTATTGGAGCTCATATGCGTGCTGATTGGGCGAAAGAACTTGGTGTGAAAACTCTGGCAGAAGATCCCAATGTTGAATATCTCTTCTATGTCGGTTGCTCCGGTTCTTTTGATGACCGTGGCAAAAAGATATCCGTTGCCTTTGCCAAGATTCTGCAGGCCGCAGGTGTCAGCTTCGGAATTCTGGGAAATGAAGAAAGCTGCTGCGGTGATTCGGCAATGCGCGGCGGCAACGATTATCTTTTCCAGACTCAGGCTCAGGCCAATATCGAAATAATGAACGGCTATGGTGTGAAAAAGATTATTGCCATCTGCCCGCACGGTTATAACTGTATAAAGAAGGATTATCCCAACTTCGGCGGCAATTATGAAGTTTATCATCACACTGAAATTATCGCCGACTTGATTGCCAAGGGCAAGATTAAATTCACTCAGAAATTGGATGGAACATTCACTTATCATGATTCCTGTTTCCTCGGACGTTACAATCAAGTTTACGATCAACCACGCAGTATTCTGAATGCTATTTCCGGAGTGAATGTTGTGGAAATGGAACGTAATTTCTCCAAGAGCTTCTGCTGCGGCGCCGGTGGAGCCAGAATGTGGATGGAAGAACATGGTGACCGGATCAACAATGCGCGTACCGATCAGGCAATAGCGGTAAATGCCGCGACGGTGGCTGTCGGCTGTCCGTTCTGTTTGACCATGATCTCAGACGGAATCAAAGACAGACAAAAGACGGAAACAATGGTTGCTTTGGATATTGCTGAAATCGTTGTTAAGGCGATGGGATTGGAAGAAACAAAAGCTCCTGTTGATGTTTGCGCAAGTTAAGTAACTATTCAAAGTGATTTTTTATTAAATGCCCGGGTTGATTGATTTCAAGCCGGGCATTTTTTGTAAAAAGATAAATTTGTGTTTGAAATTAAAGTATGGCAGGATATAATCAAAAAATAGATAATTAACAAAAAAGGAGGATGGCAATCTATGGCGACCAATATAACTTATGAAAGCAAACCCTGGTTAAAATCCTACGAAAAAAGCGTTCCGGAAAGTATAAAGTATGAGGAACTCTGCATGCCGGACTATCTTGAAAAATCGGCAAAAGATTTTCCTGATGACACAGCCATGGTCTTTGTTGGGTACAAACTTACCTACCGCCAGTTCAAGGACCAGGTGGATCGCTTTGCTACCTGTCTGACAGATTTCGGCGTCAAGAAGGGTGATGCCGTGGCGATTCTCTTGCCTAATTGTATTCCCTGTGTTGTTGCTTACTATGCCATCCTGAAGATCGGTGCCATCGCTGTTATGAATAATCCCCTCTACTCTGATCCCGAACTGGAACATCAGTTCAAGGATTCCGGATCTAAAGTTCTTATTACCATTGATGCACTCGGTAATCGGATGATTGACCTGCGGTCCAAGACGAAAATAAAGCAGATCGTTTACATGGGTATTGGCGACTTTTTAAATCCGATAAAGAGATTCCTGGGCAAGAAACTGAAAAAATTCCCCTTTGCCGATGTAAAACCTGCTCCGGATGTCTATCGCTGGATGGATTGCATTAAAAAATATCAGCCGAATCCGCCGAAAGTAGATCTCACCTTTGACGATATTGCCATGTATCAGTATACCGGTGGAACAACCGGTGTATCCAAAGGCGTTATTCTAACCCACGGCAACCTTAGCAAGCAGGTTCAGCAAATCAATGCTTGGTTTCCATCTTTTACAAGAGGAAAGAAAACCATGCTGGGTGCGTTGCCTTATTTTCATGTTTTCGGACTTTCCTGTTCAATGAACCTTACTGTTGCTCTCGGTTGGAATCAGATACTTGTTCCGAGACCACAGCCGGAGCCTCTTTTGCAGGCGATTCGGGAGTATAAGCCTACTTTCACACCACTGGTTCCAACAATGTATATCGGCATGTTGAACCATCCTGATTTGAAAAAAACTGATATGAGCTGTATCCAGGGTGCTTTTTCCGGAAGTGCTCCTCTTCCTGTCGAAGTAATTCAGGAATTTCAGAAACTCACAGGAGCCTATATTTCCGAGGGTTTCGGTATGACGGAAACATGTCCGGTAACCCATATGAATCCGTTTAAAGGCAAACAGAAAGTCGGCAGTGTTGGGCTTCCCTGTTCCGATACAATAGCTCGTATTGTAGATCTTGAGGATGGTGTGACGGATATGCCCGTCGGAAAACCGGGGGAATTGATTGTCAAGGGTCCGCAGGTTATGAGAGGTTATAAAGGCATGCCGGAGGAAACAGCCAACGTTCTGAAGGACGGCTGGATGTATACCGGAGATATCGCTACAATGGATGAAGAAGGATATTTTTACATCGTTGACCGTAAGAAAGATATGATTATTTCCGGCGGCTATAACGTTTATCCGCGTGATATTGATGAAGCCTATTACGGTAATTCCAAAGTTCAGGAAGCCTGCTCTATCGGTATTCCTGATCCGAAGCGAGGCGAGAACGTAAAACTATTTATTGTCCTTAAAGAAGGTGAAACAGCGACAGCCGAGGAAATGATTGAATATGGCAAGGCTCATCTGGCTGCCTACAAGCTGCCGGCGGAAGTTGAGTTCCGCAAAGAGTTGCCCAAGAGTACGGTGGGTAAAGTACTGCGCAAGGAATTGAGAGCTGAAGAATTGAAAAAAAGGAAAAGTTAATCGGTTGATAATGCGGAGACGTGATGATTAATGCCTCCGCATTTTTTTTGAAAAAAGGAAGAAAGAAAGAGCCTATGGAATACAAAGACATTCTTTTTACTGTTGAAGAAGAAATTGCTACTATAACGTTTAATAGACCTAAAGTTTTGAATGCCATGAATTTTGAGGTAATGACGGAAATTCTGGATGCGGTGACAGTCTGCGAGAAAAATGAAAAAATCAAAGTGTTGATTTTAACCGGCTCTGGAGACAAGGCTTTTGTGGCCGGAGCCGATATTTCCCAGATGCAAAACAGCACTACAATAGAAATTCAGAGAATGATGGAATTGGGTCATCATACTTTACGTCTCATAGAGACTATGCCCAAGCCATCTATAGCCGCAGTAAATGGTTTTGCTCTCGGGGGAGGTACGGAAATAGCGCTGTCCTGCGATATCCGGTTCGCGTCGGAAAAGGCGGTTTTCGGTCAACCGGAAATACTGATTGGAATTATACCCGGCTGGGGAGGTACTCAGCGCCTGCCCCGATTGGTCGGTATGGGCATTGCCAAAGAATTGATTTTAGGCGGCGGTCAGATTAATGCCCGGCGTGCCTATGAGATAGGATTAGTCAATAAAATTTGTCCTGCGGAAAATCTCATGGAAGAAGCTCGAAAATTTGCATTGAAGCTGGCCAAACTGCCTCCGTTTGCACTGAAGATGGCCAAGACCGCGATGAATTACGGATTTGATATGTCGCTGGATAATGCCAACAAACTGGAAATAAGCTGCATCGCTCAATGTTTCAGCACTGAAGATCAAAAAGAAGGTATGAAAGCGTTTCTGGAAAAAAGAAAGCCGAATTTTATCGGAAAATAGGAATTATTAACAGTCCAAGAATAGTAAAGACATTTGACAATTTATAATTATAGTCGTCACCTTGGCCCCACATACCCAGGTATGCGCAGGAGTTCCCCGCTGGAGTAAACAGAATGGGTCTAGTTGAATTGACCCGATTGCCTTGGGACACCTCCGCCAGCGGAGGACAGTAAAATGAAATTATGCAAGATACATCAATTTGGTGACGTTACGGGATATGAGGTTGGTTATGGATACGTAGGTAAGCCTTTCATGACCACTATATTTTATTCCATTGGGAATATACTCGTCGATACAGGATTATCTCACATGAGGAAAGAAGCCCTGGAGATTGTGCGAAATAAAAAAATCGACGCGGTGCTTCTAACTCATCATCATGAAGATCATAGCGGAAACGTTGCGGTCATCATGAAAGAAAAGCAGGTTCCGGCATATGGCCATCCAAAAACAATCGAAAAAATGCGCGACGGTTTCAATATCCTGATGTATCAACATCTGATGTGGGGCGAGGCAGAAAGAGCTAATATCTCACCTTTTCCATCTGTTATTAATACGGGAGAATTTACCTTGATACCCATTCATGCCCCGGGTCACAGCAAAGATCATACAATTTTTTTAGAGAAGAACAGGGGCTGGTTATTTAGCGGCGATTTATATCTTGGCTCAAAAATAAAATATTTTCGTGCTGATGAAAATTTATCTGATACTTTGAATTCGCTCCGTGAGGTATTAAAACTCGACTTCGATTCTCTTTTCTGTGCTCATAATCCCAGAGAACATGATGGTCGTTCAGCTCTTCAGATGAAGCTTGAATATCTGGAAAATTTTTGTGATGAAGTAGCACGTCTGCTAAACGGTGGATTATCAGAGAAAGAAGTAATTAAAAAAATGTCGCATAACGAAGTGCGTTTTGTAAAAATGATGACGTTCGGCAATGTCAGTTTGGAACAAATGATTCTCAAGACGATACAATGTGTTCATTCAGATTCCAGTGCGTCTTAAAGGGTTGAGAGAAAGTAGCCATTCGATGTTCTAGTGCCATGTATCGGTGAAACCTTGTCATATCGACCAACGGGAGATATCTTGTATTTTTTACAATTATTAAGATTTCTCGCTTCGCTTCGAAATGACATATTGTAAAGTTATTACTGATACACTGCACTAGGTTAAAAGTTCAAAGTTCACTGTTGAAAATTCTTATAACGTAGAACGTAGAACATTGAACATGTTTTCCGGTTACCAGATTCCGTACCAGTGTGAACTTCCCGCCAGCCAGATCAGCGAGATCAAATAACCAATTATAACCACAATGGATATTTTCTCTGCCAGCGTTAGTGGCGGATTCTTTTCCCCTGTGGCCGGCTGTTTATGGTTAACCTGTTCAGCCATTTATTTTACCTCCAATAGTTTTTTAAAAGTTTCTTTTTGAGGCAATATATACGTGAAGATGGATAATTGTCAATTCTTCAGTAGATAAATAAAGTTCAATGTCCTACGTTCAAAGTTCAACATTAAAAATGTAACGTAGAACATAGAATATTGAACGTGGTACGTTTCTAAGTTATTTCTATTAGCGATGGGTCGTAATCTTCCGGTTTTTCATATCCCAGAAGATTTAATAGAGTCGCCGCAATATTAGACAGACCTTTTTCTTTAATATCTGCCATCCGATATTCCCCCTGATACAGGGGATCGTAAATTATAAAGGGGACAGGATTCAGGGTATGCGCGGTTTTTGCTGATTTTGTGCCCTTTTTATCTACCGTGAACATTTCATCCGCGTTACCATGATCCGCAGTAACAACGGCGATGCCTCCTATCTCTTTAATGACAGTCAGCAGTTCTCCAACACAACGATCCACAGTCTGAACTGCAATAATGGCTGCTTCCATTGTACCGGTGTGCCCGACCATATCGCCGTTCGGGAAATTAGTCCTGCCGAATTTGTAATCTCCGCTTTTCAGCAGTTCTATAACTTTATCCGTTATCTCTCTGGCTTTCATCTGCGGTGCCTTGTCAAACTCAATTCTGTCGGAAGGTATTTCCACATATTTTTCCAGTGATTCATCGATATAGCCGGAGCGGTTGCCGTTCCAGAAATAAGTAACATGGCCGTACTTTTGGGTTTCGGATACCGCAAAGGTTTTTATCCCTTCAGCGCAGAGATACTCACTGATAACACGATCAATAGCCGGAGGCTGTACCAGAAAATTCGGTGGTATATGAGCATCGCCGTCGTACTCCATCATGCCTGCATAAAATATATCAGGCAACGGTCCCCGGTCGAATCCGGTGAAATCCTTATCGGAGAAGGCTCTGGATATCTCGATAGCACGGTCACCCCGGAAGTTAAAAAAAATTACGGCATCCCCTTTACGGATCGGGCCGATGGGCTTTCCCGAACTGTTGGTGATGACGAATGCGGGAAGGTATTGATCCGTTGCTTTGGGATCTTCCGCGTAAAAAGTTTTGACAGCCTCAGATGCGGATGAAAACGTCCTGCCTGTTCCCCGGACATGGGCTTCCCATCCCCTCTTAACTATATTCCAGTCGGAGTTGTACCTGTCCATCGTTACCTTCATGCGCCCGCCTCCCGAAGCGATGGCATAATCAAGACCTTTTCCTTCCGAGATCTTTTTCAGTTTTTCCTCTGTGGGAATAACATAATCAAGCGCTGTCCTCTCTCCAACATCTCTTCCGTCAAGCAGGGCATGGACTCTGACCATTTTAAAGTTCAGTTCGGCACACTTATCGATCATGATGAATAACTGTTTGATATGCGAATGAACATTACCGTCGGAAAGCAGTCCGATGAAATGGATCGTTCCACCATTTTGGGAACGCTTTGCTATATTAGCCCAGACTGCGGATTGAAAGATACTTCCCGTTTTGAGTGCCTTATTGACAAGACGGGCGCCCTGGTCAAAAACCCTGCCGGCTCCGATGGTATTGTGCCCTACCTCACTGTTGCCCATATCTTCATCTGAGGGCAGCCCGACTGCCATACCGTGGGCTTTTAGTTCCGTGCACAAATCGGATTTGAATAATTTATCCAGATTTGGTGTATTGGCCATGTAGACAGCATTTGCTTCATCTGCTTTGCCTATGCCTATACCGTCCATGATAATTAATAATAACGGGCCTTTCCTCCCGTGAAAAGATTTTAATTTGTTGAGATGTAGTGACAATGATTTGCTCCATTACGGCTAAAATTTTTCATAGGTATCTTTATAGATAAAAAAAGATACTCGGTCAAGAAAAGAGATGTTAGGGAAAAATAACCGCCAGCGTCAGAGGCGGAATTAAGATGTAGGGCGCATTTCCCCAATGCGCCGTTTTTCGGACTGTTCGGGGAACAGTCCCTACAGTAAAATAAAAAGTGGCTGTATATGAATTTAAAATATGATACAAGATTCCCACGCATATTTATTATGTAAATTATACTAATTCATTTGATACTTCCGGATGTTTACATATTCAATATCTATTAAAAGGATTTTTTTATGAAGATTTTAGTAACGGGATGTGCCGGTTTTATCGGTATGCATGCCTGTTTGCGTTTGCTAAAAGATGGGCATGAAGTGTTGGGGGTAGATAATCTTAATGTGTATTACGATGTTAATTTAAAACGGGCAAGATTAAAACTGATCAAAGCCTTTAAGAAATTTACTTTTGTAAAACTGGATATTGTAAATCGTAAGAAAATTGAAAGTCTGTTTGACCAATTCGATATTCGGCGAGTTATTCATCTGGCGGCACAACCCGGTGTGCGGTATTCCATCAAAAATCCGTATTCTTATATCCGAAATAACATGGCCGGTTTTCTCGATGTGCTCGAGGGATGCCGTCACCACAATGTCAATCATTTGGTCTATGCGAGCAGTTCCAGTATTTACGGTATTAATTCCGCTTTACCTTTTTCGGAGAAGCAGAATACCGATCATCCGGCAAGTATTTACGGCGCTACCAAAAAAGCCAACGAATTAATGGCTCATGCGTATAGTCATCTTTATGGTCTTTCAACAACAGGATTACGTTTTTTTACTGTTTACGGTCCATGGGGACGTCCGGATATGTCTCCTCATTTATTCACGAAGGCTATTCTGGAAGAGGCACCAATAGACCTGTTTAACAAGGGAAGGATGCGAAGAGATTTTACTTATATCGACGATGTTGTTGAATGTGTGATCAGGATAGTGGATCAACCGGCTACTTCTGATTATAAGCATAACTCCAAGCAACCTAATCCTTCATACAGCAGTGCACCATATAGGATTTATAATATCGGGAATCATCAACCGGTGGAACTTCTGAAATACATAAAAATCATTGAAAAAGCTTTGGGCAAAAAAGCTAAAATAAATATGCTGCCACAGCAATTGAGTGAAATGCCGGCTACCTTTGCGGATGTGGGTCATTTAAAAGATGCGGTAGGATTTGCACCATCAACTTCGTTGCAGGAAGGTGTTGCGAAGTTTGTCAAATGGTATCTGGAATATTATGGATATAAACATACAAACGGCCAGGCAAGTATTTGACTTTCTGCCAATCTTTTTGCGAAGGCACGAAAAAGTTTTTGTCGAGACTGGTGAATTTAGGGCGCCTGTATCAACTCCGGAAAAACCGAATAAAATAAGGGGTGAATTTATCACCCCTTTCCCGTCTGAATAAAGTTATCTTAAACCCTTTCCAATATCATGGACATGCCCTGTCCGCCGCCGATACACAGCGAAGCCAGACCGCGCTTCAAACCTTTCTTTTTCATCTGCATAGCCAGAGTATAGGTAATGCGGGCGCCGGAGCACCCGATGGGATGTCCGATAGACACAGCACCGCCGTTGAGATTGCATTTTTCGATATCGACGCCCAATTCTTTCATGCAGGCCAGTGACTGAACGGCAAAAGCCTCATTGAGTTCGATAAGATCCATGTCTCTTATTGTCAAATTCAGTTTTTTTAGTAGTTTGCGTGTTGCCGGAATAGGACCCAGTCCCATGTATGCCGGATCCACGCCGCCGCTGGCGTAGCCGCTGATCTTGGCAAGAGGTTGCAACTTCAGTTCTTTGGCTTTTTCGGCACTCATGACCACAACCGCTGCAGCGGCATCGTTAATACCGGAGGCATTTCCCGCTGTGACTGTGCCATCTTTTTTGAAGACCGTGGGTAGTTTGCTCATTTTCTCCAGTGAAGTATCCATGGGGCGTTCGTCGACTTTAAATATTTTGGGATCGCCTTTTTTCTGCGGGATAACAACCGGTACAATTTCATCGGCCACTGCACCGGAAGCATTGGCCGCTCTGGCTCTTTGGTGACTTTGAAAAGCAAATTCATCCTGCTGCTCACGTGAAATTTTATACAATGCCGCTATATTTTCCGCGGTCATGCCCATGTGATAGCCGTTAAAAATTTCATAAAGCCCGTCATAGACCATCAAATCGGTAATCTGGGAGAAGGGCATACTCATGCGGTATCCCCAACGTGCCTGCGGCACGGCAAAGGGAGCGTTGCTCATCACTTCCATTCCTCCGGCCACCACAATTTCGGCATCTCCGGTCGCAATGGCCTGGGCAGCCAACGCAATGGCTTTCATTCCCGAAGCACAGACTTTATTTACGGTATAGGCATTGGTTTCTTCAGGAAATCCTGCGTAAATGCAGGCCTGACGGGCAACATTCTGTCCCTGTCCTCCTTGCAGAACATTGCCCATGATTACTTCGTCAACGTAAACAGGTTTCAGTGATTCGTCATAGTCATAATATTTTTTATTTATGCCGGTCATCTCAAAATTACCGAAGGCGTCAGGACGACAGCTTTTGGAAAAATCATTAATGGATGGCCTCAATCCTGCACGTTTGAGGGCTTCTTTCATTACAAGTGCTCCAATATCGACGGTTTTTACATCTTTTAAAGAACCGCCGAATTCGCCTACCGCCGTTCGGGCTCCGCTTACAATTACTACATCTTTCATTTTAAACTCCTTTCCCGTGTTGAAATATTTTAAACCCGTTAAGAGGTTATTTTTTTTAAAAGCATACTGGCGGCGACAGCGTGTCCTGCGGCAGACCAGTGATCGTCGTAATCAAGGTAAAACTTCCGTCCGTCCGGTGTCTTGCGGACAAAACTTTCAAAATCGATGAATGAGACATTATTTTTGTTACGTTCGCTAAACTCACGTAAAACCCATCTCCGGTTATCCGGCTTATCTTTAAGGTGTAAAATCGATTTGTCTGAAGTGTCTATTACGTAAAGATGGGCATCACCGGCATCATGGCGAAGACGATTAAGACAATATAACGCAAATTGTTTATGTTCTTCATCAAGTGTACTTACTGAAGGAGTATCAATTGGTGGAGAAAAATCAAAGCCGGCAGGTGCTTTGTCTGTGCTTAACGAGGCTCCGATTCTTTTATCGAATAAACGTCTGAGAACGCGGGCATGATAGGCTTTGACATAAGAGCGGCGGAAAAATTTGTCCCACGACCAATAACCTGGTTGCTGGCGTGCGACCATTGCCTGGAAACTTTTTTCATCATCAGGCTTTGGATGATATTTTATATCATATTCAGTAGCAGATATTTTTTTAATTCCGCATAATAAATCATTGGGGCAGAAAACATAAATTACTGCAACAGGCTTTATTATATCTTTATATAATTCAAAAGATCTTATAATAGTATCCATATCCCATCCCGGCATGGCCAGATTTATTACCTGATAAGCAGGATCTTTTTTTTGTAATTCCTTTTCTATAATTTCTCCGACAGTTTGTTCCCATTGAACTCCCCAACCGAAGGCAAATGAATCTCCCAAAATAACTATATTCTTTCGATTTGAAGACAAATCCCAATCCTGGCCGCGAAATCCGTAAGAATTTGTATCTAATGTGTAGTCAAGCTGTTTCGGATAAAATAAACGCACGTTATACAGGTTTTTTTGCAGAGTATACCCGAGCTGAGGATGATAAGCACCATAAATGCCTTGAACTGTAGGCCTTCTTACTTGGTAAACAGCCTCTTCAATATTGCGGATTTTCAACAGTGGCAGAGTTATCTCAACTATAACAACTGTAACGCAAAGCGAAACGATTAATAAAAGTATATTGATTAAATAATTTGTTATCTTTTTTCGGGTCGACAATTTTTCCGGATTTGGCATAGTCACATTTTTTCTGTTTGAAAATTAAAATAAAGTATAGATAAACGGAGCAACAGCCGATCCTTCTGCCAAAAATAGCATTATGCCGATTATCAGTAAAAAAAAGATAATGGGGAAAATCCACCATTTTTTTCTGACTTTTAAAAAGTCCCACAATTCTGACAATATCGATAATTTACTCATACCAGTAGAAACTCCTTTGAGTTTATTCTATTAAAATTGTCTTTCGTAATCAGCTTTCACCTTTTGTGTTTTTTCTTTTACAATCCAGTAGCTTTTTGCGCTTTTATCAATCTTCATATCCAGAAATTTTTTCCCGGTCAAGAAAGCAATTAATCCAATCGGAGTTACAATCATATAGAAGATAATAACCATTATTACTTTGGTCATAATAAAACCCATAATCACGGAGAGAGTCATCCATGTTTTGTAAACAGGTCTTAAAATGTTGGGCAGAAATAAACCAGCGATAAAAAAAGCTACGGCCAGATATAAAATATAGTCGTAATTATTGTTTCTTTTCCAGAGCAAAAAAAGTCCGATAAAGGTCAGAATTATACCCATCGTAATTCCGAATTTCTTCCAGTCGGCTTTGTCGCCTTTAATGTTTTTAATTTCTTTGATAATTGCCATTTTGTTAATCGTTTTCAAACTTTTTCATCCAGTTAATATCATTACTCAGCGGTTTTTGATTTTCTTTGTTTAACAGATAATTGCCCATAATAAGATAGTCCATATTTGTTCTCATAAAACACAAATAAGCATCCTGGGGCGTACAGACAATCGGTTCTCCACGAACATTGAAGGAGGTATTAATGATTACCGGACATTTATGTCTTTCTGCAAATTTATCAATCATTTCATAATATACAGGATTGTCTTCTCTTGTGACAGTTTGCACTCTGGCTGAGTAATCGACGTGTGTTACCGCCGGAACACTGGAACGAATAACATGCAGCTTGTCCAGTCCGAAATATTCCTGTTCTTCTTCAGTCATTGCTCTACGTATATTTTCTTTAACCGGTGCGACTATTAACATGTAGGGACTTTCACTGTCAATGTCGAAGAAATCGGGAGCTTTCTCTCTGAGTACGCTGGGAGCGAAAGGACGGAAACTTTCCCGAAATTTTATTTTGAGGTTCATGATTTCCTGCATTTTAGGAGACCGGGCATCACCGATAATGGAACGGGCACCTAGGGCACGGGGACCGAATTCCATTCTTCCCTGAAACCATCCGATAGTCTTTTGTTCAGCAATAAGATCGGCAATCCTGGCAGGCATTTCCTCTGGGGATAATTCGGTATAAGAAATGTTATTGGTATCCAGATAACAATGAATCTGCTTATTGTTGTATTCAGGACCAAGCAAAGACGCTTTCATGAAATCTTTTTTGCTTTCGGCAATTCGCTGGTTATCAAGATATTGATACCAGACAAAAAGGGCAGCGCCGAGAGCACCTCCGGCATCGCCGGCAGCAGGTTGTATCCATATATTATCAAAAGGCCCCTCCCTGAGAATTTTTCCGTTTCCCACACAGTTAAGAGCCACGCCTCCCGCCAGGCAAAGGTTTTTCTGCTTCGTTTCTTTGTAAATGTGACGGGCCATCCGCAGCATCACCTCTTCTGTAACATCCTGAACAGAACGGGCCATATCCATGTCTCTTTGAGTCACATTAGATTCCGGTTTACGAGGGGAGCCACCGAAAAGCTTTTCAAATTTTTTATTGGTCATAGTAAGACCGGCGCAATAGTCAAAGTATTTCATGTTTAATTTGAACGAGCCGTCCTCTTTTAAATCCATCAGTTCGGAAAGTATCAAATCTTTGTATTTCGGCACTCCATAAGGAGCCAGTCCCATCACCTTATATTCACCGGAATTGACTTTAAAGCCGGTGTAATAAGTAAAGGCCGAATAAAGAAGTCCCAGAGAATGCGGGAAATAAATTTCGGAAAGAATTTGGATTTGATTATTTTCCCCGATGCCGTAACTGGTGGTTGTCCATTCGCCGACACCGTCTATTGTCAGAAAGGCCGCTTCAGGAAAAGGTGATGCAAAAAAGGCTGAAGCTGCATGAGATTCATGGTGTTCCGGAAAAATTATTTTACCTTCATAGTTTAACTGTTTCTTGATGAATTCTTTCATCCATAATTTCTGCTTTATCCAGAGTGGAATGGCCATAACAAAAGACCGGATTCCCGATGGAGCAAAAGCCAGATAAGTTTCCAGTATACGTTCGAACTTGATGAACGGTTTATCATAAAAAGCAACGTAATCCAGTGATTCACCATTTATTTCCCCCGCTTCCAGACAAAACTTTATTGCATTGTCGGGAAAAGAAAAATCATGTTTTTTCCTGGTAAAGCGCTCTTCCTGAGCCGCAGCGATAATTTCGCCATTACGCACCAGACAGGCAGCGCTATCATGATAGAATGCAGATATGCCTAAAATGTTCATTTAGATTTACTTGTTTTCCTTAGATTAATTATTCTGTTCTACTAACATATTCAGTGGCCTATTAAAATATAATTTTATGCCTGTATATAATATATTCCAATGGTTTCTAATATATACAGAATTCAATTGAAGCAGGTTTTGTTTCCGATTCATCAGTGCGGGTTACGAGCTATAAGCCACATGTTATCGCTTGTAGGGAAACGATCCCAGATATTAAACCGGACAATTTCAAAACCCGTATAGGTTATTATTTGTTTAAGAGTTTTTGGTGTCCAGTAATTGACGTGGTCCGGATAACGAAAACCGCACCATTTTTTTTGCGTAACCGTACGGTTAAGACAGCCATAATTGGGAACTTTAATAACAAGAGGAGCTCTCGGTTTTAATACGTGCAGGATTTTTTTCAAAACCTCGCGAGGTGCGGCTTCATGCTCGAAATAGGCGGACATAATCGCCGCAGCAAAAAAATCTTTCTCGAAAGTGTCCAGTCCCAGAAGAGCGTTTCCGCAAAAAACACGGCCACCTCTGGATTCGGCTATTTTTCTAGCGTTATCGGAGAGCTGCCTGGATACTTCAATTCCGAATGGTGTATATTTTTTATCAAGGCGCGACATTACCTGTCCTCCTCCACATCCCACGTCTATGACCGGTCCTGGCGGGAAATATTTATTAACTATATCTATCAGTTTATCCCGCCGTATTAACCGGTCTTTGTAGTGTTCAAGAACCCGCACGCCGCGCCGCAGAGCGGACTCTTTTTTCACCTTTTCCTCGGCGACCTTACTGGATGTCTTTTCCCAGGCATAAATTTCTTCCAGGTCTTCATAGGCTGGAGGATTCTCCATGTAAACTAATTTACACCGTTTACATTTCTTTATTATCCACTGATCTTTGGAATAAGCAGAAGGTTTTAGACTCGCATTATCAGCATTACACAAAGGACATAAACGATAACTGCCTTTATTAATAATATAATCTCCTTGTCTGTCCATCTCTAAATCTTTGTGATTCATATTTAAAATAAGCTAATAAATCCGGGGAAACTCTTGCATAACTAATTATGAGATTCAACCTTTTTTCTTATTAGGAAGAAAGAGGTTATTTTTACTTGCCCATGTTGTTTTTTTAACCTATAATTTCGCCGCATTTGTAAAGATTCTGTTTTAAAGCATATAATATCTGTGGAGAAAAGGTAAATGGCGATTGTTATTGACGGCAATAAAATAGCGCAGGATATTCGTAAAGAAGTGCACCAAAGTGTCCTTGAGCTCAAGAGGCAAAAGGAGATTGTTCCAGGCTTGGCGGTTATTCTGGTGGGTGATGATCCTGCATCCAAAATATATGTGGGTAAAAAGACGCAAGATTGTGCTGAAGTAGGCTTTTTATCCCGGGCGTATAAGCTTCCAATCGAAACAAGCGAAGAAAAGCTGATGAGTATTATTCGAGAATTAAATAATGATAAACTTATCCATGGAATCTTAGTACAGCTTCCCGTGCCCAAGCATATCCGTCCGGATAATATCATCGAAGCTATTGATCCCCGTAAAGACGTGGACGGATTTCATCCTTATAATGTCGGCAGGTTGGTTGCCGGTAGACCATGTCATCCTTCCTGTACACCATATGGAATAATGGAATTGTTCGATCGCAGCGGGATTGAGCTATCTGGAAAAGAAGCAGTTGTTGTCGGGCGCAGTAATATTGTGGGGAAACCCATGTCGTTTATGTTGCTGTCCCGTAACGCCACCGTCACGATTTGTCACACAAAGACAAAAGATTTGGCTGCTGTAACACGCAGAGCCGATATTCTGGTGGCTGCTGCAGGCCGTGCACACATGATTAAAAGCGATATGGTTAAAGATGGAGTTGTTGTTATTGATGTAGGCACTAACCGTTTAGACAACGGAAAACTTGTAGGCGATGTTGATTATGTTGCAGTGGCGGAGAAAGCCTCATATATTACGCCGGTTCCCGGAGGAGTCGGTCCAATGACAAGGGCAATGCTTTTGAAAAACACTCTTAAGGCGGCGCTGGCTTATTAAGAAGTTTAAAAAGTTATTTAGACTTTTTGATCAGAGAAAAATCTTTTTAATTTCTTGCTGTAGTTATTTTTATCCAAAAAATATTTTGCAGTCCAAATTACCTTGACATATAAGTCTTACTTCCATAAGATTAAAAAATGCATCTAAAAAATTTTATTGAGAATAATTTTACACATAACAACGGACGCATTAAAGTATTTTTACCTATGGAGGTGGAGGAAGAAACAATCGAAGTTGATTGCGATCTCTGCGGTGAAAAGAACCGTCAGATACTGTTCGTTAAAGAAGGATTCCCTCACTGCCGCTGTACGAACTGTGGGCTTGTTTATGTCAGCCCTAGGTTAAAACGTCACTTAGAATTGCAGAAAAGTTACGGTACGGGTACAATGGGCGAAGAGAGATTGACCTCTGCTCAAATGAAGCGTTTGAGACAAACAGTAGCAGAAATCGCACCGTGGAGACAATTGAACAGATTCATGGACATTGGCCCCGGTCGTGGTTGGTATTTAAGTGCGGCTGCCGAAGCCGATTGGGAAACTTGGGCGGTAGAAGTTAATACCAAAGCCTTGACTTATCTGGAGAGATTGGGTTCTACTCATATAATGGCCGTTCCAGCCGAAGAATTTGATTCGCCGGAAAATTATTTTGATGTAATACGACTTTCGGATGTCATCGAACATTT
Organism: Smithella sp.; assembly: GCA_007244375.1. Classification (GTDB taxonomy): domain Bacteria; phylum Desulfobacterota; class Syntrophia; order Syntrophales; family Smithellaceae; genus Smithella. The sequence goes on along the minus strand of SCVW01000037.1, from coordinate 12,909 downwards.
AACCTCTCCCCGACGCGTTGTAGAAAGAATTTTCAGGTCACTGCGTCCGGGCGGTCTTTTGGAATTATCCACCACTAACTTTGCATCTCTTTCCATGATAATCAACGGTCCGCAATGGATGTATCTAAATGGTACCGATCATATTATTCTTTTCGATCCGAAAACAATCAATCGCCTGCTAACACAGGCCGGCTTTCAGAATATTCAAATCCGTACCAGGGATTTTCACCTTAAACGAAGACTTTACCATCCGGAAAGAGAACTTCCACTTGGTTCAACAATATTACGGCCATTCAGAAAGCTTATTGATGAAACCGTTTTTTTAACTCCATACGGTCATCAATTATTAGTCAAAACTATCAAGCCGCTTACTTAAACTTGAATAAAATCTTAAAATAATATATTTATAATACCTGTCGAAAAAGAAATCATGAATTGTGGCAAAAAGGTGTTTCTTTTTGTTAAAATAGAATTGATAGACTTTCCGGAAATTATATTAATCAAATCTTGAGAATAAGGTCTGTTGTGAAATGAGAATTTGAAAACAGATGAATGTTGATATTATTGTAGCAACATATAAACGATACGAACTTTTGCAGGAAACTTTAAAAAGTGTGGCAAACCAGAGTTATCCGTACTGGAAGTGCTGGATTGCCGAAGACGGGGAATCAAAAGAAACTTATGACGTCGTAAAACCTTTCTTGCATGACAGTCGTTTTGTTTATCTGCCGGGAGTCCATGCCGGTTTTCCCGCCGCTCCTCGAAATCGTGCTATCAGGCAGGGTAATTCTCAGTTTATAGCTATTCTTGATGATGATGATCTGTGGCTGCCTGATAAATTGCAGTGCCAGTTAGAGTTTTTAAAAAATCATCCTGAATGTGTGATATTAGGGTGCAATGCTTATTTTTGGAATGGAAAGGGAGATTGGAATAATTCGCCATTATATTTTAAAAAGGAAAGACTAGGAAAGATAACTTATTACAAATTGCTCAGTCAAAACTATCTTATCCACTCATCTTTAATATTTAATAGAAAAGCTGTTGAACAAGCGGGTCTTTATAACGAAAAACTTGACCCGCCAATTGGTGAAGACTATGAACTATGCCTACGCGTGGGTGCATTAGGTAAAATATGGAGTTTGCCGGATTCTTATATCGTCTATCGCCAAACTCCCTCGACATTTTATAAAAAATTGGATCGCCGTGATAGTTATAGAGCGGCAGTCAATGTTTTTGAATCAGTATTAAATGGTGTTGACAATGTGACCAGTCCTCTTTCATATCCGGGAAACGAACATCTGGCTGTTACTTGCCGACGCAAGAGAGACTTCTATCTTGCAGGCCCCCGGTTTTTAGGGCAATTCAGACATAAATTGAAATCAAAAACAAAAAATATTTTTGATTTCAAAAGGGAATAAAATAATGAATAAATTTATTCATTCGGGACTTAATTTTATACTGAAACAATTTGATCTCGTTTTATGTGAATGTGAACAGGATTGGGAGAGGGAAGCTTTTGCCATACTTTATGAATCACAAATTACAAAAAAGGAAGTATCATATTTACATCCTGTAGAAGGCATAGTATTTTCCAAGGATAGAGCTTTGCAGCTTCACGCGCTTTTGAGTTCATACTTGGAAAATGTAACTTCCTCTGCACCATTGCACGTTCTATATTGTGTATCCACGCCACTGCATCAGAAAGCATACGATGAAATTATCGAAATATTTTCAGGTAAAATTTCATTTGCCAGACAATCTTCCGATGCTTCATTTAAAAATGACCTTGTAATATTGCTGGAATCTTTACATTCCCGAAAAGTTTTTTTTCTTGTGGACGATATTCTTGTTATTGAAAAATTCGACATTCAGGATTTTGCATCGCTGGATACGGATAAAACAGTCCCTTCGTTGCGAATGGGATTAAATTTGAAGAAATGTTACACGGTTCAAAAAGAACAGCCGTTGCCGGAATTAATGCCCAGCCCTGACATTAATGATAACAAAATATCTTGGAAATGGGATCGGGGTTTGTATGATTGGTCTTATCCGTTATCTGTTGACGGCCATTTTTTTTCAACGCAGGAAATTACAGCCATAACAAAATTGATAAACTTTTCTGCTCCCAATACGTATGAGGACCAATTACAGAAATTCCGCCGTTTTTTCGTGATTCGAACGGGTGTAGGTTATAAGAAATCAAAAATTGTTAATGTTCCCTGCAATAAAGTACAGAAAGTAAACAAAAATATACACGGAAGCATCCATCAGGATTTTTTATTGGAAAGATGGTTAAATGGATATCAGATGGATTATCGTAACATATACGGTTACTTGAACACGAGTGCACATGAAGAAATTCCCTTTGTTTTTATTCAGCGTTGAAGATCAGTTGAAAAATATTAAAAAGTATTCATTTCCAAAATTATTTTGTAAAGAACGTCGGCAACCACAGCATGACCTGTCTTATTCATGTGGTCATCAAGAACATAAAAATTGTCATCATTGAGAATATTCGACAAATCCATGACAATCATTTTACGAATATAGAAGGGATAGTCGCCACGGCGAATCTTTTTTTTTAATGCCTCAGGGAATTCCTTATTGTCGCCGGCAATACGTCCGTTCATTACGAAGGCAATGATCTGAACATTTTTAAGATCAAGATTACTGTGCATGATAGCATTAATAAACAAATCGATTTCATCTTTATCAATAGGCTTGTTATCATCGCCGTTAGAATTAAAGGTTTCTTTTATCCTGTTTTCTATCTCCATCAACACGTATTTTCCGAAGACATATTTTTTCCGTTGATCTTCTGCAACATAGTAATGGTATTTTTCTTTTGACATAGTATGCAGCACATTATGGTCTAGAAAAAAAGATTTATTTTCCCCGTAGTCGTTACCACAATATTGAATGATCAGATATTTAAGCTTGTCAGTTGGAATCCTCTTCAGCATAATCATTTCCCGTGCCGTTCCATAAGAAGAAACTGAAGCGTTCAAAACTCTCATGCCGGTCTTTTGTTCGAGGAGTTGTGCAAAAGTTTCTTCTTGATTTACACCCCAGCCCATTGCAAATGAATCTCCAGATACTATGATTTGGGGATGATCAAGGGATAATTCATCATCTCGCACTCCAACACTATTTATGAAATAGGAATTACTGAATTCTATACCGGAATGTATGCAGTGACCTGGTTTTAGAATATATCCGAGATTTTTATCAAACTGTGCACAATTTGGAGAAAACTGAATGTTGTGGCGAATTCCTGAATTATATAAATGTCCGATGCTGTTTCTGATTATCATGGGACATTTTTTCAGAATACTCGGATGGTGAACCAGAAAGAAAATAAACAGCTCATAGAATGCCAGAAGAAAGATAATAAAAGCCATATTGAATAGAATAACCTTGATAGCTTTTTTCGTAGGGTCAATCCAAGACATATTTACCCTTTCGGTTTGATAAGATATTTTTCACAAATAGATGTATAATAATCACAATTTTATATATCAATAAATTTTTAACAAAAAAGCAGACCGGAAGAGTCAATATCCTAAGAAATATTTACAAAAGACGCCACTTCATTAAATACTCTCATCATTGCTTTATGATTTTTTTCCAAGGAATATTCTTGTCCGGTTAGAACTGCTTCCTCAGACATTCTTTGACGTTTTTCTTTGTCCATCAATAAACGCATCTTATCTGCAAGATTAGCAGAAACTGGCGGATGGGAAATTACATATCCGTCTTTTCCGTCGGTTATAATGCCGGCAGCGCCGTTGAACATGGTCGTAATGGAGGGAAGTCCGCTGGCCATAGCTTCAATAGCGACCAGCGAACAGGCGTCATAGTATGTGGGAAGCACAAAGGCGTCGCTGTTAGCATAATACTCATCAATGGATTTTACTCTTCCCGCGAAAATAATATTATTCTCAAGGCGAAGTTGCTCTACAAGTTTCGTTGCAGTACGGTAGGATGATCCGCCAACCACGATAATTTTGAAGTTATCATTTTTCGTTCTTTTCAGTTCAGCAGCAGCTTCGATAAGAGGCTCAAATCCTTTCTTTTTCAAGTCATAGGAAACGAAAAGAAAAACGACATCATTTTCAGTAATCCCCCACCTTGTCCTTAATGGACCTCTGAACTGTTGAAGTAATGAACGGTTGTAGCGTTTAGTATCGACACCGTTATAAATGATTTCTATTTCATCTGCCTTCGCATGAAAAAACGATTGCATGTCTTCTTTGATCATATCCGCAATAGCAATGATTCTCGGTCTGGGATGAAGACGAAATGGCGCTGCTTCTATCCATGCTCTCGTCCATTGTTTTATTGATAACAAAATAAGAAATCGTTTTATAACGCGGAACAAGGGATTCTTTTCCGCATAAACCTTTCTGGCGGTCGACAGTTGATGAACTCCGCCGTGACTCTGATACACGTTCATGTAAATAGTGTTGCCGAAACCAACGACAACGTCGTAAATTTGTTTCTTTGTCATCTTTTTGTGTTTCCACGCAAATAACAGCAGTTTAATCCATGACGGAAGAAATTTAGGTATGTATATTTCGTGAAAATGAGCTTCTTTCGGTTCACCGTCCCATTCTTCGCCGAATAGATGTACTTCCCATCCGTTTTTTATGAGTGTGATTGCCAGAGAAACTGCATATGATTCAGCACCTCCGGCATACCGGCTGAATTTTTCCATGGCAAATGCGATTCTTTTCATCATCAAATTCCTTTGTGAGGTGAACAGAACAGAACGATCCATGTCGATTTACGGCAATAGTGCTGTGAAAAATTTTTTTGACTTGCCGAATTTGGCTTGCCAGTTCTTTTCTCTCATCTTATCCCATTTCCGGCCGTCGAATTTTGGTCCCTGATGAGTACTGCACCAGTTGTGATGAACTATACTCTTACTGCAAAATCCGTTTTTCCATTTAGCATCTTCCGGATATCTGTCGGTGGTCAACCAGGACGGCATCAATATGCGTTCTATTCTCAAAAAATATTCCAGATCTTCTGAAATACCGATAGGAGCATAGTCTTCATCGAAAAAACCGATTTGTTCTATCATTGCCGGTCTGACCATAAAACAAACAGCAGATCGTCCTTCTTTTTTAAATGGAACGAAAAGAGGCAGCGGTTTGCTCTTGATAAACCGACAGAAGGCTTCATGCCCGCCCCATTTCGTATAGATCAAATCCAGTCCTTTGTTAATGACTTGGGTTGTATATGGTTTCTTAGGATCAACACGATATTTTTTTGATAATGAGTGAGCTTCAATTAATTCATCCAGCACGGGCGAACCATTTTCCATAGCCGAAATCCATCCGATGATTTTGTCATTTTCCATAGCTTCTACAAGCGGCTGTAACCAGTCAACGCCAAAAAGAGCATCATTATTGGATATGACATAATAATTGTAGTAGAAAGGTTTTTCCTTTTTTTGCTGGGGAGAGAACTTTAATATCTGATTCCACGCAACAGCAACGCCTTCGTTTTGAGGATTTCTTAAAAAATAAACAGGGAAGGATGTTTCTTTAAATTCACTCTTCAATATACGTTCGACATCAATTTCTGAGCCGTTATCAACAATCAAAACAGAAACATTTAAGTCCTGTTTGTCAGTTTCAGTGTTACGATATAGATGCTGCAAACATGCTCTGGTGATTTCTATGTTATTCAGAACGGGAATTCCAATTAGAATTTTGATCATTTTTTCTTTTGCCTGCCTTTTTTAAAATTTTCTTTTATTCTACTTTATGCTATCCGGCTTCATGAGTATAATGTGTCTATATTAATTTTTCTTCTGATATATAACCTGGTAAAGTATTATCCTCCCTGTATCCTGATGATTCCATTCTTCCAACTTTCTTAAATCATTTGGTCGTATAGATTGTAAAAAAGTGAACTTATCCTTAGGCCATGTTTTTTCTTCCCATACGATGTAGTGGATATTGCGCATCCGCATATTGCGGATAAAATCGGTATAACTATTTCCAATAATATTTCGCCAAGCTTTGTATTTCCCGGGACACGGAGCTCCCTTAACGTGCAAATTTGCGTAGTAATCGTTCCAACGAAAAGCATTCCCCAAAGTGATCATTTCGATGATTCCGGAGCTGCCGTCCAGTTGTGCGATTGTCTCGCCAATTTCTTTATAAACCAGTTTGTCTTCTTCCCGGACTTTTAAATCCTTGGGTAACGTCAGTACGAGGATGAACAAGCAAAGTATAATAATTCCTACGGAATCGGATAAGCCAAATTTTTTATGGGACCAGTTAATCAGCTTTTCTGCACCGAATCCTAAAAATACTGCGGAAGGAATGATGACCATGATCAATCTCCGGTTTTCCATCGACCATGTATTCAGGCAGTAAATATATAAGACAATTAAACTGATGGTTACAGTTAATATCAATGATAAAAGTCGTTTGTCTTTTCGCATTCTGTCCCTAATTCCTGCCAGGCCCCCAATAAGGAGAAGGAAGAAAGGATAAAAGAACGCTTCCATGGCACTTTGCAGGACAACACCCAAAGCTGTAAACCAGATCAGTGTTCTTGAATATCTCATGAATTCAATGGGGATGCCGGGCGGAGGATTAAGAACAATTGGCGTGAGATTAATTTCCATGTCGTGATATTTGTCAAATAAATTAACTATGTAAAAAGGAATTTGATAAAATCGATACCAGTAAAAACTGTCCGGGTGGCGGATGAGTTGAATCACTATGAAAGATGACATTGCCAAAATAATCGGCGAAAGAAAGAGAAATAAGGCTTTTACTCTGCGGTTTTTGAAGACCATAAAAATGTAAGCACAACCACCAATTATAAAAGCTATATTTTCAATCCGTGTCGCCGTGGCAATTATAAAAGAAAGACTGCTAAAAATAAGAAAGCGCGGTGTTTCTCTATCATCATCATAGGCCAGGAGGTATAATCCTAATACAGCAAAAAACCAGGCAGAAGGATCACGGATAACATTGACGCTTTGATCAACAAAAACGGGCAGCATTGCAAAAATAAAAGTCGTGAGAAAGCTTGTTTTTTCATCCAGAAAGCGACGCAGAAAAAGGTAGAGAGGAATAATCATCAGCGTTCCGAAAATAAGGTTGACAGACATTGCTCCACGTGTCCAGTCGCCGGCGATAGGATAAATTGCGGCAATGAGAATGGAATATAATGTCAACCAATCCACTCCGGAACAGGTATTGACGCTCTCCCATAGACCATAATACAGGGCTCTGGCCTGATGGATATATATGGGGCCATCTAAATTCATCATCATGGTATGAGTAAAGGAATAAACGCGGATTGCAAAAGCCGAAACTACAAGAATTATAAGATGGCTAGTAATGATTTTGTAGTTCTTATGAGTAATCATATGTTTCAACCCGTTAGCCTGTGCAAATGATAAATAAAATTAAATGGTGTTTGTTTTATATGATTCATCATTTAAATAGTCAAATAAATTGTAATTTATTACTTGGGATGCGATGATTATAAATAAATTTTATAATTAATGCACTTATCAGTTCTTCTGAACAGAAGATCTGACCAATGAATATCCTGACTTTGTATTCTGAAAATTTAAAGGTTTCCAAGGGGGAATTTTTATATAGTAAAAAGAAAGTCAATATGTTATCAAACACACGGTAATTATTAATAAAAAATAAAATAACAATAAAAGTATCGAAAATATGAGCTATAAGCAAAATATTATTTATAAAACCCATAAGAAGGTTAAAGAAGCAATCAGCGCACGTAAAAAAATTTTTTTATGGAAGCTGAAAGGTCGTCCTATTCCGGCGCCGCATGCCGTCAAACAAATGATTAATAAATATTATGCGGAAAAGTACGATCTGCACACTTTCATAGAAACCGGAACATATATGGGTGAAATGATAGATGCAGTTATGAATAAATTTTTCAGAATAATTTCTATTGAATTTGATGCAGCATTGGCAAAACGGGCAAAAGAAAAGTACTCTTCACATGGTCACATTACGATTTATCAGGGTAATAGTGGAAAGATATTACGGGAAATAATGTCAGCAATCAATGAGCCTTGTCTGTTTTGGCTTGATGCTCATTACTCAGGAGGAGTTACTGCGCAAGCTGATTCGGAAACGCCGATTCTTGAAGAAATCAAAACAATTCTAGAACATCCTTGTTCAGATCATGTAATCTTGATTGATGATGCCCGTGAATTTACAACAAATAAGAACTATCCGACACTGGAAGAATTAAAACAAATAATCAAACAAAGTCAAAAAAAATGGCAGATGGTTGTAGATACCGATATAATTAGAATTCACAAATAGCCAAAAAAAGATTATAAGCAATAACAACAAATAAGTTCTTCTTGGAGAGATATATTTGGGAAAAATTCCGCTTTCCGTAGCTATAATAACGAAAAATGAAGAAGGGAATATCCTGCCTTGCCTGCAGAGTATATCTTTTGCACAACAGATTGTTGTTGTCGATTCGGGAAGCACAGATAAGACTTTGGAAATTGCCGCCGGTTTTGATTGTGAAATTTATTCTGAAGAATGGCGGGGGTTCGGTCTACAAAAACAATTGGCTATTGAAAAATGCCGCTTGCCCTGGATTTTAGTTCTTGATGCCGACGAACGTATTCCTCCCGCCACAGCAGATATTATTAAAAAGATTGTCACTGATCCTGATGTTAGGCAGGCAGGATTCAGTTTCCCCCGGAAAAATTATTTTCAAGGCCGCTGGATTAAACATGCCGGTTGGTGGCCGGACCGAATTGTTCGTTTATTTCGTAAAGACGAGGGAAAAATGAGCGAAGCTGTCGTTCACGAATCCGTTGTGGTGCGGGGAGATATTGGATCTTTGGATGTAGTTATTGAACATTATACCGAAAGCCGGTTGAGTAAAATCATCCGGAAAATTGACAGGTATTCAACACTTGGTGCCGAAACCGCTTTTAAAGAAGGAAAAAGTTCCACCACTGGCGGAGCTTTTCTGCGTGCTTTCTTTACTTTTATTCAGGATTATTTTTTTCGTCTGGGTATTCTGGACGGCATGCCCGGCCTTACGCTGGCTGTTACTGATTCTGTTAATAAATTTTTCAAGTACGCGAAATTGAGCGAGCTAAGCAAAACAAACCGCGGCGTGGTAAATGACCGATGAATGAATGCTATAATAATCTGTATGGAAAGATTGATTTATCGGTAATTATTGTCAACTGGAATACAAAAGACCTGTTGAGAAATTGTCTTATCTCAATATATCAAACTATTCACGATCTGATTTTTGAGGTCATCGTCGTTGATAATGCTTCATCCGATGGCTCCGTAGAAATGTTGGAAAGGGAATTTGCTTCCGTCATCAGAATAATCAATCAAGAAAACAATGGATTTGGAGCGGCAAATAATCAGGCTTTCTTGATGATGAAAGGCAAATATGCTCTATTATTAAATTCCGACACCGTATTGACTCCTGATGCAGTAAATAAATTATGGAATTTTTGCGATACAAATGAAAAGGCGGGGATTGTTTGCGGTCAGTTGTTGAATGCTGACGGCAGCAAACAAAATTCAGTTGCTTCATTTCCCAGTCTACTTACGTTAACCGCCAATACTTCACTTTTGGAATTGCTGTTTCCCGGTTGGTTTCCCAGTAAAAGATACAAACACGCGTTACCTATTGAAGTCGATTCAGCAATTGGCGCCTGCATGATGATCAGGAAAAAAGCATTGGATGAAACAGGTTTCTTTGATGAACATTATTTTTTCTTTTTTGAGGAAACAGATTTGGCTTATACAATGCGTCTAAAGGGCTGGAAAGTTTATCAGGTACCGGATGCTTTTATCTATCATTTACAGGGACAAAGTATCGGACATAATATAAATTCACGGGTCGAATTCTACCGTTCACGTTATCAATTTCTAAGAAAATGGCACAACCCTTTTTATTATCATTTAGCCAAAAGCACAATTTTTTTTCGATTACTGGTTAACGAAATTTCAACCCTTATTGGTGTCATTTTGACTTTAGGAATGAATGAAAAGTTGAAAGATAAATTGATCATGTATTCCAAATTAATCTGTTGGCATTTTCAAAAAAGTCAATTACCGACAAAATAAAAAGCACACTAATAAATTGACAGTATAAAATGATTTTTGTAATAATTACATGTTTCTTCGATAAGTTATCGATTTTCAGTAAAATAGCTGAAAGAACTGAGCTATGTAATTGTATTTTCTCTGATCATCCAATGTTCCCCGCTGGCGGGAGTAGGGGGTGGATATATTATTACAGAAGAAAGATGCAGCTAAGTTGCAAGCCGGAAGCTTTTTATCCACCTCCGTCACTGCGTGACACCTCCGCCAGCAGAGGATATAGGAGTATTACACCAGCTATGAGTCCAGGATGACGAATAGAAGATTTTTTCGAAGATATTAAATACATTGAACCGAGGAGGCGAATGGATTGATGGAAGAAGTATATGCTGTTTTCAAGGGATTTCTCGATCCTCTTTTTATTGTGTTTGTTTTGATTTTGATATCTTGTGTCCTTTTTTTTATTAATTGTAAAAAGAAAAACAGTGCTTTGGTTTTATTGCTTTCTGTCGTATTAATTTACGGAGCAAGTATTGCTCCGGTGGCCAATTATTTATGTTATTATTTAGAAAAAGATTATGTTAATGATCAAACTGGCGTAAGTAGAAATATTGATGCAATCGTTGTTTTAGGTTGTGGAACAAAAGAAATTAACGCCTTGAAAACTACTTTTAATTCAGGAATAGAATCTCTTCGTGTACTTCACGCTGTCGTGATTTATAATAAAACCGGTGCGAAATATTTTGTCTGTTGTGGGGCGGGATCTGACAGGTTGTCACAAGCGGAAGTAATGGCAAAACTGGCAGAAAAATTAGGAATTCCCAGGGAGAAGATCAGAATTGAATCAAACTCAAAAAATACAGCGCAGAATGCCATCGAAGTAAATAAAATGTTTGCCGATAAGAATATCACTATTGGCCTTGTTACCTCGGCTTTCCATATGAAAAGGAGCGAGAAGGAATTCAAAAAATATTTTACTAATGTAAAACCGTTACCTGCTCATTATTTATATTCATCTCCCAGGAAAAACATCGTTATTAGATACATGCCGCAATCAGAAGAACTTTATAAAACTTCTCTTGCCTTGAAAGAAATCACCGGTCAATTATGGTACCGGTTGAAATAATTATAGAAAAGTAAACTGTAAATAAAATATTTAATCTTATATTATTTGGGGGAAAGTGATTAATGGAACAGCAAAATAATGAATATAAAGATGAAATTAATCTTTACGATTATTGGAAAATAATTGCCAAAAGAAAAATACTTATCATTGGGCTATTTATCGTTATTGTAGTATCAACAGCGATCGGCAGCTTTCGTATGCCCAATATTTACAGAGGGGTGGCCTGTCTCCTCGTTATCCTCAAATCTGAAGTAATAACCGCTAAAGAAATAACAGATTTGATCGGAAAAATTGATTATGAAAAACGGCAAAGCATTGTGCCTAAATCATATCCTAATGTAAAGAATATCAAGTTCAGTGCCATTAAGAATTCAAAAGAGGATTCAAAAAATAAATTTGTTGTGACAATTGATGCAAAAAAAATTGACGATATTCCCGGAGCTTTATCAGAAGTTGTCGTCTATTTAAATAATATTGATATTATAAAATCTGCGGTTAGTCGGGACAAAGCAATACTTCTTAGGCAATCGGCAGAACTGTCGGATCTTATAAAATCATCACCTGATTTATTAGCGGCATATAATAAATTGTTTAGTGCGGGAAAACTCACCACGGTGGGTTTCAATCCAGTAGAAGTTAATAAAAAGATAGTTGAAATAAAGGTCGATTTGCTCTCAATCGAGCAGTATCTTTCAAGATTAAACAATGGAGGTATAGAAATAGCAGCACAGCCCTATGTTTCCAGTAGGCCTGTTAGCCCAAAAATATTAAGGAACATAGCACTTGCAGGCATATCAAGTCTTTTATTAGGAATATTTCTGGCCTTTTTCATCGAATACATCGGAAATATCAAAAATAAGAAAAGCTAACCAGCCGACAATTTATAATTGATTAAATGGTCACGCATTCACGTCATCTTGAACACATGAAACCTGGTTTGAAAAATTGAACATTCTGGCATTGATGTAAAAATAAGGGCATTGATTTTTCCATTCGAGAAACATAGCGATTGCTTTCCATGGAGTCAGCTAAAGATAAATCGGTAAAAAAGTGTCCATATGTTTGTATCCCTTAGTGCCTTCAAAGGCAGAATTTGGAGGAAATATGTAAGCTTCCCTTAAAATAGTACATGTTAAAAATAGAGCTTTCTGGCAAAATAAAAGTCAGGAGGTTCATATGAAAGGGTCACGATTTACCGAGACACAGATTTTTGCAATTCTGAAGGAAGCGGAAAGCGGTATACTGGTTAAGGATGTTTGCCGGAAGCACGGCATCAGTGATGCAACTTATTACAATTGGAAATCCAAGTATGGTGGGATGACGGTTCCCGATCTCAAGAAAATGAAAGAGATGGAGGGTGAGTTGGGACGCCTTAAGCGCTTGTATGCTGATTTGGCTTTAGAAAACCGTGCCCTGAAGGATTTGATTGAAAAAAAATTATAAAGCTGTCCGAGAAACGGGAAGCGGTTAATTTTCTGATTGGCACGCATCATTTGTCCATTCAGCGAAGTTGTCGATGCATCGGCTTATCCCGGGCAGCTTATTACGAAGTTCCACAGGATGACCTTAGACGTGATGCCGATATTATCCTGGCATTGAATAAAATAGTTGAGCGGCATGCCCGTTGGGGATTTTGGAAGTGTTTTCGTGCCCTGCGCAGGATGGGCTATCCTTGGA